>CAIRYK010000033.1 GCA_903882805.1 uncultured Bacteroidota bacterium | reverse complement strand
GTATACAATAGCATATTCAACTCTTTCAGAGTTGGACCTTACTTTCCTTAATACCGGAGGCTTCACCTCCGGCTACGCACAGTTTAGCCCTATCGGGTTAAGTACGAATTATAATCATATTAAGTGACTAATTTTCGACTATAGCTTGCCGTTTCATGAAATACAATTGGTATAAGTAACCCATATACCACCGTTTTTCAGAAAATCACCACACCACACGCCCTTCCTGTTTTTAGGAGTTGATGTTCGATAGGAATTGCTTCGTCGATTCTTATCGAACACGGGTGTCAGGCTCGTTCTGAGCAGTACCCCCCCCAAAAAAAACGTAGCCCGCAGCACAGGGCCGCAGGCTACATCCATTAATCACACCAACATTCTTTATTGCAATCCGGCTTTCGCCTTGTTTTTCATTTTCTTCACCCAGTCTTTAAACCTAAAGCTGAGCAGGCACATAACCGGCACGGCTATAAGCGTAAGGAAGGTGGCAAAGCTAAGGCCATAGATCATGGTCCATGCCAGCGACGACCACAGGGCTGCGCTGTCGCCGCCAAAATAGATGTGCGGGTTCAGCTCGCTAAACAGCGTGCCAAAGTCTATGTTCAGCCCCACAGCCAGCGGTATCAGTCCCAGTATTGCCGCAGTTGCGGTGAGCAATACCGGCGTCATTCTGGTACGTCCGGCTTCTACTATAGCGTCGTATGGGGTCATGCCTTCGTGCAGCATCATATCCATAAACTCTACCAGCAATATACCATTGCGCACCACTATACCGGCCAGCGCCACAATACCTATGCCGCTCATTACCATAGAGAAGGTGTTGCGGAACATTGCATAGCCCAGCATTACGCCCGTGATGCTAAACAATACCTCGCTCATAATAATAACTGTGCGGCTCAGCGAGTTGAACTGCATAATCAGTATCAGGAATATAAGCATCATAGATATGCCCATGGCGCTGCCCAAAAACGCTCCGGTCTCGGCCTGCTCTTCCTGTTGTCCGCCCATTCTTATGGTCATAGATGCAGGCGCGCGGAAGTCGTTTATTTCGCGCTGCACCGCCGCCACTACATCGTTTTCCACAAATCCGGATATTACGTTGCTCGACAGCGAAATGATACGTTTCTGGTTTTTACGTTTTATACCGCCATAGGTATTGCCATAGTGCACATCGGCAAACGAGCTCACCGGCACTGTGCGTATTATACCGCCCATACCCATATCGCGGTATATGATAGGCATGTTGCGTATAGCGTCTACATCGCTCTTTTGGTCTTGCACCAGGCGCAGGTTTATCGGGTAGTCGTCGTTAGCATCTCTAAACCGCGACACCTCTTTACCAAATATAGCCGTACGTAGGTTCATTGCCACCGCATAGGTCGATATCCCTTCGTTGTTCATGCGTTCGCGGTTCAGGTCAAACACTATTTCCGGTTTGTTGGCGTCAAAGTCGCTGCGCAGTTCTTCTACGCCGGGCACCTGCTTGGCTTTCAGGTAGCGTTTCAGCTTTTCAGATGTTGCCACCAGCGTATCCAGGTTTTCGCCGGTTATTTCTATCACTATCGGCTTGGGCAGCGGCGGTCCGCCGCCTTCTTTATCTACCGTTACCTCGGCGCCGGGGTAAGACCGCACAGCCTCCCTTATACGCTCCATATAGGTAGTGGTGCTTTGTCCGTGGCGTTCGCCATATTCTACATAGGCCACCGTTATCTTGCCTTTATTGGGGAAGTCGCCTATCTCGCCGCCATTGGGGTCTACGGCATCTACGGTCACATTGGCTATCACCGATTTCACGATCGGGTTTTTCTTGCCCGTGGCAGGGTCGTTGCCCAGCACATCGTTTACTTTCTTCTCCAGTTTGCGCATCACATCGCTGGTGTAGGCCTGGTCGGTGCCTACCGGCAGATTGAGGTACACATACGTAAAGTTGGGCTCGGCCGATGGGAAGAACACAAAAGGAGGATTGCGCCATATATACAACGATATAGAAACGGGCAGCAACACCAGCGTAACCACAAACACCATTACCGGGCGGGCCAGGGCTTTTTTCAGCCAGCGGGTGTACCAGTCTTGAAATGCAGGCCACAATTTGTTTTGGAAGGCGCTGATCCACTTAGAGAAAATATATTTTTCCAGCATCAGGAACAGGTAAATGAACATGATGAAGTTGCCCACGCCAAACGAATGCGCCAGATAAAACAGTACTGCAAAAGAAATGAAGATAACCGACAACACCTTGTCTTTTTTGGTAAACTGGCGTTTCTTGGGCGAATGATCTTCGGGCTTCATGAAGCTAACCGCAAAAACCGGATTCATGATATAGGCCACCAGTAGCGATGCTACCAGCGTAATGATGAGCGTGATAGGCAGGAAGAACATGAAGCTACCGATAACGCCTTTCCAGAAGGCCAGAGGTATAAAGGGCATAAGCGTGGTAGCCGTACCCGACAACACCGGCAAAAACACCTCGCCGGTAGCCATCTTGGCGGCCTTCTTAATGTCCATCTTACCATTGTCGTATATACGGTGGGTGTTTTCTATCACCACAATGGCATCGTCTACCACTATACCCAGCGCCAGCAGAAACGAGAACAGCACAATCATATTGAGCGTAAACCCTATACCCGGCAACACCATAAAGGCTATAGCGCACGACAGCGGCACCGACAGCGCCACAAACAACGCATTGGTAACGCCCATGAAGAACATGAGGATAATAGTTACCAGCAAGAAACCGATGATAATGGTATTGATAAGATCGTGCAGCGTGTTGCGGGTAGCCTGCGACTGGTCTCCGGTAGTTACCACGGTCAGTTCCTTAGGCAGCTCTCCCTTTTTCTGCATGTCTTTCACCAGCGCCTCTATCTTGTCCGATGCCTCGATCAGGTTGGCGCCCTTGGCCTTAATTACGTTCAGGGTTATTACATTCTTATTGTCCAGGCGCGCATAGCTTTTTTGCTCCGCAAAGCTATCTATCACATTGGCAATATCTTTTAGATAAATGCTGTTGCCTCGCTGATTTTTGATGATGATGTTGGCAATTTGTCCGGCATTCTTAAACTCGTTGCGAATACTCATCACGCGTTTCTGATTGGTCATAGACACCTCGCCCGCTGTGGTCGATACGTTTTCCATGGCTATGGCGCGGTCTATGTCGTCAAACGTCAGTCCGGCGGCCTGCATCTTGTACATGTCTACATTTATCTGCACCTCGCGGTCCAGCGATCCTACCCTATTTACACGCTTTATTTCTTTGAGCGCCTCGATATTGTCTTTTACCTTATCGGCATATTTTTTCAGCCTGTTCAGGTCGTAGTTGCCCGATATATTTACGGAAAGTATAGGCAGTTCAGAAAGGTCTATATCCTTAACCTCTGGCTGAAAAGGCAGGTTTTTAGGCAGGTCTTGCTTGGCCTTGTCTACCCCGTCTTTTACATCTTGTTTCGCCTTATCTACTTTCACATCGGTATTAAACTCTACTATCACTACCGAATAGTCTTGAAACGAGTTGCTGGTTACCTTTTTTACGCCGGTCAGGTTTTTTACCTGCTTTTCTATGGGCTTGGTTACCAGGTTTTCCATATTCTCGGGCGATGTGCCGGGGTATACGGTTTGTACTATTATCTGCGGAATTTTTATTTCCGGAAACTGCTCCTTGGGCAGGTTGATATAAGCCATCAGCCCGACAAGGGTAATGATGATGGTGATTATATACGTAGCCGTGCGATTATCTATCGCCCAACTCGATGGTTTAAACTCTTTGAATACGTCTTTCATGTTCAATATTATTGATACAATAGTTATTTAATTCTGTATTTTACCGCAGCAGGGCGCTAACCCATACCACGGCAGATAGGCGCGGCATTGCCGACTATTGCACCGATATGTGCATACCATCTTCCATTGCCTCGTAGCCGGCAGTTATTACTTTGTCGCCCGGGTTAAGGCCTGTAAGTATTTCCACCAGTCCGTTTGAATTGTGGCCGGTAGTTACTTTTATCAGTTTAGCCTTGTCGCCATCGGCTATATACAGCATTTCGCCCTGCGATGTTTTCTGTATTACAGATATTGGCGCTATTAGGGCTTTAGGGTTGCTGTAGTTAGATATCTTCATAATGCAAGACATATTGGGGTGCAGCTTGCTGCTGGGCGCCAGGCGCACCTGCACCATAAATGCGCGCGATACCGGATCAACAGCCTGCGACACATAGGTGAGGCTGGTTTTAATAGTATCGTTGGCATCTTGCAACACCAGTAGCACAGGGTCGCCTTGCTTCACCTTGCCCAGGTAGTTTTCGCCCAGGTTGGCTTCAGCTTTCAGCTTGTCGTAGCTTACTACGCGTATACCGTTCATACCCGGTGAGGCTATTTCTCCTACTTTCAGGTTTACCGCATCTATAATACCGGATATAGGCGACACTATTCTGTACAAATCGCGCTGCGCTTTCAGGGCCACAAGTTGCTTTTGTGCGCCCTCGTAGCTGGCTTTAGAGGTCATCAACTGCACCTCCGTGCCTATGTTTTGCGCCCATAGGTTTTGCTGCTTCTCGTACACCGATTTCAACAATGCCAGTTGCGGGCCCATTGCCTCAATCTGCTGCTCTATAACGGTAGCGTCCAGTTGCGCCAGTAGGGCTCCCTTGCTTACCTTTTGGCCGGTTTGCACCAGTATGCTTTTCACCGTGCCGGGCGCCTGGGTAGTAGCCAGTACGTTTTCGTCGCCGGTTATCTGCGAGTGCACTTCTACAAACGAATTGAACTGAATAGGCTCCACTACATTTACCAATACCGGCATCATCTTCACAGAGTCTTTCTTACCAGATGCTTCCAGTTGTTTGATCTTGAGGTCTATATCGCCTCTCTCTTTTTTTAGTTTAGCAAGTTCTGCCGCTTTATCGGGATTGTTGCTGCAGGATGCAAAAACAAGGGCAGGTATCAGCAAATAAATTAAACGTTTCATTTATATTGTGTGTTTTGTAGTTATTGTTTTGGTTTGGTTCTGTTGATGTTATTATTACAGGTCGCCGTGCGCTTTTTTCAGATCTGCCTCGGCATTTATTATTTCCAGCAGCGAGCTGAAGTAGTTGTTTTGCGCCCTCAGCAGCTCGGTTTGCGCCTGTGTTACCTCAATATTGCTGCCCACGCCTGCCTTGTACTTACGTTGCGCAAGGTCCAGCACGCTTTGCGATAGGTCTACATTTCTGCGCTGGCTCTGCACCTGCAACACTGCATTTTTCAATGCCGATTTAGCCTGCGCATTCTGAAAGTCGATCGTCAGCTTTATATTATCTATGTTGTTCTGCGTTTTTTCTATATTCAGTTTGGCTTCCTTTACCTGATTCACTCTCGCAAAGCCATTGAATATCGGTATGTTCAGCGCAAGACCCAAAGTAGAGTTGGCCCAGTATTTATCGAAAAGTAAGATGTCGCTAAACTTATTGGAACCGTAGTTGCTACCATAGGCCCAAAACCCGCTGAGCGATGGAAGCGCCGACAGCTTGTACCTGCGCAAATTGTATTCGTTGAGTTTAAGAACAGTGTTCATCAAAGCAAATTCGGGCACACGCTCATAAGAGCTTTGCTCTGCGAGGATGGCAGCAACTGCATTTTTCCGGTCTTCCAGCACTGTGTCGGTCAGTATTATGGGCGTGTTTATATCCATACCCAACTGGTACTTCAGCATTTGTTCGGTCATGGTCAGCACATTGCCTATCCTTATACTATCCGATGCCAGATTGTTAATTTGCACGCTTGTGCGGTCTACATCTATTTTTTCTGCAAAACCGTTTGCGCGCGTCACTTCCAGATCGTGCTCCAGGCTGCGGGCATAAACCAGCGAATTCTTCAATATATCGTACTGACGATAGGCTATTACCAGCGAATTGTATGCTTTATATATATTGTACTTAAGCCCGGTTTCCGTAACCTTGCCAGATTGTTTCACCATTTCCAGCGCAGCGCTACGGGCTTTCAGGGCAATCATCACGCTACCATCAAAAAGCAACATACTGGTTGTGATAGAAGCAGACGCAGCATAGGGCACCGTAAACGCAATAGGGATAAGCGTGCCGGGAGGCGCCGCGCCAAACGAGCTGCCATCTACAAACGAACGCTGCGGAATATTAAATTTGTTGAAATCGACCTTTCCGTTCACATGCGGATATGCTGCAGAAGCAGTCTGGTTGTTTTGCGCCTGCTGAATCAATACATCCAGTTGCGCATTCTTGATTGTATAGTTATGCTTCATGGCATACTCCATGCAATCGTTCAAACTAAGCTTCACCGGCTGTTGGGCAAAAACCGATTGGGTTATCAGGGTAACACTTGCTAAGGCAATACAGAACCTTCTCATATTTTATTTTCTTGCTTTAAATATTTCTCTTTATACGTTAGATACAATTTCTCTCCCTCGGGGGTCATAATGCCATACATAAAATGCTCGCCTATTTCCAGCGCCACGGCCATTAGGCTCATCCTGTCGCTTACCATAAGGCTGGGCTGCATAATCATAAAAGACGACTCAAGTCGGTAACGCGCCATAAGGTCGGCGTTAACTTCCTTTCTGTACAAGCCTTCCTTGATACCTTGTTCTATGTTTTCGCGCATCATGGTCACATCGCGCTCCATAAGCATATCTCTGAACGACTTGAATGCCTCCGGAAAAAAACGTTGCAACTCAAACATAGCCATCGGATTGATCCTTTTGAACATGGTATCGAAATAAGCCAACAACTTAACCATGGCCTCAATAGCATTTTCAGCGTCGTTGAGCGTTATAAAACAGGTTTCAGTGGTTTGCTTTTTATACCATAATACCGATTCGTTAACCACTTCCTGTTTATTGGCAAAATGCTGATACAAAGTCTTTTTCGATATGCCCGCTCTGCGCGATATATCGTCCATTGTTATTGTTTTGAAGCCGTATTGGCTAAACAATTCTATCGACGCGCTCAATATTTTCTTTAGTGGCTCCATATTTCAATTCGGGAGCAAAACTAAGGAAACATTTTTGACAAAAATAGTTTCCTGCGTATCGATTGTAATTATATGGTCATTTTGCGGTGCGCCAACTCAACATTTAACGGTTTTTAACAACCCACATACCTGCAAAGCGTTAACAACAACTTCGTTAAAACGGGCTCAATGATATAATAATTAAGCCAACCAGAATCGTTATTTATTTGTGAATTTATATTCAACGAATATAACTCTATTGCACCTCCATGGAATGGAAACCGGCAAAAACAGCCACAAATGACTGATAATGACGCACTTAATGCCATAAAAAGATGACAAAACCATTAATTCTGAGCGCCCTATTCTAAAAACCTTTATCACTGAGTATATTTGCGACAATTAAGCGTAAAACGAAATGATTGTTTACGGTGCAAGCGGACATGGAAAGGTAATAATAGAGATATTGGAAAATATCAACACCCCCGATATCACCATCTGGGATGACGCCGACCGTCTGCCTGTTTGGCAGTACCCGGTGCAAAAACCACTGGCATCTGGCGTACCCGAAAATGAACAAATGATCATAAGTATTGGTGTAAATGCTACCCGCAAACGCGTAGCCGAACGATGGGGCGACAATGTGCGTTTTGGAACCGCCATTCACTCGTTTACTAATATTTCTAAACGGGCAAAAATAGGCGAAGGCACGGTTGTAATGGCCGGGGCGGTGATAAATGCCGATACTGTAATTGGGAAACATTGCATTATCAACACTACAGCATCTATAGACCACGACTGTGTACTGGCTGATTATGTGCATATATCGCCAAACGCAACGCTTAGCGGCGATGTGCATGTAGGCGAAGGCACACATATAGGGTCGGGCGCGGCTACTATACAAGGCATACGCATAGGCAAATGGTGCAACATAGGCGCCGGCGCCGTAGTAATACGAGATATACCCGACTATGCCACGGCTGTTGGCAATCCTGCGAAAATTATAAAAATAAAAACACCATAAAAATGAGCGCTAAAATCTGGATGTCATCGCCACATATGGGCGGCACAGAAGAGCAATATGTAAAAGAAGCATTTGCCACAAACTGGATAGCCCCGTTGGGCCCGAATGTTAATGGGTTTGAGCAGGATTTATCGCTGTTTCTCAACCACGACTGTCATGTGGCGGCATTGAGTTCAGGCACAGCAGGCCTTCATTTGGCCTTGGTGCTGCTGGGTGTAAAAGCCGGCGACGAAGTTATATGTCAGTCAATGACCTTCTCTGCTACCGCAAACCCAATAGCCTATATTGGCGCCAGGCCGGTGTTTGTAGACAGTGAAGCGGACACCTGGAATATGTCGCCAGAATTGTTGGAGGCAGCAATCATAGACCGGATAGCCAAAGGCGCCAAACCAAAGGCAATCATACCTGTACACCTGTATGGCATGCCGGCCAAAATGGAAGAAATAATGGCCATTGCCCGCCAGTACGATATACCGGTGATTGAAGACGCAGCCGAAGCGCTGGGGTCGTCTATAAACGGGCGTAAGTGCGGTACATTTGGCGATATAGGGGTATTGTCGTTCAATGGCAATAAAATAATCACTACATCGGGCGGCGGAGCGCTGGTGTCGCACAATGAACAGGTGGTGTCAGAAGCGCGCTTTTTGGCAACTCAGGCCCGCGATGCAGCGCCACACTACCAGCATAGCAAAATTGGCTACAACTACCGTATGAGTAATCTGTGCGCCGGCGTGGGCCGCGGACAGATGGAAGTACTGGCTACCCGCATAGAACAACGGCGCAACATATACAACCAATACTACGCCAAACTGAACGGCAAAAAAGGCATTGGTTTTGTAACTGAGCCAGATGGTTTCTTCAGCAACAGATGGCTGAGCACGATTCTCATTAACCCTGCCGAGGCTGGTTTTTCGAGAGAAGATTTACGCCTCGCGTTTGAAAAAGAAAATATAGAAACCCGTCCGCTATGGAAACCTATGCACCTACAGCCTGTGTTTGAGGGCTGCGCATACTATGGCAACGGAATAGCTGATCAATTGTTTGCGGACGGCCTGTGCCTGCCTTCCGGCTCTAACCTTACAGAGGACGAAATGAAACGTATATTCGATGTTTTTGACGCCTTTATCAACTAATAACCGATTTAGAACCGCAAACCCAAAACTAACACGAACAAGTATACCAATACACACATATGAGCGCACCTGCAAAAAAGCAAGACCGGTTCCATTTTTTAGACGGATTCAGAGGGATCGCCATTGCAATGGTTGTATTTGCACACGCCTTTATGGCCAACATTCTGAAGTTTATTGATAGCTTTCATATACCGTACATTGGCCACCTGTTCACGGACTTTATCTCGTCAGGCCTCGACCTGTTTTTTGTACTCAGCGGCATGGTGATATTACGCCCCTACCTGCGCCGCGAGCGCAAGTTTGAGGTGTGGGACTATATAAAACGACGCATGAAACGCCTTTACCCACCCTACTTCTTTGCGCTCATCTTCGGCGCGTTTGTGGTGTGGTTCAACAATGCTTTCCCTACATGGTACAACGAACGCGGTATGCGCATGGAGTTTTCGTGGCTGGAAACGCTGAAGGAGGCCGGTATTGTAAACATAAATGCCATGTATTACAACCTTGCCTGGTGGAGCCTTAATGTGGAAATAGTATTTTACATACTTGTACCGCTCATTATTCTTCTTTTCCCGCTACCGCACAAACTGAGCGACCGTAAGCTGTATACCATATTGGGCTTTTCGCTCGTAGGTACCGTAGCTTTGCAGTTTTTTTGCACCTACAACTACCCTATCGTGTTTAATTTCACACACATTGCCACCAATATCGGTATGTTTATGGAGTTCCCGGTTTGCTTTATGATGGGCGCCTTCCTTGCCACCCGCGACTTGGAAATGAAACATGCCAAGGTATTCCTGACTGTAGGCGGTCTGTTGGTGGTTGGCTCCGTATTTTATGTGCCAGCTATTGGTATGCGCTACTCTCCGTTTGCACACACCGGTTACGGCGTACTGTCTGGCGGACTCATAATTATGGGTCATAAAATCAAATCATTCCGCGACTTTTGGAGTAAGCCCATATTTGTATGGCTTGGGGAGCGGTCTTATTCCCTTTATCTGGTGCATCTGTCTGTTTTTTACCTTACCGACAATCTGGTGTCGCACATCACAGCCGAGCGCAACATCTATTATGGCATACTCACCCGCGGCATTTGCATACCTATGTCGTTCTTTGCGGCTATGCTACTGTTCCATTTTGTGGAACGCAAGTACACCAAGGGACTTGTAACCGCAAATGTTTTCTGGCCATTCCCTTTGTCTCGGCTACGCCAGGTAGTAAACGGAGAGCAGCCAGCAAAGGCGGCTGCCCCAACAACAAACTAACAACCAACTCAAAACAACGAACATGAACATACAATGGCAGCAAGATATTGAAGCGGTATTTGCCGACAGAACATTGCTTAAAGATGAGGCATATGTAGCCGCCATAAGGGCTATCATAGAAGAAGTAGATAAAGGCCGCCTGCGCGTAGCCAGCCCTACAGCCGATGGCTGGCAGGTAAACGAATGGGTAAAGAAAGCTATACTGCTTTACTTTGGCATACAGCAAATGCAAACGTGGGAATCTGGCCCCATGGAATTTTATGACAAAATGTTGCTCAAACATGGCTATGCCGAGCTGGGCGTGCGCGCTGTGCCGCATGCTGTGGCGCGCTACGGCGCCTATGTGGCACGCAACGTGGTGCTTATGCCCTCTTATGTGAACATTGGCGCTTATGTAGACGAAGGCACAATGGTAGACACCTGGGCTACCGTGGGCTCTTGCGCGCAGATAGGCAAGGGTGTGCATCTTAGCGGCGGCGTTGGCATAGGCGGCGTTTTGGAGCCTCTTCAGGCTTCGCCGGTTATTATTGAAGATGGTTGTTTTATTGGCTCGCGCTGCATAGTAGTAGAAGGCGTAATAGTAGAGAAAGAAGCTGTGCTGGGCGCTAATGTGGTACTCACGCAGAGTACAAAAATTATAGATGTAAGCGGTCCCGAGCCAATTACTTACAAAGGCAGGGTGCCGGCCCGCAGCGTCGTAATACCCGGCAGCTACTCAAAGAGCTTCCCTGCAGGCGACTATCAGGTGAGTTGTGCACTCATTATTGGTACGCGTAAGGCATCAACCGACCTAAAGACCAGCCTCAACGATGCGCTCCGCGACTTTAATGTGTCAGTTTAAAACGTAAAAAACTGAATTACCATGCCCCATCTACTACTGAATATAGACTGGAGTTTTCTTGACCATTATTACATGGGCGAGACTGCGGCCAATTTCCTGCGGTTTGCAGGTATTGCGCTTGCTACGCTGTTGCTTAAAAAACCGCTAGCTGCGCTTCTTACACGCCTGAGCAGCGGACTGGCGGCGCGCTACAGCTATATGCAGCATAAAACGGCCATCCGCGAAATGCTATTTAAGCCTATAGAGCGACTACTTCAAACTGTTCTCTACTTCATAGCAGTAAATCAGCTCGACCACCTGCTGGCTAAAATTGCCATACGTCACACTATAGGGGGTAAAGAAAAAATAAATCTGAAACTCGACGACATTACCGACCACATTTTCCTGTTTCTGTTTATAGTGTTTCTTACTCAGGTATTTACCCGCTTCACCGATTTTGTTTATTACCTGCGCATGGGTAAAGCTGAAGCAGAACACAATCTGGAACGCCAACAGTTGCTGCCGTTGATTAAGGAAATATCCAAACTAACCATGTGGATATTAAGCGGTTTCTGGATACTAGGCAGCGTTTTTCATATCAACATTCCCGCATTGATTACCGGCTTGGGTATTGGCGGTGTGGCTATAGCGCTGGCAGGTAAGGAAACCGTTGAGAACTTTTTCGCTGCCTTTACTATTCTCACAGATAAGCCATTTCAGACAGGCGACACCATAAAACTGGGCGAAGTGGAAGGCGTAGTAGAGCGTATTGGGTTCCGCAGCACACGACTACGCAATGCCGATGGGTCAGCATACATAGTGCCCAACCAAAACCTGGTGAGCCAGAGCGTTATCAATATGTCTATGCGCGATAACCGGCTGATAAAAATCGTAGCGAACCTAAAGTATGGAGTAGGTAGCGCTACCCTGAAAAAACTAACCGAGGAAATTAAAAAAACACTAACAGCTACGCCGCCGGTAATAACACCGGTAGAGGTAATTGTGGAGACCTTTGATAAAGAAACATTTCAGATGGTAATATACTACCATCTCCCCCACCCTTTGCCCGACGATCTTAAGCTAAATACCGTAAAACGCGAAATCAATTTGCTTGTTTACGACATTATTACTGCATCTGCTACCATCGGCACACCGGTAGGCACCAGCTAAACCTCCGCCATTATTCCTCTATATCGTATTCTTTTATTTTACGGTAAAGCGTACGCTCAGATATACCCAACTCGGCAGCGGCATCGCGCCTGCGGCTTTTGTGCTTTTTTAGCGCCTTTGTTATAAACTCTTTTTCCCTGTCGGCCAGTAGTAGCGTTTCTTCCACATCTTCGTGATGATCGTTGCTTTCCAGTAGTATAGGGGTATTTACACTGTAGTTCGTTGTTGGCTGGGGGGCGTTATCGGGTTCGTTATATACAGGCATCAGCGAATTAGCGCTTGGATCGGCGGGGGTATAGCCCTGGTGGTGGGCTACGTCATATATCATCTGTTTCAGGTCGTTCATGTCCTTTTTAAGATCAAAAAACAACTTATAGAGTATATCGCGTTCCGTATTAAAGTCGCTATGCGCGGTGGCGGGCATACCCGGCTGAGCCGAACTGGGTATTACTGCGAGGCTGCGCGTAGTGTTGCGCGTGGGCAAAAATTTCTGCAATGTATCGGCCGTAATATGTTTGTCGGTGGATAACACAGATATTTGCTCGGCAATATTCTTCAGCTCACGCACATTTCCCTGCCAGTAATAGTTGATCAGCATTTGCTGCGCAGCGCTGTCCAATTGCACCGACTGCGTTTTGTATCGCTCTGCAAAATCTGCAGCGAACTTACGAAACAGCAACGGAACATCTTCTTTACGCTCGCGCAAAGCCGGAACCCTTATTGGCACCGTGCTAAGGCGGTAGTATAAATCCTGACGAAAATCGCCCTCAGTAGTATATTCCAGCAGATCCCTGTTGGTAGCCGCTATCACACGCACATCTGTTTTTTGCACCTTCGACGAACCTACTCTGATAAACTCGCCTGTCTCCAGCACCCTTAGCAGTCGCGCCTGTGTGCCCAGCGGCATCTCGCCTATCTCATCCAGAAATATAGTACCGCCATTCACGGTTTCGAAATAACCCTTACGGCTATCTACAGCGCCCGTAAACGAGCCCTTCTCGTGGCCAAACAATTCACTGTCTATGGTGCCCTCTGGTATGGCGCCACAGTTTACTGCAATAAAAGGGTTGTGCTTGCGTGGCGAAAGTGCATGAATGATCATGGAAAACACCTCCTTACCTACGCCGCTCTCCCCGGTAATCAATACAGAAAGATCGGTATTGGCCACCTGCACCGCCGTATTAAGGGCATGATTGAGCGCAGGCGAATTGCCTATTATTCCAAACCGATTCTTGATGCTTTGAATATCCATAATACTATGTGATAGCGATACTATTGAAATTGATATTTGTTAAATACGGGCATTAAACCATATGCCCCATAAGCGTAGCGGAAGTAGCGCTGGTTATATGCACTTGCACATAGTCGCCCTTGCTGAGCGGAACCTCGCCTTTGGCAAATACTACCATCTTATTCTGGCTATTGCGTCCGCACCAGTCCTTATCGCTCTTTTTGCTATTGCCTTCTATAAGCACTTCAAATGTCTTGCCTATATCATTGCGGTAACTTTCGCGCGACAATGCGTTTTGAAGATCGATTATTTCTATGAGCCTGCGTTTTTTCACATCCTCGGGTACATCATCGGTATAACGGCGGGCGGCCAGTGTGCCGGGGCGCTCGCTATAAGAAAACATATAAGACATGTCGTACTTGCTCAGCTCCATAATCGAGAGTGTGTCCTGATGCTCTTCCTCTGTCTCGGTGCAAAAACCCGAAATAACATCAGAGCTGATACCGCAATCGGGCATTATTTCGCGTATGCGTTTCACCTTGTTCAGGTACCATTCCCGCGTGTAGGTGCGGTTCATCAGTTGCAGTATGCGGGTGTTACCGCTCTGCACTGGCAGATGAATGTATTTGCAAATATTATTGTAGCGCGCCATAGTGTGCAGCACGTCGTCGGTAATATCTTTTGGGTGCGATGTGCTGAACCTGATGCGGAGCAACGGCGATATGAGCGCTACGCGCTCCAGCAATTGCGCAAAGTTTACGCTATCTGGTTGGTGGCCGTCGGCAAACGATGGAGTAAAATAATAGCTGTCTACATTCTGACCCAGCAGCGTTACTTCCTTAAATCCACGATCGAAAAGATCTTTACATTCTGCCACAATGCTTTCTGCATCGCGGCTACGTTCGCGGCCGCGGGTAAAAGGCACTACGCAAAAAGTGCACATATTGTTGCAGCCGCGCATGATGCTCACAAAGGCAGTTACGCCATTGCTATCCAGCCGCACCGGCGAAATATCGGCATAGGTTTCGTCGCGACTCAGCAATACATTCACGCTCTTTTGTCCGCCGCCCGCCTCGCTTATCAGCGATGGCAGGCTACGGTAGGCGTCGGGGCCAACTACTATGTCCACCAGTTTTTCTTCTTCCAGAAACTTTGCTTTCAGGCGTTCGGCCATGCAGCCCAACACGCCTATCAGCAAGCCGGGGTTTTGGTCTTTCACCTTTTTGAAGGCCTGCAGGCGGTTGCGCACCGTCACCTCGGCCTTCTCGCGAATGGAGCAGGTATTGAGCAGCACTAAGTCGGCATCCTCATAGTTACGAGTAGCTCCATAGCCTTCATTATGCAGTATAGAAGCTACAATTTCGCTATCGCTGAAATTCATCTGACAGCCATAGCTTTCTATATAAAATTTCTTATTAAATATATTTGGATCGGCTGCAAAAGGCGCATACGCCTCTCCTTGCCTGTCCTCTTCTACTACTTTTTGCAGCGCCTCTGCCATAATTACCGATTTTCACTTTTGGCAAAGGTAACACATACTTACATAAGTAGATGAAAGGAATGGGATGATAAGTGAATTGTGAGACAGTGTTTATTGGCAGTTTTGATACTTAGTCAATCACATAATTACGGTTGGATGTTCGGATGTTATTATTAGCTAAACAAGACTAAGCCATTTAGAAAAAAACGCCCCGATATCCAAAACAGATACCGGGGCGAAAAACTTATCCAACCTGTGGCAGTTTACCTAATCAACGTCACATCGCCCTTGTAAAATTTCAAGCGACCATCGGGGGTGCCCAACGTTATGCTGTAGTGGTATACGCCCATGTCCTGCGGCACGCCCATGAACGTGCCATCCCAGCCGCGTTTCACATTGTAGTTGTTATGGTACACTTCCTCACCCCACCTATTGTAAATCGTAAAGTCGACCAAACGATCATATTTAAGATTACCTATCCGGAATTCATCGTTTTTACCGTCGTTGTTGGGGGTAAACGCATTGGGTATAAAAATCTCAATATTGTAGTCAATGGTCACGGTTAGGTAGGCAGAGTCTACGCAACCAAATTCGTTTCTGCCTTTTACCATATAGGTGATCGTCTCTTCTGTATTGGCAATTGGCGAATCTATTGCGGCATCATTGAGCGTACCTCCGTTGGGCGTCCATACGTAATAGGACGCGCCAGATGCATAAAGCTGTATCTTACTGCCTATTGGAATGGTCTGGCTTGGCGTAACATGATCCAGTTTCACCGGCGGATAAATAACCACATCCATAGTTGCCGAACTCGGACAATTGCGGTAGCGAATAGTAAGTGTATATAGTCCGCTATCGGCCATTGTTGTTGGGTCTATCACCGGTTCCTTCAGGTTCGACACAAAGCCATTGGGCCCGGTCCATTCATATACATAACCCAAATCATCGTCCTTCGATTTCAATAGCAACGTTTTTCCGGCGCACATTGGGCCATTGTTCCACAACTGCGGTGCGGCCGGCGGCCCCGGATCGACGAGCGAAACCGGACCAACAACATTGGACACACAAGTGAACGACTGTACGGTGATACCTGCATAAGCGCCGGCAGCAAGGCCAGTCAGTAGTATTTTACCTGCCACATCGGCTACCACAGTGGTGGTTACGGCGGCGCTATTATATAGATATCGCACTACAAAGGTGAGTCCTGGCGTAAGACCAGTCAGCGTTATTGTGCCATCAGTTCCCTTGCAGGTAGTAGGGTTGGTGGAGCTTATGCCGCCAATGTTCGGTATAGGGTGTATTACTACAGTTGTGGTTACCGGAGCCGACTCGCACGCAAGGCGGGTTGCCGTAACCGAATATACGCCAGAGTGTATGAGGTATGCCGGTGCAATAACCGGGTTTTGCTGTGTGCTGGTAAAGCCCAACGGGCCCGACCAATTGTAAGAAACATCGGGCAGGGTATGCGTGGCAAAAAGCTGTAAACTGCCGCCATCGCACACAGGATCGTTGTTGCTGGCTGTGGGCGGAGCGGGAGGAGCAGGCTTAGTTATAAGAATAGGTCCTTCTATACCTACCGACGAACAACCAAAACTGTTGGTAACACTAAAGTTGCTGTAGCTGCCAGGCGCAAGACCGGAGACGGTTATTACTCCCGAACCATCGGCGGTAAGCGTAACCGTGATGGGTGTAGTGCCCGACATATAATGAACGGTATAGGTTTCGCCGGGGGTAAGTCCGGTAAGCCCAATGTAACCGTCGGATGTGGTGCAGGTAGTGGGGTTGGTAGCCGGGGTACTGGTTATAACCGGAGTGGGATTGACCCTTACCGAGGTAGTAACAAAGCAGCCAAATGTAGTGCTGTAAGTAATAACTGCCGTTCCCACAGACACGCCCGACATCAATCCTGTAACCGCATCTATATCGGCAATGGCTGGTGCGCTGCTGCCCCATGAGCCGCCTGCCAATGTGTTGGTGAGCGTAGTAGATGCAAATGCGCAAATAGTGGTAGTTCCGGCTATTGCAGCCGGCAACGGATGAAGTGTTACCGCCTGAGTGGCAATGCAACCATTGGGTGTGGTAAAAGTTATTATGGTAGTACCGGCGGTAAGCCCTGTTACCAAGCCGCTCAGGCTACCTACTGTTGCTACTGTTGGCGCGCTGCTGCTCCACAAGCCAACAGGCGTAGCATTGGTAAATGTAGCCGACGAACCTACGCACAAACTGGAAACGCCAACAATAGCTGCAGGCAACGGATAAACAGTTAGCAACGTCGATACCGAACAGCCTCCGGTTGTGGTATAGGAAATAGTAGTAGTATCGGCGGATATGCCGGCGGCTATACCAGAAGTAATGCCAATGGTAGCCACTGCAGGGCTGCGCGATAGCCAAATGCCTCCGCCAAGCGTATTGGTGAGTGTGGTAGTACGACCAACGCATACCGAAGTAACCCCGCCTATAGGCGATGGCACAGGATGAACTATGAAACCCGATGTGGCAATACAACCTGCAGGTGTGGTATAGCTTATGGTGGCTGTACCAGCGCTTACAGCCGTTACTTCGCCGGTAGTGCCATCTATTGCCACTATAAGGGCAGCGCTGCTGCTCCATGTTCCGCCGGGGGTGGCGTCGGTTAGGGTGGATGTTTGCCCAGCGCACAATGCGGTTACGCCCAAAATTGGCTCCAGCGGATAAACGGTGATGGTAGTATTCACTACACAACCCGCGGGAGTGGTGTAGGTGATAACCGCAGTTCCCGGACCAACGCCCGTCAATACACCAGAGGAACTACCAACGGTAGCGATAGCTGTCGATGAACTGACCCATGTGCCGCCGGTGGCCGGATCGGACAGTGTGATGGTGCGGCTCTGACAAACCGTTGCCGGTCCTACTATCGGCGACAATGGATTGACGGTAACGGTGACGGTAGTAATACACCCTATAGGCGTTGTGTAAGTTATGATAGCTGTACCCGCTGCCACGCCGCTCACATCGCCGGTGGTAGACCCTACAGATGCAAGCGCGGGGTTGGAACTTGTCCAGAAGCCGCCGGGAGTGGTATTAGTAAGGGTAGTAATGCTGCCCATACACACATTGGGCGCTCCGGCTATGGGCAACAGCGGCGTAACCGTAACAGTAGTATAGGCTGTGCAGCCGCGCGCTGTAGTATAAGTAATAACGCTGGTACCTGCCGACACACCGGTAACAACTCCCGTACTAAAACCTACAGTAGCCACCAGCAAATTGCTGCTCACCCACGATCCGCCGGGGGCGGCATTGGCAAGGGTTGTAAAGAAGCACAAGGCCGTGGGCCCGGTAATGGGCGATATGGGGTGAACGGTAAACGTAGCTGTGGCAAAACAACCGGCGCTCGTAGTGTAGCGAATGCTGCTGGTACCTGCCAGCAGGCCCGACACTGCGCCGCTAAGGCTGCCAATATCGGCAATGGCAGTGTTGGAGCTGCTCCATACGCCGCCGGGAGTAGTATTGGTAAGTATTACGCCATCGCCCATACATACCGACAGCGGACCTGCTATCGGCGTAATAGGATTGACGGTTAATGTAGCTACTGCAATACATACGTAAAGATTAGTATATGTAATAATAACTGTACCTGCCGTTACGCCAGATACTATGCCCGATAAAGAACCTACCGTGGCTATAGCAGTAGCGCCGCTACTCCACAATCCGCCGGTCAGGGCATTTGTAAGCGCCGTATTACCACCCTGACATACAACCAACGAGCCGGTAATGGAACTGACCGGATTAACATCTACCACCGCTGTTGCCACGCAGCCGTCGGCGGTGGTATAGGCTATGCTGGCAAGTCCGGGAGCTATGCCCGACACCACGCCCGTAAGCGACCCCACAGTGGCAAGGCCAATGGTTAGGCTACTCCATGTGCCGCCAGCAGTAGCGTCGGCAAGGGTAATATCGCTGCCTGCGCATACTGCCGATGGGCCTGTGATGGGCGCCAGCGGATAAACCTGCATCACCATAGTAGCGTAGCAACCTGCCGGAGTAATATAACTGATTATTGACGTGCCTGCACTGACTCCGGTAACAATGCCGCTACCCAAGCCAATGGTGGCTACGCCGGGCGATACGCTGGTCCACGAGCCGCCCGCGGTGGGGTTGCTGAGTGTGGTGGCGCTACCCTGACACACGGTAGTAGACCCAGTAATAGCAGTCAGCAGTGTAACAGCAATATTTTTGGTAACAATACAACCTGCAGGCGTAGTATAAGTTATAACCGCAGTACCTGCCGATACGCCCGATACCAATCCGGTAGTGGGGTTGACGGGCGCAATGGAGGTCGCTCCGCTGCTCCATGTGCCGCCCGGCACAGTATTAGAAAGCGGCAAACTACCCCCTACGCATACCGTAGACGAGCCGCTTATTGCCGCCACCGGAGTTACCGTAACGGCATGAGTAGCATAGCATCCTGTTGCGAGTGCGTAGGTAATAACCGTCGATCCGCTCGATATGCCCGTTACTACGCCGCCGGCATCTACACTGCCTATGGCAGGTAGCCTGCTGCTCCATGAGCCCCCTGCAGTTACATCGGTTAGGGTTATGGTCTTGGCCTGGCACACAGCCGAAGCCCCGCCAATACCTGCAGGCAATGGCAACACCGTAACTGTAGTACTCACAACGCATCCTCCGGGTGTAGTGTATCTGATTGTTGCAGTGCCGGGTAGCATACCTATTACAATGCCGGTAGATGGGCTAATAACAGCCACCCCCGGATTGACGCTTTGCCACGTGCCGCCTGCAAGGGTATTGCCGAGCGTAGTTGTTGAGCCAATACATACAGACGTAACGCCGGTAATAGGCGCATACGGACTAACATTGATAATGCGCGTGCCTGCTGCGGTTTCGCCGCACAGGTCGGTGGCTACAACGGTGTAGGTGGTAGTTACGGTTGGCGATACGGTTACCGGCGTGCCGGTAAGTCCGCCGGGCATCCATGTGTAGGTATACGGCGCAACGCCATTGTGCGCCGTGGTAGACAGTGTGGCGCTCTGGCCCTGACAAATTGTGGAATCGCTGGTGATGACGGCTGTAGGCTCTATAGTATTACCAAAAACCGTGATCGTGAGCGGACTGCCTGCAGATATGTAGGCATTAGAGCAAGGCGCATCGGCAAGGTAGTTCTGGTAAAAATTCATGGTTATGCCCATATCGTAGGGGGCGCACTGCGGAGGCGGCACACACGGAAACAACGATGAATATATAGAAGCGCCCGTGCCGGTACAGGTGCCGGTCAGCAGGCTGTTACAGTTCCACCATAGCAGTGTAGGCGTGGGGCTGCGGCAGGTTCCCAGGCGAAAATCGAAAGCGCCATTATTGAGCAGCGCGCCGCCGCTGGTAACATACTGAAACGAAAATTGCACATCGGTAATAGTAACGCGCGCCGGCACAGTTGCAGCATTGGTATACACACAACCCACTGTCCAGCCCGAACTGTAGGTGGAACCGCTTACCGATGAAATAGTAGCGTTGGACACCAACGGATCTATAATTACCGGATACGATGAAGAAGGACGATTGAGAAAATCGCCGGGCAGCGCTATATCCAACTCACTACCTGCTATGCGGTATTCCAGCATTTTAAGCGTGTGCTTAATATCTGCTTTTTCAAATGCCGTGGCCGCCGACATATCGTACACTTTTTTGCCGGCTGCATTGCGCACCTCCATATTACCGGTATAGGCGCTCTTGCCCTGCGCAAACAGGGTGTAGCCAGCGGGCATTTGTAAGTGGTCGCGCACCAGCAATCGGCCATGCGCATAGGCAGGCAAGGCCCGGTTGATAACAAAATTTGTTTTCACTGCCCCGCGAATAGCATACAGCTCTATATCTATACCCGGCCATGCATTGGTTACATATACGCCGTCGTCGCCGGCGGTGTGGTTGGTCCAGTCGGCGGGGCCAAGGTCTGTTTGCTGGCCGTCGGTATTTTCAAATACCAGTCTTAGGTCATTGTTGTACTTCAGTTCCTCACCGGCAGCCCCCAACAGCGTGTAGCGGCCGCGGGTATCTATCGCCACCGGGCACTCCTGCTCGGGCGCAGCATATACGCCCGCGACTGTAGGGCGCAACTGCGCTTTTATGGTCAGCCATTCGCCGCGGTAGTTGCGGTAGTGCATGGGCTGCGACGATGTTTGCCGGGCAATGCTTTTGCCGTGCGTACCCAGCTTCACAAAAGTTTTAGCCATCTCGGTACGCTCGCTTATCAGCTCGTAGCAATTATCGCAGGGCGTCTCCGCAAACAGTAGCCCCGCCTCCGGATGGTTGCCAAAAGCAGCATTAGCCTGCACTGCTTCTCCATCCGTATTTTTATAGGGCGCTGTAAACGTTTGGTAATTTCGCATGCCTGTGTTCATGGCGTTTTTGGCCACTACTGTAGCCTGCTGACCGTAGACCGCAACACCCTGCCCCCCAGCCAGAAAAACACCTAAAAACGACAAAACAAATAAAAGATACTTCATAACCTACTGATAATGTTTATAAAAAGCTTCGAATAAGGATAACACGATTTGCACAGCTCCAAGCGGAGTTGTGTATACCAACCTATAAAATTAATAAAATAATGATTATTAGGCCGGAAAACCTGCACATTTATATATCGTTAACGTAAAACGACTGCGCCGGCGCCATGCTGCAATTTAACCAACAGACCCATTTTGAAACTCCAAACTACCTCCGCGTAGCACTCGGGCGCTAAGGTGGTAACCCAAATAATACAGCGCCGCGCATTGCCTCGGAAATTGGCTTAGCCCGCTTGCGAAAAATACACCTCCGGAAGCGAGCCGCTTTAGGTACTTAGCGCCGATCGGGATGCCCGGACCAAAGGAGATGAGCGCTAATACACATGGCAGCACAAAAGGAATAATACATTACTACAAAAAGCAGCAAACAACTATCAATAAACGAATTACAATCAATAAACCAAAATATCTGTAAGTCGCTGGCTTTTGTATTGAGTTGAGTGTTAAATTTATTATCGCATACATTATTGCAAACAAACAACCTTTTTTTCCTTTAACCTAAAATTAAACTTTTAAAAACTAAAAACGATCTACGGCAACAATCAATCTATTTCTGGCCCCGAACCACTAACCAAACCCTGAGTGTAGACGGAACAGACAGTAGGTTGGCGTACGCATATTATAATTTTCTAAAAAGTTCTAATCTCGGGAGATGCATGGCAATACAATATGCGGTATTACAAGCACCATAACAGGTGGTTGCAACAACCGCATAGGTAGCAACGTAGCAGGTGAGCCTTTTGCAGATTTGAGCTTTATAGGCGGTGGCCGCGACAACTGGATAGACAGCACTGGCGCGGCAACTACCTTTGGCAGTATAGGCGGTGGACTAAACAACTATATAGTGCCGGGTACTAACCATGCGAGTATTTTTGGTGGAAATAATAATAGTGTAGCAGGCAATTGGTCGAGCATATTAGGTGGAACAGGCAATATTTCTACAGGTACCTGCTCAGCAATATTGGGTGGCTCTACCAACAACGATGCCGGACTGAACGATGTGTTTATTGCAGGTACAGGTATCACTGCGGTTAATCCTGGTTCATTGCATGTGAATGGATTGTGGGCGAATGGAATACCTGGTCCGTTTGTAGGAATTCCAGTATTACCTATAGGAACAGTTTATTATGGCCCAGCTGGAGTTCCAGGTGGAAATATTCTTTATATATTTTAAATTTTATCGTATGAAAGCTATTGTATTGACCTTGCTATTATTTTGTTTGACTTATATTACCAAAGCGCAAACTATTACTACGATTGCAGGTTTGCCCGGTGGTTCCTATGCAGATGGCATTGCTGCAGTTAGTGCGGCTATTGGATTTCCAGGTTATATTGTTTTTGATGATTCGGGGAACTATTATTTCGGTAGTCACTTGTATAAAATACGCAAAGTTTCTGTGTCAGGTATAATTTCTACAATTGCTGGTAATGGGGTATTTGGTTATAATGGAGATAATATAATTGCAACTACAGCAAGGATAGGATTGCCAGGAGGTTTAACTAAAGACAAGTTTGGAAACATATACATTGGTGATATAAACAACAATAGAATTAGAAAAGTCAATAAATCAACTGGCTTAATAACTACAATTGCGGGAAATGGCATAGCTGGTTTTACTGGCGATGGAGGCCCTGCATCAAGTGCGCAATTATCACAGCCTTGGTCATTAATTATGGACAATGAAGATAATTTATATTTTAATGATGCTGGTAATTTCAGAACTCGAAAAATTGATACAGATGGTATAATTACTACTGTAGCAGGGAATGGGATTTCTGGATTCGGAGGGGATGGTGGTCTTGCTACAGATGCGGAACTTATTGGCCTTGAAGATATAGCATTTGATAAAAACCATAATATACTGTTGTCGAATACATTGAAAATTAGAAAAATTGACATTTCCTCTGGAATAATTAGCACTTTTGCTGGTAGCGGAGTACTGGGGTATAGTGGGGACGGCGGTTCTGCTACTTTAGCTGAATTTCATGCTGCAGTTGGGTTAGCTGTCGATGGTAATGGTAATGTTTACATTTCTGATGAATACAATGATGTCGTACGAAAGGTAGATACGATAGGTATAATTACAACTGTTGCCGGGACAGCAATTGCTGGTTATAGTGGCGATGGAGGTAATGCGACATCAGCTATGTTGAATCATCCTCGCGGCATCACATTAGATGCCTGTGGTAATTTGTACATATTAGATGCTCAAAACAACCGCATCCGTAAAGTAACCGCCCCCCCTATCCTCACTATACCCACTATAGCCCTAAGCGGAGAGACAAATATGCCCGTGGGCAGCACCGTAACGGTAACAGCTACGGTAGCCAACGCCGGCAGTAGCTACCTGATACACTGGCTCAACCATGGTATAGAGTTTACCACTACTACTGTACCCATGGTTACTTATACCAAGCCACCGGGCGTAGATACCATTACAGCACGTATAGTACCTACCGGCTATGGCTGCTGGGATAGCGCTACAAGTACAGGGCATATGGTAATGGTGGGTAC
>CAIRYK010000032.1 GCA_903882805.1 uncultured Bacteroidota bacterium | reverse complement strand
TGTGGATGGTAACCGGCTGGTGACGTACAAGCCCCAAAGGCATCGTTCGGACAACAACCGATCTCTACCCAACGACCCTGCAAAAACATATTGCCGCCTACCAACTGGGCAAACGAACTGCTACTACAGAAAAGCCCTACACCGAGTGCAAGCAAAAAATGAAAACTTTTTTTCATAAGCTACTGTATTTTAGGAACCAATTTAATACAAATACTATACTATCATTTCAAAATAAACTCAATACCGCTAAAAACCGCCCACCTGATGATTATACTATCAAAATACTGAACTAAAAAATAGCGCTACACTAATCTATGATTAACTGGTAGTAACATAAAGACAGTGGAAAAATACGATTTGGTTGGTGCAAATCAATATATTTATATAAACTATGTTAATAATGATGAGCATAAGTTGTAAAGAACCAATAATAAGAGCAATGAACAGAAATAAAAACGGGGAATAAAGATGTTAATCTCTATTCCCCGGATAGTTTTTGTTATGTGAGCAATATTATTAACAACAACAATTGCATAGTACAAAAACACATTATCTCAACATTGTCACATTTCCCTGATGGTGTTCTTTCTGACCGTCTCGGAATGTACCATCTATTACGTATACATAAACGCCTACAGGTTGATCAACGCCATTAAAACGACCATCCCAACCAGAACCATCAAGTGAAGAAGATTCAAATATTATTTGTCCCCATCGATTGAAAATCTGCATTTTAAATGACACCAATCCACTTGTCAGCATTTGTCTTGGGAAGAAGTAATCATTGACGCCGTCGCCGTTTGGAGAAAAAACATTCGGGATATTCATGTAGCAATCATTCTTAACCCATACAGTATCAGATGTAATGCAATTATTGATATTTACAGTTGCAAAATAATAACCCGGGGTACTAACGGCTATAGTACGTGTTGTTTGACCTGTATTCCATTTCCAAGTAGCATTAGGATTATTTGCGTTAGAACGATCCCCCAAAATAATTGGCTCACTTCCCGGACATATAAAAGTATCGTCTCCAAGATTAATATTTGGTTGCGGTATTACCACCACTTTACGGCTTGCTGTGGTATCCTTACAAGCGCGGTAATGTGCCGTAGCCGTTACGGTAAACACACCAACTGCATCGTAGGAATGAATAAGCGGATTAACATTTTTTATTCCGTAGCCATCACCCATGTCCCAGGTAATTCCTGTATTACCGATAGGAGTGTATAAAGCTGTAAAATGCATATCTGTGCTGCGGCAAATTACAGTATCAGTAATCGCCATTTTTATTCCACTTATTGTATCCACTTGTATATCCACCATAGCGGTATCAAGGCAGGGTACAAAATCCGTAATTATCATCATTGCCTTATAAAGACCAGTTTTCTGGTAGGAATAAACCGGACTTGGAACTGTACTTGTTGCTCCGTTACCGAAATACCAGGCGTAACTTAACCCTGTACCAATTGAACTGTCGGTAAATACCACTGGATTATTTTGACACAACAATGTTGGCGAAGCTCCGAATATTGCTTTTATAGGATGCACAAGATCAAGAGGCAATTTGAACGAATCAACACAATAATGGTTGGTTGATGTTAATGTTACAGTATAGGTACCCTGACTAAATATGTGCATTGGATTTTTAGTTGTGTCCGATGTTCCGTCTCCAAAATTCCACGTATAAAATAATGTTCCGGCCGATGTTGAGTTGTTAGTAAAATAAACCGTATCGCCATTACATCCATATTTTACAACCATATTGAAATTAGCAACGACAGGAATTGTTGACAAAAGCGCTGAACCTCCAACTGGATAGGTACAAGGCCCTACAGTAACGGTAAAACCAGTATAATCGCCTGCGCACAAACCTGGTAAATAAATAGAACTATCCGAAAGTGCAATAGTTACGATTGGCGGCTGGGGTGCGCCGTTTAGCGAATATCTGATAGTGTCTGTTGAGAATGGCGGAGCGGAACCAATGGTAATATCCCCGTCGCAATATCCACACTGTGTAGGATTATTTTTGTTCTTAACATTAAACACATATGGAACCGGAGCCACCAAGTCGTAAAAACTTCTGGGGGGGGTAATACAAGCGCCAAACGAAGCAACAATATTACTGTATCTGCCTGCGCATAATCCGGTCAAAGTAATGGTTCCTGAAGTAGTTGTGGTAGTAGACACCGGAGGCTGCGGAATACCATTAAAGTCATAGTTTACAGTAAATGCATGACTCGGGTATAGCCCGTAGAGTGTAATTGTTCCGTCGCAAGTACACGAGGCCAAAGGATTGGTAGTCGTTACACTCGATATTGCTATTGGCGGGTCTGTAAGTATAATAGGTCCAATTGGATCTGTATGACACAAAGCCTCTTTTACAACAATACTATCGTATCTGCCTGAACACAATCCTGTTATTGTTAAGGAGCTATCGGGTGCGGTGATTTGCACGACATAAGGCTGCAATGCCCCATTATACTTGTAATAAATGGTATCTGAACTGCCCGGCACTAAACCAAACAATTTAATACTGCCGTCGCATACTCCGCAAAGTGAAGGATTTGTTCTTGTAAATCGGCTAATGTTTGGATTTCTGCCTATTTGCACCAACACAGACGAACGAACAATAAATGAATCGCAATTGGAAGAAGCAATACCCGTTACGGTATAAACAGTAGCTACAGTAGGACAAACAGTGGCTGTTCGGGTTGTACCCACCACTGTTCCGGTAGGGTCGGTCCAAACATATCGCCAAGTTGCGGGTCCATTAGGAGTAAATCTGTAACCAGAATCGGTAATTCCAAAAGAAGTCCCGTTTTTCCCGGGAGCCAGATTATAATTAGCGCCTGTTTGATCTACAATACCCAGTATACCTCTACCACTGTTCCATGCATCGCATATAGGCTTGTTGTGTATAAATATATCTATAGCATAAGTAGATTCGTACAATACAATTTGCTGCGTACCTGTCAATCCTGGACAGGTGCCTGCATTGAATAATGGAATGTTATTCCACGAAACCACAAATGTGCGGCATGGCGCAGTTCCATAAATTGCCCATGTGGTGGTACCGCCGGGTATAGATGGATCGAGGTCGTAGTATGCGCCCATTATGGTATTGATGGTAGCTGCATTTAAAGACCCTGGCGTGGGTATAGGACCGGGTATAGACCATGGACATCCACCGCCGGCAAGCGACGTGTTAAAACATATTTCACCATTAGCGCCTATCAGACACGAATTGTATTTCACACCATAAAAACAAAATGGGAATGGCAAAGCCAATACTCCGCTATATACATCGTCTGTGCCCACAAGAATGGATGTGCCGCCAGTGAAAGAGGTAGGCAAGTATGGTATTGTAGAAAATGTGTAAGAAGACGTTGATTTTATGGATGTAGTATCTGTGCAACTGATAGTTGTGCATCCGCCATTACAAATTGTTGTGCCGCCTATACCTGTGATGGACGTAGTAGATAGAGGTGGACAGGGCAATGGTTGAGAGATACTTCTTAACGAAGTAAACAGTAGCGCAACAAACACTAATGACTTAAGGAAATACTTCATAAAACAATACTTAATTTAACTCCGGAAAACACAATGACAAGCAAATTTCTGCACTAAGTTAAAATAAAATTAAAAAATAACGAAAAAAAATAACGGGAAAACCATTCTCTGCAGTCGTTTAGCCAAATAGTTAATAACCACATCTGTAATATTAACTACAACTCTCAACAAATCATTAACAAAATTACTACTGTTAGACTTTGGGCATCGATTTTTTATAAACTGGAACTGTGGAACATGGCTCCCCATACATAATCGACTTTACTACAGGCCGTAAATGAAAGGTAATAGCAACATATGCTGCTTCCGGTATTGGCGTATCGCCACACCCCTTTATCACCACGCGCTTATCTGCATACTCTTCCTTATCTATAGCTTTAATATTACTAATAATCAATGATTTTTCGAGCTCCTCTTTTGTTCCAAAATACACCGATGCGGCGAGCGGCTCAAGGTAAGAAGCTGCAAGCATATATGCCCACACAGGGGTAATTGCATCTACGCTGCAATGCATTGCAACATGCTTATTACGGTATTGCTCCCAGTCGTGCAGGGGCAATGCAGCCCGGTAGTCTTTTTCCTTCAATATCATTTCTCTGAACAAAAAAGGCTTAAGATCGAATACTGCAGTTGCGTTTACCGGAAGGTAAGGAGCCAAATCAAGTGTTACAATACCACTTTCAGCCACTTTATTTACTATAGTTTCCATTTTATAATGCGCATATAAGTACAAGGACAAAGATACACCAATAGCGCCGCTCATTCGCCTCTGGAGAATACTGCAACAAAGTAGACTATAGACAATATCTATAATCTAAAAACAAAAAAGCGTAACAGGAGATAAATCCGGTTACGCTTCAGCTATTTAGCATTCGTTAGCTTAGTATGTCGTGTACTGCATTTTGTATACAGCGGTATTACGTATAATACCTGTGTAGTCCTTTGTAGCAATATGAGTCTGTGTTATTTTGCTATCACCGTCTATAACATAGGTGATATCAGAAGTGTCTTCCTTCGCATAAATAGATTTTATCAGATGTGTATTCTGATAAATGTTAACGCCATAGGTAGTAAATGACCCCAACTGCATATAGTCGCCCATTCTGTTTACCTGATCTGGAAACACACCAAACGACTGTTTGAATTGCAAGCCCGGATAAGTAGCAGTATCAACCAAACCATTGTTGTCAACAGATGTAATATATATAGGGCCTTTTACATAAGACGACAAATGTAAATCCATACCTACGCCGTCCTGCGTACCCAGTATTGGCGCCTTAGGATCGAAAATAGTATAGGCAACGCTTATAGGCGTAGACATGTAAGGGTAATTTATGGTCAGGTCGCCGTCGTTACGCAAAAAATCGCTGTTATTCGACGTGAAGATTACAGTACTTTTGAATGTGGTATTGGAAGCCGCGCCCACATTGTAAAAAGTTTCATTTACACGAGCCAGTAGCTTTCCAAAATACTCATAGGTTATATAACGCTGTGGAAAATAAGCAGTAGTTATTTGGCGTGCAGAATTTTGGATAAACGTATCGCGCTCTACTACAAGCGAAGTCTTTACTTTAGTTATTGTCTTATAAATAGTATCGTTCGAATATTCGAATTGAGCGCTCTTATCAAAATTGTTTGAATCATTGCTCGTAAACAATATTGTTGATACCCTGTTATCGCTATTATAGTAGAAAGCGTAATTCTCATTGACAGTAGCTCCAGAAAGGGTCGATATTTTCGTGTAAGACTGCATTCTGTAGTTACCTGGCAGCGGATTTCTTGGGTTTATCACCTTATTGCAGGAAGGGAGCAGATAAAAACCAGCAACAAGAGCAGCCGCAGATAATAATTTCACATATCTCATAATGGAGCATTTAAGCATTAGAAAGCCAAAAATAATAAATACCTGTCAATAGTCAAGCGCATTCTTAAACACCGCAAAATAATGCGAAAATTAAGAATAGCGCAATGAACTGCTCACAATCCTAAAAAATAATTCTTCATTCAATTTTGTCAGCCAACTTTTCTATCGCTGAACTGCAAAAAAAGCGTTCATTACAGGTTGTATAGAACCCTATTTTATGTTGCTTGCAAAATCTATAAGCAATTTAGTAACAGAACCTATATTAGTTAAAGACACCTCAGAAGGCAAATCAAACACATCGTGATAATATCCGCTGCCGCCATTGGAGTAAATAAAAAATGATGGAACCCCCGCTTTCGTAAAGTAGTAATGGTCGCTGTTGGCCGCAGTTCCTCTCGACTTTATTTCCGGGAGGTACTGCATTTTCTCATTTATGCCCAACAGCGAACTAAATGCATCAGGGTATTCAGTTGCATTTACCACAGTTATACCGCGAGATGCATCACCCATAATGTCAATATTTACTAAAAACTTGATACTGGCAAGCGGGAACATTGGGTGCCACACAAACCATTCTGAACCTATTAATCCGGCTTCTTCGCCTGCAAAAGCGATAAACACAATTGAATAGTGTGGCGGATGCTTAGAAAAATAGTTGGCCAACGACAACATCATTGCCGAACCGCTGGCATTATCGCTGGCGCCGGGAAATGTTGCACTATCGCCCATCATACCCAAATGATCGTAATGCGCTGAAAACACAATGAAGCTGTCCTTTACATCGCCGATTATCATGCCTACTAAATTCTCATTCCTGACTTTGGGTTCAAAAACAGCATTTACATCTACACTAAGTGTTTTCATTTTCTTAGGCAACGATTCTTCTTTTACATAAAACACCGTCCCTTCCATCGCTTCGCGACTTACGCCCCACATCAACTTATCCTCTTTAGGTAGCACAAATACTCCCTTAGGCAACATTTTTACAAATTTTTCTTTCCTTATCTCCAGCGCTTCGCAAAATTTATCAACGTGCTCAAATGCATAGGCATGATTAGTTTCGAACGACGAAACCAGTTTATTCCATTTGGCAGTGTCGTCTACCTTTTTCAAGTCAATTGAGCTGAAAACCATGTTTTCTGCAGTAAACGACGAACTGGCGGGATCGATCATAAAATCTACGCCCGGCGATAGTCGGGTCTCATTTATTTTCAACTCTACTTTCCCGGGAAATGTGTTTACCGGAAAATCAAATGCCTGCGCCATAGGCCCATCCTTTACAATAGGCTGCAACTTAAACTCCTTGAATTTTTTCAATATATATTTCGCCGCAGAATCCTTTCCACCCAATACATAGCCCCTGCCATGCATATCTTTTCCCGCAAGTAGCTCAATCTGATTCTGCAACCACTGCTTTTCTGTAAGAATCCTTTTCTGCGCGTTGGCGTCGCCGGCAAATACCAAAAACACCAAAGCAAATAAACCCGATAACTTATTCATATACTATCAATAAATGGTAAACTGTATCCCAAACAGACACTAAACATTCTTACCAACGCAAAATAATTACATTATGGCTACAATTCGGCTTAAATGTTTGTATTTTTTTGAATTTACGCCTCCATTTTACATATCGTTAGGCTCTTTTAGGTACCAACTGCACCAATTCGGTCTCCCTCTTTGCTTATATGCTATTGCTGATTTGCCAAGCGCCATTCATGCAACCGATTGTAGCGGTAATTCTGTTGAAAATTCACATTAAAAATTAAACACCTAAAAATTAAACAATGCTGAGATTGGGAGAATCCAGCATTTTTTGAGGTCAAATTGATCTTCTTCTATGGCAAACCCAAGTGCATGCACGATCGACAGTCAAATTAAAATTATTAAACACATTTTACTTTTTACAAAAAAACAGTAAAAAAATTAGGCAAAAACAAAAAAAACCGTAGATTTGCATAAAATTGAATATTATGTCGTCTTTACGTTTTCAAGCCCTGCAGGCGCTTGCTGCAGGCGAGGAGAAAAAAATCTCCGGCTACGGCGAAAAGAAAATTACCGCCATCTTTGGTAGCAATGTATTTAGTGGACGCACCATGCGCGAATACCTGAGCGACGAGGCTTACAAAAGCCTGATGAACTCAGCAAAATCGGGTATGCGCGTAGATCGCAAAATGGCCGACCAAGTAGCCGCTGGCATGAAAGCCTGGGCTGAAGGCCGCGGTGTAACCCACTTCACACATTGGTTCCAACCATTGACCGGTGTTACAGCAGAAAAACATGATTCATTTTTTACCATAAAAAGCGATGGATCGGCTATCGAACTGTTTGATGGCGATGCGCTGATACAGCAGGAGCCCGACGCATCGAGCTTTCCGAACGGAGGCATACGCGCTACATTCGAAGCCCGCGGCTATACCGCATGGGATCCTTCGTCGCCTGCCTTCATAATGGAAGCCGGTTCCGGTAAAACATTGTGCATTCCTACTATATTCATAGCCTATAACGGCGAGTCGCTCGATTATAAAGCGCCATTGCTGAAATCAATTGCTGCGCTCGACAAAGCGGCAGTAGACGTATGCCATTTCTTCGACAAGAATGTAAGTAAAGTAACGGCAACACTGGGCTGGGAGCAAGAGTATTTTGTAATTGACGAAGGATTAGCGAATGCGCGCCCCGACCTCATGATGTGCGGTCGTACCCTTATCGGTCATAGCCCGGCAAAAGGTCAGCAGCTCGAAGACCATTATTTCGGTTCTATACCAGAGCGGGTATATGCATTTATGCAAGATTATGAGCAGGAAGCCTACAAACTGGGCATACCGCTACGCACTCGCCACAACGAGGTTGCGCCTGCACAGTTTGAATGCGCACCAATATTTGAAGAAGTAAACATCGCAGTAGACCACAATACCCTACTGATGGATGTAATGAATAAAGTTGCCAAACGCCACAAGCTGAAAGCGCTACTGCATGAAAAACCATTTGCAGGCGTAAACGGCTCAGGTAAGCATAATAACTGGAGTCTGGCTACCGATACTGGCGTTAATCTGTTGGCTCCCGGCAAAACACCGCGTACCAACCTCATGTTCCTGACTTTCTTCGTAAATACGATTAAAGCGGTACACGATTATGCCGACCTGCTGCGCGGCGCTATAGCATCAGCCAACAACGACCATCGTCTTGGCGCAAACGAAGCTCCTCCGGCTATCATATCTGTGTATATAGGCAAATACCTGACTGAGGTATTGGACGAAGTGGAATCGAGAGTAAAAGAAAAGTTCAGCGAGCAAGATGAAGTTATCCTGAAACTCGATATCCATAAGCAGATCCCTGAATTGCTGATGGACAATACCGACCGTAACCGTACTAGTCCTTTTGCATTTACTGGTAATAAGTTCGAGTTCCGCGCTGTAGGGTCTTCTGCAAACTGCGGTTCGCCAATGGTTGTGCTCAACACCATTATGGCCGACACCTTGAAACAGTTCAAGAAAGATGTAGATGTACTGATAGAGAAAGGCGAGAAAAAAGAAATCGCGATCCTACAGGTGTTGCGCGACTATATCTCTAAATCAAAGAAAATACGCTTTGAGGGCGACAACTATAGCGATGAATGGGCTGAAGAAGCTAAGAGCCGCGGCCTGAACAACTTTAAAACAACGCCTGAAGCGCTGGATGCTTATGTTACCGACAAGGCTAAACAACTGTTTTACAACAACCACATCTTCAGCAAGCGCGAGCTGGAAGCCCGCCACGATATAATGCTGGAAGACTATGTGAAGAAAGTGCAGATAGAAGCCCGCATACTTGGCTACATGGCCACCAACCACATACTACCTGCCGCTATCAATTATCAGAACACACTTATAGAAAACGTACGCGGCCTTAAGGAAGTAGGATTGACCAACGCCAGCTACAAGGCGCAACTAAACTTGCTGGAAAAAATAAGCGAACACATTCAGGGCATCAACGACAATGTTGAAGCGATGATTGAAGCGCGTAAAAAAGCTAATAATACAGAAGACATCCATAAGAGAGCGCTCCTGTATTGCCACGAAGTGAAAACATATTTCGAAGTAATACGCAAGCATGCCGACAAACTGGAACTGGTAGTAGACGATAAACTCTGGCCTATACCAAAGTATCGCGAACTGCTGTTTATGAGATAATATTATCGATACCCTATTTCGATAGAAAAAGTCGCCAATCGGGCGACTTTTTCTATTTTTGATGAAAACACAGCATTATCAATGAAGCCAAAACCAAAAACTAATTGGCTGAGCTGATCAATCCAAACACGAACCATGGTATTTAATACACTGCAATTCCTGGTATTCTTTATGGTGGTTACGCTGTGGTTTTTCAGGCTGCAAAACCAGAGAGCGCGCGCTGCGCTGCTGCTCATAGCCAGCTGCTATTTCTACATGGCGCGTATACCTGAGTACATTCTGGTATTGGGTGGAATAATAGTGGTTGATTATATTGCAGGCATTCAGATTGAAAAAAGTGAGGGCAGTACCAGGAAGTTCTGGTTTTTCCTTAGTCTACTGGTCAATATTGGCACGCTGGCCACTTTTAAATACTATAATTTCTTTATAGATAATATCCAGACTACATTCCACTTTTTCGGGCGGCATGTTTCGTTTCCGGCATTGAAAATGGCCTTGCCCATAGGGTTGTCTTTTCATACATTTCAGGCCATGAGCTACACCATAGAGGTGTATAGAAAAAACCAGAAGGCCGAACACAGCTTCCTTAATTATGCGCTATATGTAATGTTTTACCCGCAACTGGTTGCCGGCCCTATAGAACGACCCCAAAACATCCTGCATCAGCTTCGCGACTACCGCCCCTATAATTGGGACAACGTAAAAGCCGGTCTTGCGCGCATGGCATGGGGCTTTTTTAAGAAAGTGGTGGTAGCCGACCGCTTAGCAATGGCTGTTGATAGAACTTACCTCCACACCAGCGAAAGCTCGTCGTTGTCTATTTTCATAGGCGCGTTGTTCTATTCTTTCCAGATCTATTGCGATTTCTCTGGCTATTGCGATATTGCAATTGGTGCAGCCAAAGTCATGAACATTAACCTCATGGAAAATTTCGACCAACCTTATTGGTCGAAAAATGTAACTACCTTTTGGCGCAAATGGCATATATCGCTTTCAGGCTGGTTTTACGATTACTTGTTCAATCCGCTTGTGCTAGCGCTGCGCAACAATGGCAAAACTGCTATTTTAATAGGCTTGCTTTTCACATTTTTCATTAGCGGGTTCTGGCACGGAGCCGGATGGCGTTTTGTGGTTTTCGGACTGCTGCATGGCCTGGCATTGGTTTTTGAATACTTCACACGAAAATCCAGACAAAAACTATTTAAAGGGATGCCACCTACCCTATCTGCCATTACAGGCATTTCAGCCACATTTGCCTTCACAATGCTGGCATGGGTATTTTTCAGAGCAGAAAACATGCACAACGCTCTCGAATATCTTAAAGCGTTGTTTGCTTTCAGAGGGGGCTCTCACTATGTGGGCATGAACCGTGTGGAACTCGTTTTTTCATTTGCGCTCATAGTTATTACTGTCGGGCGTGAAAAATACAAACCTTCAAATCTGATTATAAACGATACCCTATTCTATACCTACATGCTGACCATGTTCGCCATCTGCTATTATTTCGGTGTTTTTATAGAGAATCAATTTATATATTTTCAATTTTAGACAATGCTCAAGAAAATTGTCCGCGACTTCTGTATAGTTTTTGGCCTTGTAGCGCTCTATGCGTCTACATCGCGCAACGCTATGCAATATTTATCGGACAAACGCGACCGAAACGCATGGTGGGGTACCTACCAATGTCCGCACGGCGACCTCATCAGCATGTCTTATCTCGACTTTATTGGCAGCTTTCTCTTACCTGAAGACAAAACGCGCATCCACCCACCTCCTTATAATGGCAGGAGAAAAACAGTGTTGTTTCTGCAAGGCGATAGCTATTCTTGGCACATGAACGATACAGACTTTTGTGGGTTGGTAGACTACAAACACATTCCCAGAAGAACTAAACTAAATTACCAACTCGACACAACCCGCACAAACATTCTACTTCTCGAAATTGCTGAGCGTGAGGTGAGAAACTATTTATCTACTCAATCTATTTTTGAAGAAATAATTGATTCGGCAAATTCTCCTAAACCAACTATTTCGAAAGTGGTAGGCCAACATCCAGTATATATGGCAGGCGCTATACCTGCCTTAACTACAGATTTGTTGTTCAACCCTTATATCAATCAAAACCTGCAGTTCAACTTATTCAATTACCAGTTTATTATGCCCATATTTCAATCTAAGGCTGCGTTAAACTATTATGCGTTTAGTAGGGCATCGGGAGATGTAGTGATATCAGACGACAAAAACTATTTATTTCTCAAAGAAACCGTGAGCTACACTGATGCAGGCAGCTCCTACATCCCCATACCTGATGCCGAAATTGAAAAACTTACCGTAAACTTGAACATAATATATGAGTATTACATAAAATCTGGTTTCACAGAAGTATATCTGGCAATAATACCCAATTCTGCAACCATTGTACAACCAAAGGGCTACAACAATTTCATACCTCGCCTACAGCAAGCAGTTAGCCTTAAAATGAAGGTGATAGATAGCTATTCTTTCTTTAAAAGCGCCGATCATGAATATTGCTATCACGGCGACAGCCATTGGAATTATTGGGCCAAACAAAACTGGCTTGCTTTAGTAAATAAAGAGCTGGTGAAGTATTGATAACCCAATTGTTAATGCGCTTCTAAAGCTGATCTTTGTCTTTTTTACGCATATCAACTTGTTTCCAGTTCAAGCCCACCTGATACAAGAGCAGATAGTTATCGGCCGATTTTTTCAGTGTTAGTTCATACCAATGCCCGGGATCTACGAGATTTAACCTAAAATCCTCGGTTTCATAGTTGTGCGCGCCCCACATTCCTATCCACCACCAGGTGCCCCACTGATTGAGCGTTACGTGCACAACAGAATCATTTACTACATTCACATGAGCGCCATCATTAGCTGTCAGCATATTGTAAGACACCACCTCATAAACTGCGGTATCTATCGGCTCTTCCACATACAAATTGCGCATTTTGCCAAAAGAATAATGCCAAAAAGGTCCAATAACGGGCGTCCCATTTAGGTACTCCGGTGAATTTAGGATCAATACAATTTTACCCTTTGGCGGAGGTATTCTATAGATTAGACTGGATACCAAACTTGCAGATTGCCCCCAATACCGGTTGACCTTTAATGTAAAAAATACATTAATCAATGCGTAACCCGTTACCAAAACAATCGCTAATACCCTACCCAACCGAAAAACGAAAAACGAGAGCAACAAATAGGCAAAAGGAGCCATAAAATAGGTATACCTATCGAACGACACCAGCATACTATCGGGAAACCACATGGGCGCTACAATGCCGATGCAGACCAAGAACCATAACCCAATTAAAATTACCGGCTTAAAGCGCATTGCTATAGCGCGAAACCTAAATATGCAATAACCCGATATAACAAGCAAAGCGCCATAAAACGGCCAAAGCCCCCGGTTGCGGGAGAAAAATTCATATACCGACTGTCGTACTGGTTGTGTAAAATACCGACCCAAAAACAGCACATGAAATACATAATACGGAAACTTGCGCGCATAGGATGAAAACGGCTGACTTATCTCGTCGCCCAAAGTACCAGCAACAGAACCCGCCGATAAACGCAATAATACCAAGTGAACTACAACCATGGCCAACATGGGCAATAAAAACCGAATCATTGCTTTTCGGGTTATAACCTTATTTACATCCAACGCTAGCCGGTAATACAATATCAATGAAGCTACGAAGACAGGAATGAGGTAAAAAAACTCGTGTGAAAATGTGGCGAACAAAAACACCACACAAGCAAGCATTGCATACTTACCGGAGCCTGAAGCTAAATATTGCTGTAGCCAATAGATGATGCATAATGCCATTAGCAACGCTTGCAGGTAATGATAGGACGCCTTCCAAACGACTACCTCTGAATTGTGCGGACAAACGCAAAACAACATAGCTGCCGATAGTGCAATAAATACCCCGTGCCTCGTGCCTGACAGATTGAACAGCCGCCGAAATATCATGTACACCAAAGTACAGTTTACTGCTTGCATGGTAAGAAATAGCAAATGCCACGGTAATGGCCGCGCCCCGAGCAGACGATAAAACAAATAAGTAACTATTTGTGTAAACTGATACAACCCACCGCGCGACTGCGTAGTGTTTACATAAGTCCAGAAATCCTGATGCTTTACTTTATCAAGCCACTCAGCCGTGTCAGACACCCAGCCGCCATAGCGAGCAGGCCAATACAATGCAAAAAGTAGTACCCACAACCCAACAAACACCCAACGGGCATTTATACCAGGCGATGAGTAAGCTGCTGTATTAGATTGCTGGGCCATAATATGCGGCGCATTTACAGCACAATGATAACATAAGTTGCGACATTGCGCGTTAAAAACGTCAAATAGCTACCGATACAAAACCGAATACAACAATTACTAAATTGCTAACCAGCATAAAACACAACTGCATTATCATCATTTAATGGCTTTGCCCCCTAATTATTTATATTTGCCACACAACCAATATTTCAGTGACACTCGCTCCACTTCTTAGCATAGCAGGCATATCGAAAAAAAACGATAACGAACTGCCCCCTTTTGCAACCTTCGGCATACTGTGGCTGCTTACGCTGGCTATGTATATTATCACCGCAAAAGCCGGCTGGGTAACTGACACCATTGACTGGCAGCAAAAAGTAAAAGAAGCGCCATTTTGGGATTATATCAACATCACACAAACACGGGTACCCAGCCTGTATCAGTTTACGCAGTTTATTACCTACCTTCTTTATCAGCTTTTCGGCGTCAACCGTTGGGCTTGGTTTTTGCTCACGGTGTCTATGCATGCCGCAAATGCTACACTTATATATCAGTTTGTAAAAACGCTTCTTCAACAATCGGGCAATAAGAGCAGTTCATTTATTGCGTTGGGCAGTATGGTGTTGTTTACGGTAGCGCCCCATATTTCAGAAGTAATGGTATGGAAAGCATCGTTCCATTATCTGCAGGGATCTATTATGCTAATGGCAATTGTTCGGTGGTCGCAACAATTCCAGACCAATCAAAACCCAAAGTATGTAATAGCGTCATTGATCGTTTTCAGCCTATCTATGTTTGCGCTCGAGTTTGCTTATCTCACTCCCTGGTTTGTACTAACGCTAGCCCTTTACTACCGATATATTCTCGATTATAACAGCGCGATTTTCAAAAAGACAATGCTTTGGTTTTTCGCGCCGCTTATGGCCATTTTCGCCATTCACCTGCTCATTTTGCACATAGTAACCGGGGCTTATGCTGCACATTTGGGCGAAGATATCATTCAGCCGGCTATCAGCTACTTGCGCAAGCCGCCCACCTATGTATTTCACAATTTACTACTGGGTCGGTTTTTCCCTACCGAAGTGCGCAAAACCATATATCTCGCATTTCGCACTGTACAGGGTGTGGTATTTTTCTATGGAGCTATTGCTTATGTGTGGTTGTTTCTTATTTACAGATTCAAAAAACTGAGCGTAAATGCCAAAACCGCGCTTTTGTTTTTCATATGGCTTCAGATGTGCATAGCCATAGTAAGCCCTGTATGGATATCAGAAGATCAGTTGGTTGCCTACGACCGCTACTCTTATTTTATGCTGCCATGGATGTATGTACTTATTATGATGGCGTTGGCAGCCATCCCTGCGCGTATTGCCGGCACAGCTATCTTCGCGATTTACGCGGCGGTAAATGGATACTTCACCTATCAGATCAATACCTTTTGGCGCCAGAGCGGCTATATAAATAACCGCCTTGTTACCAATATGCCGCCGGTGGGCAACAAAACAGTGCTATTCCTAAACCTGCCTGCCAATATGAACGGAATACCAATGATTGGCTCATTACCCAATAGCTCTTTCAAGTTATTGTACAACGTAAACCACGAGCAGAAACTCGATAACAAGATGTACGACGTTGTGTCCTATAATATGCAATCGGCCAAAGACGGAGCGCATGTTTTGGTGGTAAACGACACCTTGATTCAGGTGACCCTGAACCAATGGGGCGCATGGTGGTGGTATGGCAATACCGGCGCCACCAGCTACGAAAACGAAGCCTACAAAGTAGTGATGCGCGACCCCGGCCATTGGTACGAATTGATTTTGAAACACCCGGCCGACCAGTATGCATTACTATTTCAGACTAGCGACGAATGGCGTGAAGTGAATATGCAAAAACGCGATGACAAACAATACTAACACGCACACCGTTGAATAATATGCAACCCAGCCCTGTATTTCCACCAGCATTCCTCAATAGGTATGTTTTTTCAGGCGCGGCTGTGTTTTGTATATCCTGGTTGCTTTTGTTTGTCTTGTACCTACCCGCGGCGCATGCAGGCTTGGTTGGCGATTTCCCCGGCTGGGTCACCTTTCTAAACTCGGTGGGCTTTATCGACTATATCAATCGTAAAGGCTCGGGCATTGCCAGTATGTACCAGTTTACACAAATTGTTACTTACTTTTTCTACTTATTATTTCATGCGCATGCCTGGCCCTGGCACTTGCTTTACATTACGCTGCAAGCCACAAACACGTTGTTGTTATATATCTTGCTCACAACCCTGTTCCAAAGAGCTCAAATTAGCTCAGGCAAGCAAATTGCGCTATGCACAGGACTTTTGTTTTGCGCAAGCCCCTACCTGTCCGAAGTTGTGGTGTGGGAGTCGTCATTTCACTATTTGTTGGCGCTGTTGCTCATGTTAGCCACGCTCATTTTTGTGCAACAGTATCTGCTGTCCGGCAACATAAGATATGTTTGGTACGCCGCCGTAGTATTTTTCCTGTCATCGTTTTCTTTAGAGATTTTTTACCTAACCCCTGCATTCGTTTGCACATTAATCATTTACCACAGTCTAACGGGAGCTGAAGTCCATGGCAGGATGTGGCGTACAATATCGCTTTTCCTACTCCCGCAGGTCATCATCCTTGCGCTGCACTTTGCCTTGCTGCGTATACTTTACCACACAGGTCTGGCGCACATTGGCGGCGACACAGTGGGGCTCGATGCACTAAACCTGTCAAAGCCTCTGAAATACCTGTTTCACTTAGTGTTATTGGGTAGATTTTACGCAGGGCCATTGCGCGACAAATGCTATCATATCTGCGAGTCGCCCGTCACGCTCCTGGCGTTTTATACATTAGTATCCGCCGCAATTATTCTACCGTTGTTGAATTTCAAAAAACGCTCAGCATACAACCGTGCATTATATCTTTTGTTCATTTGGCTGCTGTTATCGTTAGGGCTGCTTATACCCTTATGGTTTCCCCAAGCGGGATTGGTGATTCAAGACCGGTATGCCTATGTGGCGCTACCCTTCCTGTTTGCTGTTGTGTCCATGTTAATATTCAAATTCAACAAGACCTACATCCGGTATTTATTGGCAGCCACTCTTATGCTGGCCAACATCCGGTACACCCACCGTGCAAATGCTTTTTGGCAACAATCGGCTCAGGTAGTAGACAATCTGGTGCGCACATTCCCCAACGATCCGGAAAAAACCGTCGTATTACTCAACCTGCCCGATTGCCTGCAGGGAGTGCAAATGATAGGCGCTAACCCCGACGGCGAATTGAAGAAAATGTACAACGTGATAATGCCCACTAAAATCACCAACACCGTATATGATGTGGAGGCCTACTACATGTCGGGTACCGGCGATGGCGCACACGCAATGGTCATCAACGACTCAACGGCAATAGTTACACTCAACCAATGGGGCACGTGGTGGCTGTATAATGGATTTGGGGGTACAAGCTATGAAAATGACGACTACAAGGTAGACATGAAAGATGCCGGCCATTACTACCAGATAACACTAAAAAAAGACCCGCAACGTTACCTACTATTGTATCAAACGGGCGACCACTGGAAAAAGCTGGATTGGAATAAGAAATCCGTTGACCAATATTGACCTATATTTGTTGTTATATAACACTTTAAATGACTAAAACAGCCCTACCGGCGGCCAAACAACTATTCAGGAATCAAAACATTCAGGTATTCAGTTTACTTTGGGCGCTCACTTTCATTATTTACTTACCTGCGGCAAAAGCCGGCTGGGTAATAGATGTTGCAGGCTGGCTGTATAACATCCGTAACCTGAGTTTCTGGAACTACATCAACAATACGCAGTCAGAACTTCCGAGTCTGTATCAGTTTACGCAGTTTGTCACCTACTTGTTTTACAAGTTATTCAACGCCAACCCATACGCATGGCATACGCTAATGGTGACGTTGCATGCCATAAACGCCTACCTTGTTTACCGGCTATGCAACGATTTGTTTTCAGATTCGGGCATTAAAAATGCGCGAAACATTGCACTGTTAGGCGTTGGTCTTTATACAATTTGCCCTCACATATCAGAGGTAATTGTTTGGGAGGCATCTTTTCACTATCTGCAAGGTTTTTTGTTTATCCTCCTCATTATGCGTTGGGTACAACTTTTCATGCACTCACCGCGCACAAAACTGGCATGGTGGGCGGGCATAACATTTTTCTGCTCCTCCTACGCACTCGAAATATTCTACCTCACTCCTTGGTTTGTACTAACCCTTGCATTGTACTATCGGTACGTACTTAATTACAGTCAGGCTGTTTTTAAACGAACGTTACTCCTCTTTTTCTTACCCATGATACTGCTTTTTGGGGCACAGTTACTGGTATTGCAATTGGTATACGGCGGACACTTTGCGCACATAGACGCCAACGTAATGCAGCCCTTTTCATCTTATATCTGCAAGCCTCCCCGCTACCTATTTCATGTGCTATTGTTGGGCAGATACTTTCCTCAGCCTGTTCGAAAGGCTGTTTACGATAGTGTGGGGTCCAATGCAGGCCTCATTATATTTTACAACATTTTTGTACTTATCTGGTGTGCCATCATTTCGCGTTTCCCTCGTATGTCAGCCACCGGCAAAGCATCCGTCCTAATGCTTGTGTGGATCATGATATGCCTCGTTATTCTTATGCCGCTTGCATTCCCTACCCTACTGCTCATGTTCTACGATCGGTACACCTACTTTCTCGATGCGTTTACCTACATGCTGATTGCGCTACTCATCAGCTACATATCGCGCAAGTGGCTACGGGCTGCGCTATTGGGCGCCTATGCTGCCATAAACCTATACTTTACCATCACGGTGAATATATACTGGAAGCAAAGCGCCTACATCAATAACCGACTGATGAAAGACCTGCTCAACCCCGGCGATAAAATAATGATACTCCTCAATTTCCCTGAAAACCTGAACGGAGTACCCATGATAGGAGCGCAAAGCGACCATAAATTCATGGTAATGCGGGAGTTGTTTGTTGATAAATCGTACAAAGGCAAAATATACGACGGAGCTTCATTTAATATGCTCACTAAAAACGACGGAGCCCACGTATTTCTGGTAAACGACAGCCTGATGCGCGTAACGCTCAACCAGTGGGGAACATGGTGGTGGTATGCCGGCCATGGCGCTGCCAGCTACGAAAACGAAGACTACAAACTGGAAATGAAAGATATTGGTCACTGGTTTGAGGTAAAACTCAAACACCCCATAGGCGATTATATGCTACTCTACCAGGCTGGCGACCAATGGAAAATAGTAGATACATCCAAGAAAATGGAAGAACAATATTAAAGCCCGGGTACCCCGATAATTTTATTACCACAACCACAAATGCCATAATGAACAACGCCCTTACATCGAGCATCGCTAAACACAAAAACGCCTGGATATTCACAGCGTTGTGGTTGCTCACATTTGTGCTTTACATAGGCGCCGCAAAAGCTGGCTGGGTGATAGACGCCGTGGGCTTCCTCTACAATATGAAACACCAGTCGTTCTGGGATTTCATCAACCGCGCCAACTCTGTCGATAAAAGCTTCTACCAGCTATTCACACTACACTACTATGTTTTTTACAAAATATGGGGGCTGAATCTCTGGCATTGGAGTATGCTGTACATTACGGTACATGCTGTAAATGCCTACCTTATCTACCGGTTGTTTTCAAAGTTGATGGCTGATACTGGGATTACTAAAAACATACTAATACCAGTTACAGGGGCGGTAATTTTCACCTTGTCTCCGCACATTTCCGAGATTCTTATATGCAAGGCCTATTACCACTACCTGCAAAGCTTTGCTTTTATTTTACTTATCCTGTTGTGGGCACAAAAGTATCAGCACAACCAGCGCGCGCGTTATATTTGGTACTCGCTGGGCATATTTGTCGCTGCATCCCTTACCCTCGAGATATTCTACCTTATACCCATATTTGTTTTATCGCTGGCATGGTACTATCGTTTTGCACTCAGCTACAAACCGGCTGTTTTCCGTAAAACCATTTTGTACTTTGTGATACCGCAGGTAGTATTGCTTGCACTGTATTTTGTACTGCTTTATACGGTTTTCAAAGTCATGAAACCACATAAAATAGAAATCAACCAAACGCCCATCGACTATCTGTCTAAAATGCCCAAGTATTTGGTGCACATAGCGTTCTTTGGTCGGTACTATCAGTTAGACATTAAGAAAGCAGTGTACACCATTTGCGAATCTATACCTGCGTTGGTTGGTTTTTATACTGCGCTTTTAGGCTCGCTTGCATACGTTGGCCTGCGCATACGCAAGTTCAGTCCATCGGATAAAGTTATTGCCATCCTGTTCATCTGGTCTGTGATAACAGTAGCGTTTTTAATACCCTTGCCTTTTCCTGGTCCATTGCTACTCGTATTCTACGATAGGTACACCTATTTTGCCGATGCCTTTATTTACACATTGCTCGTGCTTATTATTGTCAGGTATTTCAAAAACATATATATACTCATTGGGCTTTTCTGTATTTATGCCGACCTTAACCTGTACTATACGGTACTGCTCAATACGTATTGGATGGATTCGGATGTGATAAACAATAAGCTACTACACCACTTCCCAAATCCGGGCAATAAAACCGTGCTTCTGTTGAGTATGCCTGAAAATATGGAGGGAGCGCCAATGATAGGCGCACAACCGGAGGGTATGTTTAAAATGATGCACGAAGTATTTACCGATACTGTGTACAACAATAAGATATACGACGTGGCTAGCTACAATATGTTCGCAGACTGGAACGGCGCGCACGTAAACGTGTTTAACGACACCCTTATTCGTGTTGTACTCAACCACTATGGCACCTGGTGGTGGTACGAAGGTCATGGCGCTAAAAGCTACGAAACGCCCGACTATTCAGTCAACATGCGCGATCCGGGCCATTGGTACGAGATATCGCTGAAGCGTCCTGCTTCAGAATATCTGCTTCTTTACTCAGTAGGCGACAAGTGGAAAGTTGTAGATATGAGCAAGAAAAATGTGAACCAGGATTAACCAATATTTGCAAAATAGCTATTAGTTGCGTTAAGCACTGCATTTAATCTATTGGGCTACTGTCCGATTGTCATCAATGTAATATTTTTAGGTATAACCTGCTATCACACAATAGGATTTGTCGGGATAATGAGTAATTTTGAAACGTTGGCGTAAAATTTTATGCACCTACAAGTGTTACGTGATAATGAATTGATTTTAATTAAAATTTCAGTGTTAATTGATGAGTAAGTGTTTATTAATGTTTGCCTGGGAGTATGAGGGATATCATTCTGAACGGGGAACAGCGCTTGTAAGAAGGATAAGGCAGGTAGCCGAATCGTTTAACAACAATGGTTGGCAGGTAGTAGTTATTCACAAAGATCAACGAAACGAATGCAAAGAAAAACCCTACCTGATCAATATTGAAAAAAACGGCATCAAACGCATTTCTATGAAACTTGACGCCCCTATAGAAGATTTCGACAAAAGCGTATTGCTACGTAAGCTCGAAACTTTCTATTATGTAACCTTTAAAGGCGACCGAAGCCATAAATGGGCGGCAAAAGTGCAGGAGCATTTCGATAGTTTTGGCATCAAACCCGATTATATACTTGCCTTTTACACACCAAGGGTACCATTGTACCTTGGCTCCCATTATTCAAAAAAACTGGGCGTTCCGTGGATAGCAGATATACAAGATCCACTTTTGGGCGGTATATCTAAAGCAGCCTACCAGCTATGTGTAAACTGGTCTAAAAAAACACTAAAATCAGCCAAATCTGTTGTTCACGTTTCACCAGAATGGGCAAAAATGGATGGTGAAATCATAGGCAGAAAAATTGAAACGATAAGACACGCAATACCAGACAAAATTTCGGCTCCATTAACCAAACCCGATGCGGATTTTATGTCTGCGTTCAAGGACAGTTTTAATATTTTTTACGGCGGCTCATTATCTGCCAACATTCAGTCACTCGAATTGTTGAAAAGGGTAACCCTTGCCGCCATTGCTAAAGGAGCAAAAGTGCACATTCTGGTTGCTGGCAATATGAATGCTTTTACCTTGTTCAAGAACGAATTTGGCGACGAAATTGTTAAACATTTGGGATGGCTGACACCCGAACAAATGAACCAATACATCATGCACTGCAATTGTACGCTGGTAGTTCCCTGGTCGAAAGAACGAATAGGTATTCCATCGAAATTTTATGAACTCTGCATCTTTCCAAAACCAATATGGATAATTGGAAACGACCTCGGCGCATTCGATACGCTACTCGCAGAATGGAAACATCCAAAAATTAACATTGACAGTTTCGAATACCAAATGAACGCTTTGGAACAAGCCATTGATGGCGACTACAGCAAAATGTTTACCGTTGATAAGTGCAACAGTCATTTATTGAAAGCAAATGAAATTTATAATGAATATATAAAACTTATGACCCCGTAACGACAAAGACAAAAGCGGTGCGAAAATCACAAAAAACAGCCTCTTTAAGGTTTTTTTAAACTCACTTTGCAAAGCCCTCGTCTATCTTTACGGTATTTTAAAGACAGCATTACATTAACATAAATCCTATTGCAAATATTAATGATTGCCAACAAACTACTTTTGATATGTACAAATATGCAACAAAGCAATTATTTCACATATAATTATTAAAATTTTAATTGCAGGAATCGGATTTTATCTTGAATAATTTATGTGTGGAATAGCTTGTTACTTCGGTAATAATAAAGATGATGGATTTAAATTTGGCACAGACGCTTTGGCCATGCTGAAGCACCGTGGGCCTGATGATAATGGAATATATAATGATGATAAAATAACGCTGTCGCACACTCGCTTATCTATATTAGATCTATCTATACTTGGTCACCAACCAATGCACTCTTCGTGTGGGCGCTACATTATTATTTTCAATGGAGAAATTTATAATCATCTTGATCTAAGGAAAAGATACTTACCAAAGCACCCCTTCAAAGGCCATTCCGACACAGAGACAATAATAGAATTGTTTCGGTTGCAGAAGGAGCAGATGCTGCTTAGCATGGTAGGAATGTGGGCAATTATCATCTGGGACAAACTAAGCGAACAAATTTTCGTCAGCCGCAGCCGTTTCGGTCAAAAGCCGCTATACGTGCGCAGGGTTGAAAAATCCTGGATGTTCGCAAGCGAAATCAAACCATTGATTGGCGCCGACGAACATCCTAGGTTCGACCCAACCGCGATTGTTGAATATTTAGCATTGGGCAATTATGGCCATCTTGGAGCACATACTTTTTTCAAAGATATCCGACAATTTCCACAGGGCAGCTACATGTGGTTTTCAAAAGACACCACTGAAGTAAAGGCTATAAATTATTGGGAACTACCGGATATTAACGACAAAGACAAACGCCCTTTTGACGAAACCACTAAGAAGGGATTGCACGATATCATTGTTGAAGCAGTACTTTCTGAAACACTCTCTGATGTACCAATTGGCATTACATTGTCCGGTGGTATCGACTCGTCTATCATTGCCGGCATATTGGCGACCTACTACGATAAAGAAATCAATATTTTCACATCTCAATCGCCTTCGAGCAAGTACGATGAAACACAATATGTTGAAGCCGTTATTGAAAAATATGGCAAAAACAAATTTATTGTTCATCGTAAAAACACCAACGAATTATCAATTAAAGATGATTTAGAACGGTATATTAAAATTCAGGAAGAACCTTTTGGCGACCCTTCTATCATCGCACACGGTTCACTGATGAAAATGTCGGCCGATGCTGGTATTAAGGTAATACTCAATGGCCAGGGCGCCGATGAGTTCTTTTTCGGATACAACAATATGGCGCAGGCTATTCTTTCCTTACAATTCAGGTCGTTACACCTTTCGAAATTCTCCAACAACCTGAGCGGAATGAAAATGGGCAATGGCTACCTGATGCGCACTTTGCTGAAGTCAATGTTCCCAAGTCTTGAGTTCAACTTACGCACTAAATCGCGTATTAAACGCCGAGATATTATTCGCGCTCCTTTGCTCGACAATGTAGACAACAATCTGGTGTCGCTATATAAGTATAACAATGTTTACAACGTTTGGCGTGAGTCAATTTACGGCGTTCATATACCACACCTGGTGCATTACGACGACCGCAATGCTATGGCTTACAGCATAGAGGGCCGTATGCCATTTCTCGACCATCGCGTAGCTGAATATGTTGCTACGATAAAGTCTGAAGACTTCATTAAAAAAGGATTACGCAAGTATATTCTGCGTGAGTCGTGCAGACAATATATGCCAGAGAAAGTGTATAATCGTCGCGATAAAATTGGTTTCTACACTCCATTAATCAACGTACTGATAAAAGATGCTAAATGGGTAACTGAACAACTGCAGAGCAACACATTGCTTAAGGTAGATTATATTAGTCAGTTGATAAACAATTTATCGAGCAAATCATTAACTATCAACGAAGCATTGCAAATATGGCGGTGCGTGTCTGTAAATATGTGGATGGATGACTTTAATGTAAATCACTGATCTACAAAACTCATCTTTGTTAAACGCTGCTCTTTTTCAGGGCAGCGTTTTCTGTTGCAAGGCAATTCTGCTTAGGGTTAATTATGGTTAAACAATTACTGTTGGCTGTGCACACAAGCTACTTTTGCCTGTAAACAACTATTTACATATGCACCGTACGGTTCTCCTTTTACTTTCTTTGTTTGCAATTACGAATACTGCGCTATGTCAGATTGGCGCGTTGAATGGGTCTGTAACCCATAATGGCTCTGGTATAGAAAGTGCAACTATAACCGTGTATTCTTCTACTGACAGTACATGGATCAAATCAGCAGTTACAGACAACAAAGGGGTATTCTCAATACCAGATTTAACCTATGGAAAGTACCTTATTATCGTCGGCATTATAGGTTATGACGAAGTAAAAACCATCATAGAACTTCATGAACCAGTTCTGCAGATGCAACCTACCGAACTGAAAAAGGAAACCCAACAACTGAATGGTATAACGGTAACAGGCAAAAGACCATTTATAGAATCAAAACTCGGAAAGATTGTAGTAAATATTGAAGGCTCGGCAACAGCTGCAGGAGCTAATGCGCTCGACCTAATGCGACGCCTACCCGGCATGAATGTGGGACAGGATGGTACAATAACAATGAATGGCAAGCAAGGTGTGCAAGTGATGATAGACGACAAACCTACCTACTTGGATGGCGAAGAGTTAGCAACCTACCTGCGCACCATAACCGCCGACGAAGCTGCACAAATAGAACTGATATCGCAACCCGGAGCCAAGTATGACGCAGCTGGCAATAGCGGTATTGTGAATATAAAACTGAAAAAGGTAAAAAAAGCCGGATGGAATGGCAATGCAAGTCTTACCTACCGTCAGGGGATATATGCTTACAATCAGGGTAGCCTTTTGCTCAACGTAAAAAAACAAAAATTCAATTTCAACCTTAATGCGAGCAGTATGGCCGCAACTGGTTTTGCAAAATGGAAGGAAACACAAAAACAAACTGATGCACAAACAGGCGTTACTGTCGCAAACAGCGAAATAATCTCAAATCCTGTTGAACAGTTTTCGGTAACAACACTGCGATTGGGCTGCGACTATAATGCCAATGAGCGCAATACATTTGGCATAAGTATACGCGGAGCCTACCACCCAAATAGTATGCGTGGGCAGATAAATACTGACAGGCAAAATATAGCCAATGGCGAACCAACGACTACCAATACAACCACAAGAGAGGGCTTCATACGAGAGGATGCAACCATGAATGCCAACTGGAGTCACAAGTTCAGTGCAGATAAAACACTTGATGTTAATGCCGACGCGCTTGTGTACAGCGATGCGCCCTGGCAGGAAATATATAGCGCAACTCTTCTGCCCGCCAATCAGCCAGTGGGAGCTCCCTTACAATTGCATAGCCGACAGCCCAACCGCATAAATGTATATAGCCTAAAAGCCGATTATACCAGCCCCTGGAAATGGAATACCAGCCTGGAAGCAGGACTGAAAACGAGCCGGGTAAATACCGACAATAACTCACAGTTTACGCTTTACGACGGTAATTCATGGGTTATAGACACTACACGCAGCAATCATTTTAAGTACATTGAACAAATTAATGCTGCATATTTAGGCCTATCAAAGACGTGTGGCGCTAAGTGGGAAGCCAAAATAGGCCTGCGGGCTGAGCAAACCCTGGCACAGGGTAATCAATATACCACCAACACATCCTTTAACCGCGATTACTTATCGGTTTTCCCCACAGGGTTTGTAAGTTACAAAGCCGATAGCAATAACCAACTGGAGCTAAACTACGGACGCAGAATAGATCGCCCGCAATACCGGTCGCTCAATCCATTTATCTATTATTCATTTCAGTATAGCTACACCGTTGGCAACCCCTACTTACTACCCGAATACACCAACCGAATAGAACTAAGGCACAACTACAAAAATAGGCTCATCACTTCGCTGGAGTATGCCCAAACTAATGGTGTAATAAACGATGTGCTAATGGTAGACAGTAAAACAAATGTGATTTACAAAACCAACCGCAATCTTGCAAATAACAACAATGTATCATTGGGAACAATGTTTATTAAGGATATACGCAAATGGTGGTCGGTAAATCTTAGCGCCACTCTATTCTATTCGTCATATAGTGGCCTTGTCAACAATAGCTACCGTACAAATACTGGCGTGGGCGCGTTTTTAAACCTGAACAACCGTCTGGAGCTGGGCAAAGGCTGGAAATCTGAAACCAATATTTATTACCACAATAGCTTCGTATCGTCGGTAATTGAATCGGTAACGGAACAGATTTATATAGAAACAGGCGTATCGAAAAAAATTGGTAAAAAACTCGATCTCAAACTTATGCTCAACGATCCGTTTGCATGGTATAAGATGGGTGTAAACAATAATCTTCCGGGTTTTGAATCAAAAGCCGAATACCGCAACGCCACCCAACAGGCAGGTATCGCGCTTTCGTATAGCTTTGGCAGCGGTCAGAACACAAGCAGAGCCATCAACAAAATAGAGGAAACCAACAGAATGAAACTGGATTAATCAATGAATATCAGACATTGGTATTATGATTTTGGGGTAATGCTATAACTTTTGCCTTATGTTTGCGCACAGATGAAAAAAGCGCTGATACAGATGCACCTTGCGGTGCTGTTGTGGGGATTTACCGGAGTATTGGGCCGGGCTATATCGCTCGATGCTCCTGCCCTGGTTTGGTACCGCATGGCGCTCACAGCTCTGTTTATGGCTGCCATACTCACTTACCGTAAGCAATGGACGCCAATAGCCCGCCGCGACATGGGTCAGCTGGCGTTGGTAGGCGGACTTATGGGGCTCCATTGGGTAGCTTTTTATGGGGCTATCAAATTTGCCAACATTAGCATTGCTTTAGTATGCCTGTCTACCGCCAGTATCTTTACCTCGTTTCTCGACCCACTGGTGAATGAGGGCAAGCACGATATCAAGGAAATGTTGCTTGGCGCGCTGGCTATTGCCGGTGTGTACCTTATTTACAAGTTTCAGGCTTTTTATGGCCTAGGTATTGTATTTGGCGTTGTAGCGGCAATCCTCAGTTCGGTATTTACTGTTATCAACAAGAAAATAGCAAATAAGTATCCCGCCCGCACAATGGTTTTTTATGAAATGAGTACCGGCTGGTTGTTTATTACGGCGCTGTTGCCCATTTTGTTTTACTACAAGCCCGACACCCTCTTTCTCCCAAATTCAGCAAACATGTTAAGCGGAGAATGGTATAAAAACGACTGGCTTTGGCTGGTAATACTGAGTCTTTGCTGCACCGTATGGGCTCAGTCGCTGGCGCTCAATGCGCTAAAACACATCACGTCTTTTACAGCTACACTTTCCGTTAATCTGGAACCCGTTTACGGCATATTGCTTGCATTCGTTTTTTACAACGAAAATAGGGAGATTATTTTCGAAAAAGGCAGCGACCACTTCAACTGGGGTTTCTTGGGCGGAATGAGCCTGATATTGCTTTCGGTGGCATTACAAATGCTTCAACTACTCCGCCCCAAGGTAAATGTAGCAGGTTATGTAAAAGAAAAAGGCGGCATAGATTAAAAAGCCTGCTTATTTTACCAACAGCAATTGTTCTGTGTATGCAGCGCCTCCGCTTCTTACAGTAAGGTAATAGGCTCCAGGCGGCTGCTGCGACAGATCGATATTAGCATACTGTGCAGCAAAATGCTGAGTATACACCACTTGTCCTAACGCATTATATATCTGTAACACCGCCGGTGAACCTACTACTTTACTGGCCTGTAGCGTAAAAGCTCCGGACGATGGATTCGGGTACACCATAAACTGTGCAGGTTCCGATACTTCGGTTATTGCATTAACAATTGGCGTTACCTTACGCACCGTTGATGCTTCGCCGTCGGCGATATATAAATTTTCCGCCGCATCAGTAAATACAGCCGAGGGGCCATTAAATGTTGCGTTTGTTGCTGGCCCATTATCGCCTGCAAAACCAAACGAACCATTTCCGGCTACTGTGATTATTATGCCATCGGGGCTCACCTTACGTATCACATTGTTTCCGTTGTCAGAAATATACAAATTCCCGTTCCGGCTAATATGCACGGAATTGGGTCGAACAAGTTTTGCAGCTACTGCCGCCCCACCATCGCCTGTATAACCCATAACGCCTGTGCCGGCATAGGTCGATATTTCACCGGTGCCGGCAGCAATTTTTCTTATCCGGTTGTTGCCATAATCCGATATGAAGATGTTGCCCATGCTGTCGGCAGATATAGCATTAGGATAAGCTATTTTCGCAGCAGTAGCCGGACCGTTATCGCCGCTATATCCAGCAACCCCTGTACCGGCAACCGTGGTAATAATACCGGTGATAGCATCTACCTTACGGATACGGTGGTTGCCATAGTCGGCAACATACAAATTACCGGCATGGTCTACGCAAATACCTTTAGGCGTTTCCATATGGGCCGCAGTGGCTGCAGCGCCATCGCCTGCAAAACCGCCCATTCCCATACCGCATACTGTGGTTATTATACCCGTACTTCGGTTTACCTTTCGCACTACGTCGTTATACCATTCGCATATATACAGATTCTCGGCAGCATCCATGCATATACCCGACGGATTTCGATAAACTGCCGCTGCAAATGGGCCGCCGTCGCCGGTATATCCAGCAGTACCGTCGCCCGATATGGTAAATAACGTATCGTGCGTATCTATTTTCCTTATTCTGTGGTCAGCAAAATCTGAAACATAAACATTACCAGCGCCATCTACACACATACCCGACGGTTGCGCCAGCGAATAATTGGTAGCAGGCCATCCATCACCTATATATTGAGTAACCGTATTTCCTGCAATCGTTGTTATAATTCCCTGCGCTTGGGTGTCGCCTGCAGCTAACAAAATCAGTAAAGTGAAGTATATATTTTTCATACGCAGCAGTGTTTTTACTCTGTAGATTTACAACCTTCCTAAAAATACAAAATGCCCCCTAAACGAGAGCATTTTGCACTTTATTATCATCGAAATTTTTATTACTTAATGGTAATCTTTTGTGTTGTGCTACCAGATGCCCAGTTAACAGACATGGTGTAAATACCTGCAGACGCGCCGCTAAGATTAATGTTCATGTTTGTTGAAGCTATGGTGGTAGTAAATACTTTCTGTCCCAATACATTGAAGATAGTAACTGTGCCATTAGCTTGCTCAGCGCCAGTCTGCAATACAAACGAACCCGTAGAAGGATTAGGATAAACTTTAATACCTGTTGCGGCAGTAACATTAGCAATATCGAGCGTGCCTGTTCCTGAACCCATTGTAGTGGTTTCTGAAGTAGTTGCTGCAGGAACCAATACCGAAGGAAGTGTAACAACCGGAGGTACAGGGGTTATTTTTCTTACTCTGTTGTTGCCTGCATCTGCAATATACATTGCGCCTGCATTGTCTACCCAAACGCCTTCCGGATCGTTGAGCTGAGCATGCGTAGACAAACCGCCATCGCCAGAATAACCAAAAGTACCAGTACCGGCAACAGTTGAAATAATACCAGTGTTAAGGTCTACTTTACGGATAGTATTATTAGCTCTGTCGCAGAAATACAAATTACGTGCGCCATCTATAAAAATATTACCTGGGTTACGGAGTTGTGCAGCAACTGCAAGTCCGCCGTCGCCGCTATAACCTGCTACGCCGGTACCTACCACCGTAGTGATGATGCCTGTCTCCATGTCTATCTTGCGGATAACGTTGTTGCCTGCATCAGACACATACAAATCTGTATTGGTAGACGGATCAAAGAATACAGCCGAAGGACGACTAAAAGATGCATCGCGCGCCGGACCGCCATCGCCTGTGTATCCGTAAGTTTCACGCACATTGGCTACAGAATTAACTATACCGGTACGCGTACCAGTGCCAGAAACATCGTTGTGCACAACACGTATCTTATTATTTCCTGCATCGGCAATGTAAGTATTACCGCCCGGACCATAGCAAGCTCCTGCCGGGGTTTTGAGCCTTGCAAGATATTGCAGGTCGCCATCTCCGTTATTGCCCTGATGACCGTCGCCGCATTCACCGTCGAAGATACCCGTTCTTGCTGCTACACGAAATACCATGTCGTTATACCAATCAGATACAAGTAGATTGTTTTCTGCATCTATAGAAAGCCCATCCGGATAACGGATAACTGCCGAACCCGCCGGACCGCCTAAACCTGACAATCCAAAGGTACCATTACCAATGAATGTTCTAATGGAGCCAGTTCCTCCCGATATCATACGAACACGGTTGTTATATTTATCAGCAATATATACGCTACCCATATTATCTACACACACACCAACCGGGTTAGATAAGCGAGCCATTACAGCCGGCCCACCATCGCCCGAATAACCAGACGTTCCATCGCCGGCAATCGTACTAATTATTCCTTGCGCCCTTGCTCCGGTAACGCCGGTCATCGCCAGCATACCTGCTGCGATACATACCCGTAAAGTAAATTTTGTCATTTGGCTGCGTTTTATAACAACAAGGTATAAACATTTTTTGATAATACAAAAGCATTGTTAAAAAATTTTGCACTGTTTTTTTAGCCGACGGCTAATAAATATTCGACAACGATGCACTCAAAGTGCGCAATAAATATATATAATCGGTTCAAATTGGCCACTGGCAACGCATTCATTCTTTTTACCCTAACAATAAATTGTATCCTGTTTCAGTTTTATGAGTCGATGCGCATTTACCTCTGGCTCATTACTTTTAACTATTTTAGCGGCATGAAACAACTTTTTATCGCAATTGTACTTTTAGCAGGCGCAAATGCACAAGCACAGCCCGGCTGGCAACAAAAAGTAAACACAAAAATTGATGCTCGCCTCGATGATAAGAAGTTCATGGTATATGCCTATGAAGAAATCACCTACACCAACAATTCGCCCGACACCCTGAAGTCGATATACATGCATTTATGGCCCAATGCCTATAAAAATGATAAAACGCCCTTTGCCAAACAAATGGACCTGATTGGCAAAACAGACTTCTACTTTTCAAAAGCGAAAGACAGAGGATATATAGATAGCCTTTCATTTGTTGTAGATGGGCAAAGTGTAGACCATTATAAAACAGAAGACCGCCCTGATATAGCGCGCGTTGACCTAATTAATCCGCTGCTACCGGGCCAAACCATTAAAATAAGCACACCTTTTAAGGTAAAAATACCTCAGGTTTTTTCGCGCAGCGGACATACCGGAGAGGCTTTCTACCTGGCGCAATGGTTTCCCAAACCCGCAGTTTACGACAACCACGGCGGTTGGCATCCACTATCGTATCAGGAATTGGGCGAATTTTACAGCGAATACGGCTCTTATGATGTTAGCATTACCCTGCCCGCTAACTATGTGGTAATGGCCACCGGCAACTGTACAGATACAAAAGAAAACGAATGGCTGGAGCAGCGGGCTAAAGACAGCCTGCCGGCAGATACTACCTACAAGCATCATTTTCCGGCAAGCGCTACAGAAACAAAGACCATTCATTTTCATGAAGATAATATTCATGATTTTGCATGGTTTGCCGACAAGCGATTTGTGGTGCGCAAAGACACCGTTACCTCGCCTGGCAATGGCCAACTGGTAACTGTATGGGCTGCATTTCTGCCCGCTTACCGCAAACAATGGATAAAAGCTACCGACTATCTGCGCGAAACTATATTAAGCTACGGTAAACTGGTTGGTCCGTACCCATACCAGACTATGAAGGCTGCTCTGGGCGACATGAAAGCCGGCGGCGGAATGGAATACCCTACCCTAACCTTGATAGATAAAGGTAGTTCATCGAGCCTAAGAAAAGTAACTGTGCATGAAGCCGGACATAACTGGTTTTATGGGTTGCTGGGCAGCAACGAGCGCGACCATGCATGGATGGATGAAGGGCTAAATACCTTTTATGAGCAAAAAACCACCCATGAACTCAACACAGGAAAAAAGAAATCGGGATTGAACAAGCTGGATGAAAGCCTAATCTATTATGAGATGGCAGCCACACACATCGATCAGGCGCTAGAACAGACATCTGCTAATTTTAGATCGCTCAATTACGGACTCGACGTATATTACAAAACAGCGCTATTGCACAAGTGGCTGGAACAATATATTGGAACAGCAGATTTTAACGCTGGCATGAAAGACTATTTCGACACATGGCATTTTCACCACCCGTATCCAGAAGATTATAAGGCTTGCTTGCAAAAACACACTTCAAAAAATCTGGATTGGTTTTTTGATACTCTTTTAAAAAGCGATAAGAAAATTGACTACACCATAATTAAAGCAAAAGTAACCGGAGCAAATACAGAGGTAACCTTAAGAAACAATACGGGCGTAACTGCCCCGGCGCTAGTGAATGCCTATAATAAAGATAGCCTTACTGCAGCTGTATGGACGCCACCCTTTACGCAAACCGCTAAACTAACGCTACCTACCGCCGACTGGACAAAACTAACCATAGACGATGCTATACCTGATGCTAAAACAACCAACAACAGATACAAACGCAATGCACTATTTCACCGCTTTGGACTCAGCATACAATCCTACACAGGTATCAATCGCAGCTACAACGACAAATTGTATATAGCTCCCGCCATTGGCTATTCGCTGAATGACGGATTTATGGCCGGCTTACTGTTCCATAACTTTACACTACCTCAAAACCGCTTCCGGTTTGCTATAGCGCCTACCTATGCATTTGGCAGCAATACCATAAACGGAGGCGCCTCAGTAGGGTATATTTGGTACCCAAATGCAGGCTTCAAAGAAATAATGCTGCAAGCCGATGCAAGTACTTACCACCATAATGAAACGCTGATAGGCCTGAAAGAACCTCTATATGCCCGTTACATGAAGATAGCGCCGTCGCTCACTTTTACGCTTAATGAGCCAGATGCACTTAGTTCTGTAAACCGTGAATTAACGCTCAAAGCATATAGTATAAGCGAACAAACATTCGACTATGCTACCTCTGGCACGAAACTAAAGGACAACCAAAAACTAATTGAGACAATAAGATACACGCATAAAAACAACCGCACATTCAATCCCTTTTCTTACCAATTAAGGGGCGAATATGGACCCGAATATGCCAAAATAAGCGCAGAAGGCAACATAAGAATCGACTATGACGTGAAGAAAAAATCGTTGTACCTTCGGGCCTATGCCGGTAAGTTCTTCGATATGGGCGATGACCCGGCAAAAACTGAACAATACCGACTGAACACAAGCTACAGCGGCGTAAACGACTACCTATATGATGGCGTATATCTGGGCAGAAACGCTCAAACCGGTTTGGCTGCGCATCAAATAGCAAATCAGGAAGGCGGATTTAAAGTTCCAGTATACAATAATGCCAGCCGTAGCGACAACTGGGTTGCTGCCATAAACTTAAAAACAGACCTGCCATTGCGTAACTTGCCAATACGTATATTTCTCGATGCCGGACTGATGCCTAATCCATTGCCCGATATGAAAAATCCGGGAGCTACTACCCTTCAGTACGATGCCGGCATAGAAGTACATATGTTTAAAGATTTGCTGAACATTTACTTTCCAATAGTATTGAGCAGCGATTTTAGAAACTATCTCGATAATACTTACGGCCGAAAAAATGTGTTTCAAAGAAGCATATCGTTTTCGCTAAATTTGCAACAGGTGAACTGGCTAAAGGCGCCGGCAAAACTGTTGTACAGTTCGCTTAACTAAATCCTTTATGAGAACGTAGCAAGCGAGCCCTAAATACAGGAATAACTATTTTCGGACTTTTATAACCAGCATGACGAATACAGTACCCAACTATATTATTTACCTCGCCTCTGTATTAGTGTCGTGTATTGTAAGTATGTATTCAGTACGTAAAGTGCTGTTTATTACTACCCGCAATGAGATATACGATACGCCGGATGAATCCCGTAAAATAAAAGGCGCTAAAATTCCGAGCCTTGGAGGCATAGGTATTTTCACGGGCTTTATGGTAGTGTCGGCATTCTATATGTACGACAACATAGCCAACTGGCGGTATGTTATAGCCAGTATTGTTATTCTCTTTTTCACCGGCATATACGACGACCTCGCCAACATGCGCCCGTCAAAAAAACTGCTCGCGCAGCTGCTTTCGTCGGGTATCACCATGTATTTTGCCGATGTGCAATCTGCAGCCTTGTTGCAGATCATTGGGCTCGATATTCCACAATGGCTTTATTTGGGCATACTAACATTTGGCTGCGCATTCTTCATCAATGCATTCAATTTTATAGATGGTATAGATGCGCTTGCCTGCGTATTGGCCATTATGTACACTACTACACTTGGCTTCATGTTTGTGGGCTTACATGCGACAGCGGCGGCTTGCATTTGCTTTAGCCTAACCGGCGCCACAGCCGGGCTACTGTATTACAACAGGTCGCCTGCCAAAATTTACATGGGCGACACAGGCTCTATGCTGCTTGGCTTTATGATATTTGTGCTGTCGGTATTACTGTTAAAGTTATATACCGGCGCGGCCATCGGGCAGTTGCATCAATTTGTCCCCACGTATAGCGGGGCAGCCATAATAGTATTAGCGTTACTTACCTTCCCAGTATTCGATGCGCTGAGGGTGTTTGTATACAGAGCGTCAAAAGGCAAATCGCCGCTTGTTGCCGATAGATCTCACATGCATTACTACCTTATCGATGCCGGTTTTACGCATCCGCAATCGGTAGCCATTATTGCTGCCATAAATGTATTGCTCCTTGCGCTCGCATTCGCGATAAAAGGATGGCCTATTGCGCCTGCATTTGCGGCGCTACTCCTTTTTGCAGCCACAAGCATGGCTGTTGTGTACGGCATAAGGCGCCAGCGCAGGCAATCTATATAAACACTACTGCGTTTTAAAGACGCCGCCCTCGTATTTCGAGAGAAAAATATGGGTATTCTCGTTGTACAGTAGATTGTTGTTTTTATCCCATTGAGGCTTTACATCAAATCGAGTTAACGGTGCGGCTATGTTGTCGTTATATCTTGTGTTGAAGATGGTACCGTATTGTTTTAATAGATTAGCATACCAGAAAACGGTTTCAAAACCGCGACACACCAACTCCGAGGGCTTTACGCCAAATTCAGCCTTACAACGACGTTCTATGTACTGCGCCAACGGCTGTGCAGGGTCGAAGTAGAACGGAACAGACAATGTAACAGTAAGGTTTCGGTAGGCATTTGCTTTCTGCAAAGACCCAATTGCGCTCCAGGTAGGCATACCGTATACCTCGAAATGAACAGTAGGAAAATCACGGGATATCTGTTTAAGCAAACTATCGGCAAACCCAATATCAAGCACAGATACAATTACAATATTAGGTCGGGTTGTATCAAACATCCTACGCAAGCTATCCTTGGTAGGCAAGCGTTTGCACAACATGGTATTCAGTACCATGGGCGTGTATTTATCGGTAGTCAGGTACTTGTAAGCGTTCTCATCAGCCACTGTAGATGTACGATAAAACAAGCTGATAGCACGGCCGGGGTACTTTACTACCACATCATTATATATCCAGTCGCAATGGCTTTTCAGCGACGGTTGTAGGAGTGTAAAATACTCATTGTTTTTCACGCCGCCATCGGCAGGCGATAGGGCCGATATGAAATTTATCTGTTTTTTACAGGCAAAAGTGGCCAATGGCGTAATATCCTTGGTAGCCACCGCGCCAATTATCAAGTCGGTAGAGTCCAGTTTGTTTTTGCTCAGCAATGCATCAGGCGTTTCTGCTGCAGATGCAATATCGTGTATGTAAATATCTATTTGATAGCCAGCGCGTTTCAAGCTGTCTGCCGCCAACTTTATACCCTGATAAAATGCCATACCAGGCTGGGCTTTTTCGGGCAATTTATCTTTAAAGGTCACACTTTGGCCTTTCACCAAATCGTCGAGATACATAGGCGTAAGCACATCTATCCTGTACCGCGATTTAATTACCGAATTTGGGTATTTTATCTCTTTTTTCTTGATTGGTAGCGGCTTCTTTTTGTCTTTTTTCTCCTTTTCTTTCTTTTCCTTTTTTACCGGCTCCAACTTCGGCTTGGGTTGTTCGGCTTCATGCTTCTTCTTCCTACGCTCTTCGCGTTCTTTCTGTTTTAGTTCGCGTCTGTGTTCTTTTTCTTTTTCCTTATCTCTGCGCCGTTTATCGTCATCCTTCCTGCGCTTTTCGCGCTCCTTTTCTTTCTCTTTCCTACGCTTTTCCTCCTCTTTTCTCTTTTTCTCTACTTCAGCTTTGTGCTTGCTCTTCTCAGTTTCGCTTTTCTTCTTCCAAAACTGAGCGTCGGCATTGCTGGATACACTTATTGCCAAAATAGCCAACAGGAAAACGAGAATAACTTTGCGTTTTATCATAATAGGAAACAAAGATAAAATGTGGTTTTGAATTAGTAGCAACAAAATTACGTTTGGTGATTACCTATCAACATCATCACCAAATAAAACGAGTATGGGCCGCCATAAAGGCAGCCCATACTATATGTTTTGTACAAAAATGTTAGTCCATAGCTGTAGCGTCTTCAATCAGCACGCTTGCTTTGTTGTTCAGCATTTCTATAAAACCACCAGAGATTTCGTAGGTCTCTGTGTTATTATTCTTGTCTTTAAGCACTTTCATTTTACCTTTTCCCAAGGCAGCGATCATAGGCGCGTGGTTTTCGAGTATTTCGAATGAACCCTCTACACCCGGCAACTGAATGCCGTGAACTTTACCGCTATAAACTTTGTGCTCCGGCGTTAATATTTCTAATTGCATATTGATTAGTCTAAAGAATAAAGTAAACAGTAGAAAGTCTAATAATAAAACGTTTGAACTGCTGATTACCCGTTCCTGATTACTTAATTTTTAGCTTGCTCCATCAGTTTCTTACCCTTGGCAATAGCGTCGTCGATATTACCTACAAGGTTGAATGCTGCTTCAGGATACTCATCTACTTCACCATCCATGATCATATTGAATCCGCGGATGGTTTCTTCGATTGGTACCAGTACGCCTTTAAGACCAGTGAACGCCTCGGCCACGTGGAATGGCTGAGAAAGGAAACGCTGAACTTTACGTGCGCGGGCAACGGTCATTTTATCTTCTTCGCTCAACTCATCCATACCAAGGATAGCGATGATATCCTGAAGTTCCTTGTAGCGCTGCAATATCAACTTCACGCGGTTAGCGCAGTTGTAGTGCAGATCGCCTACGATAAGTGGAGTAAGGATACGCGATGTAGACTCGAGTGGGTTTACCGCTGGATAGATACCAAGGTCGGCAATCTTACGGTCAAGTACGGTTGTCGCATCCAGGTGGGCAAATGTTGTTGCCGGAGCCGGATCGGTAAGGTCATCCGCAGGTACATATACCGCCTGAACCGAAGTAATAGAACCGTTTTTGGTAGATGTGATACGCTCCTGCATCAGACCCATTTCTGTAGCCAGTGTAGGCTGATAACCCACCGCAGATGGCATACGACCCAACAGAGCCGACACCTCAGAACCTGCCTGTGTGAAACGGAAGATGTTATCTACGAAGAAAAGGATGTCTTTTCCTTTGCCTGTGCCATCTCCGTCACGGAAATACTCGGCAATGGTAAGACCTGAAAGAGCCACACGCGCACGCGCTCCTGGAGGTTCGTTCATCTGTCCGAACACGAAAGTAGCTTTACTGTCTTTCAGTTCGTTCATATCCACTGTGCTCAGGTCCCAACCGCCTTCTTCCATGCTGTGCATGAATTTCTTGCCGTATTTAACGATACCTGCTTCAATCATTTCGCGCATCAGGTCGTTACCTTCGCGGGTACGCTCACCAACGCCGGCAAACACAGACAAACCTGCATAAGCTTTCGCGATATTGTTGATCAATTCCTGAATCAATACTGTTTTACCAACGCCCGCACCGCCAAACAAACCAATTTTACCACCCTTTGCATAAGGCTCGATAAGATCGATAACCTTGATACCGGTGAAAAGGATTTCTGAGGCAGTACTCAGGTTTTCAAACTTAGGAGGCTTAGCGTGAATAGGACGTCCGTTTGTTTTGTCCGGAGCTGCCAATCCATCGATTGCATCGCCGGTTACGTTAAACAGACGGCCATTTATCTGATCGCCGATTGGCATAGCTATCGCTTTGCCGGTATCAGTTACAGCGGCGCCGCGTACCAGTCCTTCGGTACCATCCATAGCTACAGCTCTTACGCTGTCTTCGCCAAGGTGTTGTTGTACCTCAAGCACCAATTTGTCTCCGTTATCGCGAGTAAGTTCTAGCGCGTTAAATATTTCGGGGAGTTTACTTCCACCACCAAAATAAACGTCCACAACCGGCCCGATAATTTGTTTGATTTTACCAACGTTAGGCATAAATGTCAGTTAATATATATAAGACTGTGAAATTTTTTGCAAAGGTAACGCTATAAATTAAAATGGAAAAATTTAAAAGTAAAAAAACAGCAATCGTAATATGCTCTTTACTCACATTGTGGATTACAATGTGAGTAAAGAGCTCCTACCTGGTTTGGCGCGCAAATTTTTATTACCACAATGAGGCATTATTGTTTCATCCAGCGCAGTGTTACCGAAGCATTACCACTACTTAACCTAAAAATATACATACCAGGCGCAAAATCACTTGCATCAATGTGTTTTGCAAACTCTCCTGCCATCCATGTATCGTTTTTCATTTTTCTGCCGGTAGCATCATAAATAGTCAGTTCGCTGGTCTCACTTAACGGATCATTTGCATTTATGGTTACCCTTCCTCCGGCTTGCGCTGTTACCCAATAGTTGTTTGAAAGACTTGTTAGCGAACCTGCAAGCAAAGGATCGAAGGTAAATGGTGTTGATATGCCTTTACAGCCCGCCGAATCGACCAAAACTGTATAGGTGCCGGGCGCAGGAAAAGTATATGAATTGGTTGTAGCTCCCGCAATTGGCGAGATGCCATTGTACCACTGGTAAGTAGTGTACGTACCGGATACTGTAAGTACAGCGCCTACTCTGGTCACCACAGGATGTGGCGTTGGGTTGACTGTAACCGTAGTAGTGGTAGTATAGGATGTACCCAGACGATAAGCAGTTAGCGTCATAACATAGCTACCCGGTACAGGAAAACAAACAGTATCTATATTACCGTGCGGATGCGCCAGTGTAAAACCAGGCAATGACCACGTAATACTATCGGTGGTACCCACGGTGGTATTGGTAAATACTACACAGCTATCCTGACAGGTAGGATTGGAACTAACCGTAAATGATGGCACAGGAATAGTAGGCGATGCGCTCAACGATACGCTGTCTACCGCGAACGATGGATCAGTGCCTATGCCGTCATCATCATTTACCCATAAAAATCCGATTTTCACGTTTGGGTTATTATCTGCGCTCGATGGCAAGGCTACAGTATAGCTCTGCCACAATCCTTGTCCACCGGGGCATATAGGCGGGGTCTTTGCCGGATTACCCAACAAACTCCACGACACGCCATTATCAGGCGAATACCAAACCGTAGCATCGTCGGTAGTTAACTGACCATCCTCAATGTAATAAAACTTCATATTTATACCATACTTACCGGTACAGTTTATCCTTGGTGATTCAGCCCTGCGATCGGTGTTTACACAGTATAAACCAAAACCACATAATCCACCTGCGTCATAGGTAGCGCCCAGGTCGCCCATACTTAAATCGCTGGAACCTATGTGTAAAGTTGCTCCTAAACCCAACCCTGTAAGACAGGTTGTGCCGCAGGCTCCAGTTATGTGCCCTGCTTCGGCGCAGCTTACATACCACAAATTGGGCTGATCGCCTTCAGTTCCAGTTGTTGTCATTGTCCAACGACCATTAGGTCCACTGTAGGCAGTCACATACATACCAGACATACTACCGCTTTCAAAATTCTCAGTCCAGAATACCTGAGCGCTAGCCGCAAAGCCACCCAACAGAAGGGAAGATAGTAAGAGCGTAAAAAGTTTCTTCATAAAACACGTTTGTCTAAAAATACGAATATTTTCATATTCACCAAGACATGCCTGTACTTTTGACAAAAAGAAAGCACATTTCGTGAAAGGACAAAGAAATATAAATGCACCTACCTGAGTAAAGCAACCAAAATTGGTCTATTTATCGCCTTCAGACTCGCCCTGGTAAACATGCAGTTTATGAAAAAAACGGTGCGCTGCAGGCGCTATCACAAATCCTATATTGGTTATAAATGCTACGCCGCTAAACAATGCATAGGCCGACGAAAACACTTTGCCAGAGAATGTCTTAATCTCAACTACAGGCCCCATGCCGCTGAGAATCATTGAGGCATTATGCACCGAATCTATCCACGAGATACCGGCAGTATAGTGGTAACCTACTACGCCCAATAGCAGGCAAGCTGCAAGCAAAAAAGTAGCTACTACTAGGTTGCGCAACACCCTTACTACAAATACCGAATGTGTGGCAAGCGGCTGATATTTACTTTCGTACATATTTAAATATCGGTTTTCATTTTTTCACAGGCAACTAGGGCCATATTGAAAATAGTTTATAACACTATACAGCTATTCGCTGCAGTATGGCAGTCACATGTGGAGTCAGCAACCTTATATTGTGACGCACGTGCAGTGGAATTTCGATAAAACCACCAGGCCCCAAACGAACCAAATGCTCGCCAATATAACAGGCACACTCGCCTTTCAGAATCAATATGCGCTCGCATTCGTCGGTATGCACCTCTTCTTTTACATCAGCATCAGCAACAACCAGATATTGCTGCACGCCATGACTGTTCTGTAGTTCATGAAATAGCGGTTCATCTGGTCTGTTGGCAGGTAGCAATGGAGCAACAACCTCTATCCATTTTTTAAAATCCGAATAGCGATCAATAATCGGCAAGTGGTTTAAACCAATATTCTGTTCTTTCGCTTTATTTTCAATTGCTTCCCATATCTGACCTTTCACCTTTATCGGCGGGACTTTGGAATAACACTTTGCATAATCTGACAACGTTATTTGTATGGCGGCTAACTCCATCTCCAATTCAGAATATTGAGCGCAGGCAGCAACTACACGAGCTTCTTCCTGAGCGGTCAGCAAGCCTAGGCAATATTCTTCCAGTATACCGCTCTCTATATATGCCCGAATATCCAACTATGACGTATTAAAAAGATAATGACCAACAACACCCTTTCAGGTATTTCAGTCTGTAAATTTACTTCTAAAAACCGATTCCCCTGAAAAATTAAAACGATAAGGCATATTGCATTGCTGGCTTATACATTCTGATAGCAAGACCAACTGATTTTAAACATTGTGCTTAAATGAAATAAATGTTTATTTTACCCTTCCTAACACACATATGAAAAGCATACTGTACAAATTATTTTTCGGAAAACCCGAATACAACCGACCTGAAAAAGTATCGGCTTACAGGCTGCTTAGAATAAATCTGGCAAGCATCTGGAACAACGACAAACATCACGATATTGGGTTTGAAAAAATATTGCGTTTATTTCTTGTAAGCATTCAGATAATTTTCCTCGGCATTCACGTACGTAACTTCTTTGGCAAATTCGGCACTATAAAGCGAAATGTAGCCGTGGAGTTCTTTGTTCTTTTTAAGACAATGCTGCCTATTTTGTTTATGTTCACCGGGCTCTACCACTTCAAAATAGCCGTAATTATTTCTATCTATTTCCTTACCGAAACACTCTGTTACGTTGCATCGCTCATATTCGCATCAGACATTTTTGTGAAGCCAAGATCTTACCGGCGCAACATTCTCATGCTGTTTTTCAACTACATGGAGATTTCCTTTTGTTTTACGGTAGTTTATGCCGGCCTGCACTTACTTGGCGAGAAAAAACTGTCGGTGCTCGATTATGTTTATTTTAGTATTGTTACCTCTACAACCATTGGCTATGGCGACTTGCATCCAGCCGTGCCATTGGGCAAGGTGGTGGTGTGTATTCAGGCTATTGTTGTTGTAGCTTTTATCGTGCTGTTCCTCAACTTCTTTGGTTCTAAGGTAGAGACCATGCATTACGACGAAGAGTAAGATACATTATTTTCTACCAAATAAAAGCCGAAACGGCTTTGCTATAAAATAGAGTGGATATAGGGCTTTGGGCAGCGGCATAGCCTCCATATCGCGCACATTTGGAGTAACGCCCGTAATTATGTATTCAGCAAGCAGCCGTATCTTATCTAGAGTTGAATCGCGCAAAAAAAGCTGCTGGCGCAAATTGCCAAGCGCCAATTTGGGCTTAGGGAGCGACGGAAAAATGAGTATATTATCAACAATTTTCTGCGGCAATGGAGCGCTGACCAAAAATGGCGCAGGTATAGGCACGCCAAACAATTGATGGTTTAGTGCCAGCCCTATCTCAGTAGTATGCCTAATTTTATATCTTACGGTAGCCGATTGCAACGATTGCCAATCTACCTGAGCTCCCATTTTGTGCACAAACAATGCAATATCAAGACCATGCCGCAACACACGCCAAACATCATTAACGCCATGATGCACCAACAATACAAGCAGGTGGTTTTGCAATGATAATGCTGACACCTGCCCCCCCGGTAATTGAACGGCATGCAAATCGCTCAATATATCGTCATTACCCAGCGGAATGTTCATCATGTGGTTGGTGGCAGCCCAGTGCAACTCAATCTTTATAGGCCCGGAAGGCGTCTCTTTCCGATAAAGTAACTCATGGCTCGTTTTCAAAAACTGCTGTTCAAAATCGGGATTATAGTATTTTGATGTAAATCCAAGTCTTGTAAGCGCTGCGTGTGCTTTGGTAAACGTTTCCGGGCGTAACAGAAAATCAATATCAGCAGTCTCTCTGGTGATATAGTCGCCAAAAAGTATCTGAGACAGTAAAACGCCTTTGTAGGGAACAGCCTGCACCCCGGCTACTTGCATAGCCTTGTACGCCTGAGTAAGTTCTGTGAGCTTTTGCAGATTACCGGCTGCAATGCTCCGACAATAATTACGCAAGGCCGCCATGAATGCGTCATCCACCCTACCCTGCCGCACAGATAAGACCTTAAATACAAACGGATGAATTTGATGCGCTGTAATAATGCGCTCCACAAAAGCCCAATCGATGGAACTATACTCCAGATACACATCCACTTCCTCCGGAGCCGCTGTCCCGAAGTATACCCTGCAAATGAGAATGATCAAAGCCATTTCGGGGGTATAACGTTCTTTTATCTCCCGTATATCTATCATATCATTTGCTTATCATAGATATTGGCAAAAGCGCCCCGAGATTCCATAAGTTGCGAAAAAGACCCGCTCTCCGCCACCGTACCTTGGTCCATAACATAGATATGGTCGGCAAGCTTCAAATTGTATAATCTGTGAGTGATAAGCACAATAATCCTATCGCCAATTTCATTTCTGAGGTGTTGAAAAATTGCATGCTCGGCAATAGGATCCATGGCGCTGGTGGGTTCGTCGAGTATCACAATCTTGCTATTCTTGTAAAACACCCTTGCCAGAGCTATCTTCTGCCATTGTCCGCCGCTAAGCTGTTCGCCATTCTTAAAGGTGCGCCCCAGATTGGTTTTGTACCCCTGCGGAAACGATCGTATTTTACCGTATATATCCGCTTTTTGGGTTGCATAATCCAGTCGTAGTATATCAGGTTCACCTTGCCCTAACACAATATTATCCTCAATAGACAAGTAGTACTTACCAAAATCCTGAAAAACTGCAGTTATGCTCTGTCTTAGCGCTGTTGTTTCTATTTGCTGGATCGAGGTGTCGTCCAACTTAATTGCATCAGGAGCAGCTTCATATAGCCTGCACAATAACTTTACCAGCGTTGATTTGCCCGAGCCGTTTTCACCAACAATAGCGGTTATCTGGCCAGGCTTGAAGCTCATATTAATATTCTTCAGCACAACTCGCTCTGTGTTGGGATAGGCGAAGTTCAATTGATGGACAAAAACCCCTTTGGTTAGCGGCGGCATGGTTTCAGCCGCCGACGAAGGGCGCATAGCGGAAGGCGCATCGAGGTACTGCATTATTTGCCGAAGGTAAAGTTGATGCTGAAATAAGCTGATACCCGACTGAAACAAGCCGGAAAGAGCAGACTGCAAGCGCTGAAAAACCTGAAAATAGATAACCAAACCGCCGGCAGTAATGGCTCCGGAAACAGCGCTGAAAATAAGAATGCAGTAAATAACTGTAGTAATAAGGATTTCGAAAAACTGAATGAGTGTGTTTTGCTTCAGAAATTTGTAATGCAGACTTTTCTTTTTGTCGAATATAAACGCTCTGTATTCCCTGAATCGACCAATAAAGCTATCGCCAAAGTTAAAAATCCTTGCCTCCTTGGCAAAAATATCAGATGTCAGGTAATGAAAAATATCGGTCGACTTACGCTGTACCGGCAAACATTGCCTATCGAGTTGAAACTGCTGATAACCATGTAGCAACTTGCTGATAGCCAAGGGAATGCCTAAAACAATAATAAGAACAAGCGTAGACCAATGCGCCAACACCATAAAGCCCGAAAACAAAACAATAGTAGTCAGGCTCTGCACTATACCCTGGCAAGCGGCGATTATTAAAGCCGGCTTTTGCAGCGATTGTTGCTGGGCCATGTGCAGCTCGTCATAAAAAGTCGGATTTTCGTAATACTCCAGGTCCAGATTCACAGCCTTGGTCAATACCTGCTCTGTAATTTTATCTGATATGAGCTGTTGCTGCACCGATAACTGATAGGCTGAAACCTGATTGACAACCACATTGACCATCTGCAACAAGGCAAGCGCTACAAGCGGATAAACCGCATTGTGCCAGTCGTTGCCCGATTTAATTATTTGGTCTATAAGGTTTTTGAGCGCCAGCAACGATAGCAGCGGCACAACCGACTGCAACACAAATAAACCAAAATTGATGATGGTCAATTTCTTGCCGGAATTCCATATCAGCAAAAAGCCCTTGCCGCTATCTGCGAAAAAATGGCGCACCCTTTGCTTTTTATTATAAATTTCCTGCAACATAAATACCTTTGCAAGATAAGGCTAAACCAATTATGCTGTGAGCGCGCGCCTTGTACGCGGTAATTGATTTGCATAAAAGCGGGTAGCCAAGGCTACTTCATGATGCTCAATCAGCCCAAGGATACTGCGTAAAAATATCAATGATTCATGAGTTCTATTTTCGGGAAATGTAATTTGAACAACAAACCGGTGGATAACAACGAAGTTGTTGCAGCGATCCGGGCATTGAATCATTGGAATGCAGATGAAACCGGAGTGGCCATAGACGGCCACGTGGCGCTGGGTAACCTGCTTTTATGGAACACTCCCGAGTCGAAATACGAAAAAATGCCTTTTAGCAACCCCAACACGGGAAATATAATAACAGCCGACGCAAGAATAGACAACCGCGATGAAATACTACAGAAGCTTGGGCGCAACAATCCCGAAGGCCGCAAATTGCCCGACAGTCAACTGATATTGCTGCTCTATAACGCATATGGAGCTAATTGCATAAACCACCTGATAGGCGATTTCGCTTTTGCTATATGGGACCCTCGCGAGGGTAGACTGTTTTGCGCACGCGACCATATGGGGGTTAAGCCTTTTTTCTATTACAATGACACTTCGTTTTTTGCTTTTGCCAGCGAAAAGAAAGGATTGCTTTGCCTGCCGGGATTAGACAAAACCATCGATCTCCCGTTCTTATACAATCAGGCATTTCAGCCTGTGGTGCAGGGGGCAGAAACAACGCTCTACAAGAACATACGACGGCTGGAACCGGCGCACACGCTTGTTTTTTATCCCCGCGACAGAAAACTGAACCTACAACAATACTGGACGTTGGATGCAGATACAGAACTGACGCTACCTGATAAAAACGATTATTACGAAGGCCTGCGACACCACTTGGAAACTGCGGTGAAATGCAGGTTGAGCAGCGCCTACCCTGTGGGAGCCGAATTGAGCGGAGGCCTCGATTCTTCCGCCATTACGGGAATTGCAAGCGCGCTATTGCGAAAGGACGGTAATAACATCATCACCTTCAGCAATGTAGAAGACCCTGCAGACAAGGAGAAGGCTGACATACCCGGCCAAAGCGAAAGAGAGTTTGCTGAGGCCGTCATTAAATTTAATGGCATTACAGACTACCAATATGTAATTAAAGATATCTGGAAAGATACTTTGGAAGAGGTAGACCATTCGCTGAATCAAAACGATGGACTGGAAATGTGGACGCTACCCTGGCAAATGCCCATAAAAAAAGCCGCACAACACCGACAGGTGCGCACATTACTATCGGGCTTTCCCGGAGACGAGATGGTTACATACCGCGGCCAGTTTTTCTTTCTCGATTATTTGGACAATGGCGAATACCTTAGGTATTTCAGATCGCACAGCGAACGGGAATTTAATAAGTGGAAACCCTTTATACCACCGCGTCTGGAATTCTGGATGCACAAACTGAAGAACCTATTATCGGTTAACGATGATGCCTGCAAATTCGCCAACGATTTGATAAATGTGCCAGTAAAATACTGGCTGATGCGCAACGATATGGTTTGGAAAGACCCTACCTATCTGGAACGATTTAAAAGCCATAGGCACTACCAAAAATACCGATTGTTGAAGCCTAAATGTCCGCTGCGTATGGAAGCAGAATCGCGTTTCGGATTGTATTACCGACTCGAAAGCCGGTTCCCGATGGCGGATATCAGGCTGACACAGTTCTATTTATCTATGCCCAACTCGATAAAATCGGAAGGCGCTATCAGTCGTAGCGCTTACCGAACAGCCGTAAAACAATACCTTCCGGAGAAGGTATTGTTACGCGATAACAAACTCGGCAATATGGCTCCTTTCCGCACAACACCTACTGCGGTTAAAGCCCGTCAAAATACACTATACGAATTATTAAATATTAAAGAAGGTATGGCAGAATCGAAAAAAATTGTACTTTCGCAGCATCCTAATTATAAATACACGCAGATGCAGTTTTTAGAATTACTTAGGTGGTTCTCTGGCGGCTTTGAAAATTTATAAATTTTATCTACCTTTGAAAAAAATAATGCGATGAATAAAGTTGTTGATTTAGCTGGTATAAACGTTGTGGAAACTATGAAAAAGTCTTGGTCAAAACCTGAATTTGAAGTTATTGGTCGCGAAATCGTTCAATCTGGAGCTCCGGCTGCAGGTGAAACAACCGCTGCGGTTTCTTCATAGTCTCGGTACGTCAAGTTGCACCAAGATTTCAAAGCTGGTTAAATAAATGACCCATTAAAGCCCGCCTTTAATGGTTTTATTTATTTGAAAAAATCGACACAATTATAGCAACATTTTTTTGCAGTTGCCGCTGTTCTACCTAAACTACTTATTATTACAAATCCATTTTAACAAGTTTGGGCAAGCAACTATATGCGCTTACTGCCACACGAGGAATAGCCGCTATTTGGGTTGTGCTATTCCATACATCCTTCTACTTGTTTCCCTTCAATCACCTACCCTTTTTACGTAGCGGTAAAATGGCCGTAAGTTACTTTTTTGTACTTTCAGGATATGTACTTTGTCAGCGGTATCAGCATCAATTAATAAGCTACAGCGCATTTGCCAAAAAACGTTTTGCGCGCATATACCCACTCTATTTTTTAACGCTTCTATTTTCAATAGTAGCTGGCAATGCTATTACCGAAACTGCATTTATTCAAAAAACTATGGTGTCCGCAGCATTGATACAAGCTTGGTTCCCAGATTATGCTGTGAGTGTCAACGCTCCTGCGTGGTCGCTCTGTGCGGAAATGTTGTTTTATGCACTATTCCCGTTGTTGCTGCTTCTACACAATCGAAACCAAGCGTATTTTGCAGGCGCAGCAATATTTTTTTTCATAGTAGCTCAAATACCCTATTTTGTACTCGTGGGTAGATATGCGCAGGCTGGCCTGAGCAAAACTATATTCTTGAATCCCCTATTACACCTCAGTGAGTTTTTAATAGGTATGGCCGGCGTATATATCGGGCAGCAACTTACAAAGTGGAGACGCCCGCCAAATGTTTCAGTGATATTCTTTATTACATTGACGGGCCTGTATATCACAAAAAGTCAGGCCACCTACAACACCAGTCTTCTGGCCCCGGCCTTTATGTTACTTATAGTTGCCATTGCGCTACATCCTCCGCGATTGCTAACGGCGGCGCCACTACTATACCTGGGCGAAATAAGCTACAGCATCTACCTGCTGCATGCCCCGCTATACAGCGCTTTAGGTACCCTTAACACAAAAATAATACACCTGAACCCATACATTTTTTTCTACTTTTTCCTGTCTGTACTCCTTGTATTGTCTGCAATAGCGTACAAATATTACGAATTGCCTGCCAAACACTGGATAAATAGCGCCAACAAAACCCCTTAAAGTTGAACGCCCCTTGAAATGAAGATAACCGCAAACAATGCTCCATTAAACAGGCGAGAAAAGCCCGTTTGGCTGGCGAATTAACAGTAAAAAAACTTTGACCTTTCGAAAATTAATTGCCCAATCGTTGTGCTAAATAATTAATTTTGTTTGCTCTTAATAATCAATAACCACACTTGTTTATTTCTGCCAACCTTAAATGAATAACACGTACACCGATCTCGTCCACCAGACTTTCCATTTTCCACAAGAAGGGTTCGACGTTAATGACAACAATCTACTTGAGTTTAATGGTGTAGACATCAGCGCTCTAATTGAGAAATACGGAACTCCGTTTAAACTGACCTTTTTGCCCAAAATAGGTATGCAGATCAATAAGGCGAAAAAGATGTTTAACGACGCCATAAAGAAGCATAAGTACGAAGGGCAGTATTTTTATTGTTATTGTACCAAGAGTTCGCATTTTTCTTTTATAGTAGAAGAAACGCTGAAGTATGGTGTAAATCTGGAAACGTCGTTTGCTTACGATATAGATATTATCTGGCAACTGTACAAGCAGAAGAAAATAACCAAAGACATCCACATTATTTGCAACGGCTTCAAAACCCGTCAGTATACACGCAATATAGCCCGACTGATAAATGAAGGATTCACCAATGTAATACCTGTAATAGATAATAAAAACGAGTTTGAAGATTATAAAAAATCAATACGCGCTAAAGAACCTGTAAATATAGGATTGAGAATAGCCAGCGAAGAAGAACCTTCATTCGACTTCTACACTTCACGTCTGGGTATCAGAAGCCGCGACATTCTGGAGTTTTATGTAGATAAGGTAAAAGGCAATGAAAAGTTCAGACTGAAGATGCTGCACTTCTTTATGAATAAAGGCATAAAGGACGATGTGTATTACTGGAGCGAGCTGAACAAGGTGCTGAATATATACTGCCAGCTCAAGAAAATATGCCCCGAACTGGAAGCCATTAACATAGGCGGCGGACTGCCGATAAAGCACTCGCTCAACTTTGATTATGATTACAACTACATGATCAATGAGATTGTGCTGACCATTAAAACTGTATGTAAGAAAAACAAGGTAGACACCCCTAATATCTTTACCGAGTTTGGTTCGTTCACCGTTGGTGAGGCAGGCGCAGTTGTGTATAGCGTGCTGGATGAAAAAATGCAGAACGACCGCGAGATATGGTATATGATAGACAGTTCATTTATCACTACTCTGCCGGATACATGGGGCATAGGCGAGAAATTCCTGATGCTACCCATCAACAAATGGGATAAGGAATACCAGGAGGTACATTTGGGCGGCCTAACCTGCGACAGCCACGACTTTTACACATCTGAAGAGCATATCAATGCTGTGTTTCTGCCAAAACTGGACAAAGAAAAAGGTAAAGACCCTCTATATATAGGCTTCTTCCACACTGGCGCATATCAGGACCAGTTGGCTGGGTATGGCGGCATAAAACACTGCATGATACCATCGCCAAAGCATATAGTGGTGCAATACGACAAAGAAGGCAAGCTGGAAGACTGGCTCTATGCCAAAGAACAAACCCCGCAAAGTATGCTGAAGATACTGGGGTATATAAAGTAAACAAACATAAATCATCTATATCTAAACAGGGCAATCATACCGATTGCTCTGTTTTTTTTGATTCACCTAATTAATTGCTATGCGATTGGCTTATTTGCAAGGTAAATATTCAGCGCTTATGGCTAACTTTATTTCATGCAATGGCGCCCTGTTTACACCTATTACAGCCGATACATTCGGTTAGCTTTACTATCTGCTGTAGTTATAGCTGGCCATAGCAACACCTTTGCGCAATCCACATTTTATGGAATACTAATAAACACTGCCGATAGCCTGCCTGTGCCTTATGCAGCCATAAAAAGCCGCGACAACGAATTATTTACCATAACCGATGCAAAAGGCATATTCGCACTTACTACACAAAAGGAAACAATCCACATTGAGGTTACCGCCATTGGCAATAACAGGATCATTGCGTACAAACGTACATTCGCTGATACAGAGCGAGTGTACGTAGACCTCTCGCCTAAACCGCTAAATGAATATACAATCGTTGGGCTTAGCGCAGCCGATGTGGTTAGGAAAGCGGTGGCTGCAATACCGGCAAACTATACCGACTCAAGCTATTTTGCCTATAGCGCTTACCGCCGCTACCAGCGTATAAACGATAGATTTGTGAATCTTACCGAAGCTAAACCGGTAGTGATGTTCCGGCTAGCAAAGACAAAAAAGGAAATCACAGCCTCGGAAGCTTATGCAGTAACAAATTTCAGACGTACTTCGCTTTACAACAATCCGGGCAAGGATCCTGAACCCGACTTGCTGGCTGTGAACCCTGTATATCACCTTGCAGCCAGCTCGTTGGCTCCCGGGAAACTTGATAACTACTATTTGCGCTTTGATACTACCAACAAAGATCCGGATAAATATGTGATAGATTATACAAGCAATAGTTTCTCGAGCGAGACGCACGGCATAAGCAATTACGACCCTGCTAAGTTTAGCGGAGAATGTTGGGAGAAGGGCCGATTGTATATAGATAGAAATACATTTGCCATACTGCAAATAGAACGCAAATCGTTCCGGCATCCGGGTTACTCCTATTGGGGGCGGCCAAATATGGTAATAGGAACCAACTACTTCGTAGAATTTATTAATGCCGACCTGGCCATAAATTACGCGCAAACTAACGGCAAATGGCACATAAATTCACTAACCTATACGTTTACAAACGATTTCTATAAGGCGGTGTGGGGCACAAAAGACTTTACGATTACAGACGTGTATGAATGGAGGTGCGACTCTATATCGCGATACATAGACGGCGCCCTTGTCGACAAATTCTACCGCCAGCTACCCGACCGTGTATATGCTTACGACAAACGTTTTTGGGATAACGATCAATTCCCTTTTACGCTCCATTCAAAAGACAGTGTATATGCCGATTTGCTGAAGAAAGGACCTTTGGAAGAACAGTACGCGCGTGAAAGTACAAGAACAGAATAAGCATGGGCTACGCTTAAACCGGTGAAATTAATCAGCTTTTCAGACATATTGCATCAAACTGGCTATGCGCAAAAAGAGAGGAAATCATTACGATTACCTCCCTTGAAAATAACTATCAAAAATCTACAATTTATTGCCCGCTGGGTGCATTTACTTTTTCGTAAGCTATGTTGTTGCTTACAAATTCTGGCACCAGTTCCTTCATCAGGTATACAGTTTCCATAGTATAATGCTGGCGTGCGCTGGCTATCAGTTTATCTACCCTGCGCGATACAATACTAAAGTCGTACTGACGCACATCGGCTATTGTTATTTTTTCGTGGTAAGTAGGTCTTGAATTTTCGGCGGTACTTAACAACTCTTCATACAACTTCTCGCCAGGGCGCAAACCTGTGTACACTATTCTTATGTCAACATCGGGTTCTTTACCTGCCAGGCGTATTACCTTGCGCGCCAAATCGGCTATCTTAACCGGTTCACCCATGTCAAACACAAATATTTCGCCGCCCTGCCCCATTACGCCAGCTTCTATCACCAGCACACAAGCTTCGGGGATAGTCATAAAGTAGCGGGTAATATCCGGATGGGTAACGGTTATTGGCCCACCCTTTTGCAATTGTTTCTTAAAGCGCGGTATTACTGAACCATTAGAGCCTAATACATTACCGAAACGTGTAGTCACAAATTTGGTTACATGCACTTCACCATTCTCATTATCCTTAATAAGATCATTAAAATAGCTCTGCGTAAAAATCTCTGCTATGCGCTTAGATGCGCCCATTATGTTGGTAGGGTTAACCGCCTTATCGGTCGATACCATCACAAATTTCTCTACGTCGTTGGCTACAGAAAGTTCGGCCAGTATTTTTGTGCCCAGCACATTGTTCAGCACTGCTATAGAAGGATGATCTTCCATAAGCGGCACATGCTTGTAGGCTGCTGCATGAAACACTATTTGCGGGTTATAAATCTCGAAAAGGTGCTCCATACGCTGACGATCTTTGATATCGCCTATATATGCTTTTACATTAATATTTTTGAATTTTTCCTGAATTTCCAGATGAAATTCATGCATTGGCGTTTCCGCATTATCGCACAATATGATAAGCGACGGCCTGTACTGTATCAACTGCCTTACCAGTTCGCTACCTATAGATCCAGCTGCCCCGGTTACCAGTATTTTCTTTCCTTTCAGCTCGCTGTATATTGCTTCGTTATGAATTTTTATCACTTCGCGCTCCAGCAAATCTTCGATATTAATGTTTTGTAGTTGCTGTGTGTCCAGTTTACCATTCAGCCAGTCGCGCATTGCGGGTACCTGTTGTATACGTATACCATGAGCCAGACAAGCGTCTACCAGTGCATTAAGCTTTTCCTTTTCGATCTGTTTGTTAGCCAGAATCAGCAATTCTACTCCTTCGGTTTTCAGTTTTGCAATGCTCGATTCGTTTGTTCCATATATAGGTATTCCTTCCAGCAGTTTTCCAGAAGTATTGAAAGAGTCGTCCAGAAATGCCACTACTTGCATATCTCCATTAGGCAAACTGTTCATTACCTTCTTTATATGAAGACCATCGGCAGAGGTATCGAACACCACTACCTTTTTCTTCTGCATTTTGCCGCCCTGCGACAGCGATTTATAGAAATTGAAACAATAGCGTACAGCTAGCCTGTAGGCTATTATGACAAACGTGGTAATGAGAAAATTGATAGTTACAATCTGTAACGTAAAGAAATTACCATTCCTGAGTATGAACAAATTGAGGACATAATAAACGAACGAGGCTATGGCATTGACCATTACCAACCGTTGTGCATCCTCCAGATTAGTATACCTTACAATGCCCGCATAGCTCTTAAAAATATAGAAAAGCGCAGCATTTAGAACTAAAACAACTGCGAGCATAAGTCGCAACCCCGCATCAACTTCTGCCCATTTAAAGTTGAGCTTGAGCATGCGCGAAAGCAGCAAGCAAAAGCAAACTAAAAAAAGATCTAAAAGGAAAACAAGCCATCGGGGTAGTATTCGTATTTTTAATGCCATAATAAAATCATTAAAAAGTTTTGCTGCTCAAGACAGCGATCATGGTAAATTGGTAATAGAGAGTGCAATGATACAACAAAGCTTTGAAATAAGGAAATAACACTATAGAATTAATTAAATCACGTTAACGCTTTAAGCTACAAGCAATTAACAATTTTACGAACCTCTGTATGCGGATAAAACAGGATCGGAAGTACCATAAAATGGCCAATGCTACACCTACAAACTAACCGGCCTATATTTGAAGAATTACCTTTCATTAAGCAATAGTTAAGGTAAAAAATGTTTAACCAATGTAAAATTCCATTGGCATACCCATTTCAGGTACTTTTGAACCATTATTTGCATTACATTTGCATAATAAGCCTATTGTGGCGCGTATCAAATAAAAATAACTTTCTGCTTAGAGGTATAAACATATTGGTGGCCGAAGACAACAAGCTCAATCAAAAGATTGCGAATTTTATATTGTTGAAGCAAAATGCCAACGTAAGTATCGCCAATAATGGAGAAGAGGCGATAGAAATGTTGAAAGAAAAAACTTTCGACGTAGTACTTATGGATTTGCACATGCCAGTGATGGACGGATTAGAAGCTGTAAGATACATAAGGCAGGAAATGAAAAGTAATGTGCCAGTTATCGCATTTACTGCCAGCACTTTCGACGACGAATCCGAAAAATGTCTGGCAGCAGGGATGGACGCCTGTATTTCAAAACCATTTGATGCAACCGTACTTTGCAGCTTAATTTTAAAACTTAAAAGATAGCTGTTTTGCCCTATCTTTATTGCAGAAAAAAAACTGAGCAATGGATGCCGACGAACAATTTGTAGATCTGAGTTTTTTATATGAAATTTCAGATAATGACGAGGTATACATATATGATGTTCTTAAGTTGTTTTTGGAAAGTTCGCAAACCGGAGTTTCAGATTTGGTAAAAGCTTCAGAAACAGATGACTACCAACTAATAGCCAAGAAAGCGCACTTCTTAAAGTCGAGCGCCAACATTGTCAAAATAAAGGATATGCACACCCTGCTCGTCCAGATTGAACAAAAGGCAAAAGAAAACATAGGATTGGAAAATGCTGATAAATCTGAGATCCAATCGTGGCTTAAAACAATGGTAGGCAACTTCAATGCAGCGCTTCCATTCATTATTGCAGAGAAAGAAAGAATGGCTACAACCATAAAATAAATCAATACACTTCATTTAAGGGCAACTAATACATGTTTTCTGTCTTTATTAACGGATTCATCAGGCACAACCGTCAGATGAGCCATTAAATCATGTACCTTTACCGCCGCTTAATAAGCAACACAAATTAAAATGCATAAAAGTTCATCACATTCTTCCCGCGGCTCAAGGCCAGACGCCAACAAATCGTTCAAACCTAAAGATAGCGCGCGTCCATATAACAAAGACAGCAAACCATTTAAGAAAAATTACGATGGAAGGAAGCCGGCAGAGGACGAAGGAAGACCCTCAAGACCTGGTAAACCATACTCCGGACGCTCTAATGACAGCGACGGTCCACGCAAGTCATTTGACAGAGATAGAAAAGATAGTTTCAGACCCGACGGTGAGCATAAACGCCCATTTGCACGTAAAGACGATAGCGACCACAAACCGTTTGGCGATAAGAAAGAAGGAACAGGCCGCCCATACCCTAAAAAAGATTTTGGAGGAGAAAGCAACGATCGCCCACGTAAGTCGTTTGACAAACCATTTGCGAAAAGAGGTGAAGGGAACGATGGCGGCGAACGCAGATCATTTGGCGATAGGAAAGAAGGCTCAGCACGCCCCTTCCCAAAACGCGATAATAGCGACGACAATACCAGCAATGACCGTCCGCGCAGATCATTCGACAAACCGTATGCGAAAAGAGGCGAAGGAAACGATGCCGGCGAGCGCAGACCATATAGCGATAGAAAAGAAACCACTGGCCGCCCTTTTGCAAAACGCGACAGCAGCGATGGCGATGCAGTCAATGACCGCCCACGTAAAACATTCGACAAGCCCTATGTAAAAAGAGGCGAGGGCGAAAATGGAGGAGACCGTAAAACCTATGGAGAAAAAAGAGCGAGCGAAGAACGCGCCTACCCGAAAAGAGAAAATAATGAAGGCGGTAACGATAGCCCCAAAAGAAGTTTCGACAAACCGTTTGTAAAAAGAGACCATACAGAAGGCAATAGCGACAACGAAACGCCGACCGAAGGTATTTTTGAAAAACCCTATGCGCGCAAAACAGAACGCAGCGATGACAAACCTGCGCGCCCATACGATAAAAACAGAAAACCGGCAGATAGCAGACCATTTAGAGAAAGACCTAATTCGGGCGTAAAACCATTTAGTAAAGACCGCAAACCAGCCGATGGCAAACCTTTTGGTAAGCCTGCAACTGTGCGCCCGTTTACCGAGGTAATGAATCGCGCTTTCGATAGGCCAATGATAGATGCCGAGGGCAACGAAATAAAAGGTAAAGTAAAGAAAGCGAAAAGCTGGGACGACGAAGAAAGCGACAAAAAGAAAAAACCTTTCGACCGCAACGCCGGAGGCAAAAAGAAATACATACACGACCACTCTGAAGGGCGCAAAAAACGCGACGATGATGAGGACGACCTGGACGAAGAAACAGGTGAAAAGAAAACTGAAGAAGGCGTACAAATGCCGCTCAATAAGTTTATTGCACACTGCGGCGAATGTAGCAGGCGCGATGCAGCCGAACTGGTAAAGCAAGGTAAGGTAAAAGTAAATGGAGAACTGGTACTTGACCCAGGGCACAAAATAGAGCACACCGATAAAGTAACCATGAGCGGCAAAAAACTAACACCGCAAAAAGGTATGGTGTATATATTGCTCAACAAACCAAAGGGATTCATTACTACCAACGACGACCCGCAAGGTCGCCGGACAGTTATGGACCTGGTAGGAAATTCAGGCGTAGAGCGTTTGTTCCCCGTAGGCCGACTCGATCGAGATACTTCTGGCCTGCTGCTGATAACCAACGATGGCGAGCTGACGCAGAAATTGTGCCACCCTGCTTACAACGTTAAAAAAGTATATCAGGTAACTCTGGATAAACCTGTAACCAAGGCCGACTTTGAAAAGATATTAGAAGGTGTGGAACTGGAAGATGGCAAGGCCGTAGTAGACGCACTATCCTTTCTGGAAAAGAAAAACGAACTGGGACTTGAAATACACAGCGGTAAAAACCGTATTGTCCGCCGCATATTCGAATCGCTGGGCTATGTAGTAGATAAGCTGGACAGAGTAATGTATGCCGGCCTTACCAAGAAAAACCTGCCCCGCAGCAAATGGCGCTACCTCGATGAGCGCGAAGTAATACTTCTAAAACATTTTAAAATATAACCCATCATATGGCAGCAGCATTGCTGCCATATGCATTTATACTAATACCCAAATACGCTATGGCATTTCTAACAGCAAAGCGAATACATAACGGATACAATTGGCTACCTACGGGCAGCGTTATTGAACTATCGAACGACGGCGTGATAATTTCTGTGGGCGAAGAACACGCACATAAAGCAACCTTTTACGACGGCTTTTTGTGTCCGGGATTTGTAAATACCCATTGTCATCTGGAACTTTCGCACATGAGGGGCGTTGTGCCCGAGCATACAGGCCTTATTCCCTTCCTAAAAACAATACCTACCCACCGCAACGACCATACCCCAGAGCAAAAACGCCTGGCCCGTTTAAATGCCTATGAAGAACTGGCAGGAAACGGAGTAGTGGCCGTAGGCGATATAGCCAATACCACGGATACCCTTGACGTTAGAGCGATGGGTAAACTACACGTCCACACCTTTGTTGAGGCTATAGGGTTTAACGAAGCAAGGGCTGAAGCTGCCATGGGCTACGCCCGACAAACGCTTGAGGCTTTTGCGACCCAACCGATTGGGATTAGCTGGCTCAGGCAATCCATAACGCCGCACGCACCTTATTCTGTTTCGCAACGATTGTTCAATAGTATCGGCGAATGTAACGAGTCCGGAGTGTTGTCTATACACAATCAGGAAAGCGCTGAGGAGAACAAATACTTCGAACGAAAGGAGGGGGCTGTTGCCGACCTACTGCATGGACTCGGGATCGATGATACGTCTTTTGTACCGAGCGGTAAAACTTCGCTCACTACTTATCTGCATTGGCTTCCCCAACGCCTTCAATATTTATTTGTACACAACACCTTCACCACGGCTGCAGAAATAGCCATGGCGCAGCAGTATTGTGCAAGCGCTTATTGGTGCCTCTGCCCAAACGCTAACATGTATATCGAAAACCGCCTCCCCGATCTCGATATGCTGATGCAAAACACTTCAAATATTTGCATTGGCACAGACAGTCTTGCATCGAACAAACAATTGAATATTCTTGATGAACTCAATACCATAAAGCTGCAATACCCGGGCATTGATTGGGAAATACTGATAAAATGGGCAACCAGCGGCGGAGCGGCAGCGCTGCAAATGGATGAACTACTTGGCGCAATAATGCCCGGCAAGCGTCCCGGAATTGTACAAATTACCAACAACAAAGCCACTGGCTTACCAAACATCATAAATAAAATTGTATAACATTACAGTAACACCGGGTCTATGAAACCACTCATTGATAACTTCTCGAGCATAGCGGCTACCTATGCGCAATACAGACCAGAATCGCCGGACGAGATTTATACTTTTTTGAATAGCAAACTTCAGCATTTTGACGCCGCATGGGATTGTGGCACTGGCAATGGGCAAGTAGCCATAAAACTTGCTCAACGATTCGAAAATGTGTATGCAACCGACATTAGCGCCGAACAACTACACATAGCGCCACAAAGAAATAATATCTCCTACCGTCAGGAGCGGGCAGAACAAACATCCTTACCAAACGGCAGTGTAGACCTCATAACCGTTGCGCAGGCTATTCACTGGTTCGATATAGACAACTTTTACAACGAAGCGCGGCGCGTTGCCAAGCCGGGAGCGCTTATTGCTGCATGGACCTATAGCTTGCTGCGCCTTTCGCCTGAGGTAAATAAGGTTATTGATCATTTTTACAACGACATCACAAGGAACTACTGGAACAAAGAACGTAAGTACATAGATGAGCAATACCAGTCTATCCCTTTCCCATTCGAAGAAATTACAACGCCTGATTTCCGGATTGTTAAGCAGTACAATGTAGCGCAGCTAATTGGGTATTTGCGCACATGGTCGGGGGTGAAACGATATATTGAACAGAAGCAAAAAGACCCTATCGACCTGATAGTAAATGATTTAAAAATTGCTTTCGGTAATCATGAATTTATAGAGGTCAATTGGCCTGTGCATCTACGGGCGGGATACATACATCCTTAAATATTTGTGGCGCGCCGTTGTTGCCAACTGCGCACCACAAATATTTAAAAAAAACCTTATTATTGAGCAACCATAAAATTGCACAATTTGTACAGCACGCGAGCGCCTACAATAGCATCTATGCCATCGCCTATATGGTCGCCCGCAGAAACCTCGTTCAGATCAAACCCAATCAACTTCCGACCAGATGTGTGCAACATCTTCATCAAATAAAATATTTGTTCCACCTCAAAACCTCCCGGAACCGGAGTACCCGTATTCGGACACAATTTTGGATCAAGTCCATCTATATCGAAACTGATGTACACTTTTTGCGGCAATTCGTCTATGATCTGCTTGCATATATCCCTCCACGTAGCGCCTTCGTATTGTTGGGCTTTAATGTCTTTATCAAAAAATGTCTTTATCCTCCCTTCGCTCGAGTTGATAACCTCCAATTCTTCGTCGCAATAATCGCGTATGCCTACCTGAACCAGTTTCTTTACCTGAGGTATGCGTTTCAGCACATTATACATAATGCTGGCGTGCGAAAACGTAAAACCCTCATAAGCATCGCGCAGATCGGCATGAGCGTCTATTTGTAAAATAGCAAAATCGCTGTGCACTTCAGACAGCGCTTTCAGATAGCCCAATGGCGTGCTATGGTCGCCGCCTATCAGCCCAACGCTTTTGCCATCTTTCAGCAAATCTTTAGATAGTTCGTACACCCAGTCGTGCAGCATCACTCCGCCGTCGTTAATTTCTTTCATTTTCTCGGTAAGTTGTGCATTATCGCAACACTTACCGCCGTCTACCATGTTAGAAATTATCAGTTCTGCACACTGACGCAAATAATCGCTTTTAGTGCGGATATTTTTATCTATCGGCAGCATGTAAAACCCTTTTTTCCAGCCGTCTACCACATCAGGATCGTAAAGGTCAACTTGCATTGCAGCATTGAAGATTTTTTCCGGACCGCGGGCTGCGCCCAACCGGTAAGAAACAGTAACCTCCCAAGGCACAGGCAATAACACCAGTTGCGCCTGGCTTTGAGTAAAGGGCAAACCAAAAATATTATTTGATTTCAGCCCTACGGAATTGGGGTCGAAAGTAGATAAGTCTGACATAGTAGCAAAAGTAAGCTTAAAGCCCGAAACAGAAAGAAAGCTGTATGAAAAGTTGACATAGAACATTTAGCTACGCACTGACGACCAACGTAAATTGAAAATTAGCACATTACATATAGCCTATAAAAAGCGGTCAAATCAAAGTCAAAATGCGGCGATGAGGATAGAGAAATAACATTTCAGTCGAATTATTACGTAAATTGCGCCTGTTATGGAAACGATCGCTTTTCAGGATTTAGGTACTATTGCTTACGATGCGGCTTGGGATTATCAGGAAACATTAATGCAAGCTAACCTTCGCATCAAGGCGGCGCGATATAATGCGCAAGCAGGTAGCGACACTGAAAACGAAGAAACAAAACACCATCTGCTGTTTTGTGAACATCCATCTGTATACACGTTGGGGAAAAGCGGCCACATAGAAAACCTGCTGATAAACGACGCAAGGCTAAAAGAGCTGAATGTATCGTTTTTCAAAACCAATCGCGGCGGCGACATCACCTACCATGGTCCCGGGCAAATAGTGGGCTACCCCATACTGGATCTTGAAAAATTCACGACAGATCTGGGTAAGTACATGCGCAACCTTGAGGAAGTAATGATACGCACGCTGCGGCGGTACGGCATAGAAAGCGGTCGTCTGGAAGGCGCTACCGGGGTATGGCTGGATGCAGATGTAAAAGGGAAAGCGCGTAAAATATGCGCTATGGGCGTGCGTAGCAGCCGCTGGGTAACCATGCATGGCTTTGCGCTGAATGTAAACACAGACCTCAATTATTTTGGCTATATAGTGCCTTGCGGCATAACCGACAAAGCAGTAACCTCTATGCAAAAGGAGCTGGGTAGGCCAATAGATGAACAGGAGGTAAAACAAAAACTGATTGACGCATTTGGCGAGGTTTTTGGAGCGCACATTATTGTTCCGGAAAACGCCGTTGTTTAAAAATAAGTTAGCTTAAATTTCGTTATTGCATAATAGAAAGAATAGTTGGCAAAGCGCAGTATTACATATTTCTGGGGCGACAAGAGCTTGTTGATAACGCTGGGTAACCGCACGGATTTCCGTATCCGAGCCTTATATCTGGCTGAGTTCTTGTTTACTATTGCTATGGCTACCGTTATACTGGTACATTCGCTACCCTTCCGGCAAACTATCATCAGCTGGACGGCTACTATTGGTTCATCGCTACTTTACCTTTTGGCAGCGCATAGGTTTCTGGCTCGTATTTTCCTTACAGAACGCCTGCTGCTCGAACAAAATACCTTTACAATCATTCGCAAAACTTTGTTTTCGCAACAGATTCGCAGGTACGACTGGCGGTATATAGGCGCATTGCACTACGAAGGAAAAGGCGCCAAAACAGATCATCCGCTCAAAGGCAAGTGCTTTGATTATTTTGGATTTGAAACACAAGAACACCTCATACAAAGCCTGCACCACGATGGCAATATGTACTTCGACTCTATAGAAGGGCGTGTATATTTTGCATCGGGCGTTTATTCCTGGAATGCCGAGGAAATGGTGCAGATGATGAAATTGTTTATCGGTTCCTCGCTGAAATTGGGCCCGGAATGGGAAGAAATGCTACAGGAACAAGAGCTTGACGACAACCTGCAATAAACATATAAATCTGTGCATTAGTTTATGGTTACATAGCCAGATTCGAGCTCAGTAACATCCTTGCGCAATACAAACCTATACACCCCCCTTCGCTGAAAATTGCGCCTGTCAATAATAATTTTCGCAGCCGTAATGTGCGGATCCTCTATCACTGCCCTGTTGGCGCTGTTGTAAAACTTTATAGAGTAATGATGCTCATTAATATCATCGGGCAAGGTCATTAATATATGACCAGAAGCCGGGTCAGTATTAACATATCTGGACTTAACCAAATCCACCGGATGCTCCATCGGGTCTTCATATGTTATCGTTACTTTACGCTTTGTAGGATCCTGCAGCGCTCCTGACGCCGGTTGGGCGGGACGTTCTGTTTTGGTGTCATCCACATTAAACGAAATCGACACCTTTTGTTTGGGCGCCGGCGCTTGGTGCGGCGGTGTTTCGTAAACTCTTCCAACAGTTGAGGAGGGCACAACTGCCGACTGATCTGATGGCGCTAACCGACCTTTACCAGCCTTAACGAGTGTTTCGGTAGCTATGCGTCCTGCGCCGCCTGCATTTGTAATATTCTCTGTCACAATATATCGTTGCAGAGAGTCATTGGGAGGTAATGAAAAACGAGAAGTTTCGGTAGCGAGCGGCGCTACTACAACTGCTACTCTATTGGTTTTCCAGTTTAGCCCGGTTTTGTAAAGCAAAGATAGTTTGTAATAATTTTTGCCGGCGGCTGCATGCCCATCCACAAAAGCTTGTGGGCCTTTTGCAATTTTCCTTACCATACCCACCGGCGCATAATTTTGTTCGCTATCAGTCGATCTTAGCACAGTAATAGACTTCACTCCGTCGTACTGACAGTTCCAGGATAGTATAACGATACCCTTATCGGCAGCGGCCCCTACATCTGGTAGCAGCGGCTGTGCGGCTACATCGCAGCAAAGCAAGCATAACAACAAAAACAAACCCATGCGCAATGCAAGGTTATAGATGATCATAAGCCAAACCTAATGATAATTTGGCACAATGGCAATCTGGCAGCCGTAAATTGACCGACCGTACACTAGGAGCGGGTAATAAAACCAATAGCTTAAACAAAAGCCGTATCAATCAATCAAGTATTTACCTATCTTAGCCTTTCAACTAAGATACATGGGTATTTTTACAAAAAAACCGATCAATAAGCTCATACTTGATTCATCGGACGGTGAACGGAGCCTGAAACGAACGCTTGGAGCGGGAAATCTTATAGCGCTGGGTATTGGCGCCATCATTGGCGCAGGTCTGTTTGTGCGCACTGCGGCAGCAGCAGCCAACAATGCTGGTCCTTCTGTGACTATTGGTTTCATAGTAGCGGCCATTGGGTGCGCTTTGGCTGGGTTATGTTATGCTGAGTTTGCATCCATGATCCCGATTGCCGGTAGCGCCTACACCTATTCTTATGCAACAATGGGCGAACTGGTAGCCTGGATAATAGGTTGGGATCTTGTACTGGAATATGCAGTAGGCGCAGCCACCGTAGGCATCGCCTGGAGCGAATACCTGAATAAACTACTTGAAATAATGGGCTTCAAGGGGGGAGTGCCCTATGAATGGTCGCACTCGCCGTTTGAGTCGCTCAAGGACGCTCAGGGCGCTGTGTTGCACCATGGTATCATGAACGTTCCTGCATTGTTTATCATTTTCATGCTTACCATATTACTTATACGCGGCACCAAGGAGTCGGCAGTAGTTAATGGTATCATCGTTATCTCAAAAGTTGCGATAGTAGTACTGTTTATTGTGCTGGGCTGGAGCTATATGAAACCGGAAAACCATATTCCCTACATTCCCGAACCAACAGTTTACAAAGACCTCCAGGGTGTGTCGCACAACTATGGCGGCATCTGGGGAATTCTTGGGGCAGCGGGCGTGGTTTTCTTCGCGTTTATTGGTTTCGATGCAGTATCTACGGCTGCCCAGGAAGCTAAAAATCCCAAGAAGGATATGCCGATAGGCATTTTAGGCTCGCTGGTGGTATGTACCATACTCTACATTTTGTTTGCGCACGTGCTTACCGGCGTTGCAAAGGTCGACGACTTCCGCACCGTTGGTCGCGAGGCATCTGTTGCCTATGCTATTACAACCTATATGGCAGGGCACCAATGGCTTGCAAACATGGTTACCGTTGCTATACTTTTCGGTTTTAGTTCGGTAATTCTTGTAATGCTTATGGGGCAATCGCGCGTTTTCTACTCAATGAGCCGCGACGGACTGGTGCCTAAATTGTTCTCAGAACTGCATCCAACGTACCATACACCCCACAAGTCAAACTGGGTATTTCTGGTGTTGGTGGGCGGTTTTGCAGCGTTCGTGCCCGGAGATATTGTTGGCGACATGACGAGCATCGGCACCCTCTTCGCCTTTATGCTTGTGTGCGCAGGAGTATGGATTCTGAGAATAACCAACCCCGAGATAAAAAGAGAATTTAAAGTACCGGCAGTCGGTGTAGTATCTGTGTTAGGAATAGTTGTTTGCGGAGCCATGATAGCCGGCCTCGGCTGGACTAACTGGGCGCGTCTTGGCGGCTGGTTGCTTATTGGTCTGGTCATCTATTTTGGCTACAGCAAAAACAATAGTAAACTAAGAGACGGGCAATAGACAACCAGAAATTTACAATCATTAAACTAACAATAAAGCAGCAAAAATTTTATGGAAACACCAGAACAGGAACAACCAATAGCGCCAAAACCCACACCAAAACCTGCGGCTAAAAAAACAGGACCGGTAAAACTACCGTCTAAACCAATATCGTTTTCAAACCATCCGCAAGCTAAAAATGGTAAAAACGCAAAAGTTACCGTCAACAAAACAAAAAAAGGCGGTGTAAACCTGATGAAAAAACTATCGGGAATGTAATCGACTTAAGCATAAACAGGAGCTGGCTCAACGCCGGCTCCTGTTTAAATAAAATACCAATCACAAAAAAACTGCCTGCCCGGGTTAGGGATTCAGCAACCGCATCATTTTATTGTCTACTGCCTGAAAAAAGTCTTGTGGTCGGTAAGTTCGCCACTGCGGAGTATCCATAAGGTGCACATAATAGTCTATATGCGAGCGGATAAAATCGTATTGAGTTTGCTCCGGCATATTGATGCATACTACCCATCCGCCCTCGTCGCGCACATCCTCATCCCATTCCTGATAGTAGTCATTGTCGCTACTATGAAAATTCAGAACATTTTCTGTTATCAGTATGTATTTGTAGATACCCTTTGCCACCATCTGGTCTATCACCGACCTCTTTAGTTGCATGATATCGTTCTCTACGGCATCATTCCATTCACCAATCATTTCTATTATTGCATAATTCAATTCATAGTCTACAAACAACACTTTGAGATAAAGTGTACGCGAACCAAACTCATCCCATTGTGGATGAATGTAATAGTTATAAACAGTATTTGAGAACTCGAACTCACTATGCTCAATGCCATAAAACGGAGAACTTTCGTCTTCCTCTGCGATATATAAATGTCGCCAGTTAAAATAGGGTTCAATATCGTGCATCAACAATCAATAAATCAGTGAATATTTAAGTTACTGGGCAAAATTAGTCATCTTCGCCCAAAACGACTCCGCAAAATTAACGCAACCAAACTTGTGAACAATAATTGATAAATTCGAACAATACAAACAGCTGAACCCCCTTTTATTGACCCTAAATGTAATTTTTTTTTGCTTTTCTGGAGTCGCAAATACACCTGCATTAAATCACATCCAAAACAAATCCCAAAACTCCTACATGCAAAAAACACCTATCAGCAGCGACAAATAAATAAATTTTAATAAAATACAACACACCTGACACTTAAATGACAGAATGTCTATTAGCCACGTAATTGTAAAATAAAAGCCCAAAACCCATAAATCAAATTTATTTATATTATTTTTTAGCTATTTAGTATGTACATTTGCCCCAAATAACAACACAGGCACTGCCATTTTGAATAAAACAAGCAAATATTACTTACTGTTCCTTATACTACTTTCTTGCTTGCAAAGCAGGGGGCAAGGCAAAGAACAAACACTGGAAGGCAATGTGCACTTGGTGGATGGAATTGTATGCAAATACAAATTGGTTTTCACCTACGACGATGAAATAATTAAGGGTTATTCCATAATATGGCAGCCCGATGGCCGCGAAATGATGGCTGGCATAAATGGCCAGATCAACAAAATACTCCACACAATGGAGTTTAAAGAGACCAACCAATCGAGCAACCCTAATAATAATGATTGCATGTTTGAAGCTCGACTTCAAAGCCGAAGCAATGATGGCAAGTATATCATTAAAGGGAACTTTAAAGGTAAGGACCGCAAAAACCGCTATTGCGACGAGGGGTTTATGGAATTTAAAATGGATCAAAAGCCTTCGTTTTTATTCGATGGGCCAATAGGGGCAGATGGAAAAAATCGCAAAGTAGAGCGGGAGCGTTTATCTAAATCACAGTTATCGAACGAATTTATAAAAGTTACTTCTGATTCGAGAACAAACTTTGAATGGGCTACTGATACCTGCTATATGGATATCTGGGATGGTCAGGCAATAGATGGCGACAGAGTGACTATTACATTCAACAATAAAAAAATGCTGGTCAACTATGCACTTTCTGAATCGAAGTGGAGATTGGCATTACCACTGACCAAAAGCATAAACAAACTGACTATTACCGCTGAAAACGAAGGTCTGGCGCCGCCAAATACATCGCAAATAGTGCTGGCCGACAAATATGTTACCCGTAAAGTAATTGTATCTATAGAATTAGGGAAAAGCGCCGATATTTTCATCAACAGAAAATAATTGTGCACCGGCAATACCCAATCGCTCGCTTACACATAAAATCAGTGACATTTAAAATGCTCAAAAGGCTCCTTACAGCTCAGGCACCTATATAGCGCCTTGCACGATGTTGGTCCGAACTGGCTAACCAATTCAGTATGTGCGCTGCCGCATCGCGGACAGGTTAATTCCTCCTCTTCAAACAAGCCTAATTCCTGGTACGCTTTTCTGTTTGGCGGAGCAATACCGTATGCTTTCAGCTTCTGTTTGCCTGTTTCAGTCATCCAGTCGGTTGTCCATGCCGGGCTTATCTGGTTCACAATATGCACATTTCTAATTCCCCGACTGGTTAGCGCCATTCGTATACCCATGCCAATTACATCCATTGCCGGACAACCGCTATAAGTGGGCGTTATGGTTACGGTAACTTCTACATCGCTGCCTTTGCCTTTTACAGCAACGCCCCGCACAATACCCAGGTCAAGAATAGTAAGCGCTGGCACCTCGGGGTCGCATACATCGTTCAGCCAAACCAGCACATCGTCATTAGTCATAAAATAATCTATTGAAATCACCGTTTAAGAGCAACCAGCATTACTAACTAAATACAGCTGGTACGAATATTGATTGGATTGTATTATTGTGGAAAATTAAACCAAAATACCATCACAACACGATTTATAAAACTGATTGGGTTATTTACGTTGGCCTGCCTGCAGGTCAACGGCCAATCATTCAAAGAGGCATCGTACTACGTGATTGCCCATCAAGACGACTGGCAGTTATTTATGGGCGCAGATGCATATAACGACATAACCAGCCACAAAGAAACTCAGCCCGAGCCGACCGGTAAGAAAGTGGTGATCATTTACACTACTGCAGGCAACCTAAACGATGATGACGACCGAAAATCGTGCAACTGCAAAGCAACAAATGACAGTATAGAACGCAGGGTACCCTACTGGCAGGTGCGTGAAACAGGAGCAAAAAGCTCGGTGCATCTTGCCGCAGCAAGTATAGGCAGTTGGGGCCCGGGCGCACCCTACCCTACTTGCGATACCGCATTAATAAACAACCATTACATGGTGCGCTACCGATACAAAAACACCGTAAGTTACTTTATGCGGCTAAAAAGCGGGGCGTACGGTAACTGGTACGATACTAATGACTTCCATGTTGGTACTGTCGACGGTCTGACGATTTACGATTCCCGCAGGGATTTTATCAACACGCTGGCAGCGGTATTTGATGGCGAAATGAATAACGAACTGGAGCAAGACAAGGCTACGTTTCACTACCCCGAAATTGACGAGCGCAAAAACCCCAATGACCACCACGACCACTATATTGCCGGACGGTGTGCTGCCGAAGCAGCCAAGCTTGTGTCTAAAAGACGAAGCACTTGCTACTCGCAACAGCTATATATAGACTATGATACCGAAAACCTACCCGTGAACATTTACAACCCGGATGTGCAGAACGAGGCTGCGCTAACTGCTGTATATTGCCTGGCGCTACTGGACTACAATGCATGGCCCGAATGGGGCGCCAAATATCGCGAATGGAATAACCGCAATTACTACAGGACTTCAAGTACCTGTGAGTAACTTAACACAATTGGCACAAGGATTCAGGAGAATGACTAATTATTTCTACTTTTGAATGAGATGCTCCAATTGCTGAAAACCCGCTGGGAATTACTCATTGTTTTGATTTTGTTTGCCATTGCAAGATGGCCTGCATTGAACTATCCTTTTTACATAGACGAGTCTTGGAGCTATGCTCCGGGTGTGGCGCTGATGTATGAACATGGCCCCAGCCTTATGCCCAATGCCATTGATTTGTTTTACAGCAGGGGGCATCCGTTGTTGTTTTACGCCAGCGCAGCCTTGTGGATGAAAGTCTTTGGCGCAAGCCATTTTGCCCAACATGCTTTTGCTCTTTTCATTTCGTTGCTCACATTGGTGGCCGCGCACGAGGTATGCCTCAGGCTGTTTAATAAAACCACCGCCAATTTTGCGCTGCTAATTGCCCCCTTACAGGTAATGTTTTTCGTGCAAAGCGCCATGTTGCTGCCCGAAATGATGATCACCTTGCTGGCACTACTTGCACTCTATTTTTCGCTGTGCAAAAACATGTGCTTATGTTTCTTACCTGCACTGCATTGTTTCTTACCAAGGAGAGTGGCATGGTTATGGGCCTTGCGCTGGGTATAGTGTCTTTCTTCGGGTTGTTTAGCAAGGGGATTTCAATAAAAAGTAAGCTGGCGCCAATTGCGGCATTGGCGCTCTCCGGTCTGAGTATAGGCATATTTTACTTGTTGCAAAAAAAACTGAATGGCTGGTACCTTTTCCCAGAACACATAGGCATGATAAAATGGGACTGGCCAACTATGTGGAAAAAGATACAGTTTTCGCTGGAGACGCTTTTTGTGCATGATTACCGCTTCCGCTTGTTTCAAACGTTGCTCGTACTGGCGGCAATAGTAGCTGTGTACACCAAGGATATACGGTTTACAACGCCGTTGGTACCCGGCTACCTGATATATGCCATAATTGAAAACCGGTTTAGCTGGATGCCACGACAGGCGCTCTTGGCGCTGTTTTTTATCTCGTTGCTATATACAGCCTGGCAAATGATCAATTTAGCCGAGATAAAACAAAGCGCCACCAGACGTTTTGTATATGCCGCCACTGTATTCACCATTTGTTACCTATTGTTTTCGGGTATCAATTTCTTTACTGCCAGGTACCTGTGCTGTGTACTGCTTATAGTGGTAGTACTTACCGCTGCATGGCTGAATACTTACTTAGACCAACTGTATGCCGCCGTGCACTATGCCACGCTTGCCAGCGTAGCGCTTTGCGGCTACTACGGACTAAAATATGATGCCGGACTTACAGATGTAAACCGCGGAGCCTTCGACGGTATGAAGGTGCAAATGAATGTGATAAAATGGTGCGAAGACCAACAATTGTACACTAAAGCCATATCGGCGCCGTTTGTGCAGCGCGAGCATCTGCAAAAACCATTAACTGGTTTCCGCCATACTGCCGAAAAGTTTACCACGGTAACCTATGAACCAAACGATGCTACCGCTATTGCCATATACGACAACATAGAACCCGACTCGAACTATACCCAAATTAAGATAAATGCGGCCTACAAACTCACCTACCGAACTACCAGCGGCGAAGCTTGGAGCGAGGTGTATGAACGAATAAAATAAATAGAATAACCACCTAAAAGCTAACTGAACCACACACCATGCCCCATTACGAACTGCTGTTATTTTTCCTAGTTATTGCATTTGTTTATGCATCAGTTGGTTTTGGGGGTGGCTCAAGCTATTTGTCGCTGCTTACTTTTTATGCCTTGCCCTTTCCCGAAATGAAGTTGATAGCCCTGGTGTGCAACATAATTGTGGTGACAGGCGGAGCCATATTGTTTGTGCGTAGTGGTCAGGTAAACTGGAAAAAGATTATTCCACTTATAGCCCTGAGTGTGCCGCTGGCCTATGCAGGAGCAAGTATGAAACTGAAAGAAGATACTTTTTTCATAGCATTGGGCGTGAGTCTAATAGTTTCGGCACTACTGCTATGGATAAAAATGCCTGCTACAGCCGAGGTACCTATACAAAAACCCAATACCCCCCGCGATCTGGCCACCGGAGGCGCCATAGGTTTTCTGTCGGGGATGGTGGGTATTGGAGGTGGCATATTTTTATCGCCCATACTCAACCTTGCCAAGTGGGACACCCCTAAAAAAATAGCCGCTACCGCCAGCTTTTTTATATTGGTCAATTCCGTAGCGGGCATTGCAGGCCAATTATCTACCCTGCCCACCGGCATAAATTATGTGCGGATTGGCTTACTTTGCATTACGGTGTTTGTAGGTGGTCAATTGGGTTCGCGGATGGGCGTCAACAAATTTAATCAGTTGATGGTGCGCCGCATAACCGCAATAGTGGTGTTTGTTGCCGGACTGGAAGCCATTGTAAAACACCTGCATTAATCTTAAAAACGAGTACAAATGAGGGTACAAATACTGGCCTTTGGCATAGTGAAGGAAATAGCCGGAACACCGACGATAGACCTTGATATAGCAGAAGGCGCCACCGCAGGCGCATTGAAAACCGAGCTTATTAACCAGTACCCCAAACTCGCCGAACTAAAATCGCTGATGGTAGCCGTAAACCAAACCTATGCCCTCCACGACCTGCCCATAAACGATGGCGACGAAGTGGCGATAATACCTCCGGTGAGTGGAGGGTAAGGGAGTATCGAATTTGGCAAAGAATAATAAACCGTGCAACAAAAACATAAATGACCGACATAAAAATATCGCCCTTACCGCTGAATATAGACGCTTGTATTAATGCTGTACTGCATAGCGGAAGCGGCGGTATAGATGTGTTTATAGGTACTGTACGCGATACAACAAAAGGTAAAGCGGTAGTAGCGCTCGATTTTGAAGCCTACGAACCAATGGCGCTGCGCGAAATGACTAAAATAGCCGAAGATGCTATAACCCAATGGCCGGTAAATAAAATGGTTATTCACCACCGCACGGGCAGACTGTTGGTGGGTGAGGTCGCTGTTATCATTGCGGTATCGGCTGCCCATAGAGGCGCGGCATTTGATGCCTGCCGATATGCTATTGATACCCTTAAAGAAACAGTGCCCATCTGGAAAAAAGAACAATTTGAAGATGGAAGCGTTTGGGTGGCTGCGCATCCATAGTGCGGTTATTTTACACCTGCTGCAATTATTGCCTCCACCCGTGCCGCATCTTCCGGGGTATTTGCGTTCATTAGGGCATCTGCATTGGGCGGCGTCAATACTTTTACTTGGTCTATGTTGCGCAGTAATACTTTGCGCGGGCAAGATATGCCTGCTGCACGGTACTCCATTAGCAACGGCTGGGCAGCAGGTTCCCAAATGGTTATCAGCGGCTCTGGCAGTCCATCAAACGGACTTTGAAACGTTGTGGCTAACGCCTGCTCATCGCGATTAGCAATTAAGAATTGTAATGTATCGGCATCGAGCAAAGGAAGATCGCAAGCTGCCACCAGCCATGCCGATTGCGGCTGAAGCTGAAACGCGGTAAGTATGCCGCCCAACGGCCCTGCATTGGTAAATACATCGGGCAGTACATTATAGCCCTCAACCATATCTGCTACCTGCTCTTGCCGGCACGATAGGTACACACCGGCACACAATTGAGTAAGCAAGCCCACCATGTAGTAGCGTTGCTCTACACCATTCCAGCGCAACAGACCCTTGTCGCGCCCCATGCGCACACTTTTACCTCCTGCCAGAACAAGACCATTGAGCGGCGCAACGCTACTACTGTTCACGATTGAAGTCACGTTTGCCTCCTGTTTTTTGCATTAGTTTGGTTTCCTTTATTACTATATCGTGGCTCATAGCCTTGCACATATCGTATATGGTTAGCGCTGCCATGCTTGCCCCTACCAGTGCCTCCATTTCCACGCCGGTTTTAGCGGTGATGGTTGCTGTGCAGTCAATTATCACCTCCATTTGGTCGTTGGTATGTATGGCTATATGGCAATTATCCAACCCCAGCGGATGGCACAGCGGTATCAGTTCGCCGGTTTTTTTGGCAGCCATTATACCTGCAATTATTGCTATCTGAAACACAGCGCCCTTAGGCGTTTGTATCTCGCCATTGTTTAGTTGGCTCCATACAGCTTCCGGCAGGGCTACTACGCTGCGCGCCACCGCCGTGCGGCGGCTCACCAGCTTGGCGCCCACATCTACCATTGCAGCTTTGCCAGTACTATCTAAGTGTGTAAAACTGTTCTCCATTATACAATAGGTTTAAAAGGCCACATACGATAAACGCTACCTGCTGTAAACGTAGTAATCTCCAGCGGTAATTCCATAAATGCATTGGCAGCCACCAAATTAGAAAAATCGCCTGAGCCATTGCCATCTAGGGGAGTGCCTACAAGCATACCGGCTTCACTTACCGATACATGTACCTGCAAAAAGTATTGTAACTGTGGTTTAAATGTAAGATCGGCTGCAAGCTCTGCATAAAGCGGCTTTGCATTACTACCGCCTATTCCACTAAGCCATGGTATAAAATACCTGTATAAACACAAAAATGCAGACACCGGATTGCCAGGAAAGGCAAACACCAATTGACCTGAAGCATGTGCTCCAAACCAAAACGGCTTGCCTGGACGCTGCTGCACCTTGTAAAAACCTGGCGCTACACCCAACCTGCCCAACGCCGACGGCACATAATCGTACTTGCCCATAGACACGCCACCGCTTAGCAATAGCACATCGTAGGCGCCCAGTGCGGCTTGTAGTTGTGTGTAGGTTGTATCCGGGTCATCCGGTAGGTGCATCATATCGGGCGCTATACCATATTGTTGCAATGCAGCTTTAATGGTGTAGCTGTTCGACCTCCTTATCTGATAGGGATTGGGCGTTTCATCAATCCCCACCAGCTCATCGCCGGTAGACACTATTACTACCCTTGGCAACTTTTTTACAGCCAGCCTACTTACACCTACCGATGCAGCCATGCTTATTATGGCAGGCGTTACTACCTGTCCGGACATTGCAACAACATCTCCTTGTTTTTTGTCTTTGCCTCGGGTGTGCACATTTTGCCCGCGCTTTATGGTATCTATCAGAATGGTAGCAGTACCGTTTTCTATACTCAGATCTTCATAACGCACTATAGTATCTACCGTTTCGGGTAGCGCCGCCCCTGTCATTATTTCTATACATTGGTTGTCGGCGGTAATTGCTGCAGGTCTATCGCCTGCGGCCTGTGTGGTTACAACATCAAAGCGACGGCAACCACTTGCATAGCCCGAATAGGAAATGGCAATACCATCCATGGTTACCCGGTTGTACGGAGGAAGGTCGCGGTCGGCAATCAAATCCTCAGCCAGCATTCGCCCCATTGCCAACTCGTAGCCTAAGTATTCCGTGCCATAATCTCTGGTTTGTTGCGCTATTATTTGTTCTGCCTGTGCTACAGTTACCATTGTATGCGTGTGTTTAACGGCATCATCCACCTATGGTAGCCATAGACTCATGTACGCCTTTTTCTTTTATTCTGTTCCGCTCCGCTTCCCATCCGTCTTTAGCGCGGGTTTTCAGCGCTGCCATTAGAGCATCGGTCAGTTGGGCGTCGGTTTTATTGTTTCTCATCAGATCCTTCACATTCATTACCCCGCCGTCGTAAAGGCAGGTTTTCAGCATACCCTCGGGGGTAATGCGTATTCTGTTGCAGGTACCGCAAAACGAGCGCGTGTAAGCCGCTATGATGCCCACATTGCCCTTATGACCGGGGATGGAATAGTTGTAAGAGGTAGAATAAGCAGGATCGGGTAATTTTTGAATATCCGGAAAATCGGTGCGAATGGTTTCCAGTATTTTGATGTAATCCCATTTTAGCGATGCATAATGCTCGCCGCCGCCGTTAAAAGGCATTTCCTCTATAAACCGCACACCTACCGGCAGGTCTTTGGTAAGCTGAACCAGTGGTAGTATATCTTGTATGTTTTTGCCGTCCATAACTACGGCGTTAATCTTCACCTCCATACCATACTTTAGCGCCTGTTCCAGAGTTTCCAGTACGGCCGGCAACTCATCTCGATGAGTGATGGCGAAAAAACGATTTCTGTCCAGCGTATCCATGCTTAGATTCAGCGAGTTAATACCCATTTTCACCAAATCAGGAATAAGTGGGGCGGTCAGCACGCCATTGGTTGTGATAGTTACCTGCTTCAAGCCGCTCAACTGCACCAAACGCGACAAAAAACCCATAATATCTTTACGAACAAATGGCTCGCCGCCGGTGATGCGTATTTTTTCGATACCCATATTCACCAATACGGTGCAAATGCGCAGCATTTCTTCGTAATTCATAAGTTGGGTGCGTGCCAGCCAGTCTATACCCTCCTCGGGCATACAGTAAAAACAACGCAGGTTGCAACGGTCTGTAACCGCAAGCCGCAAATAATTTATGTTCCTGCCATGATTGTCTACCAACACCTCGCCAATATTCTTTGGGTTAAAGTTCGTTTTTTATTTGGAAAGTGGAGAGGGAGATTTTTTATGGGGGAAGGAGTGGTATTGCATTCGAATCAAAAAAAATCTTCCAAAAACCATTATGAAACCAAAAGGTTTCATTTATATTTGCAACCTAAAGGTTTCCTATTGCACATGAGAAGAGATGTATTTCAGGCTATTGCCGACCCAACAAGACGAGAAATAATAAACCTGATAGCCTACAAGGCACTGAATATAAATAGCGTAAGCGACCACTTTGAGGTAAGCAGAGCTGCTATATACAAACACATAAAAATACTTACCGAATGCGGACTGCTGGAAGTGAAACAAAAAGGCCGCGAACGGTATTGCGAAGCCCGACTGGAAAAACTGGACGAGGTAACTACTTGGGTAGAACAATACCGCAAAACATGGAACGACAGACTGGATAATCTGGAAGAATACCTAAACAATTTACAAAATAAATAACTACTACATGACACAAGAAAACAATGCAGGCAGCACTGCCGACCGAGAAGTAGTAATATCGCGATTGCTGAATGCGCCGCGCGAACTGGTATTTAAAGCCTGGACCGACCAGCAACACATCAGCCAATGGTGGGGACCAACGGGTTTTACTACCACCACCAGCGAAATGAATGTAGCGCCCGGCGGTGTGTGGCGTTTTGTAATGCACGGCCCCGACGGTACCGACTTCCCCAACAAAATAATATTTGGCGAGGTAGTAGCCCCGGAACTGCTGACCTACGCGCATGACGATGATGGGAAACAGGCCATTCCCAACTTTACGGTAAGAGTAACATTTGAAGAACAAGAGGGCAAAACACTACTTACCATGCGCAGCCTCTTTAAAACGGCTGCCGAGCGCGACCATGTAGTAAAAGAATATGGCGCAATAGAGGGTGGAAAACAAACACTGGAACGCCTAGACGAAAGACTGAGCAAAATGCCGGCGGGTAAAAAACTGGTGATAACAAAAGTGGTAGACGCGCCCATGGAACTAGTATTTAAGGCATGGACCGAAGCCGAAAGGCTGGCAAAATGGTGGGGACCAAAGGGCATGGCGCTAAAAGTAATACACCTCGATTTCAAGCCCGGTGGCTACTTTCACTACAGTATGGATGCTAACGGATTTGAAATGTTCGGACGCTTCGACTATTTAGAAGTGAGCGCACCCGACCGTATAGTTTTCACGAGTGGCTTTGCCGATGCCGACGCCAATATCATTCGCTCGCCGTTCCCAATGGTATGGCCTTACAAGGTGCTGAACACGCTAAACCTAACAGAGGCCGATGGTAAAACCACCATCAACCTCAGCGGCTACCCTATAGATGCACCCGAAGAAGAATGCAGAACATTTGAAGACATGAACGAATCTATGCAGCAAGGGTTTGCAGGCACATTCGAGCAACTTACCAATTACCTCGCAGCCGAACTGGCGAAGTAATAATGCTAAAATAAATCAATAAAGGTGGGCAAATTAAACATCTGCCCACCTTTTCTGCTTATGACAACAGTATTAACTATTTGAAGAAAAACGTCCTCAAAATATATTCCGATTTGTTGCCTTGTACCTTACCTATGGTGCTATGATGGCTATTTTCAACTGTGCCATCGGTTTTTACATAGCCTATGGTGCTGTGGTGGCTGTCTTCTACTGTGCCATCTTTTTTTATGTAACCTATTGTGCTGTGGTGACTGTCTTCTACTGTACCATCAGTTTTCAAATAGCCCAAGGTAGCGTTAGCCGCGTTTACTATCGTACCATCCGATTTGAGTGCCTGACCATTTGCGAGGCCGGCAACAAGGCAAAAGCTTGCGAGAAAAAGTACTTTTTTCATGTTCTTTATGTTTTAATTTGATGGCAAATTACCCAAAATAAATGTAACAAAAGGTCAAATATTTTTGTAGTCAATAGGATTAATAGGATGCCGCCAACAGCAAACCAACAGTTAATAATACCGGGCTAATTCGTAACTTAGTATCCTCAAACCACTACAAAATATATGGCACAGTTGATACGGAAGGAAGACGCACTGGAATACCATTCTAAAGGCAGGCCGGGAAAAATAGAAGTAATACCTACCAAAGAAACCAAAACCCAGCGCGATCTGGCGCTCGCTTACAGTCCGGGCGTTGCCGAACCTTGCATGGAAATACATGCCAATCCCGAAGATGTGTATAAATATACCGCCAAAGGCAATCTGGTGGCCGTTATCAGCAATGGCACTGCCGTACTGGGACTGGGCGATATAGGACCATTGGCATCTAAACCGGTAATGGAGGGCAAGGGCCTGCTCTTTAAAATATATGCCGATATCGACGTATTTGACATAGAACTGAACACCAAAAGCATAGACGAATTTGTAGCCGTGGTTAAAGCGCTGGAGCCTACATTCGGCGGCATAAATCTGGAGGATATAAAGGCTCCCGAATGCTTTGAAATAGAGCGCAGACTAAAAAAAGAACTGAGCATACCCATAATGCACGACGACCAGCATGGCACAGCCATAATAAGCGGCGCTGCGCTGCTCAATGCACTCGACATTGTGAAAAAGAACATTGGCGATGTAAAAATCGTAATAAGCGGAGCAGGCGCATCGGCAATATCGTGCTGCAAAATATATCTGGCATTGGGCGCCAATGTAAAGAACATGTACATGTTCGATAGTAAGGGCTTGATTGTAAAAAGCCGCACCGACCTTGATGAGCATAAACAACAGTTTGCACAAGACACCGCCGATATTAGCCTGATAGATGCTATGGTGGGCGCCGATGTATTCATAGGCTTGTCTAAAGCCAATGTAGTATCTCAGGATATGGTGAAGAGTATGGCCAGCCAACCCATTGTATTTGCGCTGGCCAACCCCAACCCCGAGATAACCTACGACGATGCATTGGCCGCAAGACCCGATGTGATTATGGCCACCGGGCGCAGCGACTACCCCAATCAGGTAAACAATGTACTGGGCTTCCCTTACATTTTCAGAGGCGCGCTCGATGTGCGGGCGCATACTATAAACGAGGCTATGAAACTGGCTGCCGTGCACGCCCTTGCAGCGCTGGCCAAGCAACCGGTACCCGATATAGTAAACGTTGCCTACAACGATATAACCCTGCAATACGGCCCTACCTACATAATACCCAAGCCTATGGACCCCAGACTGCTGGTAACAGTCTCTACAGCGGTGGCGCGGGCGGCAATAGAAAGCGGCGTAGCCAGCAAACCGATAACCGACTGGAACGCCTACGAGGCCGAACTATACAAACGCCTGGGTAGCGACGATATGGTATTGCGGTTTATAAACAACAAGGCCAAACAAAACCCTAAACGGGTAGTGTTTACCGAAGCCGAAAATATTAAGATACTCAAGGCCGCACAGATAACCAAGGATGAGGGCATAGCCATACCCATATTGTTGGGCAAAGTAGCCAAAATAAAGGCTATGATAGCCGAAAACAATCTGCACCTGGAAGACGTAGAAATTATAGACCCCAAGGACGAAAGCAGCGAAAAGAAACGCCACGAGTTTGGCGAGATGCTTTTTGAAAAACGGCAACGCAGGGGCTACAACCTCTACGAAGCCAAAAAAGCCATGCGCGACCGCACCTATTTTGGCTGCATGATGGTAAACAATGGCGAGGCCGATGCTATGATATCGGGACTTACCCGCAAATACCCCGACACCATAAAACCGGCGCTGGAGATAATAGGCATGGAGGCCGGCGCAAAGCGCGTAGCCGGTATGTACCTGATGCTCACCAAAAAAGGCCCGCTGTTTTTTGCCGACACCACACTCAATTTCAACCCTACTACCGAGGAACTGATAGACATAACCTTGCTTACTGCCAATATTGTGGGCCATTTCAATATAAAACCCCGCATAGCCATGCTGTCTTACTCCAACTTTGGCAGCAGCAACTCGCCCGAGGCCAATACGGTGCGCGACGCAGTAGCCCGCATAAAAGAAATGCGCCCCGACCTAGTGATAGATGGCGAACTACAGGTAGGTGTGGCATTCAATAAAGAATTGCTGAAAGAAAACTATCCGTTTAGCGATTTGGTAAACGAATCGCCGAATGTGCTGATATTCCCAAACCTTGCCGCCGGCAACATAGCCTACCACCTGCTGCAGGAAGTAGGCGGCGCCGAAGCAGTAGGGCCTATACTCCTTGGCCTGCGCAAGCCGGTATATGTGCTGCAACTGGGCAGCACAGTACGGCAAATTGTAAATATTATTGCGCTTTCGGTTGTGGAAGCGCAGGTGAAGGGTTAATCCGTAGCCGAACAATATAACTGTTTAAGTACATTCTAATACCAAAATCCCCTTCCCTTGTGCGCTTAGCGAACAACAGAAGGGGATTTTGGCTAAGAATAGCGAGGCATGTTTTTCTATACGGGCTGGTGGCATATCGCGCGCTCTTGCACCCAACCCTCTTAGGATATCATAAGCCGATTGGAGTACGATTTCGTGGTATACGGACTTCCGAGCCACCCACCACCAATATTTAAACCCCCACTCCCTTCTATAAAACTTATTTTTGCCGCAACAATATAACACAGCATGAAGATTGCAATAATAGGAGGTGGTGCGGCGGGCTGCTTTGCGGCGGCAAACCTACCCTTCCAGCCGGGAGTAGAGGTGGCACTGTTTGAGAAAACCAGTAAGGTGATGCAAAAGGTAAAAGCCAGCGGCGGCGGGAGATGCAATGTTACTCACGAATGTTTCGATATACCCGAGCTGGTAACCCGCTACCCTCGCGGCAAGCAATTGCTCAAAAAAACGTTACATCATTTTGGTCCGCAACAAACCATAGAGTGGTTTGAGCAGAGAGGCGTAAAACTCAAAACGGAGCCTGATGGGCGCATGTTTCCGGTTACCGATGAGTCGCAAACCATTATAGACTGTATATGGCACGAAATGATGCGCAATAAAATACAGGTATTTTACCACAAATCGGTAACCGAAATAATGCGCAATGCCCCTGTTACCTCACCCTCAGAAAATGAACAAAGTCTTGCCGACTATACCTTATCGTTTGCAGATGGTACCACCTATACTGCCGATGTTGTACTGATAGCTGCCGGTGGTTTCCCGAAGCCGGAACAATATGAGTGGATAAGAAAGCTGGGGCATACTATACAGTCGCCCGTGCCATCGTTGTTTACCTTCAACATGCCTAAGCGCCCCATTACCGAGCTTATGGGGCTGAGCGTACCCGATGCTACCGTAAAAATTGCAGGTACAAAAATCAGCCAAAGCGGCCCGTTGCTTATTACCCACTGGGGTATGAGCGGCCCTGCTGTGCTGAAAACATCGGCCATAGCGGCACGAGAATTGGCCGACAGAAAATACGATTTCGAAATACTGATCAACTGGCTAGGCAACAAAACAGAGACCGACCTGAAAATAGATATGGCGCAAGCCCGTCGCGAACAAGGCAAACAAACCGTGCATACAAAAAATGCTTATGGACTACCCAAACGCTTATGGGAATATATGCTGCAGCAATGCGGCATTGGCGATACCGTAAGGTGGGGCGATTTGCCGGCCGCTGCCCAAAACAAGCTTACAGAATGCCTGATCAGAGATCGGTATCAGGTAAGGGGCAAAACCACATTTAAGGAAGAATTTGTAACCTGTGGCGGCGTAACGCTGTCTGAAATAGACCCGCAAACGCTCCAAAGCCGCATGATGCCGGGCATCTATTTTGCCGGCGAAATACTGGATGCCGATGGTATAACCGGTGGCTACAATTTTCAGAATGCCTGGAGCAGTAGCTGGTTGGCAGCCCAACACATTAGGGCGTTAAACGATTAAATAACATGGTACACCCTACCGGTTCAGAACAACTTACTGAAATAGCTTTTTGGAGCTTTTGCTCAATAAACACCATTCGCGTAAATAGCTACTTATTAAAATCGACCTATCTCGATAACGCTTAACAACCAAACACATATATAATTAACAAAAGCAAAGACATAATTAACCGGAAGCCCCAATAATATTAAGGTCATTTCAGACCAATGCAGTTCTAATTTTAGATTTTACTTTATACATAATAGCTAATAATACACAAACAAATTACTCCGCCATTGGCAAAAAAGTACAATAAACTATGCAGGTTGCCGGGCGCATAAAAAACTGATAATCAGTGAAGGTGCGTGTTACTTTGATCAATTCGATGGTCTAATTTGGCACAACCGCAAAAGGAAAATTAATTGTAATTTAATTGCAACTTTTCGATCAAAATCCTAATTTTGGCAAAAATTGTGACGATAGTTGTTTATTTTTGACTCAGTTAATTGAAACACAGTTAACTATTTAACAACCATTGAGTATTTTAGAGCATCTATTTAACTTAATATAAACACGTCAAACATTCAGGCAATTTATTTGTTTTGTTTGTTAAAAAACAAACACCCAACCTGAATAAACCTACCGATCTCCTTTCTATGCAGGATTCAATTTCTATAATAATCGTTGACGACGAACCAGTCTGGATGCAGATACTTCAGCTAACGCTGAAAGATCTGGGTTTTACTGTGGTTAAAGGAGTGAGCAACATAGACGATGCACTTGTTGCTCTTGGCACCTGCAAATTTGATATTGCACTGCTCGACATACAACTTAATGGCAAAAATAGCGGCATAGAACTGGGTAAAATTGTAAACAAAGTTTATAACAAACCTTTTATTTTTATTACAGCAAGCAACGAGCACACTATTAATGATGCTGCCGATGCTAACCCATCGGCTTATCTGCGCAAACCTATTAATTCTTCTACTTTATTTATAGCTATCCAAAACGCTATCAACAACTTTAATACCAAGCGAACTGCCTCTGTTAGTTCAGAAGACGACGATAAATTTTCTTCATTTTTCCTGAAACAGGGCACTGCATATAAAAAAATAAACTGGGTTGATGTCGCATTTATAACCGCAGGCAAAAACTATGTCAATGTTTTTAACGCTGCCGACAAAACAGAATATTACATACGCAGTTCATTGCAGAAAACGCAACAACACATTATCCCAAAGCACTTCCAAAAACAATTTGTACAGGTCAATCGTTCGGAGATTGTTAATGTTACGTTTATAAACGAAGTAACGCCTGATAAAGTCATTACTGAGTTCAAATCTTTTTCAATATCTGATGGTTATTCCAAAGAATTAAAAAGCAAGCTCAATATTGTAACGTAGGCGTCGGGCTATTCATTCCTGAAAAACTATTTAGGAAATGTAAATTAGTGTTAACGTTAAAAAAGTGGCTTTTAAAAATTCTGTTTGCGTACCTTTGCGGCTCATAAAAGGTCTTTATTAATATGATTAGCCGAAGAAATATCCGGGTAAAGGTGATGCAAACGTTATACACGCTGGCTTCGCTTGAAGATGGAGCGCAGGGTAATAAAACGGCTGCAGCGAGGATACTGAATGAAAAGCTGGAACATGTTCTTGATATATTTACAGTTTCGGTGTTGTACACTTTGCGTATAGCGCAGTATGCCGAAACCGATGCACTGAACAGAGCGTCGAAGTATTTACCCACAGCCGAAGACAGAAACGTAAACACCACTATAGCCGCCAATGGCTTCGTGATGAAAATGCTGGAAAACGCCAGTTTTGTAGAAAAGGTAAAGAAAGACAAACTGGAGCGTTTTGTAGCCGATGAATGGGTGAAAAAAGTGTATCAGTCGCTTGCCCGTACCGACGAATATGCGCTTTATACCAACGCAAAAACACATACGCCTGCAGAAGAAAAAGCCATCATTCAGTTTATTTGGGAAAAACAGATACTCGAAAATGAGGGTATGGTAAGCTATTTCTCTGACGAGCTGCCCGGATGGGAAGACGACAGTGAACTAATAGTTATGCTCATGCAAAACTTCTTTAAGGGTCATACAAAGGTTGATTTCCTTAAGCTGCTTTCTGGCGAGAAAAAAGACTATGCACAAGATTTGATATTGGCAGTGATAGAAAAACAAAGCTACTGCATGGAGCTAATAGAGCCGCGCCTCAACAACTGGGACAAAGACCGCGTAGCGCTCATAGACCTGTTGCTGTTGCGTATGGGGGTTTGCGAGTTTTTGTACTTCCCTACAATACCCACCAAAGTAACGATAAACGAATATATAGATATTGCTAAACAATACAGCACGCCCCAAAGCGGACAGTTTGTAAATGGCGTGCTGGATAATATTCTGAAAGCGCTGGTAGCCGAAGATAAAATAAGAAAACAGGAACGTAGGTAAAGGGTGATTTTTAAGAAATCGTTTTCTAATTTTGACGCAGACATAGCTGAAAATACAACTACAAAATGAAACGCTATTTTATTATACTATTGCTCGCGCTGGCATCTTGCAGCAACAGCGACAACAATAACAAGCCTGCTGCGCCACCGCAAGGTCTGCCTGCAACCTTGGTCAACAATCCGCATACCGCAAACGGTGTAGATACCGTAGCGGCTGCACGCAAACCCATCATGTCTTTTCAAGACACGGTGCATAATTTTGGAACCATACACGAAGATGAGGTGGTGCAGTACGAATTTGCTTTTACCAATACCGGCCAAACGCCGCTATTTATCACCAACGCATCGGGCTCTTGCGGCTGCACCGTGCCAGACTATCCGCGCGATGCTGTAGCTCCCGGAAAGAGCGGTGTAATAAAAGTTACGTTCAACTCTGCCGGAAAATCCGGTCATCAGGAAAAATCAGTAACTATTCATGCTAATACCATGAAAAATATTGAAATGCTGTTTATCAAAGCAGATGTTGAAAAGAAAAAATAGTACCCAAACAGGTTTTTCATCCAAACAATTAATAAAATGCAATTGAATTTCGGAACACTTTTATTACAGGGAGCCCCACCACAACCGGGCGGCGGCATCATGCCTATCTTTTTGATGGTAGGTATGTTTGTGGTTATGTATTTCTTCATGATACGTCCGCAGGCAAAACGCGCCAAAGAACAAAAGAAATTTGCCGACAGCATGAATGCAGGCGAACAAATTGTAACAACAGCAGGCATACATGGCCGCATAAACAAAGCCAACGACGACGGCACATTGCAACTGGAAATCAGCAGAGGCACTTTTATGACCATCGATCGCTCAGCAGTTTCTATGGAAATGACTACTGCTTTCCGCAAAAAGAACGACTCGGCAGGCGCTACTGCCGTTTCAAAATAATTACTAAGCGCCATGCTACAAGTAGGTATTACGGGAGGCATTGGTTCTGGAAAATCTACAGTATGCCAGGTGTTCAATACACTTGGCATACCTGTATTTAAGGCCGACGATGCTGCTAAATACCTGATGAGCCACGATGAAGCGCTGATTGAACAGATCAAAGCGCTGCTTGGCAACGAATCGTACCATGGCCTTGTTCCCGACAGACAGAAGATAGGCGCTATAATATTTAACGACCCACAAAAGCTGCAACAGATAAATGCATTGGTGCATCCGGCTACCGTTAGCTATTACAAAAACTGGTTAATACAGCAAAAAGCTCCCTATGTGCTAAAAGAAGCTGCCATATTTTTTGAGTCGGGAACGGCACAAGAAATAGAACTGATGATAGGTGTGTATGCACCTGCACCCTTGCGCATAGACAGGGTACTAAAACGTGGCCCAATGACCCGCGAGCGGGCAGAAAGCATAATGAACCAGCAAATGAACGATGAAGAAAAGATGAAACTGTGCGACTATGTTATAGTGAACGACGATAAAACGCCGGTGATACCGCAGGTACTCCACTTGCACGCAACATTGCTTCACAAAGCAAAATAGATAAAAAGACCAGCAGCCCTATATCGGGAAGCAATACCAACCAATTTTAAGGCCAGATGACGACTCCCCAGCCCGACGAGTTATTTTTTACACGCAGCCTCATGAACTGGCATGCCAACGTAAACGAGCGTAGCCTGCCATGGAAAAGCGAACAAGACCCTTACCGCATCTGGTTGTCGGAAGTAATATTGCAGCAAACGCGCGCTTTGCAAGGACTACCTTATTACCTAAGGTTTACAGAAACATACCCTACCATCAGCGACTTGGCTGCCGCCGACGACAACGATGTATTCCGTATTTGGCAGGGACTGGGCTATTACAATCGTTGCAAAAATATGCTGGCAACCGCCCGCTTTATTGCCCACCAACTCAACGGCCGTTTTCCCGACACTTACGAGGGTTTGCTGCAGCTCAAAGGTATTGGCCCTTATACAGCATCCGCGATTGCGTCGTTTGCCTACCGGCTACCCAATGCAGTGGTAGATGGTAATGTGTTTCGCGTATTGTCGCGCTATTTTAATATTCCCGACCCTATAGATAGTACAATAGGTAAGAACCTGTTTGGCTCGCTTGCGCAAAAGCTTATGGACACTGACGATAGCGCAGCCTACAATCAGGCCATTATGGATCTTGGCGCCACGGTGTGCACACCGCGCAAAATGCGTTGCAGCGAATGCCCGCTACAAGCGCGCTGCGCAGCGTATGCGCAGGGCACAGTGGCGTTGCTGCCGGTGAAAGGCAAAAAGATTACCGTGCGGACTCGTTATTTCAACTACATACTTCTAACAAAAGATGATCAAATATGGATAGAAAAACGTACCGGCAACGATATTTGGGAAAACCTGCACCAACCCTACCTTATTGAAACCAATGAAGAGGTAAAGCAATCTGAATTAAAGCGCCACTCCGATATTGCGGCATTGCAATTGGGCAACCTCCAAATAATACCTATTGGCGAATCTACACAGCGACTCACGCACCAGTTGATTAGAGCAGCATTTTACAAGGTTATACTCCCCTCAGAGTGGCAGGCGCTAACAAAGGAAGGTGTTTGGATGAGCGTCGCCGACCTTAAAAAAACGGCTTTTCCCAAGACTGTTGTTTCTTTTCTTGAAAATAATTTATACTTTTAGGAACGTAGACATTATGAGTTAGAATTATTATGTATTTCAAAGCTGATAATGGCGATAATTAATTTTTTTCAGAAGGCAATAAGAACGATAGAGGTATCATAGAATCATAAAAGTAAGCGAGCTGATTAAGAGGTAAAACAGAATGGTAAAATAGTAAAGTCTTTTGTTGAGGGTTGTAAGGATTCAATAGCGTAAACATTTATTATTTGAAATTTTGAAACTACTATGAGAGGCGTAAACAGAGTTGTTCTGATTGGTAACATAGGGCGCGAACCCGATTTGCAATACCTGGAGGGTAATATTGCTGTGGCTAAGTTTCCCCTGGCCACAACAGAATCGTATAAAGATAGAAGCGGGAATCTGGTATCGCAAACAGAATGGCACACAGTAGTATTGTGGCGCGGCCTGGCCGAACTGGCGCAAAAATACCTGCACAAAGGCAGTTTGGTGTATATAGAAGGGCGTATACGCACCAGAAGTTGGGAGGACAAAGACAAAAACAAACGCTTGAGCACAGAGATACTAGGCGACAATCTGGTAATGCTGGACAAACGAAAAGAACATACAGACCTGACGGTTAACGATGCTCCGGGACATGAACCGGGCGGTTTTCCGGAAGCTAATTTTGAAAACAGAGTTGGGCCGGGCAACCTGATGAAGGATGAACCGCCATTTTAATGCATATTTTTTATTTTTTAAAAACCGGAAAAGTTACCAATGTTTCTTTTCCTTTTTTAATTTTGGGCAATCACCAAACTTTAAACACCTTGGAAAGTACTGAAGGCGATACGAATCACTTACACCTATTGTTGCAGGCTGCAACCACTTTTTCTGCGCAAAACGCCACCATACTAATCATAGTTGTACTTATACTGCTCCTTATGTCGGCTATAATAGCCGGAGCGGAGACCGCCTTTTTTTCAATGGCGGCCAAAGATGTAAACTACCTGAAAACCAGTGAAAAACCAAGTTCGCGTATAGCCACACAGCTACTGGAACACCCCAAAATGCTACTAGCTACCATACTAGTATCCAACAACTTTATCAATATTGGCATCGTTATTACCACCAATGTTCTGGTTAGCTCTATGCTATCCAGCGACATTAATATGATTGTTTCATTTCTTATTCAGGTTGTTTGCGTTACATTTTTATTGGTGCTTTTTGGCGAGGTTTTGCCCAAAGTATATGCAACTCAAAACAACTTGCGGATGGCATTGTTTGCAGCGCCATTCATCAAGGCGCTGATGAGTATTTTCAACCCAATTAGCAGACTGTTGGTAAACTCTACCACTTTCATTGAGGGCAAAATGGGGTCAAAAACCAACAAAAACATCAGCAACAAAGATTTTGAGCACGCTATAGAACTTACAGTAGGGCACACAGCCACCCGCGAAGAGGTGAACATTTTTAAGGGAATACTTAAGTTCGGCAATATATCTGCCCGTCAGGTGATGCGCACCCGTATGGATGTAAGCGCAATAGATTACGATATGACTTTTGCAGAGGTGCGGGAATTTTGCCTGGAAGTAGGGTATTCACGCTTGCCTGTGTATAAAGAAAATCTGGATAAGGTAGCCGGAGTTATACACACCAAAGACTTTTTGCCGCATATAGACAACGATAACTTTGACTGGCATAAACTGGTGCGGGCCGCTTACTTTGTGCACGAAGGCAAGCTGATTGAAGACCTGCTCAAAGAATTTCAGCAAAAACGCATGCACTTTGCTATTGTAGTCGATGAATTTGGCGGCACGTCAGGCATTATTACGCTCGAGGATATAATGGAAGAAATCATCGGCGACATTAAGGATGAATTTGATGAAGACGACCTCAATTTCAAAAAAATAGACGATAACAACTTTGTATTTGAAGGCAAAACACTCATCAATGATGTGTGCAGGGTATTGGGCGTACCATCAGACATATTTGACGCCGTACGCGGCGAAAGCGATTCGCTGGCCGGACTAATCATAGAAATATCTGGCAAATTTGCAGCAGTAAACGAAACTGTTACTTTTCAGCAGTACACCTTTACTGTATTAGAAATTGAAAAAATGCGTATCCAGCGTGTAAAGGTTACCATCAATCCACCCGTAGAAGAAGAAGAGTATTAGTAGTAAATATTTCATAATCCCACCCTACCCCAATAGTTTTATTAACTATTGGGGTATTTTTTTGTGCAACTCAATCAACTTAAACGCCACCGCAAACAAATTGTAACTAAAAATTAGTATTCTCTCTGACATTAATATTATTAGGCTCTTTTTTTATGAACGGCATTAACACCGATAACATAAAGAAGTTAACTTTGTTAAATATCTGTTCACACCAACTTTCACCTCAATTTTATTGTTTTTTATGCAGTTTTCCAGAAAGCATCTTACAAAATACACCAGTTTACTCGGTTTTGTTTTGGTATTGTTTACGGGGCTCTCGGCTAATGGCCAACAGAGTGTTACCGACAAAAAAATACTGTCGATAGAGCGAAACAAAACCGACCAAACGCCTACGTCTATAAGATTTACAGAAAATGCAGGCTGGAAGGAAGAACAAGCGCAAGAGCTATTTGCAAGGTATCTGGGCGCTGACGGCGTGAACAATAAAATGCAGCTGACGAGTACTACAAAAACCAAGCAAGGCATTGTAGCCAAGCGGTACTACCAATACTACAAAGATATAAAGACCGAATACGGCAGCTTTACCCTCTCTTGCAAAAACGGTACAGTTGCTTTTATGACTGGCAACTACTACACATTTGCCAATAACCCATCTGCCACACCCGTTATCAGCGAGCGCGACGCATTTGCGAAAGCATTGAAGAAAGTGGGCGCGCAACTCTATAAATGGGATATACCCAGCGAGGAGGCCATGATAAAACAACGCTATGGCAAACCCGATACTACCTACAAGCCCGCCGGCAAACTGGCGTGGATAGAAGACTATCAAAACGGTATAGGCGACAGAATAGCGCACCTTGCATGGTCGTTCGATATATATGCACATGAGCCGCTGAGCCGCCAAAAGGTATTTGTGGATGCAGTAACCGGCAAAATATTGTATTCAAACCCGATGATTCGACACACAGCTGCAACAGGCAGATCGAGATATAGCGGAACGGTAAGTTTCCAGTCGGCCAATACAGGCCCAACCTATGTGTTGTACGACTCTACCCGCGGCAATGGCGTGCATACCCTTGATATGCACAATGGCACCAGCTATGGCGCTTCTACAGACATAACCAGCAACACTAACACTTGGCCTATAACCACACGCGACTCTGTAGCAATAGATGCGCACTGGGCGGGAGCCGCAGTGTATGACTATTGGCTAACCGTGCAAGGACGCCATAGCTGGGACGATCTTGACGGTATATTGCTACAATACATACACTACAGCAACAACTTCAATAACGCTTTCTGGGATGGCACAGAAATGACTTATGGCGACGGCTCGGGCTGTAGCTCGGGTTTTACTCCATTGATGAGCTTAGATGTAACCGCACATGAAATTGGCCATGGCGTATGCGAAGCTACCTGCAATCTTATATACGAAAGTGAGCCGGGAGCTATTAATGAAGCATTCAGCGACTGCTGGGGCGCAACAATAGAAAACTATGCCAATCCGCTGGAAACAGACGCGGTAACAAAACGCATTTGGGAAATAGGCGAAGAAATAGACTGCGGCACACCATTGCGCCGCATGGACTTCCCGAAGCTAAGAGGCCAGCCAGATACATGGCATGGTGTTAACTGGTTTTCTGTTATCGCCTGTACACCTACCGGCGGCAACGATCAGTGCGGCGTGCATAACAACAGCGGCGTGATGAACAAATGGTACTACCTGATAACCAACGGAGGATCGGGCACAAACGATATAGGCAGTACATATTCTGTAACCGGACTTGGCTTTGCAGATGCAGGTAACATACTTTACCAAACAGAACTGGTGTTGTCGAGCACTTCCGACTATCCTGCCCTGCGCACAGCATCTATCAACACTACTATTTTGCTTTACGGACTTTGCTCACCGCAAGAAGTAGCAGTTACCAATGCCTGGTATGCAGTAGGCATAGGCGCTGCTTATATATCGCCCGTGAGCGACATTGTGGGCACGCCGCGTATGTGTGTTGGCGCATCTGTTACCCTTACCGATCCTATGCCCGGCGGTACATGGTTTAGCGGCAATTTGGCTGTAGCCACCATTGGTTCGGTATCGGGCGTTGTTACCGGCGTATCGGCAGGCACATCGCTTATTACCTACACCATCAGCACGGGTTGCAGCGCAGTAAAAGTTGCTACCATCAATCCATTGCCGGGTACTTTCTCTGGCTCGCTCAATGCTTGCCTTGGTCGTGCCAATACGCTTACCAACGCTATTACAGGGGGCACGTGGAGCAGTTCTGTACCCGGTGTGGCTACAATAGGCTCAACGAGCGGCGTTGTCAATGGAGTTAGCCTTGGCACTTCAACAATAGATTATGTATTGCCCACAGGCTGCAGCGCCACAGTGGAGATAACGGTGAACCCTACGCCGGGCGCCATTACCGGCGCCGCATCGGTATGTGTGGGGGCTGTAACAACAGAAGCCAATGCGATGCCCGGAGGGGCATGGAGCAGCGGCAACCTTGCTGTGGCTACCATTGATGCTTCATCCGGCGATGTTACAGGCGTTTCAGCAGGCACAACAACCATATCGTATGCAATGCCCTCTGGTTGTATGGCAACGAGAGTAATTACTGTCAACATCACCCCTGCTGCTATCGCCGGATCGCTGAACGTATGCGTAGGCGCTACTACGGCGCTCACCGATGCTACGGGAGGCGGAGCATGGAGCTCACAGTTTACAGGTATTGCCACGGTAGGCGCCGGCACCGGGATAGCAACCGGCGTATCTGTGGGTGTTACCAATATTTCCTACATTATGCCTACAGGCTGCTACGCGATAGCTACTCTGAACGTGAACCCTACACCCGGACCAATAACCGGAGCCACAGCAGTATGCCAGGGCGCAACCGTAGGTCTGGGCAATAGCGTACCCGGCGGAACATGGACATCGTCGGCAACTACTATTGCGAGTATTGACGTTACTACCGGCGCTGCCACTGGCCTACTGCCCGGTACAACAACTATTGTATATTCGCTTGGCACAGGTTGCTCGGTATCGCGCACACTTTCTGTAAATCTTACACCTGCAGCCATTAGCGGGGCAAGCCTGCAATGTATAGGCTTTACTACAACCCTTACCGACGCCACACCCGGAGGCGCCTGGACCAGCGGCAACACCGCAATAGCTACCGTAGGCTCTGCAACCGGCATTGTAACCGGCATAACTCCCGGCGGCACAGCTATATCTTATACGCTACCTACCGGCTGCTATGCAGCGCTGCCATTTACAGTTACTCCTTTGCCTTCAGCTATCAGCGGCCCTGCAACATTATGCGAGGGGTCGGCGGCAATAATGAGCAACACAGTGCCCGGTGGCACATGGAGCAGCTCTATACCCGGCGTAGCCTTTGTAGGCCTCACTACAGGCATAGCTACCGGCGTACTTGCAGGCATTACTACCATAAGCTATACCATTGCAGCAGGCTGCTACACCACCGCAAACGTTACAGTACTGTCTGCGCCATCGGCTATCACAGGTAGCTCGCTGGTATGTATTACGGCCACAACTACACTTAGCAACGCAGTGCCCGGCGGCACATGGACCAGCAGCGCTCCAGCCATAGCGCCTGTTACTCCCGGTTCGGGCGTAGTATCTGGTTTGGCGTTGGGCACAGCTACTATTACTTACTCGCTGGCCACAGGTTGCATAGCCACTACTATTATCAACGTTACATCGGCCACTACAGCGCCTATTGTTGGAGCTGTGGCGCTGTGCGAAGGACTTACTTTGCCGTTTACCGATGCATCGCCCGGCGGCACATGGAGCAGTAGCGCACCAACCGTTGCCAGCGTAACCTTGCTAACAGGCGCAGTAACGGGCAATACCCCCGGCACAGCCACCATTACCTATACACTGGCTACGCCTTGCGGCATAGCTACTGCTACGCAAAACATAACCGTTAACCCAACGCCCACCGTAAGCCCGATAACCGGAACATTTACCGTTTGCCCCGGCCTTACCACGACCCTTGCCAACGCAACGCCGGGCGGCACATGGAGCAGTAGCGACATAACGCTGGCAACAGTGAGCGGCGGATTGGTAACCGGCGTGGCATTAGGCACGCCTACCATAAGCTATACCGTTACCAATGCATTCGCTTGTCAGGAAAGCGCATATGTGCCCGTGAGCGTTTCAGTGCCGTTTACGCCGGTTATTACGCCATCGGGCACAGTAACTATGTGCACCGGCGCAACGGCCCCGCTCAGCGCTACCACAGGCGTTGGCTACACCTACCAGTGGAAGAAAGCAGGCGTGAACATACCTGGAGCTACCAGCGCTACCTACATGACTACCACCCCGGGCGTATATACCATAGAAGAACGCGCTCCGTCGGGCTGCGCTGCTACATCTGCAGCAGTAACCGTAGTTGTAAATCCTGCGCCGGTAGTAACGCCGTCGGTGTTTATACTTGCCAGCCCCGACACCATGTTGTGCATCACTGCAAGCCCTGTTACCTTCAATGCTATTCCCGTAAACGGCGGCTCTTCGCCGGCCCTTATGTGGTATGTTAATGGCGCATTGGTATATACCGGTCTTACTTTTGTTTACACACCCGCTAATGGCGATGTAGTGAAATGCAAAATGGTAAGCAGCAATATTTGCGCTATGCCCGATACCGCTACCGACCAACGGCACATGGTGATAAGCCCGATGCGCACACCTGCACTGGCCGTGATAGCAGCCCCCGGCACAACCGTATGCAATGGCGGCACAGTATTGCTTACCGCCAACCCTACGTATGGCGGCAGCGCCCCTACCTACACCTGGAACAAAAACGGCGTGGCTATAGCTACCGGCCCATCGCTGAGCTATACTCCTGCAGAGGGCGATAGAGTGTACTGCACCATGAACAGCAATGCAGGCTGCCTGACCACCAATATAGCCACAAGCCCTACCGCTACGCTACATCTTGCGCCGGCCTCGGCCAACTCGCTGGCTATTACGGTGTCGCAATCGAGCATAGTATCCGGCCAGGTAGATACGTTTAGAGCCTATTGCACACATCCCGGTTCAGCTCCGTCTTACCAGTGGTATATAAACGGCGCGCCGGTGACCGGCGCCACCAATTCGGTATACATTACCGCTACGCTGACGCACGGACAAGTAGTAAACTGCCAGGTAATAAGCAGCGACCCCTGCACAGCGCCGCGCACTATATACAGTACCGGTATAACCATAAATGTTAGCCCTGCAGGCATACTCACTACCGGCACATCGGCCGACGTAACCTTGCTGCCGAACCCCAACAATGGCGAGTTCAGACTTTATGGCAAATTGTGGACAAACAACGATGGCTCTGCCACCCTGATGGTAACCAACATGGTAGGCCAAACCATATATAGCGCTAAAATAAAAACCACCAACGGCAAAATAGATGAACAAATAAAACTGGGCGATAACCTCGCCAACGGTCTGTATATACTTACGCTTAGCTCAGGCAACGAACAAAGTGTGTATAGATTTGTGGTAGGTAAATAAAATATGGGCGCTGCCCAAAACAAAAACGGTACGCACTGTGATAATCAGTACGTACCGTTTTTGTTTTTGTGGGTCTTTGCAAGTGTAGCATCTATTAGCGTTCATCATTGGCATACAATCACGCACAATCAGGTAAGCAATTGCGCTACGATACATTTACGGTCAGCTAAATTACCCTACAGGGAATAGCTACACGTTATACGAAATCGATTAAAATTCGGAGCCAAAGCATGTCATTGCGCCGCTAGGCGCTACAGGTTTGTAGTTGAGTAATGTATTATTTATAGGCTGCGCCCCGTAGGGTCACAACAATCCCCAAATGGCGATTTTTGATGTCCAAACGGTATTACTTCTTACTACGGTAGCGCCTTACTCCTTTACCGCCTTTAGCGCTGCCTTTGTGCCATCGGCATAGGTGATGTGTACAAAGTATAAGCCTGCTGGTAGCCCTGCGGTATTGATAGTGGCTGAAGTACTAAAGTACTGACCATTGTAGATGGACTGCCCTATAGCATTACATAGTTGCACGCTTTGCAACGCCTTGGGCGAGCTTACGGTAAACGCCTCGTGGAAAGGATTGGGGTATATTTGAGTAGCTGCTACTTTACTTATATATTCCACTTCAACTGATCTGCAATCATTTACTCCATTTGGGCTTGCGGCATTGAAGTGGGTAATTTTTCTAATTTGTTTTCCAAAATTTGAAAAGTATAGGTTCCCTTCCAAGTCGAGATATAAAAATTCCGGATGAATACCTGCAGCAGTAGCGGGGACGCCTTCACCATTGTCGCCGATTGCGTGCCTGCCTACACCAGCAATGGTAGTAATAATACCTGTGGTTGCATCTACCTTTCTTATACAATCATTCTGATTATCGCCAATTATTAAATTATCGTTCTTGTCTATTGCAAAACTAAGCGGTGCTGATAATTGTGCATTGGTAGCCAAACCACCATCTCCTGAATAGCCGATTGAAGTGCCTGCAACTGTAGTAATTATATTGGTTGCCAAGTTTATTTTCCTTATTCTACTATTACCTCTATCTGCAAACAATAAATTACCTTTCCCATCAAGCGACATTGTTGTAGGTACCCACACTTGTGCATTTGTTGCCGGTCCACCATCTCCACTCAGACCTCCTACACCTGTTCCAGCTATCGTAGTTATTATACCTGCCGTATTAACTTTTCTTATTCTCGCTCTTTCTCCAATATATAAATTTCCTTGCTTGTCTCCATACACGTTTGGAGGATATAGAAGTGATGCATTAGTAGCTGGACCACCATCTCCTAATATTCCCCCCCCCTCCTGCAACGGTGGAGATTATACCTGTTGTGGCATCCACCTTGCGGATTCGATGATTATCACCATCTGCAATAAAAATATTACCAATGGTATCAACATATATACCATAACCTTTAATTTTAGCATCTGTGGCTGGTCCATTATCACCGGAAAATCCAAGTACGCCTGTGCCAGCTACTGTATAGATATTGCCGGAAATTACATCGACCTTTTTGATTTTACTTTGATTATCTGAAAAATAAATATTACACCTATTATCCATCCAAACTCCTTCAGTAGCAGATATTTTCGCATTGGTTGCAGGCGTGCCATCGGATGTTACTGTACCTTGAGGGTACCAGCCCGCCACCGTGTACACCCTCATATCTCCGCTTTGTGCAGCGGCAAGTAGCGGTAAAAATAGCAGTAGGTGGAGTAGGTATTTCATATAGTGGTGGGTGGGGTGAGTGTGATGAAAAAGGTGGTGTATGCGATTAATAATTTTAGTGTATGGTATTGTAAACCAATAATTTATAGCAGATTCCTAAATGCAGTGGCGCAGTAATTTTCGTTGTATTGGGTTGCCATGGTAGTTTTGTTTAGCGATTTACGGTATTTCAAATATAGGTGTTTATTTACAATATTAGAAATAAACGTTGCCGAAACAGGAAAACATTGGTCCGGGCATCCGCTCAGTTCTGAATGCCGGTAGTCTCGCTTCCGAAAGCGTATTTCTCGCAAGCGGACGCTTGCTATTATTGGGTCCGAACGGATGCCCGGACCAGTGGATTTTGTTGATGTATGTTAGTCCGGAACAATCTATGCTAACCCGGCTTCACAGGGCTACCGCCCCAATTGCTGTTCGACTGCAGGTTTTCGCCTTTCATTACCAGCGATAGCGCATCTACGTTTACATTGTCGCCTATTTCGCTGTCGTAGAGTATTATGGTGCGCGCGCCTATGCTGCAGCGCTTGCCTATTTTCACCGGTCCTACCTTCATTACTTTGTCTTCAAACAGGTGTGTCTGCGGGCCGCAGTCTTCGTTCAGGGCTGTGTCGTCGCCTATGTGCACCATGTCGTGTTCGGTAATGTCGGTGGTGTTCATCCATACGCGCTTGCCGGTTTTTACCCCCAGTAGGCGCAGTAGTAGCGGGAGCCATGGCGTACCCTTCATAAAATCGAGCAGGAAGGGCACAGACAGCGATTCGTAGGTAGATGTTATAGCCTCGCTGCGCCATACCTTCGATGTCCACATAGGGCTTTGTTCGGGCTTAAAACGCCCAATGGTCAGCCACTTCATAGCCACCGTTACCAGAAATGTAGGCAAACCCATATAAAACAGGTAGTAAAACGGCAATTGCATCGCTATCATCCACCACGACTTATTGACCAGCAGATCGTGGGCATAGGCTATAAACAATATACTGCATATCAGTATTACGGTTTCGGGTATAAGTATGCGTATAAACTCTACTATGCTACGCGCCAGTATGCGTGCAGGCGTAGGGCGCGCTGTAAGCTCAGAGGCAAAGGTGCGGCTCGCCTGCCTGCGGGGCAGCGCTATTGCCGGCGACCCAAACCAGTCGCGACCCTCTTCTTTAGCCAGTTGCTCTTTCGACGGAGGCGTAGAGAGCACGCCTATAAGCATGCGGCCGGGCAGGTGGTAGCCCTGCGGTATAAGCGCGCTATTGCCCACAAAGCTGTGGTTGCCTATTATAGTGCGCTCCAGTATCAGTTGCTGGCCGCGCACATCGGCCTCGCCCAGCGTTACGGCATCGGCTACAAAGGCGCCCTTACCTATCTCCAGCAGCGGATGCGTAACGCTGCTGGCAGTGCTTATCTCGGTGTTTTTACCCACCTTGGCGCCCAGCGCCCTGAACAGCAACGATATATATACGGTAGCATAGATAGGGTGCAGCACTATGAGCGACAGCGTCATTAGCTGGTCGGCAAACCACTTGCGCACATAAAACAAACTGTATATAGGGTATTTGCCGGGCTTTATACCCCACTGCAACAATCGCGTAAGCCCCACCGTAACCAGCGTAAAAACAATAATGTAGCTCAGCGCCAGCGACGGCGTTACTATGAGGTAGCTAAAGTCGTAGTCGGGCGTAGAGTTGTCGAGATTGTTGATGATGATGATGGTGGGCAACAACGGCAACAGTATTACAAACGGGAAGATGAGCAGCGTAAGCGAAAAAATAAACGAATAGCGCATACGCTTGCCCGGCGACACATATAGCGGCTGCGGCAGGTCGGCTATGTCCTTTGTTTCCTTTAGCGTAGCCGGACTACCCTGCCATATTTCGCCGCTTTTTATGGTTTTGCCCTCGGGCAGGTAGCTAAGGTCTTGCAGTTCGCCCCAGGCCTCTACGGTGGCGCCGCCGGCTACTATGGCGCTGCTGCCTATATAGGCATGGTCGCCCAAGTGTATGCGGCGCAGCTTTAGCAGTCCGTCTTCTACCCATGCATTGTTTAGCACCACCTGGCTGCTTATGCTCACATCGCTGCCTATAGTTACCAGATCTTCGGCGCCTATCACTATAGCTGCCAGTTGCGCATCCTTGGCCACCTTAACGCCCATGCGGCGCAGAAAACCGCAATAGAGCGGCGTGCCGTTCAGAAACTGCGATGGCACCACGCGCTGCAGTGTTTTTACAAACCACCACCTGAAGTAATAAGTACCCCATAGCGGATAGTCGCCTTCTTTCATCCTGCCTATCACCAGCCACTTGATAACAATGCTGCACAACGCAAAAAACGGCGGTATGAAGCAAAACATACACAAGGCTGTGGTAATGGCATAGGGTATGTTTTTTGTTTCCTCTACCACATAGTAATACCCGAGGTAGGGGAAGAATATCTGCACCGCAAACAGGCCATACATGAGCAGTAGCGATACTGTTTGCGCAAGGCCGCACAGCAGGTACCGGCTGCGGGGTATCTCGTTAAATACTTTTTTGGCCTTTGTTTCGCCCGTCGGCTTGGCCTCCCAACATGCAACAAGCGCGCTTAACGGGCGGTTGAGGTATATATCTTTCAGCGATGCCTGCGGCACATTGGCCTCGCGCCGCAGCAGCGACACAAAGGCCGCAGCAAGCAGCGAGTGTCCGCCGAGGTCGGTAAAGAAATCGTCTTTAAGTTCTATATTTCGGTTAGGGAAAAACTTACGCAGGCCGGCCAATACACGCTCGCTCAGCGGCGCATCAAGGTCTATCACCTCGTTGGTAATGTTTACAGCGTTTTCCAGCAGCATAGTAGGCACTGGCAGGGCTTTGCGGTTTATCTTGCCGCTGGGCAGCCTGGGCATCTCAGATAGCTGCATTATTACGCTGGGCACCATGTAGGCAGGCAGCGCTTTTGCCAGCTCGTCGCGTATGTGCTGCTGGTTCATTTTCACCGGGTCGTCGCACACTACATAGCCGGCCAGGTGGTCGTGGCCATTGGCGTCTTTTTTTACGGCTACTACTGCGGCGGTAATATCGGGTAGCGCGCTGAGGCGGCTTTCTATCTCGCCCAGTTCTATGCGGTATCCGCGCAACTTTATCTGATCATCAAACCGCCCCTGAAAATCTATACTGCCGTCGGGGTTGATAATAGCAGCGTCGCCGGTGCGGTAAAAAACATCGCCCGGCAGGGCTGCCATACTTTCGGGCTTGGGCACAAATTTCTGTTGGGTAAGCTCAGGAAGGTTTATGTAGCCCTTGCTGAGGCCGGGGCCCGTTACTATCAGCTCGCCGCGCTCGCCTACCGGCAATATGTTCATTTGCTCGTCTATAACCGCAAGGTTGTAGTTGGGTAGCGGCGCGCCTATGGTTATGGGGTCGCCGGGCCTGAGGGCTACCAGCGTAGCAGTAACAGTTGTTTCGGTAGGGCCATAGCTGTTGTAGAACCTGCGCGACGGCACCGACCATCGCGACAATACCTGCGTAGTGCAGGCCTCGCCGCCGGCATTTACTATGCACAACGATGAAATATCGTCGCCCATCACAGCCAGCAAGCTGGGCACAGCATGCAGCACAGTAATACGGTTGCGGCGCAGCACAGCGTCCAGCTCGTCTATAGATTTTGCAGTGGCCGCATCGGCCACCCAAAGGGTAGCTCCTACAAAGTAGCTGATCCAGGTTTCCTCGCACCACATATCAAACGACACCGAAAAGCCCTGATATACTTTATCCTCTGCCGCCACCTCCAGAACCGACTGCTCGGCGCGTACAAAATGGCATATCTGGCGGTGCGCTATGGGTATACCCTTGGGCTTGCCTGTGCTGCCCGATGTGTAGAGCACATAGGCCCAGTCGTCGGGGCGCGGCCCGGGGGTTACGGCTATTGCCTGCCCTGCTGCAGGGCGCGGCACAACAGCAAATCGCTTGCATGGAATATTTATATTTTCATCGCCTATAAAACACTTCGCGCCTACTTCGGTGAGCACGGTTTCTACGCGCTCGGCGGGCATTTCCCTGTCCAGCGGCACATAAGATCCGCCGGCTTTTACAATACCCAGCACGGCAATATGCAACTCCAGCCCGCGGGGCCACCAAAGGCCCACAGGGTCGCCGGGTTGTACGCCATTTTGTTGCAAATGCAAGGCCATGGCATCGCTCCATCGGTCTGCATCGGCATAAGAAAGGGTGGTATCGCCAAAAATAAGCGCAGCCTTTGATGCATGTGTTTTAGCCGAAGCCCTGAACAGGTCGGCAAGTGTTTCATCATGCAACATATCGGGACGATTAACCCCTAGCGCTATGCTTAGTTTCATATTTTCGGATACAGGTGTATTGCGGTAATTAAAGCGAAAAGTACAACAATTCTTACGCCATTGGTACAATTTCTTACATCCAAACCGTTACCACAACTGGAAAACTACTTGCAGCAAATGCAGCGCCACACACCCACAACCCAACAAATTAAACGCACAACCTACTGAAAATCAGCGCTATTACCTATTAACAATCAGGTCGGACACCGCAAAAAAAAGCCAATAAGCAAGTATGGGTCTCATCAATCTAATCGTCAACTTTTTGTTTTCACAATTCACTTTTAACTTTGCGCTATGACTCCCGAGAGAGAAGCTAAGATAGATAAAATGCTCAGCCTCAGGCAGCCCGGCTTTGTGGTGGTGCTGGAAAACGTGCATGACCCGCACAATATAGCAGCCGTTTTCCGCACTTGCGATGCTGTAGGGGTGCAGGAGGTGTTTGTACTTATGACGGTATTGCCCCGGCATAAGAGATTTGGCGAAAACAGCGCCGCCAGCGCCGATGGCTGGCTAACCATACATGAATACGATAATACCGCCGAATGTATGGCTGCGGTAAGAAAGAAATGCGATAAAATTTATGCTACGCACCTTGGCGTTGAGTCGTGCTCGCTATACGAGCTCGATCTTACGCAGCGCGTGGCGCTGGTGTTTGGCAACGAGCATGCCGGCGTAACTGAAGACTGCCTGAGCTATTGCGACGGCAACTTTATAATACCGCAAATGGGCATGGTGCAGTCGCTCAATATATCGGTGGCGTGCGCTATAACGCTGTACGAGGGCATGAGGCAACGCCTGCACGCGGGCCTATATGACGGAACCCTACGCATGCCGGAAAATGAGGTGACTGCGCTGCGCCGCAGATGGAAAATATATTAAAGGGGGCTGGGGTGAGGCCACTTTGCAGCCTTGTATCAACCCTAATTTACGGCACAATCAACAGTCTCATCAAAATCCCCCAAAGTAAAAATGCCCTGTCTTTACGAGCAGGGCATTTTTAATATCGGATATCGGGCTATTAGTTGCCCAGATATGTTTTGAGTAGTTGGCAACGGCTGGCTGTGCGCAGCTTGGTTATGGCCTTGTCTTTTATCTGGCGAACGCGTTCGCGGGTAAGGGAGAATTTCTCGCCTATGTCTTCCAGACTCATTGGGTTGGCAACGCCTATTCCAAAATACAATTTTATTACATCGCGCTGGCGATCGGTGAGGGTGCTCAGGGAGCGCTCTATTTCGCAACGCAGCGACTCGCCATGATACAGTTCGGCATCGGCAGAGTCGGAGTTAGGATTTTCCAGAATGTCGAGCAGCGTATTGTCTTCGCTGTCTACAAACGGCGCATCTACCGATACGTGCCTTGCGGCTACGCCCAAGGTAGTTTCTACCTCTTCGGTGCCTATCTCCAGCAGTTCGGCCAGCTCTTCGGTACTTGGTTCGCGCTCATACTCCTGCTCCAGTTGCGAGTAGGCCTTGCTTATCTTGTTGGAGAGGCCCACCTTGTTGAGCGGCAAGCGCACTATACGCGACTGCTCGGCCAATGCCTGCAAAATAGACTGGCGAATCCACCAAACGGCATACGATATAAACTTAAAACCCCTTGTTTCGTCAAATCTCTGAGCAGCTTTTATCAGACCCAGATTACCCTCGTTTATAAGATCGCTTAATGAAAGTCCCTGATTCTGATATTGTTTGGCCACAGAAACCACAAATCTTAAGTTGGCTTTTGTGAGTTTTTCGAGCGCACGCTGGTCGCCTTGTTTGATACGGATGGCTAATTGCACTTCTTCTTCAGGAGTGATCAAATCTACTTTGCCAATTTCTTGCAAGTACTTTTCAAGAGATTGGCTCTCACGATTGGTAATTGACTTCGTGATCTTTAGCTGACGCATGGACATAGGCAATGAATTAAGTTGGTTAGTAAATAAAAATTCACAAGCAGTAGCATCAATTAAAAATTGACCTTCGAGTAGCAAATCTAAGGGTCTTATCAATGCAACCCAAAAAAAATTATGAATACATTAACAGGAATATTGCATATGTTCTGAATAGACCTAAAAAATATACAAAAGAAACGCTAATAAAATTTTGATTGTAGCAGCATTTTTTTATTATTGCACTCAACTCGTAACAAGAGAACAGCTTTGCGATGAATAAAAAGAAAATAATGTACTCACTGGAGTTCCCGATACGTTGCTCCCCGACCATTTTGTATGATTTCTTATCTACACCGGTTGGGCTGCAGGAATGGTTTGCCGACAAAGTAGACCAGCGGGACAATACGGTAAACTTTAGCTGGAACGGCAGCACAGATACCGCGGTGATATTAGAGCATTTAGAAAATGAGTTTATACGGTATAAGTGGGACTACTACGGCAAGGATGAATTTTTTGAATTCAGTATTGAACAAAGCCCGGTTACCAATGAAACAATTTTGAGAATTACTGATTTTGCCGACAAAAACGATATCAAAGATCAGGAACGTTTGTGGTCGTCGCAGGTAAATGACCTTAAGCACAGACTGGGCAGCTAACAGCTCTTACTGTTTCCGGTTTTGCAAGGTTATGGCGCTACCCACCCCTTGCTCCCTACTTTTCCTTAACAACTAAATTAACCCTGTCTTATTTAATACTTTCGCAATAACCACACCCAAAGTTCCCCAAACGAGAACTTTGGTATAATGAGGGGCGGTTATTGCGGCGGTAATACTTATTCCCTATTTCTTCATTCCCGGAAACTTCATTTTGAGCCCAAGCAGCGTTTTTTTGAGCGCCTGCGCTACTGTATACGATTTGTACCAGTTCTGATCGGCGGGTACTATGTGCCATGGCGGCTCGCTGCAATGATCAAACACGTCTTCGTAATACTTCATATACTGCTCCCACAACCTCGACTCCTTTATATCTTCCTCATTGTACTTCCACATTTTGTGCGGGTCGGTAAGGCGTTCGTTCAGTCGTTTTAGCTGCTCTTCTTGCGACACGTGCAGGTAAAACTTCAGCACCTGCGTTTCGTTGTGGTCTATCAGCAACCGCTCAAAATCGTTGATTGCCCGCATCCGTTTTTGGGCCGTTTCCTTATCTACCCATCCGTGTACCCGAGTTACCAGCACATCTTCATAGTGCGAGCGGTTGAAAATATGTATCATACCCTTTGCCGGTACATGATGGTGCACACGCCATAAAAAATCGTGCGACAACTCCTCTTGCGTAGGCGTTTTGTACGAGTGCACATTTACGCCCTGCGGGTTCATACTCGTAAATACATCGCGCGTCAGCGCATCTTTACCGCTGCCATCCATGCCCTGTATCACTATCAGTATGCTATGGCGACCTTCGGCATACAGCAAATTCTGCAAATCGCTCAGCTCAGCCAGTATGCCGGCCAGTTCCTTTTTCGTTTCTATTTTATCCATGCCAGCTGGCGCACGGGTATCTATATCCTTCAGTCGTATTTTTGTCATATACCTAAAGTTACGGCAATTTGGCCCAAATAAACTATTGCCCCGTAGCATACACAATGCCCCACCTCAGCGCCGCGATAAAATACTGCGCGCAACGGAATGAATAAAATTAAATATATAATTTCTGTAAAAAACAAATAGTCGTTATGCTTTTTTATATAACTTTGAACATATACCTATGACATTACTTATGAAAAAGCTGCTCCTGCTCTTCGTTTTCCTGCCAGCGCTTGGTTTTGCACAACCGGGCTATTTGTTTAAAGTTTTGGGCGGCGGATCCGTTGACTATGGCTCGCCGCGCCCTGCCCGGACAGGCGGCATGGGTGTGTCTGCAGAAATATTTCCTGATAATGATGGAAATGTGTATGTTACAGATTATGACTATGCCAGAATACTAAAGATAGATCGAGGTGGAATGGTATCCGTTTTTGCCGGCGGCGGCACTTCCTTTGCAGATGGCATCAGCGCTACAAGCGCACAACTTTATCTGAATGCCGGCGGCCCGATGGCAAGCGACAGATACGGCAATATATACTTTGCCGAAAGCAACAGAATCAGAAAAATAAACCCCAACACTGGCATTATTACCACCATTGCCGGAAGCACAGCATGGGCGCTAAGCGGCGACGGCGGCCCGGCATCGGCGGCTACTTTTCATTTTCCGCATGGCTTATGCATAGATGTTGCCGGAAATATTTTCATTGCCGATGAGCTCAACCACAGGATTCGAAAAATAGATGTTGCCGGCATAATAACCACCTATGCAGGTAGCGTAGAAGGTTATGGCGGCGACGGAGGCCCTGCAACCAACGCAAAATTGCAAAACCCCGACGGTATTTGCACCGACTCTAGCGGCAATCTTTATATAGCCGATAAATACAACCACCGGGTACGTAAGGTATCGACCGATGGTATTATAACTACCATAGCCGGAACGGGTGTAGCTGGATTTGCAGGCGATAGCGGCCTTGCTACACTGGCGAAACTGAATACCCCGTCAACTGTGTGCTTTGACAAGGAGAGAAACCTGTGCATAGCCGACTATCAAAACGGCCGAGTACGTAAAATTAACTGGATTGGTAATATAAATACCTATGTAGGCGGCGGCAAGTTTTTTATGAGCGATGGCGTAGGGCCCACCTACCCTACGTATTCGAGAATATGGGGCGTAGCTGCAAATAAATACGGCGACCTGTATTTTTCTACCCACACCGGCAAATCGATCCACAAAATAGCCGGCAACGGTGCAACGGCCACCTACATACGCGATAGTTTTAGCGTATGTCTCGACTCTATGTGCTATGGCCCCCGAATATCCATTCACCCGGTTACTTATTCACCTGCGCTTAGCGTAAAATCGTGGTATGGCGATGGCGCGCCGGTTATCGATACTTTTTCGGCCTACAACGGCTATGCCAACCTTAACCACGAGTATTTTTACCCGGGGGTATACACCGTAAAACATGTGCTATACTCTGGCGCGGTAGCCATAGACTCTATTGCCTACAGTTACAAGAACAAAAATTGCGACATAATACCGATTCGTTTGTATTTCGATGAAAATTCAAACTGTACCTTTGATGAAGGAATGGAATGGGTGTCGTCCCTGCCCACTACTTTAGAAATAGACTCTAACGGAATACCAATAGACACTATGACTGTAACATCTGGTACCGACTTCAGAGTAAAAGGCAACCCAGGCAGTGAATATACATTCAGAATATTAGCTTCCGTACCCGGTATATCCGCTTATTGCCCCACTACCGGCGTCATTCGTTCTACATTGTTGCCTGTGCCCAATCACACTAATTATTTAGGCTTCCAGCCATCAGGTACTTCAGGGTTCGACTTAACCATGCACTCTACAGTAAGAAGCGGCTCGCATATGCAACAGGGTGAATTAATAATAGCCAATAGGTATCCCCTACCACAGTCTACAACAGTATCTGTTACCCACAGCCCCAAATATCACTACCAATCGTCGAGGCCATTACCATCATCTGTAGCCGGGAATACGATAACATGGAACCTTGGCAGACTTTCATCGGTAGACATAAGTTCAAAACAAATAAATTATACACTATCCAGGTCCGGAGTGTGGTTACCACCCGGCGACACTGTGCAAAGTAATTGCGTTTCACTCCCTACAGTGGACGATGTAAACCCTTACGATAATAACTGCGACCGCAACGATACTGTAAAAAGCTCGTTCGATCCCAACCACATAGAGGTAAGCCCGGGCGGTGTTATACCCGTAGGCACATTACTTACCTATTCTACTGAATTTGAAAACACAGGCAATGACACAGCCCAAAACATTTATGTACTCGATACCCTGCCCAACAGCTTAGACATACACACACTGCAAATGGTGGCAAGCACACACCCTGTAGTGATGTCTAAATTCTGGAACGGAAGCAATTGGGTGTTGAAATTCGACTTTGCCAATATTAAACTGCTCGACAGCAGCTACCACAACCAATGCACCGGCATGTATGTGTACAAGATAAAAGCGAAAACCACGCTGGCGCCCGGTACGCTGATACCCAACCGCGCCGGCATATACTTCGACGACAACGAAGTGGTGATGACCAATACCGCAATAAGCGAAATAGAAACACTACCCCTAACTACCGCCACTTGGACTGCAAATAAGGTGACTGTGTTCCCCAACCCTGCCAACAATACACTGGTAGTAGACAACGCCGCCAACGGGAGCGAATACCGCATTGTAGACCTGCTGGGTAAGGCCGCCAAACAGGGCGAACTAACAGAAGGCCGCAACACCCTCTCGCTCGCGCAGCTGTCGCAAGGCATATACCTCATAGAAATAAAAGACGCCACCGGCAACAAAACCGTATTGAAAATTGTGAAGGAGTAAGGAAAATTATTGCAACAGGCGATTCATTGATTGAAAAACAATCCATGAATCGCCTGGTTTGTTGAGTAGGATGGGACTTTTTACACTTTATTACCTGTTTACGCAAGTTGCAGTTCCTTTTTACAATTTCGCGAGCCAACCACCCCGGTTTGCTCCGGGTGCAGCTTCGCTGTCCCATATCATACCACCCCTCCTAAAACAGGAAGGGTGGTATTTCGATGGTGTTTTCGGTATTTTTTATTGAAAATTTAGTTTTGTATTGTGCTGAAAATAAATGATTTAAGTCAAAGTACACACCCCTCCTGTTTTTAGGAGGGGATGTTCGTGAGGAATTAGCGAAGCTATTCCTCACGAACCGGGGTGGTTGGAGTTCGCTAAACACCCACCTATCAAAACAAAATCACAAATCTGCCACATCGTTCTCGTTACACAAATAATCTATACCTACCTTTGCGCACTTAGCACATGCAGCGCCTGATAAAAAAACTCGACTGGCTCATTATCCGTAGCTTCGTTGGCCCGTTTGTGGTCACGTTCTTCGTATCGTTGTTTGTGCTCATTATGCAGTTTTTCTGGCTGTATATGGATGAGATGATAGGCAAGGGCCTCAGTATATGGATGCTGGTACAACTGCTGGTGTATATGAGCGCTACGCTGGTGCCGCTGGCGCTGCCGCTCAGCGTGCTGCTATCGTCTATAATGACCTTTGGCAACATGGGCGAAAACTTTGAACTGGTAGCCATCAAGTCGTCGGGCATATCGTTGCTACGCTTTATGCGGCCACTGTTTTACTTCATCGTTTTTTTGTCGGGCCTTGCTTTTCTGTTCAACAACAATGTGATACCCGTAGCGAACCTGAAAGCGCTATCGCTGCTGTATGATGTGCGCAACTCAAAGCCCACCCTCAATATTCGCCCCGACCAGTTTAACAACGACATTACCGGCTACTCTATACACGTAGGCAGCAAAGACGAAGACGGCAACACCATCCGCGACATTATCATCTACGACCATACCGACATGAGCGGCAACAACAAGGTGATACTGGCCAAAGAAGGACAGATGCAGGCGTCGCCCGATAAGCAGTCGCTGGTGTTTAAGCTCACTGATGGCTGGCGCTATGAAGAAGGCTTCGAACGCGGCACCCACGACTACACCCAAACCCGCGTGCATTTTGCCAAATGGAATAAAGTTTTCGACTTGTCGGGATTGATGTTTAAGCGCACCAACGAAGACATGTTTAAGAATGCCTACCAAATGATGAATGTGTCGCAACTGTCGCAAAACATAGACAGCATCAAGCGGATGCGGGGGCGAATATATTATACCATTGGCGGGCATATGCAGCCCTACATAACGCTGGGCAATGCTACCAAGGAAGGAGACAAACTGACGGCAAATGTAAAAAAGGCAAAAAACACACTTAGAAAATACGACTCTTCGTTTCTGGAGCGCATACCCGACTCAGCGCGCACATCGGCCTTGCAAACCGCCATTGGCAACATACGCAACTTCAAATCGCTGATGGACGTGAGCGCGCTGGATAAAAAACTACAAACAGAAAACTACCTGAAGTACGATATAGAGCTGCAGCGCAAGTTTTCGTTGTCGTTTGCCTGCATATTGCTATTCCTTATTGGCGCGCCGCTCGGGGCTATCATCCGCAAGGGCGGGCTGGGTATGCCGCTGGTTATAGCGGTAGTGTTCTTTATGATATTCCATATCCTGAATATTACGGGCGAAAAACTGGCCAAGGCAGCATCGGTGGCGCCCTGGCTGGGTATGTGGATGGCAACGCTTATATTATTACCTTTAGCCTTCTGGCTGATCAATGCCTCGCGCAACGATTCGCAGATATTTGCCAAAGAAGCCTATGTAAGGCTGTGGCGCCATTTAAAAACACTATGGGCAGCTAAAAAAGATACTATTGCTTAAGCGCAAATATTTTATATACAATCCTTACTTCGTTTTCCCGCTCGTGTTTTGGGTGGTGGGCGGCAGTATTGCGCTGGCTACGCAATCGCGCACCGAGCTGTTTGCCAATGTAAATGCCCGCCACACCCCTGTGCTAGATACCTTTATGTATTATAGCACGTTTATGGGTCAGGCAGAGGTAATTGTTCCTGTGCTGCTTGGCCTTATGGCGTTGCCGCGCTTCCGCAACATGCTGTATTTCTCAACAGCGGCATTGTGCAATATTGCGCCGCTACTGGTGCAGCAGGCGCTCAAATCGTATTTCAACGAGCCGCGCCCGCTAAAATTTTACAATATGGCCGACTGGATACACCACTCCCCCGACTGGCCTACCCTATATGAGCGTAGTTTCCCATCGGGTCACAGCGCAGGCGCTTTTAGCTTTTTCTGCTTTCTGTCATTAATACTACCAGCGCGCTACCGGGCCATAGGATTGGTGTTTTTTTCACTGGCGCTATTGGTTTGCTATTCGCGTATGTACCTCGCAGCCCATTTTTTTGCCGATACCTATTCGGGCAGCATCATTGGCGCAACAACCACTCTGGCCATGTTTGCCTTAATGAACTATTACAAAGGCCATTTATTTAAGGGTAAACTCACCTGAGCATTATGCCGAATTATTTGCGATATACCATCATTGCGTTTATTGGTTGCCTGTTGTTCTTTCCCTTTCTCGGGCAAGTGCATCTGTTCGACTGGGACGAAATAAACTTTGCAGAGTGCGCCCGCGAAATGATTGTATCTAAAGACTATCTGCGGGTGCAAATAGACTTTATGCCCTTTTGGGAAAAGCCGCCGCTGTTTATCTGGATGCAGGTTTGCGCTATGAAGTTGTTTGGCGTAGGCGAGTTTGCAGCCCGTTTCCCCAATGCGCTGGTGGGGGTGGTTACACTGCTTACTGTGTACTATGTGGGCAAGCGCGTAGTGAGCGAGAAAATGGGTATGTGGTGGGCAGCCATTTATGCCGCTTCGTGGTTGCCGCATTTTTACTTTAAGACCGGCATCATAGACCCTACCTTCAACCTGTTTATATTTCTGACTTTCTTCCAGATGCACCTGCTGCAGTTCTCGCCGCGCAAGGGGCTGCACACCTTCCTTACCGGCATTCTGCTGGGACTGGCTGTACTCACCAAGGGTCCGGTGGCCATACTGGTTACGCTCCTGTCTATGGGTGTGTACGTCATCGTAAATCGCGGGCTGAATGGCTATACCTTACGCCGGTTGCTGGCCATAGCCACATGGGCCCTGCTGCCAGTGGCCTTGTGGCTGGGCGCTATGGTAGCTGCGCGCGGGTTGGCCTATGGTCAATGGTTTATCAGCGAGTTTATGCGTTATCAGGTGCGGCTATTCAGTACAGAAGATGCCGACCATGGCGGCCCGTTTGTGTATCATTTCATAGTGCTATTATTGGGCTGCTTTCCTGCCTCGGCATTTCTGTTTCAGTTTACCCGAAAGCGCATCAGCGACAAAGCAACAGCTACCGACTTTACGAAATGGATGTGGATATTGTTTTGGGTAGTATTAATACTGTTCTCTATCGTTAAAACAAAAATCGTTCACTATTCATCGCTCTGCTACTTCCCGCTCACCTATCTGGCGGCGCTGCAACTGTACCGCCTTAGTGAAGAGCCAGGCCAACTAAAAAAATGGATAAAAACACTGCTGCTTACGTTAGGGGCGCTCATGGCCATACTAATAACGGCTCTGCCGCTGGTAGGCATATACAAGCAAAAGCTAATACCGCTTATAGAAGATAAATTTGTGGTGGCCAACCTTGAAGCCAATGTATCGTGGAGCTATGCTGAATGTTTGTGGGGCATACTGTATATGGCGGCCATATGGGTATCGGTACTGATCATGAAGCGCAACTTCAGGAGCGGTATAACTTTGCTGGCGGCTGCGCAAATAGTTATTATTCAAGCTACAGTATTGCACTTTACCCCAAAAATTGAGGCCTATTCGCAGCGATCGGCGATTGAGTTTTATAAAACATTCGAAGGCAAAAATGTTTATGTGCAGCCTGTTGGCTTCAAAAGCTACGCCAACTTGTTTTACACCAAAAAAACAGCCGCTACCAATTCTAACTACATACGCATTCGCCACGACGATAAAGGCAAGGAAGTGCAACCGGAGGCCAATAGCGACTGGCTTATGAATGGTAAGACAGATAAACCGGTTTTCTTTATTTGTAAAATAATGGATGCCGACAAGCTACGCAGCATGCCCAACCTAACGCAGATAGGTGGGAGTAATGGTTTTGCATTCTTCAAGCGCAACGACAGATAAAACGCTTGCCAATTCACATTTGGCCCGGCAACGCTAATTTTAACCATGAACTAAGCAAAGTACCGTAAAGCCGAACGGCTAATGTGCGCTACCCTACCCATCAATCACTTACAAAACGCTGCTATCAATCCTGGCGCTCGCCATACAAAATGTGTTTGCTAAAAATGACACGGCCAACCCGATGAGGCTGGCCGTATCGCTATAGTAAAAAAGACAATCTACTATCGCTCCACAACCATGTGGAACACCTTAACGCCGCTTGCCGAATGTAAACTCAACAGATACATACCATTAGCCAGTTGCCCGGTTATGGTTATCTGTTCGTTTACCTTACCGGCTTTAGCTTGTAGCGTTTGGCGATGCACGGTCTGCCCCAGCATATTGGTAATGTCCAGTTGCAGTTCTTCGGTGGCATTGTCACCTGTGGTTCCTTTCAGTATAAAATTTCCGTTGTTGGGGTTGGGTAATATTTGCAGATTGCCGCCGGTTGCGCCTACGCCGCCTACGCTAACATCGCTCACCAGTATATACACCCAGCCAAAAGATGAAACCGGGCATACGCCGCTGCTCGTTACTACACAGGTTACCGAGTCTTGATAGCCTGTAGCAAATGTGTTGCTGCTGTATATCGAGTTGGTTGCGCCGGGTATTGGTACGCCGTTCTTCAACCACTGATAAGTGGGGTGCAGGCCTGCGTCTTCTACATTGGCAGTAAGGGTTACTGTCTTACCTGTGCCCACATGCGTACTCGGGCTGGCAGTAATAAGTACGTGCGGCAGCAGCGGTGTATCTACGCTAATTTGCAAGCCGGGACTGGTGGCCGTATCGGTGAGCAGGCAGGGGTAATTGCTAGTGATGAAGCAGGTTACTACATCGCCATCGTTGGGTATGTAGGCATAGGTTGGTCCTGCGCTCACGTTCAGTCCGAATTTGCGCCACACAATGGCCGGAGATGAGCCGCCGTATACAGCATTTGCCGTAAGCGTTATGGCCATACCCTTGCACACTGTATCGCCGGGGGCAGATACTATATTCACAACAGGCGTCTGGTTGGCGCTTACGGTTATGCGCTTGCTATAGCTGGCCGTATCGGGCAGCGCGCATAGCGCATTGCTGGTCAGTATCGTTTTTATCACATCGCCGTCGGCGGGTATGAAGGTATAGGTTGCGCCTGCGCCAACGGTTACACCGTTCACCGTCCATACGTATGTGGGGGCCGTGCCGCCATTTGTAGGCGCAGCCGTAAATGTAGTAGAAGCGCCTGCACAAATAGTGTCGCTCGGGCCGGAAGTAATGTTGACAGAGGGTATCAATGTAGGGTTAACCACTACCGTAGCCGTGCCCGCCATGTTGCTGCTGCAGCCGGTGATAGAACTAATAGCCACCACACGGTACAAGCCGCCCACTGTCTGCAGCCCAAAATCGAGCGCCGAGCCTGTGCCTGCAAATGTGCCGGTTGGCGTGCTGCCGATGTACAACAAATAGTTGACGCCCACTTCAGAACCCGAGAGGGTGATGTGAACGCCCGCACCGCTGGCGCAGAAGCTGCCGCCGCCGCCTACAGTGTACACATTGGGCAGTGGCAACACTTTAACCGAAGTAGTAACCAGACAACCCGCGCCCATAGCATAAGTGATAGTTGCCGTACCCAGGGCAGCGCCCGTAACAATACCCGACAACCCTACCGGAGCAATGGCCGGAGCCGAACTGCTCCATGAGCCGCCGCTAACGGTGTTGCGCAAGGCAGATGTTGCCCCAAGGCAGATATTTGTGTTGCCAGTAATGGCAGCAGGCATGATGTTA
>CAIRYK010000031.1 GCA_903882805.1 uncultured Bacteroidota bacterium | reverse complement strand
GCTACGCACAGTTTAGCCCTATCGGGCTAAGTACAAATTGCAATCAAATTGAGTAACCAACATTCGAAAAAGTATGCCGATTGTTTATTTAAATCAATAAGAGCCGCAATTGCGGCTCTTATTGATTTAAATAAACAATTATAAACGCTGCGCGCCTACCACAAATGCACGCGCATGCTATCGGGTATATACATTTTATCGCCGGGCTTTATGCCGAATGCATCATAAAACTCGGGTACATTGGGGAACGGACCATTTACGCGGTATTTTGCCGGTGCATGCACATCGGTATGTAGCTGGTTGGCCAGTTTTTCTTTGCGCTGCTGATACAGCCAGCCCAGCGAATAACCGAGGAAGTAACGCTGCAGCGGGGTCATACCGCTTATTTTTTCGCCTTTCTTGTAGGCTTCTGTTTGCTTAAAGGCATCGAGGCCAATGAGTATGCCGCCAAGGTCGGCCAGGTTTTCGCCCAGCGTGGCCTTACCGTTGATGTGCATAGTGTCTACCGGCGTCATTTTGTTGAACTGCTGCACAAGCGTCTCGGCGCGCACCATAAACTGAGCCGTATCGGCCGCCGACCACCAGTTGCAAAGGTTGCCGTGCTCGTCGAACTTGCGGCCTTCGTCGTCGAAACCGTGGGTGATTTCGTGGCCTACGGTAGATGCTGCTGTGTAGCCATATACCAGCGGGTCGTCGAGCTCGGCATCTTTGTAGCCCGGCACCGTCATCATAGCGGCGGGCAGCACTATTTCGTTGTTCGATGGGTTGTAGTACGCATTATACGTTTGCGGGGTCATGCTCCACTCTTCACGATCCACAGGCTTGCCCAGCTTATTCAATTCGTAGTTATACCACCATTCGCTTGCGCGCACCATGTTCAGCACATAGGGGCCGCGGTCTATTTTCAGCGCCGAAAAATCTTTCCATTTATCGGGGTAGCCCACCTTTTTACTGATGGTCATTAATTTATGTATCGCCTTTTGCTTGGTGCTATCGCTCATCCAGTCCAGCTTTTCTATGCGTGCCTTGTAGGCATTGCGCACATTCTCTACTATTTGGGTATAGCGGGCCTTGGCTGTAGCGTCGAAATATTCTTTTACAAACAGTTGTCCCAGTTCCTCGCCTATGGCGCCGCCTTCGGCATCCAGTGCACGTTTCCAGCGGGGGCGTTCCTGCTCGGCGCCATTGATTGTTTTGGAATAGAAATTAAAATTGGCATCGGCAAACGGCTTGCTCAGGTAGCTTGCATAGTTGGCCACCAGGTGGAAGTGCATATAATCTTTCAGCGTTTGCATATCGGCGGCGGCTATCACTTTATCCAGCGCTTTGTAAAACTCCGGCTGACCCACAATTACACTGTCTATATGTTGCACACCCATTAGCTCCAGGCACTTTGCCCAAGACATGGCAGGCGACAGGGTAGGGAGCTTTGTAATTGCATATTTATTGTAGTTGGCATACGGCTCGCGGAGGTCTTCCAGTTTGCGCGATGCTTTGGCCAGTTCGGTTTCCAGTTTCAGTATCGCTTCGGCTTTTGCTTTTGCGGTAGCCTCGTCGGCACCCATCAGCTTAAACAAGCCGGCAATATATACCGGGTATTGTTCCCTTATTTTGGCAGTGCGGGCATCAGCATCAAAATAGTAATCTCTGTTGGGTAGGCCCAGGCCACCTTGCGACAGTGTGTAGGCTTCCACATCGCTTCTCTTAGGGTCTTGCGACACCGAGCCATCGAAGAACACAGCTACACCTATTCGGTGCAGGTGGGCTATTACGTCTATCAGTTCCTCGCGGGTTTTTACGGCATCAATGCGGGCCATTTCGGGGCGCAGCGGTTCTATGCCGTTCTTCTCTATGCTCACCGTGTCCATAGCGCTATACCAGAAATCGCCTATCTGCTGACCGGGGCCGCTTTTTTCCGCTTTTTTCAGTGCTTCCTCGTTTATGTGCAGCAGTTTTTCGCGCAGCTCTTTTTCCACCAGTTGACCTATGCCATACGATATTTCGTCGGCGGGTATGGGGTTTCTTTTCACCCATCCGCCATTGGCATAGTCAAAAAAATCGTCGTTGGGCTTTACAGTAGTATCTCTGTTGGCAGCCAGTATATCTTCTTTAGCAGGCGTTTCATTTTTCACCTGCTCGCCACATGCCGATAGCAACAAGGTGAGCGATAATGCCTGAAATAACTTTGGGTACATAACCGTTTTAAAATTGAACGATAAATGTAGGCACATTTTTGTGGGTTTTCACCTACATGTGGGGTGGTATTTTTGGGGGGATGGGGAATTACGAATTACGGACTGCCTCAGAATTTCATTGATGAGATACTAATCAATCAGTCACGAAGGGAACGTACCTACTTTGAATTTACGTGAATAATAAAATCATTTTCCTTAGGTTTCAGGGTATATCCAAACTTATTGTATAATTTTAAATTCGCAATCACTCCCTATGAAAAGTATTTTTTTTCACACAAGGCAATTGTTATTGGTGTTTTCAATATTATGTTCGCCATACTTGCGAGCGCAAACCATTACTACAGTAGCGGGTAATGGCATCATGGGGTCAGGGGGAGACGGAGGAGCTGCATATTTGGCCCAATTGAATAACCCATATGGTATCGCTTTTGATGGACTTGGGAATATGTATATCTCCGATGGTGGACCCGGTGGATGCCGTGTACGCAAAGTCAGTACCGCGGGTATTATTACTACTTTCGCAGGTACCGGTGTTTCGGGGTATAGTGGCGATGGCAGACCTGCTACAGATGCACAATTGAGGCAGCCATTTGGTTTATTAGCTGATGGAACAGGGAGTTTATATATTACTGACTATACAGATGCACGTATTCGCAAAGTAAGTACAACAGGTATTATATCTACCATAGCCGGCACAGGCACAACAGGTTTGTATAGCGGTGATGGCGGACCGGCCACTAATGCTGAAATACGGATTCCATCGGATTTGGCTGTAGATGAGGCTGGAAATTTATATTTTTCACAAACGGGCAGCGTTAGCGTAGTCAGAAAAGTAAATGCTGCGGGCATCATCTCTACAGTTGCGGGCAATGGAACAAGCGGCTTTAGCGGCGATGGTGGTGCAGCTACGCTGGCGCAAATGAATGCGCCAAGTGGAATTGCAATAGACCGCACGGGAAATTTATACATTGCCGATTATCGCAATGACAGAATCCGAAAAGTAAACACCTTTGGAATAATTACAACGATAGCCGGCAGTTCAGTTTCCGGCTATGCCGGTGATGGTGGCCCAGCAACTTTGGCACAATTAAAAAGGCCAACAGGCGTAGCCTTGGATGCCGCAGGGAATATCTTTTTTTCCGACATGGCAAATTATGTTGTTAGAAAAGTAGATGTTGCAACAGGCATAATATCTACGGTAGCGGGTAATGGTATAGCAGGATATGGCGGCGATGGCGGGCCGGCTACTACCGCAACCCTTCAAAGCCCTTATGGGCTAACTTTGTATTGTGGCGATAATCTTTTTATTTGCGATCGTGGCAACAACCGGGTACGCATGGTGAGCAATGGTAATGCAATACCTGCTTTTACCGGCGGGCATACCCAAAGTGTGGCTATTTGCCTGGATTCTACTGTAGCCTTAAATACCTATTTATCCATCACAGATGCCGACCTCGGGCAAAGGGTAACATGGAGCATAGCCCGCACGCCGCTACATGGCACTTTAGCAGCATCGTACACTACTATTACTACAGGTGGCACAATCTCACCTGCCGGTTTGTTGTACACACCCTCACCCGGTTTCACCGGATACGATACCTTTTCCGTCCGCATCAACGACTGCAATTATACCTCCGACACCACTACCATTTATGTTGCGGTAAGTCCTTGTCCGCTCCAAATAAACGCTTTCAATTACGCAGGCAACACACTAAAGGTTTCACCGAATCCATGCACCGGCTCATGTTCTGTATATCTTTCTTCCATGATAGCCGAGCAAGCCCATTTTACCATAACCGACACAAAGGGCGAAAAGGTGAAAGAATTTTATGGCGCTGCCAATGAGCAGATACTTGTAAATGTAGACGCGCCATCGGGCATTTATTTTTTATCGGTGCGTAGCGCTCACACCAATGAGCGTGTTAAGGTGGTGATACAAAACAAATAATACCCTGATAGAAAAAGAGCCCTAAAAAAGGGACCGTACCATATACGGAGGCGCTATGAACATTGTACCTTCCCGCGAGGCAACATACGATACCTACGGCATCGGTAACGAATAGCCACATTTTTCTATAAACATTGGACGCCTACAGCGTCTTTGCAGCGGGATGCTCAGTTGCATACTAATGCCTTGGCTACAACCGCGCCGATGAAATATAACAAGCGCACCTTCCCGCGAGCCAACATACGATACCTACGGCATCGGTAACGATTAGCCACGTTTTTCTAAAAACATTGGACGCCTACAGCGTCTTTACGG
>CAIRYK010000030.1 GCA_903882805.1 uncultured Bacteroidota bacterium | reverse complement strand
TTAATCCAGCACGGATAAGCTTTTTTTTACAATGTCATATCGCAGAACCAAATCAGCTACCATCTCTTTTAAGGTATGCGTTCGGTCTTGACCGTTAGTCAGCTAGGATTCCCATAGGAGATATACTCCTAATTTCTTTCCAGTTATTCGGTAGTAGTTCATCAAGTTTGTTAATCGGATGGTCGTTGATTCTGGTAAATACGTCAGTTAACCAATCCTGCGGATTTACTTCGGCTATTGAACACATGGCAAATAGAGAATACATCATTGCTGCTCTTTGTGCTGCCTCATGCGATCCACAGAATAAATAATTTTTTCTTCCAAGCGCCACTGGACGAATTTTATTCTCCACCCAATTGTTATCAATTTCCAATTGGCCCTTTTTGGTAAACTCATTCAGCCGTACCCAAATATTTAAAGTGTACTTGATTGCCTTTCCTAATAGACTCTTTGGCAAAAATTGCGGGTCTTTAATTTGGATTAACATCCATGCATGAAGCTTATCCATTATTTGGATGGATTTTTCTTTTCTTAATTCTAATCTATTGTCATAATTCAACTCCTGATCCCGGGCTTGCCTTTCTATTGCATAAAGTTCGCCAAATATTTCCATTGCCTCATCAGCTCCTTTTTGTTTTTGATCAAGTGCGTCTTTAAATTTTCTTCGGGCATGCGCCATGCAACCAACTAATGTAATCCCACTTATTTTACCAAAATGAACATAAGCCCCATATGCATCGGTTTGCAAATGGCCTGCGAAATCCTTCAGGAAAAGGTCAGGAGCATTAGCTGCACGGTTTTTATCATACTCAATGCATATGCATTTGTCTACAGGAGAATAGTATACCCAATAGTAGCCCTTGTGGGTACTACCAGGTTTATCCTCGCTTAATACAGGCATTGGTGTTTCATCAGCCATCAGGTAATTGCTTCTTTGAACATTTCGTTTTGCTAATTCATATAAGGGCTCTAAGAGTTTGAGGTGTTTATGTATCCAGCCATTTACTGTTGATTCGGATAGATCTACGCCCTCTCTTAAAAACTGTTTGAGCTGTCTGTAAATAGGTAAATGATCAATATATTTACTTACCAAAATCAAAGCCATCATTGCAGCACTCACATTGCTCTTTGCTACTGGCTGAGATGGGAGTTCGGCATTTACCATTTTAACTTCTCCTTGCTCTGTAAATACTTTATAGATTGGGCGAATAATGCGCGTAACAAATATCTTTCCTGGTTTGTAGTCAAGGTACTCTGTTACTTCATCTCTGATTTTTTCGGCCTGTGTTAAATCAATACCTTCAGGCTCAATAATGGTATCAACACGTGGAATATGCGCAGGTATTGGTTTTCTAACAGGGATACTTGAACCAGCCTCAGGCGTCTTTCTAACTTTTGGTTCAGGCTTAGTACTTACCTTTGGCAGAGTATTTACAACATCTTCACCAAATGAAAGTGTTTCTTGTGCTGGATTTACCGGAATGAAACGTTCACTCTTTTTACCCCAGAACAGACTTTTCAGATTAGCAAGTTCCTGCTTGAGGTAACGATTTTCCTCACGCAATTCTGCTATTATTTCTGCCTCTTTTTGCACAGGACAAATATAGTCCGAAGTGCCTGTAAAACCTAATGTTTACAAGATATTTTGTGAATTATTTTACCTCTCTGAGAACGAATAAAAACGGACTTTTTGCCTATACTTTTCAAGTACAATCCCCTCTATCATCATTACCAATTCAGGCCAGCTAATCTTATTACAATCGCTAATTCCGGCATTTTTAGGAAGACTTAAAGTGCCTTGCTCCAATCGCTTATAATACAAAACAAAGCCGCCAGATTCCCATCTTAATAACTTTATCCGGTCTCTTTGCTTGTTGATGAATAAATAAACATCACCTGACAATGGATTTTGTTTCATCTCTGATTGAACAATACCGCTCAATCCATCAAAGGTCTTCCGCATATCGGTTGGCCCCCGGTACAAATAATAATTGTTAGTGGAATTTAAAGAGAACATCTATTACCAGCAGCTAACAATTTTATTTAAATCACTGCGACTGGTAGATGAACCAACAGTAACCTTCACTCCATTTGGATAGAATATTTCAATTGACCCAGATCCTTTTGATAACCCCTCTGATGTTATCTTAACAAATCCTTGGACTGGATTTTTGTGTTTGTTATATTTTCTCGCCCAATAATAAAACTGACCTTCAACAATATCGTTGGCCAAACAAAAGGCCCTTCGAGATAACCCGCTTTGGTTACAGGCTTCAACAGATTTAAACATCTGTTCTTGTAATTCTATCTTGCTCATTTT
>CAIRYK010000029.1 GCA_903882805.1 uncultured Bacteroidota bacterium | reverse complement strand
CAAGAAATACTTTTGTCACAGAGTATGGCCTAAATGGCGTTCGAAAAATAAATGCGAGCGGCATTATTACAAGAATTGCCGGCAACGACACCGCGGGATTTTCGGGAGATGGAGGACCAGCCACAAATGCAAAATTTAATAAGCCGTCTGGAGTAGTTAAAGACTCAAGAGGCAATATTTACATCTGTGACATGGTAAACAGGCGTATACGTAAAGTAGCCCCCTCGGGAATTGTTACAACTTATGCCGGAGGCGGATTAAGACCGCCTGTTGATGGCGCGATGGTAGATACTGTATTATTACCATCTTTAAATGCTTTGGCAATAGATAAATATGACAACATCTATGTATCGACTGGAAACAGACAGATAAAAAAAATTGACACTAATAAGATCATTAAAAACATATGCGGCGCTGGCACATATGGGTATAGCGGAGATGGCGGACCTGCAACATCTGCGCAAATAGGCGATGTGCTAGGACTAGTTGTTGATGACAATAAAAGAATATTCCTTGCTGATTACGGTGCAAACAGAGTTAGAGTAATTGACAGTGCAGGAATAATAACTACCTATGCGGGTATCGGTACAAGTACTGTTTCGGGAGATGGGGGTTCAGCGGTTATGGCAGGGGTGCCCTACCCGAATGGCGTCACTTTGGATAAATTTGGAAACTTATTCATATCGTCTAATGGCAATATCAGAAAAGTAACCCCTGCAGGTATCATTACAAAATACGGAGGATTATCAGGTGGAACCCTTGCTGATGATCAACCAGCAATTGTTGCAGCGATTAGCAACGGTAGTGGCAATTCAGTAGGTATGCAAACAGATACACTCGGCAATCTGCTATTTGCAGACGGCAATCAAAATAAAATCAGAGTAATTTATAACGCAGGTATTTCTATTAGTACACCTACAATAACTTATTGTACGCCTACATCTGCTACGTTTACGGCCACAGCGACAGCTGCGCCTGGAATTGCAGTCCGCTATCGGTGGTATTTAAATGGTTATCCGGTAGGCGTCGATAGCTTTAGGTATACTGCCCCTCTACTTCACGATTCAGACATAGTATATTGCAATATTACAAATGGCGCAAGTACTACTATTTTAGCTACGTCTAATAAGATAAACATAAAGGTTCATCCATTTCGTCTTGTTGCAACAGTTGGTGTAAATTACACGCCATCGACGTCTGCGGTATGCATAGGAACAACTGTAAACTGCACTCCGACTGCCGTAAATGGAGGAACTTCACCAAACTACTTTTGGTACAAAAACGACACATTGATATCGACAGGAACTTCCTATCGTTTTGTGCCCAACAATAACGATACGGTATTTTGCAAAATGATCAGCAACGAGTATTGCCTGGTTGCTGATACAGTGGTTAGTGCAAGAAGGGCATTTGTTGTAAATAACAGAACTAATCCATATGCTGATATTGATACTCGCCTTGATTCAACGCCCTGTCCTGGCGCCACGGTTTCTGCTACTTTGCTGTTAGGGAGCGGTGGAGGTGTTGTAACCTATTCGTGGTATAGAAACAACATATTTGTCGATAATAGCAACAACTACAGGTTTGTACCCAACAACAACGACAGTATTTATTGCGCCGTGAGAATAGCTAATGGTTGCCTAAATTACGATACCGCTATAAGCCCGGTAAGACACATTCGTTTCAAAAAGCCAATTGTATACATCACCAGCTCAAATGGCACAGCGATTTGCCCGGGATTAAGCACTTCTATGTTGGCCTCAAATCTCGAAGGCGGGATAACGCCAATTTATCATTGGTACAAAAACGGTACGCTTGTATATACAGGCAACCCATATCTTGCACACCCCAATATAGGCGACTCCATTTATTGCAGGATATTAAGTAGTGTACCTTGTATTTTAAATGATAGCGCAAAAAGTAATACCATTTATTTCACAACTCCTATTTACCTCAACCCAAAAGTAGTAGTAAATGCCACTAAAGGAACCCGACTATGCGAAGGTACTAGCGCCTATTTTATTGCTTCATCGGCAAATGGAGGCACAGCGCCCATTTACAGATGGTATGTAAACGATGTGGACACAGTACGCATGGTAGGCGCAACATTTAGCTATACTCCTGTTAATGGAGATATCGTAAGGTGTATAGTAACAAGCAATGCCACCTGCCTTGCCAGAGATACAGCCTGGAGTATTCCCGATACAATGTCTACAATCACCCCCGACACAGCATCAATAGTTATCACTTCCGACATTGGCACTCAATTTTGTTACGGTAAAACAGCGCTATGTACACAAACCTCGGTAAACGCCGGAGGCGCGCCAAAATACGCCTGGTATTTAAATAACTCAAAAGTAAGTACTTCTGCCACCTACAGTCGTATGCCAAACAACGGAGACGAGATATACTGTACCCTAACCAATGATTTAGGTTGTTTGGTAGCAAATATCGTCACCAGTAACATTCTGAAATATACTATTGCTAATAAAGTAACGCCTGCAGTTACAATTACCAGCGATCAGGGTAATAAATTATGCGGAGCAACAGAGGTAACCTGTACAGCAGAAGGTGTAAACACCGGCGACGCTCCGGAATATAAATGGTACCTAAATAATGATGAAGTTGGCAATGGAATAACCTACACATTTACGCCAAATAACTCAGACTATATTTTGTGTAAACTGATTAGCAATTTTGATTGCATAACTACTAACACTGTGGTAAGTGCAAATAAATACTACTATGTATATGAACCACCCACTGTAACGCTGTCGTCAGATATAGGGCCAGTTGTATACCGGGGAACCACCGTTTCACTAAAAGCACAATTAAACGGTAGCGGAATTGACAATTATGAAACATCGTGGTACATTAACGGTAATCTTGTTGCAACAAATAATTCAAACACATACTCGAGTAAAAACTTCAATGACTGGGATTCAGTTTATTGCATTGTCAACTATACAGGTGTTTGCGAAGGTTCTATACAAAGCAATACTTTGCTGATAAATACCTACCATAATTTAAAACTTTATCCCAACCCTAGCAATGGAGAATTTACCATTAGTGTGAATGACTTTAGCGTTAACGGCGTACCGGTAGAACTGGAAGTATATGACATGATGGGGCAAAGGGTGTATGCTGAAAAAACAAATTTTGACGTTATTACACTATACCATAAGTTGAATCTGAGCAACGAACTGCCATCAGGCGTATATATGCTGAAGGTGACATACGAAAAAACAAAACTATCAAGAGTATTTGTTGTGAAACACTAACACAAAACAGTAACCTAATATCCCAAAATGAGTAGGAAATACGCAACAATAGCATCTTTGATTTTTAGCCTCAATGTAAGCGCACAGTCTATACAAACTGATAGTAGCGCATCTGCCATAGTAAAACCCAAAATAGATACGGTAAAGGGCGTTGTAATATATACTGCGCCCACACATGCCGTTCACATTTTTAAAAACAACTACCACACCTATACCGAAGAGGCGCAAATGATAAAAACAGACACTGGTATTATTGGTATCAAAACTCAGTTTGGGTATCTGGATCTAAAAAAGAACTACCAGTTTACAACATTAGATAAACTTCAACCGGTGAAGTTGAAGGGTAAGCCTTAGTAGTATAATAGAAGTTAGAAAGCTATTTTTTAGTCAGCGTACGGAAAACGTCTTCAAGCGTTTCGGTTTGCGCTTGCAGAGAACTGATGTTGATATCGTGATTAAGTGACCATTGCATAACTTCGCGACGTAATGCATCTGCGTTGTCGGTATACAAATTCCATTTGTTGTTGCCTATGCTCTCGAAGTTCTTGAGGTTTTTCAATTCACTAAATAGGTCTGAATTAACAACAACCTCAAATGCAACTATCAATAAATCTTGCTTGGTGTTTGCATGTTGCAAATTCTCAATCAAGTCGTCGGCTACAATTTTTCCATTATTAATGATAACAACGCGACTGCACATAGCCTGCACCTCTTGCATGATATGCGTAGATAACAATACAGTTTTAGATGCGCCAATGCTCTTAATAAGATCCCTTATTTCTATAATCTGATTTGGATCGAGTCCGGAGGTTGGCTCATCCAGTATCAGCACTTCAGGATCATGAATCATAGCTTGAGCCAGACCTACACGTTGTTTGTAGCCTTTTGATAGTGCGCCAATTTTTTTATGCGCTTCTTTACTAAGGCCTGTCATCGTTATCATTTCCTCTATGCGCGGCTTAGTATTCTTACCCATTTTGTGGATACCCGCAGTAAACTCCAGATATTCTCTTACATACATTTCGAAATATAAAGGGTTAGCCTCGGGAAGGTAACCTACCCTGCTACGAACTTCCATGGGCTTTTCCTGAACATCGAATCCACAAACGATGGCGGTACCAGATGTGGGCGGCAGATAGCCGGTAATCATTTTCATAGTAGTAGACTTGCCCGCTCCGTTAGGACCAAGAAAACCAACTATTTCCCCCTTTTTCAACTCGAAGGAAATATCATCAACTGCTTTTTGGGTATCGTAAATTTTTGTAAGCGATGCTACTTTTATAGACATAATGCCCTACCCGACTACTGCGGCTTTAAATTTGATAAGTACTAAAAAATCTTAACGCTTTACACCTCTGAACATACACTGATTCTTTGAAGAATCGGTAGGACTTGTGTAATCAAGATCATATGAATGAATAATCAGGTTTCTGTCAGCCTGCAGATTGATTGAATATATATGTGCAAATGTAGCGCTGCTGTCGTTGTTTGTAACTACAATTGAATATACGCTTTCGTTGTTCTTAACATAACCATGAAGCAATCCTTTAGTTTTGTAGATACTCTTGAGCTTAACTGCCACTGTATTGGGAGCAACATTGTCTGCCGTTATCCACGCAGTATCCAGGATTTGTGTTAGATTGTCGCAAGAAATAGTGCCGGCAAAGGTACCCAGATATCGGGTAATAGATTTTGTCTGACATTGTGTATTCTCATAACCAACAGGGCAACGACAAACGCCCATATTGCAGGAGCCGCCATTTTGACAAGACACATTATTACATACATCTTTTTCACATGCAGTATAAAAAACCGTAGAAACCAAGCCGAAAAATAATAAAGTAGTAAGCAATGTTAGTCGCAAAACCTTCATGAGTCGATATTTGTGCTAAAAATACAAAAAAATATTTTAAGCCGTACAAAAAGTCTGTTTTTTTTCTGCAATACCAAGACGTAAAAATCGATTAAAAACAATGATAACCAATAGTATAAATTTGGTTTGCAAAATACGGTACTTAAAACAAACATGCGGTACAGGCTACTGCCAATACCGCATGTTACAAATCAACACAAACTTCTTATTTAGCTTTCGGCTTACTGTCTTTTGATTTGTCTTTGTCTTTCGAACGCTTCTCAAGCATTTCTACCAGTCCTCCAATGTTTGAGTGGTCGAGGCGTTTACCGCGAATTATCTTTTTATCATCAAGCAGATATATTGTGGGCGTGCTGTAAACATCATATTTACTATGATAATCGCTGGTATGTTCAGGATTCCAGGTGTTCGTCCACTCATTCAGTTTATTTTTGTTGATAAAATCAGTGATAGATTTCTCGTCTCCTTCAGTTGCAAGTGTAAATACCTTTACTCCCTTTGCTTTAAGTTCGGCATTGTATAGCGAATCTAACGACGGCATTTCGTGCTGGCAGTGACCGCAGGTAGGTGAGTAAAACACTACCAGCGTGTATTTAGCCTTGATTGCGCTAAGTGTTTCTTCTTTTTTAGTGACAACATTGGGTACTTTTATTTCAGGAGCCACATTGCCAATCACATTTGGCGCTATTTTTTGCGCTCTGTCTATGTATTTACTCAATTCGTCATTCTTCAACCAAAATGCATCGCCTTTCATGTAGTAGTTTTCCACCAGATATACGAAAACCTCGTCCATGCCCATTACCTTGCTATTTTCAGCGAAACGCGTTACCCACCATAGTGTATAATGAAACACATCTTTGCTGCCCTTTGCTTTTTTGAGCAGGTAATCGCATTCGTACTTTACGCTATCTGGCCAAGGCAATACCAGCTTATTAAAATACTCTTCAATTCTAGCATCATATAATGGTGTATATATAAGTCGGTCGTCTTGAAAATCGAATCCATCCCAATAATGTGTTTTATAATAACGGTAAGCAAATGTCGAGTCTTTAGTTTTGCCATCCTCCAGATAATGCACGCCCTCCGGTACTTCAGGCACTTCCATTGCATTAAATACTACAGATAAAAGCGATTTTGGATTAGCCTTAACATAATCGCGACGGTATGCGGTGAGTTTTTTAGAATATGCAGTAGCCTCTTTTCGCACAGCGGCTGTATCTGCCGACGTTTTGGCAGTTTCCAACTGCTTCTGAAATTTCTTCTGATTGTCGGCATAATCTTTCAGGAATGAAACATATTCTTGAAAACGATCATTTTCGGGCGAGTTTTTGAATTTGATACCTTCGGGCAATTTGGCAACAGTAGCGTTAATGGTAATATCATCTCCTTTGTTGAGTAAAAATTCAAAATCGGCGGTGCGTTTGCTCAATAACATAACATAAATGCCGCCTACAAAATCGGGGTCATTACTGTTGAACTCGGCATTACCTGCTTTGTCCAGTTTGGCCGAATCGACCTTGAAAATAGTTGGTCGATTTTTTCCATAATAATGCAACAGATAGACCATCGTGTCATTAGCGTCGGCCATTTTCAACTTGATGTGGTAGGCGCTCCCGGCAAGGGATAGTTGGGCAATACCCAAGAGCAACAATGTGGTAAATAACGAAATTCGTTTCATATTTAAGTCTGTTGGTTTGTTTCCGCAAAAGACGGAGTCAAAACATTATGTGTTGGTTTGTTCAATCAAAAATAATTCATAAAGTTGGTGATTGGTATAACGATAAGAGTAAATTTGCCGCTTATTATAAAAACTCTAACAAATTTTGTCGAGAAAGAAGAAAAAGTCGCCGCCCCTCCTGAACATTAAGATTGAAGCCTATGCAGCTGAAGGCAAGAGTATTGCCCGACTTGACGATGGCAAGGTTTTGTTTGTGGATAATGCTATACCTGGAGATATAATAGACGCTGTAATAATAAAGGATAAAAAAAGTTGGGCACAGGCGCGAATGACGCGTTTGGTAGAACCGTCTCCGCAACGTATCACTCCATTTTGCCAGCACTTTGGCGTGTGCGGGGGCTGCAAATGGCAAACCATACCGTATGCTCAGCAACTAATATACAAACAACAACAAGTTAGCGATCAGTTATCAAGAATAGGTCATGTAACGTTGCCAGAAATAGACCCAATTATTGGTAGTCCACATGAACGGTACTACCGAAATAAGCTGGAGTTTACTTTTTCTACCAATCGGTTTCTTACCTATGAGGAAATAGCCAATCGCGAAGATAAAATTGTATCTACACCTGCATTGGGCTTTCATGCCTCAGGGCTTTTCGACAAGGTGGTAGAAATACATACCTGCTACCTGCAACCGGAGCCCACCAATCAACTGCTCAATGTGCTACGGACCTATACAGAAGCGAGAGAACTGCCCTACTACAATTTCAGAGCACAATATGGATGGCTGAGAAATGTGGTAATACGTATCACCTCAATTGGAGAAGTACTGATAAACCTGGTGATGCATCACGAAGATAAAGAAGCGCGCGAGGGGGTATTGCAACATATTCTTGAGAACATACCAAACATTACCTCGCTCAACTACACCCTGAACCCAAAAATGAACGACACAATTTACGATCAGGAAGTGGTGTGCTATGCGGGACGGAGCTATATTGAGGAAAAGCTGGAGAACTTTAGGTTCAAAATTTCACCCAAATCGTTTTTTCAAACCAATACCTATCAGGCTGAAGCGCTGTATAGAGTAATCCGGGATTTTGCCGGGCTTACTGGCGAAGAAACGCTCTACGATTTGTATTGCGGTACAGGCAGTATAGGTATTTTCTGCTCTGGTGGCGCCAAAAAAGTAATAGGTATTGAAGCCGTACCCGATGCTGTGGCTGACGCCTATGAAAATGCTGCGCTCAATGGATTGACGCATTGCCAGTTTTTTGCCGGCGATGTAGAAAAAATATGCACAGATGATTTTTTCGAAACGCATGGCAGGCCTGATGTTATTATAACCGATCCACCGCGTGCAGGGATGACCGAAAAACTAATACAGCAGTTACTTAAAATGCGTGCGCCAAGAGTTGTGTATGTAAGCTGCAATCCGGCTACTCAAGCCCGCGATCTTCAACTGCTCAACGATACCTACAAGATTATTCGCCTGCAACCGCTCGATATGTTTCCGCATACTCACCATATTGAAAACGTTGCGTTGCTTGAATTGAGAACTAAACCATTGGTCGAGGAATAGCTGCAAATAATGCGTTTAAAAAAACCTTGTAATGGCCCCCAAATTTCAGGATGCCGTAACAAGGTTTTTTTGTATTTCGCTCTATTGTGGTCGTTTCTGTCTTGATTTTTCCAAAAATGCTTCCATTTCTGCAAGAGAGTAACTACTTAAATTGCTTTGCTTTGTCAATCCTCCTTTTTGCGCTGCCATAACACCATAATAAGTATCCTTATACCCTTCTATAGAATGCGCATCCGGGTTGATAGATAACAAAGCTCCTTTTTCGATAGCATATTCAATCCATCGCCAATCGAGGTCGAGCCTGCGGGGGTGCGCATTTATTTCTATTACTACGTTGTTTGCTACACATTCATCAATAATACGTTTATGATCGAGTGGATAGCCTTTGCGCGACAGCAATAAACGACCTGTAGGATGGCCTAGAATAGTAGTAAACGGATTTCGAATGGCTGTAATCACGCGCTCCATGGCTTTTTCTTCGGTCATTTTTAAATTGCTATGAACGCTTGCTATAACCAAGTCAAAGGCATTAAGAATCTGTGTGTTATAATCGAGATTCCCATCATTCAAAATATCAGACTCTATACTTTTAAATATACGGAAAGGCGCCAGCGCCGCATTTAGCCGATCGACTTCCTGATGTTGTTCCGCAATTTTATCGGGCTTCAGTCCGCCTGCGTAAAAAGCCGATTGTGAGTGATCGCTTATTACCAGGTATTCCAAACCCTGCGCTTTGGCGGCAACAGCCATCTCCTCGAGCGTATTAGCGCCATCGCTGGCAGTAGAGTGCGAATGTATGATACCTCTAATATCTCCCGGTTGTATTACATCGGGCAGTTTTTTTGCCTCGGCCAACTTTAAGATAGTTGATGATTCTCGTAAACAAGGCAGAATAAACGGCAGCTTGTTAGCTGCAAACACATCTTCCTCTTGCTCTGCACTATCAGGCAGCGAATATTTCTCGTTAAACGCGTTTAAGAACTCAGAAGAACCTGTGGTAACAAATAATGTCTTGTAAAATTGTGTTCTTGCTACAGTTCGAACTCTGAAAGCGGGTAAAGCAGGGATCTGCACTATGACCAATCCATCAACATGTGCAATTGTTGCATCAGGAGTAGTAGACAGCAGCGCCACTGCTACCTGAGTATCGATTGTGGTAACTATATCTACAAACTGTAAGGTTTCGCATTGCCTTCTAATTTCGCCTGTAAGAGAAACCAACTCTTCGGGATGGGCATTTTGCAAGACAGCTATTGCGTTGTCGGCAGCAATCTTTGCTTCCTTCCACAGGTAAAATCCCTCATTCTGTCTTATGTACAAAATACTTTGCAATACACTCTCCTGCGTCTTGGCTCCGAATCCCTTCAGCGCTACTAGCCTGTTTTCATTGCAGGCATATTCCAGTTCGCCGAGCGACTCAATTCCCAACTCATTCCAAATAACGGCAATCTTTTTAGGACCAAGCCCTTTGATATTGAGCATATCCAGAATGCCGGCAGGTGTTTTTTCTATAAGCGTATCTAGAGCCGGTAAACTGCCCGTGGCCAGTAATTCTAGTATTTTCTTACCGGCGCTATCGCCAATACCCTTTTGTGAAAATAGCTCAGCTTCGCTCATTTTCCCAATCTCTATTGGCAGACGGTCAATATTGAAAGCTGTAGTACTATAGCTCTTCGATTTAAAACTGTTTTCCCCATGAATGTCCATTAGCTTAGACAGTAAAGAAAACTGGTCTGCGATTTCTGAATTGGTCATATAGTTGTACGTTGAAATTCTGCGGTTCAAAAATAAAGATATCACAATTAAGCGCGCAGCTTATTTATACACTTTTGCAAAGTAATCGGATAACATACTTTGCAAAAAAACACTGAAAAGCAACTACATATACCTAATACATGAATCGCAAGTTGCTCATTTCCAGCGTATAAATCGCTCGCAAGGTCGGTCTTAGTTGGTGTTAACTTTCCGATTACATTATTTAGCATTTTGCAGCCGCCACGTTTGAAGATTTAATTTACCTTTGGTACATATATCAATATCATTCTTTTTTTTTGCGCATATTTTGCGCCAGTTATAAAGCATCGGGTATAAGACTCAGGTTATTTGCTTGCTCTATTGCTGAGTGTCAACACCTTATGAATCTACAGTAACTGTTTGAAATGAGAATGGTATTTTATCAGCAAGTTGTAAAATAAACTATGGCGGCACCCGTATTATCGTTTGGCAATGAACAGTTTAACAGGATCTTCCCTTTTTACATCCTTGTCAGCAGTGAATTGAAAGTTGCATCTTTGGGCAAATCAGTTGCCAAACTTTGTCCGTTGGCAGAGAACATGGCGTTTGGTGATAATTTCCTGATAAAACTACCTCAAATCGATTACCTGAGTTTTAAAGCTATAAAAGAGCTATGTAACCAAGTAGTTATATTACAGGTAAAAAACCAACTACAAACCAGCTTACGCGGACAATTTGAGTATCTCGAAGACGCCAATCAGCTACTTTTCATAGGCGTACCCAGCTTTAGTAGCATGGACGAGGTGACAAAAGCCAACCTGACAATAAACGATTATGCCAAACATGACTCGCTAATAGACCAGCTATACCTGATAAAAACACAAGAGATAGCGTCTAATAATTTTAAAAGCTTGCTTAATACGGTAACAGAGAACAAAAGTCTGGTGCCGGAAAATGAAAAAAGATCGAAATATGCTTTCAATAGAAGCAACTTAGTAGGTACAGTTTCTGATAGCGATCAGAATAAACAACTGGAACTACAGCTGAAAGAGATGGCCAACCGGATATTCTTTTTGATAAAGAATCTGGAGTCTGGTATTGTAGTAGAGGGTAAGGATCAGCGAATTATTATGGTGAATGATAAGTTCTGTAAGTTTTTGGGGATAACTGAGACCCCGGAACAACTTATAGGAATGCACTACACCATAGCAACAAGGCAAAGCAAAAACCTTTACAAAAACCCTGAAGCTGTAGTAGCGAGAATATACCAGATTCTGGAGCAAAAACAAAAATCGCTAAATGAACTTATTGAACTTGCCGATGGCAGGTTCTTCAAGCGCGATTTCGTGCCAATATTCCTCGACGACAAATATGAAGGGCATTTGTGGCAATACACAGATGTTACCGAACAAATAAAGGCAGAGCAAAAACTGGAAGAACAAAAAGTTTTTTACGAAAACGTACTCAACAATATTCCAGCGGATGTTGTAGCATTCAATACGCGTCACGAGTATTTATTTATCAACCCCAGGGCAGTAAGAGGCAACGAATTAAGGAAATGGATGATTGGCAAAACCGACGAAGAATATTGCCGGTATGCCAATAAACCAATTAGTCTGGCCATAGAACGCAGAAATATCTTCAACAAAGTAGTGACCGAGAAAAAACTGCTCTACTGGGAAGAAAAAGTTATAAATGCCAGCGGCCAGCCAGAATATTACCTGCGTAACATGTATCCCGTGTTGAATGAACAAAACGAGGTAATACAAGTTATAGGTTTTGGGCTGGAAATAACAGACCGTAAGAAAATAGAAGACCAACTAAAATTGAACGAAAAGCGTTATCGCGATTTATTCAATTATAGTCAGGCATATATATGCACACACGACCTTAAGGGCAATTTACTAACTGTAAACCCGGCAATCTGTGAGCTACTTGGTTACTCGGAAGCTGAACTTGTGGGTAAAAACCTCACCGAATTTCTGCCACATACCGATGTAGCTGGTTTTGACAGAGACTATCTGCAAAAAGTGACTAAGGAAGGAGACGCCAGCGGGGTGTTTAGAGTTGTAGGGCGCGATAACCAAAAGTCGTTCCTGTTGTATAAAAACTTCAAGGTTGAAGAAGAAAACTCTGAACCCTATATTATTGGTTTCTCGCAAGACATAACAGACCGTATAAATACTGAAAAAGAACTACTAATAACCAAGCGGGTAACAGAGGACGCGCACAAGGCAAAGGAAACTTTCCTGGCAAACATGAGCCATGAAATACGCACGCCTATGACGGGTATTTTGGGCATAGCCAATCTGCTTTCCAAAACCGGACTTGATGAACAGCAACGCAAGTTCACGAAACTAATTTCCGAGTCGGCTAATAACTTGCTGACCATAGTAAACGACGTACTGGATATTGAGAAAATTGCAGCGGGTAAGCTGGACCTTGAATTGATTCCATTTAAGATTGAGGACAAGGTGTTTACAACCCTGCAATCGTTCCAGTTTAAAGCTGAAGATAAGAACATAAGTCTGTTGCTCAACTCCACCCTGCCCGACGACTATATAGTAGTAGGCGACCCATACAGATTGAGTCAGATATTGAACAACTTATTGAGCAACGCGCTAAAGTTCACCAAGGATGGTGAAATAGCCATAAATATGGACCTTAAAAAATATGAAGGTCCTAATACAAACGGCAAGAAACGCGTTGTTGTAGAGATACAGGTGCAAGATACCGGCATTGGAATTAAGCCCGAAAAACTGGTGGATATATTCAATCCGTTTGTTCAGGCATCGTCGGACACTACGCGTAAATATGGCGGAACCGGTCTTGGGCTAACCATCTGCAAAAACCTTGTAGAGATGCAGGGCGGAAAGATATCGGTAGGTAGCAAGGTAAACGAAGGAACAACTTTCACATTCTTCATACCCTACGAAGTGGGCAACGAAGCCATGATGCCCGACGAAACCAAGGAAGAACTCAACTTTAAAGACCTTGAATCGATAAGAATACTTGTGGCCGAAGATGTGGAGCTCAACCAGTTTTTAGTAAAACACATATTGGAAGCATGGGGATGCGAAGTAACTATTGTGCCTAATGGCAAAGAAGCTGTTGAGAAAGTTAAGAAAAATCACTTCGACCTGATACTCATGGACATTCAAATGCCTGAGATGGATGGTATAACAGCTACTAAAATAATCAGAAACATGAATCTTGCCGAAAAATCGGTAGTAGATAAGTCGCTGATTACGAAAAAAATACGCACACTCAACGCCAAAGACAAATCGACGTTGCCTATTATAGCGCTTACGGCAAATGCGCTAAAAGGCGATGGACAAAAATATCTGGACATTGGCATGGATGGGTATATCACAAAACCTTATACCGAAGAAAAGCTGTTTCAGGTAATATCTAAAATAATAAAAACCAATGATAAGCTGAGGCTGAAAGTGGCGCCGGTAAACAAAATAGTTGCAGAACCTGCTCCACCGCCGCCGCCAGTAGAAAAGCTATACGACTTATCGTTGATTAACACCATAGGTAAAGACGACCCGGCTTTTGCCAAAAAGATAGTTTCAATTTTTCTGGAAACAATGCCCGAAAGTCTGGATGCGCTAATGAAAACAGTGCAGGAAAGAAACTATGAAAAAATAGGAAAGGTAGCGCACAAAATGAAATCGAGCATAGACTCGATGGGTATTTCCTCGCTAAAAGATGTGATACGCGAAATGGAAACGATAAAACCCGGCAATGACAACATCATAACGCTTGCTGCAAAAATAAATGCGGTAATGAAAGAAGTATTTGTTCAGCTAACCGAATTAGTCAGCTAAAGCACAATAACGAAATATGTCTATAGCCAGCTCGATCAAACAAAACCCGGGGTTGAAAAAATTCGTGCACCGATTGCTCATACCAAAGGGCGGCGCAAGGCCTAGGCTATGGGTTAGATTGCTGCTCAATCGGTTTTTTCATTCCAGAGGGTCTGGGTCCATAATCAGGTGGCGCACACGTATAGATGTGTTTCCTTTCAATCAGTTCGTTTTGGGCAAAAAATCAACAATTGAAGATTTCTGCACAATAAATAATGGCGTTGGCAACGTGTTAATAGGCGACAATAGTCTGATAGGTATGGGTAACGTAATTATTGGCCCCGTAACCATAGGTAACAACGTAATTTTCGCTCAAAACATAGTAGCAAGCGGCCTAAACCATGAATACAAAGATGTAACACAACCTATAGTAACCCAAAATGTGACCACCAAACCTATAGTAGTGGAAGATGATTGCTGGATTGCAGCAAACGTGGTGATAACTGCTGGTGTAACGATTGGTAAACATTGTGTAGTGGCAGCAGGATCGGTTGTTACCAAAGACCTACCTCCGTTTACTATAGCTGCGGGCAACCCTGCAAAAGTAATAAAACAGTACAATCCTAAAAGTGGAGAATGGGAGCGGGTTGCCTAAAAAAATGCACATAAACGCGCTGCTAATTGCAGCAATATTTTGAATACTTTTACTAAAGCATGGGTAGATTTAAGCTTGCTGACTTACGGAACAAACACATACTGGCGCTTGCAGGCAACGGCATAATTGCTGTTTTCGGTATGGGCACTATAGCGTTGTTGTCGCGTTCGCTCGATAAAGCCGATCTTGGCCTCTGGTTTTTGTTTCTTACCATTTACAGTCTCGGCGACGCCATTCGCGGGGGATTACTGGGCACGGCAACTATTAAGTTTTATGCAGGGGCCGACAAAGAACGGGCCGACAATGTGTTGGGTTCGGTATGGTTTTTGGCGCTAATGGTTACCGGCATACTTACACTCGCCGACGTCATTGGCTTTTTTTTCCTGCCCTTTATTCACGACCAACAATTATCTATACCCATTTTGTGGTTTGGGGCCACCTTTATCAGTTCGCTACCCTTCAACATCATTTTTGGTATACTAACTGCCGAAGAAAGATACGGCAAAATCCTATGGTTAAGATTGGTAAACAGTGGCTCCATGGTGACAGTCATCATCATTCTTATGGTGATGCATAAAATGACCCTAAATGCACTTTTGTGGTGCAACCTGCTCACTAATTGCCTAACAAGTCTTGTGGGCTTGCTGAGTGGATGGGGTAAAGTAACAACAATAAGGAAGAGATCGAAAGCAAGCATATTAGAAATCACCAACTTTGGTAAGTATATATTGGGTTCTACATTTGTATCTAAACTTCTGAACAGTTGCGACACATTTGTCATCAGCATTATGCTTGGCCCTCAATACCTCGCTGTTTACGGTCTGCCCATAAAGCTGATGGAAATTGTAGAATTTCCGTTGAGGAGCTTTGTGGGTACTGGAATGTCGGCAATGGCTGCCGCTTACAACCAAAACAATATACACCAAACCACCTACATACTTAAGAAATTTACCGGCATGCTAACGCTGGCTTTTATACCGCTAACGTTGGGCGCCGTGTTGCTGGCCGATGTAGCGATAGATATACTTGGCGGAGCTAAATACATGGGCACGGAAGCCGCCAACCTATACCGCATTTTGATGTTGTTGGCCCTACTCTACCCTCTCGACCGATTTACCGGCGTTACCCTCGACATCGTTCATCAACCACGCATCAATTTTTATAAAGTCATTGTTATGCTGGCAGTAAATTTTACAGCAAATTTTGCAGGTGTAGCATTATTCGGCAATCTGTATGGTATCAGCTTTGGATCGCTGTTTACAGTAGTTGCCGGAGCCTATTTCGGCTACTACAATCTAAAAAAGCACTTGAGCTTTACGCTACGCGAAATAATAGCGAGCGGAATTTATGAATCCAAACTACTGATCCAAAAAGTAACTGGTAAATAACAACCACCTTTAACGAACAAGCAGACGATACAACGGTGTAAGTATGAGCGACAATAAAAAGCTGGATATTACTATATAAATAAGCAAAATAATATCGAGGTGATGCAGATGTATGCCCACAAATAATGTGATAGCTATTATAGTCAGCACAGCTACCGACACCCAATAATTAATTTTAGAAACTTCTTGCTGTTTATGATGATCGATTACGAAAATCATTTTAGGAGTTACAACCTTTTCCGGTTCCGTTTTGGGCATTTTCAATACATGCAGTACCACAAAATATAAACCGATAATTGAATTGGAATACTGCAACAGCTTGTAAAGCCGTACACGAAACAGCCGAAAGCCACGGGTTATGTATATTTTGGAATCTACCGCATTGGGATAAACGAGATTAAGATGCGTGAAGGCATCCCACAACATATGAGAAGCAATGCCAATGAGCAAGGAAAATAAAACGACCCACATGTGCGACCTGAAATAATCCGCCCAATTGAACCCCATATACTTGCTGAACCTTTGGTGGAGCGGCAAAGGCAGATTAGCTATTAGTGGGTCGCGCACAATAGAATGGAATAAAAAACTAACCAATACCGCCAATGGCAGATTGAACCAAAAAATGCCCAGCCAGGTATGGCTGTAGAGCTTATGAACATCGAGTCTGATAAACGCCTCAAAATCGGGTATAATAGAACCTAACACCAATCCGGTGGCAGAAAACACCTTACCCCTTTTGTTGATAAGGGGCAACATAATTGCCGGATGTGAAAAAGTAAATGGCATGCGACCTAATTGCTGATGGATGCGCGCTACCGCAATGCTCAAATATAGTGCAAAGGGATTGATTTAGCGACCGAAAACCATTCCTTAACGTTAGCGCCCATACCCCATCGCAAAAATTAGGCTATACCCTACCCTCCAGCAACCGCTCAACTTTCTTTACATATACAGCTTTGTGAGTTGCACCAACCTGACGGCAGCAAACTAATAACAATAAATTTAAATATAATTTATAAAAATTTAAAGTCAACTAATTTACATTTGTCAAATAATTTAACTGAACATAAACATAATCTTCGAATACTACCCTTAAAAGGCTAAATTTATATAAAAATGACAAACAATGATTGTAAATTCACTCGCTACAAAACCGGCAATTTCAATGCTCGATAAACTGTTTGGATACATGAACACGATTCGACCAATAAGTGAAGAATTAAAGGAAGTTCTGACTATGAATCTGGAAATCATAGAATTGCCTAAAAAACACTTACTACTCAAAGAAGGCGAAACTAGTGATTACATATATGTTGTGATAAAGGGAATATTGCGCATGTATTACTTAAAGGATGAAATAGAAGTTTGCTCGCGATTTATGGAAGAAAACCGTATGGCGATGTCCGTAAATAGCTTTTACTCAAGGACTCCAGGATACGAGTACATTGAAACCCTTGAACCTTGTATATTGGCAAGAATTAGTTATGAACGATTACACAAAATATACAATAAACATGATGAGTTCAATTATATAGCACGCTGCATTACGGAAGCATATTTCATAAGAAGCGAAGAGCGCCTTTACCTAATCAGAAAAAAAAGCGCAAAAGAACGATACTTGTATCTAAGTGAACGCTACCCTGAAATATTGCAGAGAGTACCATTAACCTATATCGCCTCCTACTTAAACCTTACACTGGAAACAATAAGTAGGGTAAGGAAAAATATAACGCAGAAAAAATAATAGGCCTAATCAGGATATACCAAGATTATATATAAGCACCAATAATACCATGGAAATTGTCGAACCAGATATGGCTTGGTCTGATAAAAGTTTATAAAGTTCCTCGGAAGCTCAAACTATTACCTAACATATAGGCAACAAACTACGGCTGATTGGCATATACTTGTATTTAACTATTGGTGGTATTTCCGGATAAATGATTTGTTACACCTAAAAGTGTTTTTATTCTTATATACTCTATTATTCTCCTGCAAACAAAACCAAAAAACTTGATTCATTCACATCAGAAAAATTAAATACCAGTATCAGGGCTGCCTCCATTCTTCTTTTGAGTCAGCCCCTTTTTATATGTAGCAGGAACCTATTCAGGATCGAACCTTTTGTCGCAGAGTGTGCAATCTGAGCTTAGTATTAAACAGGTTTTTTGCCTGCATAAAAAAGTGAAAGCCAGCTTTTTTGCTGGCTTTCACTATACAATAGACCTGACGGCACCACCAATAAAATTTCATCGGCAGCATATTCTGCATGAATAACTAAGAAGAAATACTTAAAATACAGTACCTGTGCCATACAAGAGGCCTAGTGTGCTGACCCCAAAGGTATAGCTCCCTCCAATGTACATAATGAAATTCTCTCCTCTCATAATCTTAATTCTACCAGCCACAATTGGTGCCAATTGACTTCGTTTGCCATCCAGAATCATTGTTATCAATGGACCAATTTCAAAAGCAATCTTTGAGCGGGAATCCAATTTAAACTGAATCAGCCGAAATTCTAATCCCGTACCTATTGATGGAGATGCTTTTTCATAAACCAATACCCCGTTAACAAGAAAAGGTTTGGCTTCGGTAGGCAAATTAAAAAATACAGGCACACTTACTTTCTTTTCTGGTCTGAATTCCATGAAGAATAAATAAGCGGAGGTAGGCAGTATAATATTAGAAGTATTATGTAGATTGATCAGTTCACTATTAGAGATAAACAGCAACGACTGTCCGAAACTCATTTCAAAATGAATGCTCTTTTTGAGTGAATCCTTATTTTTATCCGATGCGATTGCTTTATTGATTGTTGCTAAAAAAAGACTAACAATTACTAAGTTAGCTGAGATGATGTGTCGATTAAACCTTACTGTTACCATATCTTAAGTGATTTATTTTATATTATTTCTACCCAATTTATAATCAACAAAAATTAACCACAAATTGTTTTTGCTCTGTGCTATTGTCACCTAAGATTCTTAGTGAATATAATCCATTATACAACAAGGGGAGTTTGATAGCAACAGTTTTATTTGCAAAACATTTTGCTTCCAAATTGAAATCCCGATACACTTCATTTCCCATTATATCGAAAATCTGAATCGCTGATATGTCTTCAGGTTTATCAATAGTTAAAGTTAGGGTTAATGGACAAAATAGTTGGTAAAATAGCTTAAAACCCTTGCTGGGCTTAGCTCTACAGAAACGAATGACTTTGAATAAAAAAATTGAGTTTTTGGAGGCATAGGCACGAAAGCAAATAGCTCTTTTAGAGGAGTTAAAGAATAACTATTTTTTTTCACTTGAACTAAACGTCTAAAAAAGACCAACTATTTTGTCCATTACACCTAAAGTTATTATATCAATAGCAGGGCTGGGATATATAGACACAATATTGTTAATAAGTACGTTAGTTGAGGAAGTTGAGGAAGTCGAGGAATATTTTACCAAAAAAATATCATTGAGAGCCTGCATTTGTAAGCGCAGTACTACCCAGAAGATTGTTGGACCGGTGAAACATCCTGTTGTAAATAAATTTCCAGAAGCATCGGTATCAACAACCGGCCTTATCTTTTCACTTTCATTTAAAATGAAAAGACCGGCAGAAGTTAGAACTAATGCCGGTCTTTACGCAGTGCATACCATCGGTAAACAATTAGGATTACAATATTGCATTAGCAAGACTATTTAATAACCATCTTAATTGTTGAGCGCTAAGCCACAGATTGTAACTATTGATCCTGGCAAAAACAGGAGACCGCCCACCACGAAAAGAGCTACTCCTCCAGGCTTAGCATCCATCCCATTCCCGTATGATGCTATCAATCCGCCGGCCAACATGCCAGCCAAAGCAGTTCCCAGTAATACCAGGCCGGTAGTAAGCACGGGTTTCCCGTTACTTTGCTGGTTGCGCCATGAAAAGCCACTAATAACATTTTGGCTAATGTCACTTTTCTCATAAACAGAAGAATTATTGCTAATAAATGTATTCATGGCAGATTGTTTATAGCCTGCCTTCTGAAAATCAGAAAAGCGGAATACTAGGGTTGCCATTTTATACTTTTCCGTGGAGGAAATGTTGCCTGTCAATGAATTTTGATTCAAGGATAACTGTTTAACAGAAAATGCACCAAATGACTTACCAAATGCCGTAATGGTGAGGATAGCGATAAAAACTGAAATTTTGATCGTCATTACAAAAATTATTTTGCTCATATACTTTATTTAATTTATATAAATGAAAAAGGTGGGAAAAATTAATTGAAAGAGATCTTTGTTTAATGGGTTCATCTATTTTTTGGTAAGTGTTAAAACTACTTGTGCACTGATTTTTATTACTGTATCTGTTCCTTTTGAACTGCCACCATGCACAGTATCTATAATTGTTTCCTGAAAATTCATTGCTAATGTACTTCCGTTTAAATTGCCTGTACCTGCCATGGTATATTTCTGCCCACATCCATCTGTAACTGCCGTAGACGGGAGACTTACAGCACTAGCGTTTATTACAAATGACAATATTGTACCTCCTGAACAAGATCCGGTGCCAGGTTGCATGTTTACATGATTTGCATCACTACCGGCAACGAAAACTAAAGTATCAGATTTTGATGACTGGACGACACCATTTACAGTGAATGTTCCTGGCCCGACCCATCTCCCAATAAAATTGGAGCTGTCTTTTGACGAGCCTGACTTTGTGCAAGATGTAAATACTAATGTCGGTACTGAACAGCAAATTATTGCAACCGTTAATTTTCTCATTTTATTAGCTTGTTTTAAGACCTGTGAAATTGTTTTTTGAAATGCTCAGTAAATTCTCTTGTCGTAAAGGTGCAATTAGTTGTCGATGTAGCACTTGACATTTGTCAAGAAATAAAGTGTACCTCATTTATAAGATTAAATACGCTGCCTTGGTCTTATGGTAAAGATAAGTATCCTATTCTTTAACCCATTTCAAAACAGTATAAGTATTCTGCCCTGTAAGCCTCACCAGGTACATACCCTTAGCCAAGCTACAATTATCATGAATTTGTTTGCTATCATTACCCATTAACCAAACATCATGCACTATAGCCCGCCCGGTAAGGTCAGTAATAGTAATGTCTATATCGGTGGTGGGTGTTGGGGTAGACGATAAGGTTAGCGTAGAATTTGAAGTTTGAAAAAGGGTGAATGATGAGGATGGTGCAAGAGTGGCAACACTTAAACTACCTGGTGTTACTTTTCTTATTCTATTATTATCCCAATCTGCAATATAAATATTACCTGTAGCGTCCACTGCAACACCACGTGGATTATATAATTCTGCCATAGTTGCATTGCCTCCATCCCCGCTAAAGCCTGCTGAACCGTTACCTGCTAAGGTACTTATAATGCCTGCCGGTGTTACTGTTCTTATCCTATGATTACCATCGTCTGAAATATAAATATTTCCTATTGCGTCCACGACAACACCACGTGGGCTATTTAATTCCGCATTTGTTGCATTGCCTCCATCCCCGCTAAAGCCTGATATACCGTTACCAGCTAAGGTACTTATAATGCCTGCCAGTGTTACTTTTCTTATTCTATTATTGCCATCATCTGCGATATAAATATTTCCTGTTGCATCCAGTGCAATGCCTTTGGGGTAAGACAATCCTGCAGCTATTGTACTTATAATGCCTACCGGCGTTACTTTTCTTATTATGCCATTAAAATCTTCTGTAAAATATATATTTCCTATTGCGTCCACTACAACTCCATACGGTCCATCTAATTCAGCATTTGTTGCATTGCCACCATCCCCGCTAAATCCTGGTGTACCATTACCAGCTATGGTACTTATAATGCCTGCTGGTGTTACTCTTCTTATTATATTATTATAATAATCTGAAATATAAATATTTCCTATTGCGTCCATCGTAACTCCGCTTGGGGTTCTTAATTCTGCCGCTGTTGCACTGCCACCATCCCCGCCAAATCCTGCTGTACCATTACCGGCTATGGTAATAATAATCCCAGAGGGTGTTATTTTTCTTATTATATTGTTATAATAATCTGCAATATAAATATTTCCTACTGCGTCTACTGCAACTCCGGCTGGGTTATTTAATTCTGCCGCTGTCGCAGCGCTGCCATCGCAGCAATATCCATTAATGCCATTCCCTGCCACAGTAGTTATTATCTGCCCAAAAGCATTTTACGCGTTAAACAAATAAAAAACGGTTGCTACAATTAGATAAAAGTACTTGTTCATAAAAATAAGTTGATTTAATGCCCAGTGAATTCTGCCGGTGTAAAGTAGACTTAATTGTCAGATTAGCATTTGACATTTGTCAAATAATCAAGTGTAGCGATAATCTGAGTAAATACGCTACGTTGGGCTTATCGTATCACTATTGTATCTCAACAACGCATTTTGTGGGCTCATATCACCCTGAAGCTAGCAACAAACTTTACGAAGATTCTGTCTGAAGTAGCAGTGGGTATCCCGAACTTTGCGAGCAACAAAATTAAGGACACATCAGGAATGAAAAACCCGCGACCTCCGCCGAGAGCGCGGCATTCTAACCGGAATTTTTAAAAAAGCAAAAGACCCACTCAATGAACGAGTCTTTGCGGACTATACGAATATAATTAATTTATATGTATTTTCGTTCGTTTTAATGGCTTCATAAACACAGCAAGTGTTTTAGCATAGTCGCTTTTTAGTTCGCATACACTCGCATGCGTTGGCGGACATAGCAAACCACCACCTTTACGACGGCTCACTTAACTAATTATGAGTTGATCGTTTGTATTTAAGGTCTGTTTTACATTCGGAAACATTATTTGATAAATGTCAAGCACTGCCGGTATATTAAACAATACTTTCGTCATGTTCTCAATAAAGAAAGAACGAATAAAATGAAAAAATTCAACATTCTGATTGCCTTGATGTTCGTAGTTACGATTTCCGAAGCACAAACAATTCCCAATGCAGGATTCGAGAGCTGGACCAACCATGGTACTTATTCCGACCCTACTAGTTGGTCAGGTTACAACTTTCTTTTACTTGACACTGCCTGCGAGCAAGGTACGCCCGGTGCCGTTGGCGCTTCGTATTTGAAGCTGACTGTGAAAAGTGGGAATCCTACTATTGTATATAGTATACCCACACCCACTTTAATAGCAGTCACGCCAGGTGGATTTGCTTGTAGTGCCCGTCCCGTATATCTTACCGGTAAATATAAATACAAGTTTTCAGCAACTGATTCAGGCGTTATTTATGTAAAGTTTACCAAATGGAATACGACCACCCTGACTGAAGATTTCGTTGGAATTGGACAGCTATTTACTACGAACGGCACTGTCACGACATGGACTAATTTCAGCGTACCAATTATGTATTTTGGAAGCACCTCTCCTGATAGTGCATTTATTATGTTGATAGCAGGTTCGGGAAGCACATCGAGAGCGACAAACGGTGACTATTTGTATATTGATGACTTAGCCTTTAGCGGAGCAGTGAGCGGGATAAATGATGTAGTAGCTGCAGGTGTGCCTTGCTCAATATCTCCTAATCCGTTTAATTCCACCACAACCATTACTTTTTCAGATGAACAAAATAATACAATCATCAGAGTACTTGATATTACCGGGCGAGTAGTAAAGTACATTCACTTTAGCGGTAAGGAGCTTACTCTGGAGAAAGGAAACCTCGATGCCGGCATTTATATCCTACACATTGTTGATGAAAATGGTCATGCTGACACCCGGAAGATTGTTGTTCAATAGCAATAAGTGTTTTTTTGAGCGTTCTGATAACATATATAAAATAAAAACACAAAATCTAACAGTTCTGGTTTTTTATTTCGATGTGAAAGTTTGAGAGTCAAATATGAGCTGCCACCTATTCCGCCATCTCACAGGTATAAATTCAAAAGACCCGCTCCTAGAGCGGGTCTTTGCGGACTGGACGGGACTCGAACCCGCGACCTCCGCCGTGACAGGGCGGCATTCTAACCAACTGAACTACCAATCCTTATTGATCAGGGTGCAAATGTAGGTAAAAAAGGCAAAAAACAATGCGCTTGCTCGATAAAAATTTGAATGAATTTACTGATTTTTGTGAGCAGTATATCTATAAAAATGCTGTGAACACTACCGCCGTATTTAATAAGGTAAGATTAGCCCCTACGCCCAGTGGATATCTGCATTTGGGCAATGTGCTGTCATTTGCTGTCTCAGCTACCTTGGCAAACAATACAGGAGCCTCTACCCTATTGAGGATAGATGATCTGGACAAAGAACGAATTACAGACCGGTATATCCAGGATGTTTTTGATACGCTTAACTTTCTAGAAATCCCATGGCACGAAGGACCGCGAAGTGTTGCGGAATTTAAAGCTATTTACTCACAGAACCACCGTTTACCCCTGTATAGCGAAGCGTTGCGACAATTGCGTTCAGGCGATGCACTGTTTGCATGTACCTGTTCGCGGTCGCAGTTAGCAGCTGTAAGCGGAGGTTTATATACCGGCGCTTGTAGCCTTTTACAACTTCCTTACGACGCTACTGACACAAGTTGGAGGCTACATACTGAAAACGCCGGATTACAGGCTATCAGAACGCTGAACGGTCAAACCATAGATAAGCTTCCTGAAGAAATGCACTATTTCGTCATAAGAAAAAAAGATAAGATTCCCGCCTATCAGTTGGCGTCGGTAATAGATGATCTTCACTATGGCGTTGACCTTGTTGTAAGAGGTTTGGATCTTTGGCCGTCTACTGTTGCACAGCATTATCTGGCTAAACGTCTAAATGCCCAACGCTTTAGCAACATTACCTTCTATCATCACCCCTTGCTATTGAATACCAATGGAGCTAAGCTATCCAAATCGGCTGGCGATACGTCTCTACAACAACTACGAAAATCCGGTAAAAAGACCGCAGATATTTTCAGATCTATAGCTTGTATGCTTAAATTAGATGATAATATTACCGATTGGCTTAAGTTGGGAAAAGCAGTATTGAATATATATCCATAAATACCCCGCAAAACGTTTAACTATTATCGAGGCCTTCAAAAGGAACCATAAGCCCCAAAATGAATATAGCCCCGCGATGCGAGGCTATAATTTTTCTTTCGGCGGAGAGAGAGGGATTCGAACCCCCGGACCTATTACAGTCAACAGTTTTCAAGACTGCCGCAATCGACCGCTCTGCCATCTCTCCGAGGTCAAAATTAGATAAACGCATCGAACTTAAAAAGGTTTTTTTAGGTTTTTCTAAATATTTTTTACCATCAAGTTTATCAGTGCATCGTAGGAATGATTGGAAAGAATAGAATTCTCATCAGTTCATATATAGACCACCAACAAATCAGATCAAAATAGTTTGTTCTCCGAAACGATGAACCTAAAACGCAAAATGAGAAGAGATTGATCTTACCCTTTTCGTGAAATTAAATGGAAGGCATAAAAGCAAAATAGCCCCGTAAAACGGGGCTATTTTGCTTTCGGCGGAGAGAGAGGGATTCGAACCCCCGGACCTATTACAGTCAACAGTTTTCAAGACTGCCAACACTCGGTGCAACCCTTGAAGAAGCAAGATTCATTTTGTTTT
>CAIRYK010000028.1 GCA_903882805.1 uncultured Bacteroidota bacterium | reverse complement strand
GGTGAGGAGGACGGAGGACAAGTGAAGCTTGTATTATGAAATTGAAGCCCCGGCCGTGAGGCCGGGGTAGTTCACCAACAAGTAAAGCACCAGTAAAAAATCTTCTTAAGAAACCATGGTGGGATTATTGAATACGAGACGATCTTTTTTCTTCTCAATTAATTTCTTGCCATCCAAAGTATGCGTAGGAAACTTTATCTTCTGATTTTCTCTATCGTTATATAGTTGCGTGAGTGCGTTATCGACACTCCTTCTCTGTGCTTTAAGTTCTTGTTTTACTGTAAATCCCTTTCTTGTCCAATAGTCAATGATCGATTTATAACTGCAAGATCTGTCTGTTTGGGTGTTTTCAACTAGAGCTTGAACTAATGAATAATACAAAGTTTCCTTGTCAGGAAAATCAATCAATACGCGATTTGCATAGCAGTCGCCTTTTATGAAATAAATGTAAGTATTCATCTTTTGGATAATTTCTTCTCTCCCTAAATGTCGCTCGACGTGTCGGACAACAACGTCGACGATGGCATCATATACTTCTTTGTACGCCTCAACTTTATTTTCATTCTCATCTTGCATATTCATGTTTGTTGGTTCATTGCATTTTTAGCTCATCTGAGGCATATTGTCACTGTTAGTACAATGCCTAAACCTCTCATGGGGCAACTCATGACCGGCATGGCAACAATAAATCCTACGCTAATACGGGCGGTCTCCTGACTGACACTTATTAGCGTAGGTCTATACCCGAAAGGGTGTAGGACGATTCCGAAAGGGATCGCCGTTGGCTCGGGAGGCCTTTTGTGTTGCCCTGAATCAATATTCAAACTTATTTGTTTATTATTTAGTAATCGTAATGAATATGGACAAGAATGCACAAGGGTCAGTCGCGAAGTCGAATGGTTTTGTGGAATGGGTTAAACATCATCCAGTAATAACGATTCTCATTTTTATAATTTTAGTCGTGTCTTTTTCATCAGCCGGAAAAGAGCAAAAAATTAAGACAACTGACAAAACAGAACCATCAAGCATAACAGAGGGTGTTGTTCAGGTTATTCCTACCACGACAGCACGAGAGCTTGAGTATAAAGAGATTTTTTCACAAAAAGGGAAGGGAAATAGTAATACTGAATCGTTTGCAGTATCAGGCGGAAAAATAAAGGTTGCCGCACAAACGAGTGGAGGTATGGCTGGCATAGGTTCGTATTCTGGAATTGAGCTTAAAAACGATGTCGGGGGATTTTTGAGCAACGCAAGTTTGAATATTAGTACAAAGGGATCAGAGGTTGGCACAGGAGAAACGATCATTCGTGATGCTGAGTCCGGAAAATACTTTATCCAAGTAATCAGCGGTGTAAAATGGGAAGTGCACGTTTTTGAAGAGAAGTAAGGAGTGCAAGTGCTTTTGAGTTTATTAGGGATCGGCAGGATTAAATCTTATTAAATAATGCTATGGATACCGAGAAGGCTCAATTTAAACTTTGCCCTGCCTGTAAATCAGAAATTCATCTTAAGGCGACGAGGTGCCCTAACTGTAGGCAAAAGATATCCCTTCATGTCAGTAATGGAATGGGTTGTTTATTCATTATCTTAATCATAATATTTATTGGTTCGATATTAAGCAGTGGCGGAAACATACCAAACAAAGAGCCTCAGCCGTCTCAAGTTACTCAAGCTCAAAAGATAGCCTTCGATGTTCCGTCGTTTATAGGGAAAAACGTGGATCAAATTAGAAAAGTACTTGATAAGCCGCTAGACAAGTTTGTTGAACCCACAAAGATCC
>CAIRYK010000027.1 GCA_903882805.1 uncultured Bacteroidota bacterium | reverse complement strand
TTCAACGGCGAACCACAGGATCTGGGCACCTACTTCTACACCATAGTAGTAGCCCGTCCGGGTGGCGATGGCCAAAACATAACGTATAAAGGTCAGGTGACACTGATAAGGTAACCTGATAGTGATTATAGCATAAAATCAACAACCCCGGTCACATTGGCTGGGGTTGTTGATTTTTAAAAAGAGGGTAACTTATTGCAACAGGAAATATCGTAGAGATTGGAATTTGAAATTTGAATGCTTGATATAACGGGGCAAAATACCAAATCAATAAAAATTCGCCACAACGCATGTCATTACGCCATTAGGAGCTACAGGTTTGTAGTTGAGTTATGTATTATTTTTAAGCTGCGCACTTACGGGTCGCAACTATGTCAGAATAGCGATATATAATGGTCAAACAGTTTTAAAGGCTAACTTCAATACCATAGAATATTAGCATATAATGTAAGTATTGATATTTGGACGATTCCTACACTCTCCTCAATTAAAAGTGAAATTCTGTTTATCGTGAAAGGACTTTTACTATTGCGTTGAAACCAACACCCATGCCGAAAATAAGCAGCACATACAGGCTGCCAGATAGTATTATTTCACAGAATACCTGCTGAAAGGATAAAGGCACATCATTCTTGTCGTACAAATAGTCGTGTACAAAAAGACCTGAGGTGACAAGTATTGACGCATAAAGCAGGATACGTTTTCTGCGCGACAAAAAGTCGACCGTAGATTTTTTAAATAAAAAATAGCACAGAACAATCCAGGCTATCAATACTATTATAGATATTATAAGTATCATTCAAAAGAAATTAGATGCTGGTCTACATCCATCTGTCCTGATCCGCAATTTCCATATATCCTTCCGGTATAGGGAATTTGTCAACAAATTCTGCCTCCGCAGCTTTATTAACGGTAGCGCCATTGTCGATCAATTTGTATTTCACGATTTTCTTTATTAAACCGGCTGGAAACGAAGTTTTGTTTACAATGATCGCTTGTTCGTGGTCGTTCAGGAAGGTCATTACATAGGCTGGATTGCCATCTATCATATTGCTGTTATGATGTACTGTTATCAGTCTTTCTCCCGAAAGTGAGTAGATATCGTATCTGAGAGGATGACCATTAGATTTTTTTAGCTTGGCATAGGGTGCGCCATTAGACATGATGGTTTCGCCATTTAAAGTTACATCCTGAGCTAAAGCAACACCTGCGCTGCAAGCTAAAAATACAGATAAGATCAAATTCTTCATAAAAATACGATTCGTGTAATTAGGCTTGAAAATTAGTAAAAAATAAGAAATTATCCCAACATTTTTGAAACCAGGTCAAGAATTGGCGAATTTAGCTTTGCTAATAGGCTTCAAAAAAAATGCGGCCGCCCTAGAGCAGCCGCAGTATCAAAATGAAATTGTTGTTATTATAAGTGAATTGCTTCACCCAACGCAACTTCTACTGCGTCTTTAACACCCTCGCTCATAGTGGGGTGGGGGTGAATACTGTCCAGCACTTCCTGCCATGTTGTTTCCAGCTTACGCGCTACTACAGTTTCAGCAATAGTTTCGGTAACGTTGTAACCAATAGAGTGGGTGCCCAACCATTCGCCATATTTAGCGTCGAATATAACTTTTACAAAGCCTTCGGTTGCGCCTGCAGCGCTTGCCTTGCCCGATGCCGAGAATGGGAATTTACCCACCTTTACTTCATAGCCAGCTTCGCGTGCTTGCTTTTCTGTCATACCTACGCTTGCAATTTCTGGAGAGCAATAAGTACATCCGGGAACGTTACCGTAATCGAGTGGTTCAGGCAGGTGTTTGTACTTACCTTCTTTGTAAGCAATAGCCTCAATACAAATAATGGCTTCTTTGCTCGCTACATGCGCTAACGCCTGACCAGGAGTAATATCGCCGATAGCATAGACTCCGTCAACGTTTGTTTTGCCATATTTGTCTACTATTACACGACCTTTATCTACGGTAATGTTCAGCGTTTCAAGACCGATATTTTCAATGTTGGCGGCTATACCTACAGCGCTTAAAACCACATCTGCCTCAAGTACTTCTTCGCCAGTTTGTGTTTTTACAAATGCTTTTACACCGTTTCCTGCGCCTTCTACGCGTTCTACTGATGCGTTGGTCATTATCTTGATGCCTCTTTTTCTGAAGCATCTTTCCAGTTCTTTGGAAACCTCTTCGTCTTCAACAGGCACAATGCGTGGCAAAAACTCAACGATGGTTACTTTAGTGCCTATGCTGTTGTAGAAATATGCAAACTCAACACCTATTGCGCCCGACCCTACAACCACAATGCTTTTTGGTTGAGAAGGCAATGTCATTGCTTCTCTGTACCCTATGATATTCTTACCATCTATAGGCAGGTTTGGTAACTGGCGGCTGCGAGCTCCAGTAGCAAGAACTACGTGTTTAGCCTGGTGGGTAGTAACAACGCCATCAGCTCCGGTAACTTCCACCTCTTTCTTGGCGTTCAGTCGGCCCATACCCATTATTACTTCAATCTTGTTCTTCTTCATCAAGAACTGAATGCCCTTGCTCATTTTGTCGGCTACGCCGCGGCTACGCTTGATAACAGCGCCAAAGTCGGGCTTAAATTCGCCTGCAACAATGCCATAGTCGGCAGCGTGGGTAAAGCTCTCATATACGCTTGCTGTTTTTAAGAGCGCCTTGGTAGGTATACAACCCCAGTTAAGGCATATGCCGCCCAGGTTTTCTTTCTCTACAATGCCTACTTTATAACCCAGTTGTGCAGCGCGTATTGCAGCTACATATCCTCCCGGACCGCTGCCTACTACTATAATATCATATCCCATAAAAGGAAATTAATTTTTAGTAAAAAAGAATTTTTTTAATCTACGGCGCAAAGGTAATAAAAAAGAGGTACGAAATAGGACATATAAGCGCCGCCGTTTTGCATAATATTTGCGTTATCGCCTGTTATCTATCCTTTTTTCGATGCTTCTGACAGACGATCATTTGGTAACCGTTTGATTAACTGAAAGTTGCATGGCGCCAGTTTGTAGCGCTAAAACCTCATTTTTGCATATTTGTGGCTTGGGTAGCGGCAATTTACCTACTTCTGCAAAATTTTTGTTATAATTCATATTACTCGTAAATGGATTGGGATACACCAACTATATACTATATTTTCGCTGCAAAAACCTTCAAATTCCTTTTTGTTGTTACCTGTCAGGTACGTTAATTTATTTTGAACTATGAAGAGCATTAAACTTGTAGCCTTACTAATTATTATGGGTATGGCGCTCACATCGCAGGCAAAAGGATACCGGATCCATCTTAAAATGCCCGACATCAAAGATTCAGTCGTTTTTCTCGCTCATTATTATGGAAAATCGCTCCCTACTATCTACAAACGAGATTCGGTGCGACTTGATAAAATGGGGACTGGCGAATTCAAGAGTGATGATCCTGCATTTGTTGGGGGCATTTACATGATGCTGCTTTCTGACATGAAAACATACTTCGAATTTTTGCTCAATAGTGGCGACGACATTACCATTACAGCCCCTGTGAGCAAAGTGCCGGACGGTGTCAAGTTTAAGAATTCGCCTGAGAATGAACGCTTTCAGGCCTATGTTACTTTCTTGAAAAGCTACCAGGCCGGACAGAATGCACTTACAAAAGAATATGCGGAAGCTAAGACGGCAACAGACAGCGCCAATATTCGTAAAAAAGCAGAATTAACATCGCACGACTTGACCAACTATCGTCGCGATTATGTTGCAAAAAATCCAAACACATTACTTTCTGCAATCTTCAAGGCATTAGAAGTGCCAGAAGTGCCTAAGGGAGATCATTTCCTTGCCGATGGAAAAACAAAGGACACAACATTTACCTACCGCTATTACAAAGCCCACTTTTGGGATGGTTTTGATTTTAAAGACGACCGTCTTATTTACACACCAATATATGATGCCAAGTTAGAAGAATATATAAACAAGCTGACATTGCCCTGGCCCGATAGTGTGAAAGCAGAAAGCGACTTTCTGGTGAAAAAAGCCCGTGGATCGAAAGATGTTTTCAAATACACATTGTTCTGGTTGGCGCATACGCTCGAAACCAGTAAAATAATGGGTATGGACGAAGCGTTTGTGCACCTTATAGAGAACTACTACATGAAAGGCGATGCTTTTTGGTTGACCAGCGAAGAATTGTCGAAATATATTGATCGTGCGCAAAAAATAGCGCCAAATGTTTTGGGCAACGTATCGCCGGAAGTGAAAGTGCCTAATCTCTACACCAAGAAGTTGGAGAGCATGCACAGTATTAAGGCTAAATATACGCTCCTTGTTTTTTATTCTCCAAACTGCGGACATTGCCAGCACGAAATGCCATCCCTCGATTCGCTTTACGAAGCTGTGTTGAAACCCAAAGGCGTTAAGGTAATGACCGTAGCTACAGAAGGCGACGAAAAAGCGATTAAAGAGTTTATCAAAAAGTATAATTTTGAAGACTGGACTAATTGCTGGGATGACGAGCATATCGGCGACTGGAGAGGAAAGTTTGACGTGTATAGCACCCCTACTATTTACTTGATGGATGAGAAGAAGATAATAAGGGGCAAACGTTTGGATCATACCAATATTGCAAGTATGATAAACATATTGGAAAACAAGGCAAAAGAGAAAGAGAAGGCCAAAGAAAATAAATAATTAGTTCACACGACCAGAAATAATCAGAAAAACACAAACACAATGCGAAAGTTGGTTTTAACATGTCTTACTACCGGTATCTGTGCGATGTCGGGGTTTGCGCAAGCACAATCTTTGTTTACTTATGGCCCCAATTCAGTTTCTAAAGATGATTTTCTGAGGGTTTACAAGAAGAACAGTATCAATAAGAAAGCCGACATGTCGGATACGGCTTTGAAAAGCTACCTTGATTTGTATGCGCTATTTCGTATGAAGGTAGCTGAAGCCGACAGGCAGAAGCTGGATACAGTGCCGGCAATAGAAAAGGAACTGGATAACTATCGTAAGCAGCTGGCCAAAAACTACCTTACCGACGATCAGGTAATCAATAAATTGATACGAGAGGCCTACGATAGAATGAAAGAAAATGTACGTGTGGCGCATATCCTTATTAGCTGCACACCAGGCGCCGATACGACCGCTCCTTATCGTAAGATTGATAGTATTTACCACTTGGTTGATTCTAAAAAAGCGGAGTTTGATGCAATGGCCAAAGAATTTTCGGACGATAAAGGCTCGAAAGATGCAGGCGGCGATATAGGTTATTTTACCGCGTTGCAGACCGTTTACCAATTTGAGAATGCAGCATTTGCAACGCCTGTAGGCAAAATTTCAAAACCATTCCGTACACAGTTTGGTTACCATATTATAAAGGTAATAGATAAACGCGCCGATCGCGGTCAAGCAAAAGTTGCTCAAATACTTGTGCAGGTTTCTAAAGCAAAAGGAGATGCGAGCGATATAGCCTCTAAAAAACGTGCAGATAGCGTAGTGGCCATGCTGAAAGCTGGTAAGCCGTTTGCTGAAATGGTAAAGAAATACTCCGACGATCAGTATACTATTAATGACACAGGGGTGATGAAGCCATTCGGCTCAGGTAAAATGGTACCTGCTTTCGAAAACGCCGCTTTTGGCCTCAAAAAAACAGGTGATATTTCTGAACCGATTAAAACGGACTATGGTTATCATATCATAAAGCTGTTGGCTAAAATACCATTGGCTCCTTATGATACACTGTACCCGACAATAAAGCATAAGGTAGAAAACGATTCGCGTGCACAGTCGGCAAAAGACTATTTTTTCAACAAGATTAAGGAGAAGAACGGCTTTAAAGAATATGCCGACAACGTAAAGGAAGTATCAGAAAAACTGATAAACATACCTGATACCGGCGCTAACGCAAAGGTGGTTAAGCAGTCGGATTATGCGGCTATGACAAAGCCTGTATTCACGTTTGCAGGTAAAAATTATTTACAGAACGACTTTACGAAATATGTAGAGACGCTTACACGCGGCAAAATAAATGGTCCGAAGAATGCTGTCGTGAAAGATGCTTATACTATGTATGTGAATAATGTAGTAAACGATTTTGAAGAGCACAGACTCGTAGAAGAAAATCCAGAGTTTAAAGTACTTATGGAAGAATATCGCGACGGCATTATGTTGTTCGAACTGATGGATAGGAACGTATGGAGCAAGGCTGCAAAAGATACACCCGGTTTAAAAGTGTTTTACGAAACACATAAAGGCAAGTATATGTGGGAGTCTGGTTTTGAAGGTTCTGTCTATAAATACAAGAACAAGGCTGCTTTCGACTCAGGTATGGCTATGATTAAAAATAAAATAGCCGACGAGCAAATTGCTAAAGACATGAATACTCAGTCTAATCCGGACAGAGTAACCATTCAGCGTGGTCGTTATGAGTTTTCTCGTTACAAAGACGCAACTTTAAGCGATCTTTCGGCCAGTAAAGTAAAGGTGATCAATCCTGTAGGTAATGCTACTGGTCCCTATACAGTAGTAGTGGCAAGAGAGGTTTTTGCAACGCCGAGCCAGAAAACGCTGGAAGAAGCGCGCGGATATGTGGTAGCAGAATATCAGGACTTCCTTGAAAAACAATGGAACGAAAAGATGCGCCATGAATATCCATTGAAAGTTAATGACAAGGTATTTAAAACAATGGTAAAGTAATAAACTAATCTACCTTTACTGGATCCCCAAAACGTCTGACGTTTTGGGGATTTTGTTTTTTTTGCGGGGGCGGTTTTATATTAAGCTTTTTATTTTCATTAACAACTGGCATGGTTTTTGCCGACGAAGGGTGTGGTAATCGGTGCTTTTCATTGAGAAAACAAATAGTAAAGGTTGTTAGCGCATGTATGCTTGTGGTATTCCTAATAGGGGTAATGCCAAAAGAATATTTGCATAATCTACTATATAGGCATACCGATACGGAGCACCCGATATATAAGAGAGGCGATTTTGTAATTGGACCAAAGCATACGCACTGTCAATTTTTGGCATTAGCATTAGCTCCTTATGTATCCACTCCTTTTTTTCTTTTTTCGTTTCGTGAGGTTTGTAGAACTACAATACATTATCTACATTCCTATCATTTCGAATTTCTCTCTTTTCACTCCTTCATCTCTCTTCGCGGTCCCCCTATCGAAAGTATAGTTTTTTCATTTTTGGGAATGTGCTCAGCTTCAGTTACTTCTGCGAGTTATGTTAATTGCGATTTTTAATATCGCCTGAACAATAGCGGCAAAAAGGCTATGTAGGTTGCATGCACAAATTTAATGCCCATACTTGGGCATGTAGAAAACATAAATTATCGTTGTGGTTCGAATTTTAGAAACCGCGGCATTTATAACTGTGTTATTATCAACCAGTTTTCAATGCGTTGCGCAGCTGTGCAGTTTTCGTATCAGTGGACATGCGTTTGACAATAGCTATCATACGCCGATTCCTTCCGCTAAAATATTTATTGATAATGTCTTTGTTAAGGTTACTGATAGCAATGGTTTTTATGCCGTTGATGGACCATGCAATAAGGTAGTTAGTTTGGTGTGCATAGCTCCCGGTTACGATACACTTAGGAAATTGGTTGATGTGAATGAAAATTTGCAAATTGATTTGTTTTTTAAGTCGGTTAGCCAAACGCTTGATGAAGTACAGGTTAATACGGTAAGGTTATCGGCGTTACATTCAGTCAGACCAAGCTAACAGACCTTACACTTTTTCAGACAAGAGGTAGTTCGCTTGGAGAGGCAGTAAAAGACCTGCCGGGAATGAATGCCATCCAGTCTGGTCCTTCCATTGCTAAGCCAGTGATACACGGCCTGCACAGCAACAGAGTTTTGGTTATAAACAATGGAGTAAGGCAGGAAGGTCAACAATGGGGCGCTGAACATGCACCGGAGGTAGATCCGTTTATTGCCAGTCAGATTGCTGTAATCAAAGGAGCAGCAAGTGTACGGTATGGCGCTGATGCCATTGGCGGTGTCGTGTCTTTGTCTCCGGGCCCATTGCCAACATCTATTGGCATTGGCGGCGATGTATATGCCGTAGGCGCCAGCAACGGTTCTTTAGGTACTTTGTCGTCTGAGCTAAGGGGCGCTGGCGGCGGCAGGCTTGTCGGGCTTGCCTATCGTATTCAGGGTACCTACAAAAGGGGCGGGAATTTCAACGCCCCCGATTATGTACTCAAAAATACCGGGCTTGAAGAAACAGATGGTTCTGCTGAGGTAGGGTACAAGCGCAAACGATTAGACGCAGGTATTTATTACAGCCTATACCGAACGAAGAATGGGATTTTTGAAGGTTCGCATGTAGGTAATGTCGCCGACTTGTTCGCTGCCTTCAATCGGGCGCAGCCCATTGCTCAGTCCGGCTTTTCGTATGCCATCAATAGGAGTTATCAGCAAGTTAACCACGAATTGGCGAAGGGCGTTGTGAAATATACGTTTCAGAATCAAGGTTGGGTGGAGGCAACATTTGCACGCCAGCGCGATCTGCGCGAGGAGTATGATATAAGTTTGCCCTACACAAATGACCCTGAAATACTAAAAAAACCGCAGGTAAGTTTTCAGCTTATTACTCATACCCTCGAAGTGGTTTATCATCAACCGGTGCGCTACCGCTTATCCGGGAGCATAGGCGTAGCTGGCGCTACCCAAGGCAATGTGTTTAAGGGCATACGGTATTTGATACCAAATTTTCGTAATTACACTGCAGGCCTTTTTGCTATAGAGCGATATGCTATCGGACGATTGAGTTTTGAAGCCGGTATACGATACGACTACCGCTGGCTGCGCGTATACAGGCTTAACAACACAACCCTGCAACCCTACTCAGCAACTTTTGATTACAACAACCTGACGGGAACGGTAGGCGCTACATGCCGGGTTTCAGACAAGCTAAATGTGCGTTTTAATACAGGTAACGCATGGCGGTCGCCATCTGTTAATGAATTGTATATTCATGGTATACATTTCAGCGATGCGCGTTACCAAAATGGCGATTCTTCACTTTTGTCGGAACGGTCGTGGAATACAAGCCTCGCAGTTGAATACAGAGGTAAAATAGCAAGTGTTGACCTTGATGTATACAATAATCTTATTGATAATTACATCTACGAGCGACCATTGGCTCAACCGGTTACACTCATCAGCGGAGCATATCCTGCCTTTCAGTATACACAAGACAGGGCAGTTATTCAAGGTGTGGATTTGCTAGTAGATGTACATTTAACTCGTTATGTATCAGCTCAATCAAAAGCCACAATAGTCAGAGGTCGTAATTTGACGCAGGGTAATTTTTTACTGTATATGCCCGCTGACCGTTTTTCAAACGGACTAACCTGCGCGCTCAAGAAAATAGGATTTTTGAAAGAGCCGTTTATTAGTCTCGAAAATGTGAGCGTACTTCGGCAGTGGCGAGTTCCCGGCAATAGCGATTATGTAGCGCCGCCAAAAGGATACAGCATCTTCAACGCAAACATTGGTTTTGCAACTAATATCGGAAAAGGTAAACTCACAGTCGGGTTGGCAATAAATAATTTAGCCAATACGAAGTACCGCGATTACCTGAATCATTTCAGGTACTATAGCGACGAGCTGGGGGTGAACTTTATTATCAGAACTAAATTATCATTTTAATCAAAAAATCAAACTAAATATGAGAAAAATAACGTTTTTGACAATGGCTATTGTAGCATTGTCTTTATTTTGGGTATCCTGCAATAAGGAGGAAAAAGCAGTATCTCCGCCTGCCCCAGGTAATGAGTTTTTAACCACGGTGAAACTTGTGGCAACAAATATAGCTGACACAGCCGATGTGCAAACTGCTAAATGGGTGGACTTAAACCCCAATGGAGGTACGCCAGATCTATCTCATGCAACGCTTAATTTGAGGAAAAATGCAAAGTACAATGTGCAGGTTTTCTTTATGGATGAATCTAAATCGCCGGCTGAGGACATAACCACTGAAATAAGAGACCGCGCAAATTACCACTTGATATGCTATGGTATCTACAGTGGCCTAAACCTCAGTGTTAAACGTACTGATAAAGACACCAATGTGCCTGCGCTGGAACTTGGACTAACAGCCGATTTTACCACCGGCGATATTAGCGCCGGTAATCTTGAAGTGTCACTGCATCATCAGCCCAATGTAAAGAACGGCGACTGCGAGCGCGGATCTACCGATGCAGATGTGAATTTTACCATTAATATTCTTTAATCGAAAAAAGCAAAGAAATGAAACAAGTATTATATGCGGTAGCAGTACTGCTCTTTACGCAAGTTACAGCGAAGGGGCAAACCACTGGCAGCAAAGTGTTCCATGCCCAGGAAAGTAAGTGGAAATTTGGTATAATGGCAGGTTTAGCAATACCCACAGGCAGCTTAAGTGAAACGGATTATTCAAGTAATAAGTCGGGATTTTCAGGTACGGGCGGAGTGTTCGGTGTGTCTGGTAATTATTTATTAAAAAAACACCTATCACTATCTGCAGTTGTAAACTATCAGGGATTTGCATTTGTTGGTGCGAGGCGCCTTGCCGATGGGTTTAAGGATGATTTTGGGGTTGACAGTTGCACAGTAAGTGTAGAAGGAAGAAATTACAATATTAATTTTTTGATTGGCGCTACGTGGTCGTCGGCCATTACTGAAAAACTATATCTGGATTTCAGGTTGTTGGGTGGGTTGAGTTCTGCTCATCTTGCAGGATACAACGTATATCTTGAGGACAACGAGGTTGGTACGTTTGGACAGGTAAAATCGTCGAATTTTGCCTTTGCAGCTCAGGGCGGTATTGGTGTGCGTTATGATTTTACGAGAAGGTTTGGTGTAGCAATCAATGGCGACTACTTATATACTAAACCTGATTTTGAAATTACGAATACCAATAGAAAAAATAATGCGGGTAGGATGATAGATCGATACAATCAGCCGCGGACCGCTATTAATTCCAGCATCTCACTGCTTTACAGCTTTTGATGAATTGGTAATTGTTAATAAAAGAGCAGGCAAAATGTTTGCTCTTTTAAATAAACTAATATGGTGAAATTTGTAAAGGAGCATCAATTAGCGCTTACCAGTTTCACAAATGCATACAATGCCAAACCTCAATATTGGGCTACGTTGCTCTCTGCAAAACTTGAACATGAGCGACCTGTAAAAAATGTTGCGATTACGATTCAGCGAACAAAGGATGTTGTACGGGTCACTACTTCGGTAAGTAGTATAGAAAGCGCGTTCATAATTGTAAATAATAAACTACCTATCCCCTTGACCAGCGTATTAAACATTGAGTTTGCAGAGGATATAAAGCATAATACCGGAGAAACAGATAAAGGTGGGTCAATTATGATGCTAATAGTATTAGCTGCGCTTTTCTTTATTCTACTGGTATTGTTTCTGGTAAGTATTTAATGACAAACGGGAGTCGAATTGCCGGCTCCCGTTTGTTTTTTTTTGAAATATTTGAATTACGATTGGTTGTTTCTCATTACTACTACACCGTCAAAAACATCTATGAGTACTGGTTTAGTTTTGTCTATTTCACCGCCTATTATTTTTTTGCTTAGCAGGTTGATGATGTCTTTCTGAATTACACGCTTCAATGGGCGTGCGCCGTATTGTGGATCGAAGCCACGAGTTACGAGATAGTCGAGTGCATAGTCTGTAAACTGAAGGTCGATGCCCTGAGCTATGAGTTGTTTTTGCAATTGCTCGAGTTGTATGCGGATGATGCCCTTTATTTCTTTGCGCATCAGCGGCTGGAACATGATAACATCGTCTACTCTGTTCAAAAACTCAGGACGTAACGTTTGTTTAAGTACATCCATTACTTGCTCCTTAGTCGATTCTACTACCTTGCTTATGTCTTTACCTGTAAGATCTGCAAAGTTTTCCTGTATTATATGACTACCCATATTGCTGGTCATAATTATGATGGTGTTCTTAAAGTTCACCGTGCGGCCTTTGTTGTCGGTAAGCCGGCCGTCGTCAAGCACTTGCAAAAGTATATTGAACACATCAGGGTGCGCTTTTTCAATTTCATCGAGTAGCACCACAGAGTAGGGCTTACGGCGCACTGCTTCTGTTAGCTGCCCGCCCTCGTCGTAGCCCACATATCCCGGAGGCGCGCCCACCAGGCGGCTCACACTGTGTTTTTCCTGGTACTCGCTCATGTCTATACGAGTCATCATGCTATCGTCGTCGAAAAGTATTTCCGCCAGCGCTTTTGCCAACTCGGTTTTGCCCACGCCTGTAGTGCCCAGGAAGATGAATGAACCAATTGGCTTACGCGGGTCTTGGAGTCCGGCTCTGCCGCGGCGAATGGCATCGGCAACAGCTTCAATCGCTTCGTCTTGTCCCACTACGCGTTTGTGCAGTTCCGTTTCCAGGTGCAACAGTTTGGCGCGTTCACCCTGCAGCATCCGCTGCACAGGTATGCCTGTTGCTTTTGCTACATTCTCGGCTATATCTTCAGCGTCTACTTCTTCTTTGAGCAAACGTTTTTGCTGACCCTCCATATCGTCGAGTTGCTTGCTCAGTGCATCTATTTTTGCTTCTTCCTGTTGCACCTTACCATACCGTATTTCTGCAACCCTACCATAGTGGCCTTCCCGTTCGGCTTGCTCAGCTTCCAGTTTCAGGTGTTCAATAGTGTTTTTCGACTTGTTTATCTTATCCACTATTTCTTTTTCTTCCAGCCATTTAGCTTTCATGGTGTCGCGTTGCACGCTCAGCACAGATATATCCTGACTGAGTTCTTTGAGCTTTTCAGCATCATTTTCGCGTTTTATGGCTTCGCGTTCTATTTCCAGTTGGCGGATCTTGCGTTCCAGTTCATCCAGCGCCTCTGGCATTGAGTTGAGTTCCAGCTTGAGCTTGGCAGCGCTCTCATCTATGAGGTCAATTGCTTTATCTGGCAGGAAACGGTCGGATATATAGCGGCTGCTCAATTCTACCGCGGCTATTATAGCCTCGTCTTTTATCCGTACCTGATGGTGGCTTTCGTAGCGGTCTTTTAGTCCGCGCAGGATAGAAATAGCATCTTCCTGAGATGGTTCGTCGACAAACACTTTCTGAAACCTTCTTTCCAGCGCCTTATCTTTCTCAAAGTATTTTTGGTATTCATTCAGCGTAGTGGCGCCAATGGCTCTTAGTTCTCCGCGAGCTAAGGCAGGTTTCAGTATGTTGGCTGCATCCATCGCGCCTTCCATTGCTCCTGCTCCGATCAGCGTATGTATTTCATCGATAAACATAATCACTGATCCATCGCTTTCTGTCACTTCTTTTATTACAGCTTTCAGGCGCTCTTCAAATTCACCCCGGTATTTTGCTCCGGCCATCAGCGCACCCATATCCAGCGCGAAAATAATTTTCGACTTCAGGTTATCCGGCACATCGCCATTTATTATGCGGTGCGCCAGTCCTTCTACAATGGCTGTTTTACCAACACCAGGTTCGCCTACAAGTATCGGATTGTTTTTAGACCTGCGGCTGAGAATGTGTAATGTTCTCCTTATTTCCTCATCGCGACCAATTACCGGATCTAATTTGCCGTTTCTGGCCAATTCATTCAGGTTTTTGGCATAACGCTGGAGCGAGTTGTATTGTTGGTCTTGAGTTTGGCTGTTTACAGTGCTGCCCTTGCGTAGTTCTTTAATTGCCGCTACAAGTCCTTTTTCGGTAAGCCCGGCATCTTTCAGGGTTTTGCTGGTGTCGTCGCTGCCTTGCAATAATGCTATAAGTAAATGTTCGGGCGTTACAAATTCATCGCCAAAGGTCTTAAGAATGGCGGCGCCTCTCATCATAGCATTGTTGGCGTCGCGACTAATGTTTTGGGCAGGTTGTCCGCCTTGTAATTTGGGTATTTTATTAAGTTGCTCTTTTATTTTATTTTCTACAAAGCCGGTATTGACATTGTTCTTTTTCAGTAGATAAGAAATTGGTCCATCTGCATCATTTAGCAATGCCAGCAATAGATGGGCTGTTTCTATATAAGGGCTTTGACCATCGAATGCCAGTTGCTGTGCCTGCTGCACAATTTCTTGTGCCTTGATTGTGAAATTGTTTAGGTTCATGTTTGTGTGCTTTCCCTAATAGCTATAAAAACTGTTCCACTTTTAGGAATAAGAAAAAATGTCATGCATTTTCGGTTTCTCTAGCCATTTTGGCCTGTAAAGCAACAAAATACTGCTATAATTGCTGTTTTTTGCCTACCTATGCTACTATTGCATGTGGTATTTGTATTTTTTAATGTGTTTGCGAGTCTGGAATAAGTGCATAATTGCAGGAGTTTAGCAGGTAAGCCGAAGTGAAAAAGGCAAACAATTGTGTATGCCAAATTTAGCGTTTTGTAAAAATTTGGCTGTTGGATATTTTCAATGTGTTTGATCCTAAGGTAAGGTGACTATGGTTTACATAAATTTTTTTTGCGCCTTTTTGGGGCTTGTGGATAGAGAAAAATCCCACTGAATTGCAAAAATAACCTAAAGGTAATTTCAAGTCGTCCATTCTTTTAACTAAATGTTAATATATTTTGCTTGGGTGTTGGAGGATATTTTTTTAAAAAAATAGGTCAAAACACTATTATTCAGGTTTTTTTTACTACTTTTCGGCATTGTTTCATAAACTATATTGATATGGGATCAGGAATTTTTTACCCTCGCTTAGCGAATACTAAAGAAAATGCGAAAAAAGGCCGATTTATGCGGAAGATTTTTTTATCGGGTATCTTGTTGTTTTGCATGCAATTGAATGCTTCTGCAAACAACAGACCCTCATTTGACGGAGGTAGTTCGCAGAACCGAATGGTATGTCAAGATGTGAGCTGGAATATCAGTTCATGGTTGAATGTTACCGACATTGATTTCTTCGATACGCAAACATGGTTCGTTGAGTCGGCGCCAATAAGCGGAGGTAGTCTTTCCGGTTTTCCTGCAACAGCTACTTCTTCAGGAATATCATTCTTTCCTTCTGGTCTTGTCTATACACCATTAACTGGTTTTTCTGGTCCCGACCAATTTAAGATAGGGGTAACAGACGGAACAGATACAGCATGGGCAACCATTACGTTATCTATAATGCCGCCTCCATCTTTGGCATTAGGCGCTAATCCAGTTGTGTGCCGGGGTACCACGAGCGCTTCTATATCGTTTACAAGTCTTTCTGGCGTTGGTCCGGTAACAGTACCGTTTGCAGCAGTGCACGATATGGTCAACTGGACAGTACCAACAGGTATTACCAGTATTGGCTTTGTAGCTTTGGGCGCATCTGGCGGGGCAGACAATGTTAGTACTACCCCTAATCCTGGAAACGGCGGTAGGGTGCAGGGTTCTATCAACGTTACACCTGGTCAAACGCTTACTATGGTTGTAGGAAGCGCAGGAAGCCCAGGTTCAGCAGCTCCTGTTGCGTTTGGCGGTTACAACGGCGGCGGCGATGCCTATTATTATCCTGGCGTAGGTTGCGGCGGCGGCGGCGGCGGCGCATCAGATATTCGTTTGGGCGGCACAGCGCTTTCTAACCGTATTGTAGTTGCCGGCGGCGGCGGCGGTAATGGATGGGATAACCCACATGGAGCTTATGCAGGCGGTAATGGCGGCGATCTCATTGCAGCAAACGGTGAAGCTAATGTAGGTGGATCTCATGCTGGCGGCGGCAATCAGTTTGTTGGCGGTTCAGCAGCAACATTGTCTGGCTGGCCTACTGGCGGCGCTGGTACTTTTGGTATGGGCGGCGTTAGCAGCTTGCTTGGCGGCGTAGCCGGCGGCGGCGGCAGCGGTTACTATGGCGGCGGCGGCGGCGTGTGGACTGGCGGCGGCGGCGGTTCTTCATTTGCTGATCCAGCTGTAACATCTTTAGTAACGCACACTCAAGGTTATAATGTAGGTGATGGTCAAATAGCTATAACTTATACAAACGACGGAACTTACGATATCGTATGGGATGCTGCAGCAATAGCAGAAGGTTTTGCTGACGTAACAGGCGCTTCATTGCCAACAACACCTTTTACCATTAACGTGCCAGCAGGCGCTACAGCAGGCGCTACCTACAATGGCACGCTTACAATTAGCAATGGTCTTTGCACAAGTGTGGCTTACCCGATCAGTGTGACAGTTAATCCTGTTCCTGATGTTTATGCCGTGAGAGATACTGCGATTTGCCATGGTCTTTCTTCTCCTGATTATTTGTTTAGCGGATCTATTGCTGCAACAATGGATTGGACAAACGATAACATTAGTATCGGTCTCGGCGCAAGCGGAACCGGACATATTCCAAGTTGGATAATCAACAACCCAGGCACACTACCTCAGGTAGCGCACCTGACCGTTACCCCTTCTGTAGGTGGTTGCACTGGTAACCCAATGACAGTAACCATTACAGCTAATCCAATACCAATGCTGAGTTCAGCCCATGTTGCCGGAGCAATTTGCAGCGGCGCTACATTTAGCTACAATCCTGCGAGCGCTACTCCCGGCACAACTTTCTCATGGGTTCGCGACACTGTTATAGGTATCATCAATCCTATTAGCAGCGGTACAGGCAATCCTAATGAAATATTGGTCAATACCACAGATGCTCCATTGACAGTTTCTTATGTATACACACTACAATCTGCAGGCTGTCCTCATACTGACACAGTAACTGTGGTTGTTAATCCAACTCCAATGTTGAGCAGCCCATTGCTCGCAGGAACAATTTGCAACGGCACGTTGTTTAGCTATAACCCAGCGAGCACAACAAGAGATTCTTCATTTACATGGACACGTAATATTGTAACTGGTATTACTAACCCTATCGACTCTGGCGCTGGTAACCCAATGGAAACATTGAATAACATTAGCGCAGTGCCTGTAGATGTTATTTACACTTACACTACACGTGCAAACGGTTGCTTCCACTATCAGGATGTTACAGTTCGTGTTAACCCAACGCCAACACTTACCAGCCCACGTGTGTTCCCTTCTTATTGCTCTGGTACTTTGTTTACTTATTCACCTGCAAGTTCTACTCCGGGTGTAACTTATCAATGGAATCGCCCAAGCGTAGTAGGTATTGCTAATCCTGCGGTTTTGGCAAGCACAGTTCCTCCAAGCGAAGTGCTGGTAAACACAACAGATCATCCAGTAGTGGTAACTTACGAATACTCTGTAATAGTAGGTGGTTGCTTCAGCCCTACTTATCTGGTTACAGTTACTGTTAATCCAAAGCCAACTTTGAGTAGCACGCTTACTCCTGCAGGTATTTGCTCTGGTACACCGTTCACTTACACAGCTACCCCTACTATCTCTGGAACAAGTATGGATTGGATTCGTCGCGTAGTGCCAGGTATCAGCAATACTGCCGCTATTGGCGCCGGTAATATATCAGAAACTCTAAATAACACAACAACGTTGCCTGTAGTAGATACTTACTACTACTCGCTCAACCTGGCAGGCTGTACAAATACACAAAACGTAATAGTACCAGTTAATCCGTCGCCAATTATTACTAGCTCACTTACTCCTCCTGCAATTTGCGATAGCAGCACATTCAATTATGCGCCAACAAGTTCAACACCTGGCGCTACATTCAACTGGAGCCGCGCATATGTTCCGGGTATATTACAGGCTGCAAACTCTGGTACCAACAACCCGATGGAAATGTTGGTAAATACTACCAATGTTAGCGTTGATCTTGCTTATGTGTTTACCGCATCAGCAAACGGTTGCACAGCAGCTCCTGTTACTATTCCTGTAAGAGTTCATCCTACTCCACGTTTGTCCTCAGTTCGCTACGACAGTGTATGTAATGGCGTAGAATGGGCTTATTCGCCAGCAAGCTACGTAGCAGGAGCTACATTTGCATGGACGCGTCCATCAGTAGCCGGTATTAATCCTTCTACAAACTTTGGCACATCTGGTATCAGAGAAACACTTTATAACAGTACCTCTACAGCGAAATTTGTTGACTATTTGTTCCGTGTTACAGCAAACGGATGTTCTAACATAACAGTACAACACGTTACATTGAAAGTTAATCCGGCTCCGGCAGGATCTAACATTACTTCTAATACGCCAACGCCGCTTTGCTCTAACTCTTTCTACCAGACTTTCAACGCAGCAACTGCACAGCCAGTTGGTCAGCAGTTCGTTTGGTCGGCAGAAAATGCACAGATTTGGTCTGCAAGCACAAACAAGCAGTATGTTTATGTTAACTTCTACAATCCCGGCGATGCGAAAGTAGTGTTGACTTCGATCATCAATGCCACCGGTTGTCAGCGCAGAGATTCTGTAATTGTTAACGTAACAGATGGTGTTGCAGAGAATCCAACAGTAATATACTTCCAGGGTGAGTTTATCTGCTTGCAGAACAATATGGATAGCTACCAGTGGGGGTATGATGACCTGATTACGTTCGAGTCATTTATAATAGAAGGCGCATTCAACCAAAGCTATACAAGCCCTGATGCTAATTTTGCTACCAGAAGATACTGGGTATTGACAAAGCACAATGGTTGCACACAGAAAGCTTATTACAACAAGCCAACTGGCGTTGCTAATGTAAACTCAACTGTTGACGCAGGCATGAAGATTTACCCAAGCCCTACCAGCGATTATGTGAACGTTGAATTTAATACAGCTGTAAAAGGTAATATTCAGGTAGACATTATCAATATGCTTGGTCAGAAATTAAGAACAGAGCCCACAATAAACCATAAAGTAAAAATTGATGTTGCTAACCTGCCAGCAGGCTGCTACTTGGTTGATTCTTACAGCGATGGTGTAAAAATTGCTACTTCAAGGTTTATTAAAAACTAAATTCTCAACATTAAAAAACGAATAGATGAAAAAAATACTTTTCTTGTTAATCGCAGCCCACGGAGCTTCATCGGCTTTTGCTCAGACGGCCGATCCGAATGTAAATGCGGATAGCGCCAGAACGAGCTTTGTAAACGACAGCATTCAAAACTCATTGGATAGCATGAAGTCGCGCATTTGGGCTGCCGATAGTTTTTTATCAAGGTGGGTTTTAGATGTTAATGGACTTGCAGGCGTTCTTACCCACGATATTACTCAGGCAAATACATTTCCAAACTATACAAATGGCATAAAACTGAATACCGGCAAGCTGAAATTCACGAATGGCATGTCTTATGGCGGCGACATTCAATTGGGTTACTTCTTTGGTAATAAGGCGCACTTTGGCGTAGGTACTGGTTTCATGTATTTATATCAAACCGGCGATCTTACACTTGATCAGTTTAATGTTCAGTATCAATCTGTTGACAGCAGAGGTAACACCTTCCGTCAATTGATTACTGCTAATCGTCCGGTAGTTGAGAAGCTGGAGATTACCAATATGAACATTCCATTGATGTTGAAGTATAAGAACAGATTCACAAAGAGAATCGGCTTTAACATGGATCTTGGAATTTTGTATAATCTTCAGTTGACGAATGTGTACAAAACAAATGCATCATTTGACTATGAGGCAATCTACAAATACGTGCCAAGTACAAATGGTACAGATGTAGCTGTGTACGACAACGAAACAAATCCTTCTGTAAACAGCCTTTTGATAACAAAAGATGCGATAAACAGATTGAATAACGGTAATAACGTTGCAGACACTTTCAACTTTCATCGCAATGTTCGCGGTCGTAACGTTGGCCTGAATCAAGAGCCGGATAAAAAAGATGGTTCTACATCTTACACTCAGGGTTCTGTAGGTTTCATGGCTCAGCCATCTTTGAGCATCTTTTTCTCAGACAGGGTAGCGCTCAACTTGGGTGTGTACTATATGTATCAACCATTTACAAATTCAGCTAAAAGCGGTTACAGATTGACCGACAAAGTAGGTGAGTATACTTCAGTTACAAGTTCAGTTACTTCAAACATTGCACAGTCATATGGCGGTAACTTAGGTTTGCGTTATTACCTGCACAAACTTAAAGATAGCGATGGCGATGGTATACCAGACAAGAAAGATAAATGTCCTAATGATTCCGGTGCGCTTGCGCTTCAGGGTTGTCCTGATAAAGATGGCGATGGTATAATAGATATGGAAGATTCTTGCGTAGATGTAGCTGGTCTGCCTAAATTTAATGGCTGCCCCGACACAGATGGCGACGAAATACCTGATAAAGATGACGCTTGCCCAACAAAGGCTGGTCCGCTTATGTTCAAAGGCTGTCCTGATTCTGATGGCGATTATATTCCAGATAGGGAAGATGATTGTCCTACCGTTGCAGGTTTGCCTAAGTTCAAAGGCTGTCCAGATACAGATGGCGATGGCTTACCAGATAAGGAAGACAAATGCCCTAACGAATATGGTCCTGCAAGCAATGGCGGATGTCCTTTGCCACCACCTCCTCCATCAAAAGAGAAGACAGAAAGACCCGATATCTCTACGCCAATCCTGTTTGACGTAAACAAAACAACCATCAACGCAGTTTCTTTCCCAGTGCTTGAAACCGCTATCTATGAATTGAACGAAGACGTTAGTTCATTCATCGTGATTGACGGTTATACCGATAACACAGGTAGAGAGGCATACAACAAAGTGTTGTCTACAAGACGCGCTAACGCGGTAAAAGCTTACTTGACTACAAGAGGCATCAACGGTAAGCGTCTGCAGGCTGTAGGTCATGGAATTAATGATCCTATTGCGGACAATAGCACAATAGAAGGTAGAGCTAAAAACCGTAGGGTAATTATGTCGCTCAAACACGGTCGTGGTAAATAGTAGATTTTAATTTTATAAAAATTGCTTTCGGGCTGCATCAGAAAATGCAGCCCGATTGTTTTTTATACATGTGTACAAATCGGATGGCTGGTTTACATTTGTACTTTTGCGTTTTTTCCTACACAAGTAGTGAGATTTTTATTCTCGATTGCAGCATCGCAACTATCAATATCGGGTTGTGTTTTTTAGGTTATTTTAACATTAAATTTTGTTTTTGGTAAAAATATTCTGACATTTGATAAAATGAATGTCTGTACATCTTTAGCCCTATTTGTATTTTTTTGTAAAAATTTTTGTGCAGATATAGTTGCAGTGATTGTTGCAACACCTTTTAATGACCTTATTTTTGGTGCGCAGAATATGCCGCCAGCTTTTGAATAAATTGCGATATATGGATTATAAGACATTCGTATCCATGAACATAGCCATTGTTGGCGAGGGGGAAATTGCAGAAATGTATGCAACAGGTTTTGCGCTTGCTGGGCATGAAGTGTATATGGCCTGGAAAGGTAGCAGCGCTGATTCCAGATTTCGATTGTCGCGACTCTTTAACAATATTCATGTTACCTCAATAGAGGAAGCCTCATTTCATGCCGATTTGGTGTTTATCGCTACCGCGTGCGTTGATGTACGCGAGGTAGCCTATTGGTTGGGCGATGTCAGGAGGAAGGTTATAGTAGATGTTACCTGCAATGTGTATGAACAAGAAGTGTGCGCTATTAATACGGTTGGCGCTATACAAGCTATTACAGGTTCGCAGCATGTTGTAAAGGTTTTTAATACCATGGGCTACGAGCACATATTAAAGCCTTTATTTAAAGGGTCTAAGGTGGAGTTGATCATGGTGGGTGAAAGCAAGAAAGCAAAAGAAATCACCAAAATAATTGCAGTAGAATTAGGAATTAAATACTACTACGATTTTGGCGGTAAAGAATCTATTCCTTTATTCAACGAAATGACACGTTGTTTTAGAGAGTTGGCATTGAAAGATACATCCGCAAAAAAAATACCCGGCGTTATAAAACGATAGTTATTTTGCTTTCTTCGATCTTGCTTTAGGTTTTGCTTCTACTTTACGCTTCGCATATTTTTTCCTTATTGCATCTTTTACCATAAACTGTACCTCTGTTAAAGAATACTCTTTATTGTCGTCGTAGTTGAGACCGGGTATCGCGCCTATTGCTGAGTTGAGCGGAATGAATTTTGCTTCTACAAAAGACTGATTACCTTCATGTACAAAATACTCTGCCAGTAGCGGAAATATGCGCAGAATATAGAAAGTTTCCTTTTTGTCTATTCCATCTACTCTGCGTTGTAGTTCGCGCGCCATTGCGGCGTCGCCAAGACCGGCAACAATATAATTGCCAGAAATGCCATTTACCGTAAGTAATGTTCGATGTTCGTTGTTGGCAAGTACAGGTGCACGCCATTCATTTTTTATTACCAGATAATCAACATTTTCTTTAATGTCTTTTAGGTAAAAATCCTGACTGAATTCCAGAATACGGTAGGGTTTACCAATAGTACAATACTCCAGATTGTCTTGTAAAGAAAAGCCGTATGCTGTTTGTTGCTCCTGCGGTATTTTGGCCAATTGTATGGGCAGTTGGCTTTCTGCCGCTTTCATTACCAATTGTTCAGCATCGCCAGCAACTGCGAAAGAAAACAAACAGAGACTTCCTATTGAGGCAACGGTTGCAATGCTGAATTTATTCATGTTTTTTCTTTACTCCGCAATTTATTCCTTTTCTGTTGTTTGATACCTTGTTTGTATTTAATGATAGGTTAAAAAACGGTTCTGCGCACGCCATTGACTGTCATCAGTGGTTATAATGCAGCGCAGTGGCTTTCGTTTTGTTGATTACCGAAAAATGTCCTAACATTACGCTACTGCATGATTGGTCAGAATTTTATACGCCTCGCTGAGCTTACCGGATTGATCCAGGATACATTAGATGATGTGTTCGAGGGGAAGTCGTTTTGGATTGTTGCCGATATCACAAACCATAGCTTTAAGGCAAATGATGAAAGGCATTTCTTTTCGCTGGTTGAGAAAGCGGAAAACGGCAGCGCTCTTGTTGCTAAGGTAGATGCAGTGGCCTGGAGGATAGGAGCTAGTAAAATCAAGATATTTGAGGAAACAACAGGACAACGGTTTCAAAACGGACTCAATGTTCTGGTGCGTGTAACTGTCTCTTTTTCACCTGAATATGGTTTGAAGCTAACGCTGATAGATATAGATGTAAACTTTACTATAGGGGCATTAGAGCGACAGAAACAGGAGATTTTGTTACGTTTGGAAACCGAATGCGCATATTTCATACAGAAGATTGGCGACAGATATATTACACGGAATAACCAACTTGATTTTGGCTTAACCATTCAGAAGATTGCGCTCATAACATCGAACAATACGGCCGGTTTTGAAGATTTTGTCCATACGCTTCAGAACAATCCGTATGGTTATGCTTTTTACCTCGACTATTATTTTACGCCGGTGCAGGGCGAAAATAATGCTCATCTGATAAGACAAATATTGGTAGATATTTACAAAAGTAGTAAAGCATACGATGCTGTTGTGATAATAAGGGGAGGCGGTTCGCAAACAGATTTTTTGATATTTGAAACTTTTGCACTCGGCCAGATTGTTGCTAAATTCCCTATTCCTATCATCACTGGTATTGGCCACCAGCGGAATGAGACCATAGTAGACATTATGGCTCATTCGCCCACAAAAACGCCTACAAAGGCAGCTGAGTACATAATAGCCCACAATGCAGGTTTTGAAGAACAATTGCTTGGCGCGCGCAAACTGATTGCCAACCGTGCACAACAACAGATTTGGAGTAAAATTCAGGCTTTGGACCCCATGGTTGCTAATATCAGGAATTACAGCAAAATGTATATCAATCATCAGAAGGGCTATCTCGAGCATTTTTCGTCGGTAGTGGCAATGATGAATCCGGAGCATATTTTGAGAAAGGGATTTGCAATTCTCTATATTAACGGGAAGATTGCAGCAGATGCAAAACAAATAGCCGAAGGCGATACGGTAACAATATCAATGACCGATACCCTCATGGAAGCAACAATAAACACAAAACAAGCAAAAAATGGATGAACACCTTAGTTATGAAGCTGCATTTAATGAGCTGAAGGAAATAGAATCGGACATAGTAAATGAGACCACTACTATTGACGTGCTTGCTGACAAAATAAAAAGAGCAGCAGAACTGATAAAATATTGTCAGACCAAGTTAAGGACTGCAGAAGATCAGGTAAATGCAGTTATTACAGAAATTGAGTCGGCCGGATAATTCAGCAGTTGCAAAAAAATAACACTTAGGGTGTTAATGCGCAATAGGTAATGATTTCGTTGCCTAACTTCAACATATGTCCTGAGGTTTGTTTATGTTTAGGAAACCGATCATTCACGTCTTTTAGCAGCGTTACGACGAAAAAGCCATCTGTATGTTCTATTTCTACTTCCGGAAAGTCGAGGTAAACTCCGGTTAGTGGGAATTGCATCTTGTAATAGGCTTCCTTCATTGAGAAAAATACGGTAGATAGGAGGTCGCTGTTTACTTTGTTTTGCGCCGATAGATAGGCTGTTTCTTTTGGTGTGAACAGCAGCCGCCACATTTCCTCGTGTACCCTGCCATTGGTTTCAATATCTATTCCCAACGATATATTGTTTTGTTTCAGGCTCGCCACAGCTCCGCATAGCTTTTTAGAATGACTAAGTGAAGCGGTAATATGGTCGGGTAGCAGGGGCATCCCGCGATCGCCTATAAGTATATCGCCGGTAAAATTGTAAGGAGCTATCGACTTCCGGAGGCAATACCTGCCTGTGCAGAAATCGGCAAATCGTTTTGCGCCATATTTTTGCGCCACAGCCAGTTCGTTTTCCGACAATGCTTCAGGTCCCATTTGCTGCGACGAAAAGTGGTAGGTGACATTGTCGGGGAAGAAGCCGGATGGAATCATGTAGAAATGTGCAAAGAGCCCACAAAATTAAGCTGTTTGCAATATCCCACGTCCTTTTATTTACCTACCCAGATTCAACTAAGATTCCTTACAGGTAGACGCTACGTATTCATACGTTCCTTCGCCATGTTTTTTATATGCGATTCAAAGTCGGGATGGTTTGATATTGCGGAGTCGAATGAAGCTTTGTCTAGTGTGTAAAGGTCGCAATAGTCTACAGCGCGTATCGTAGCGTTTCTGGGGCGCTTAAGCAATAATGCAATTTCGCCAAAAAAATCGCCCTCGCGTAGTGTTGCATATACCTGAGCGGCATCGGGTGAAACTACCTCAACCGAGCCCTTATTGATGAAGTACATTTTGTCGCCTATTTCGCCATACACGCAAATTGCATCGCCGGGTACATGAATTGCTGGTTTGAGCTGCGCAACAACCTCGCGAAGTAAAGAAGGGCTTGCCCCACTGAACAATGGCGCTTTTTCGATAATGCTCTGATTGAGTAACATGGCAAACTCAAAACGGAACGAGTCGGGCAGATCGGCAAGCACCGTCATGTCGTCGTACCCACGACGGGTATGCCACAAGTAGTTGTAGTATTGATGTACCTGCTCTTGTAGCTGCTGAGGTATTTTCTTCGACTTCATAAAGCTATTCATTCTGTCGGTGCGTTCCTGATGCCGCACTTTAGCGATATCCATATTAGATAGCATATTGGCTATATTACCAATGATATAACCGTATGCGCCTACCCCCAGAATCTGTACAAACATGGTAAATACAAGTTCGGCGTTCTTACTCAGGTTTGGAGAGATATCTCCATAGCCAATAGTTGTGATTGTGGTAACCCCCCAATACAGCGCTTTCAGGTATTCGTTGCTAACACTTAAGTAGGCTATGGCGGGGTTGGTAAATGAGCCGCGGATAAACAGCCAGCAACAGGCAACCCAATGCGCGCTCAATGCCAGATAAAAGAAAAAATAGCTCAGCCGAATGATAACCGGATTGAACTGTATGCCAGTTAACCAGTTTGACCGGAAGCTGAGGATACGAAACACCTTCAGAACGTTGACTGCAAGAAGAAAATAGGCAGGACCAGGGGCAATAAATACAGCAAATGGTATTGCAGCGAAAAAGTCTATAATAAGCCACCCTTTATGAAAGTAGGATACATCAAAGTAGCGGAATATCAGTCGTTTTTTTGCCGCGCTTTTGGGCATTAAATATATGCGGATCCCAAAATCGACAACAAAGCTAAAGGATACAATATAGTTGAGCAAGTGCACAATACCAACGGGTTGATAGGGGGCGACTAACGCAAAAGGAATTTCGATGGCTGCGTAAGTGGCCATGAGGGATATAAAAACGTCCCATAAGAAAATAAGTTTTTTTTTGTTCTGGAGAGACAAGTTTTTTGCTTTCATTACCCCTTACGTTGTAGGTTGGTTTCTGTGTTTTCGAAAAATACGGCGCTGTAATGCTACCAAAGGTAGTAAGCGAAACGTTGAAATCAACTACAATATAATGAAATAGGATAGGCTTTCGCCAAACCTGTCAGCAGACAATTATTTCGATTTCCGTAAAATCGATTTCTTCTGCTGACGGTCGGCAAATATTTGCTCATTTTCTGCAATGCGTAGCTCCACAATGTTATTTATTAGCTCTTTTGGCGCTGGCTCGTTAAGTGCAAAGTGTAGCGTTGTTCCTTTTATGCCGCTGAAGCCAGGTTGGCTTTTCAGCTTCCTGGACAGTGCGCTGCTCATTATATACAAACTGCAATGAGTTTTGGTAACACCCATACCCACAAGCATATAGATATACTTAAACGAAGGTACCTGATAGCTAATGAGTTGCTCTGCTGTTGGAGCAACAGATAAAATAATGCTGCGTATCTCCTCCAGTAATGCTCTGTATTCCTTTGGCTGACCTTCAATGTATTCGTCTATAGTTGCTGGTCCTGTTGGGTTGCCGGTATTCATATATTCTTACTTGTGTTTTTTATTCGTTGTAAGCAGCCATAAGCAGGCTGATATCTATTTTTTCCATTTTCAACATGGCCTTCATAACGTTATTTGCTTTTTTGGGATCGCTATCGCCCAGAAGGCGACCTAATGCAGATGGGACAATTTGCCATGTTATGCCAAATTGATCATCGAGCCATCCGCACCTGTTGGTTTTCCCGCCTTCAGACAGTTTTTCCCAAAAACAGTCTACCTCTTCCTGTGTTTCGCAATTTATAAACATAGATATCGCCGGAGAGAACTTAAACATAGGCCCACCATTTAATGCCATAAAGTCTTGACCGTCGAGGTGAAAAGTGCCGGTCATAACGCTGCCCGCTGGGCCAGGGCCGCTTTCGCCATAGCGGCGCAAGCCTACGATTCTTGAGTTTTTAAAGATTGAAGTGTAGAAATTCATGGCTTCTTCTGCATTGCCGTCAAACCAAAGGAAAGGTGTTATTTTTTGCATGTTTTGGGTGTTTTTATGTGTGAAAAGATACTGGTCGCCCGCCTAAAACGGATGATACAAATATAGGTTGCCCATAGTTTGTAGTTCGGGTATTAAGCGACATTTTAAGGGCGATAAGCGTCGTTGTTAACTTTTTTCTTATCGTTGTGTAACCCTGCAAAACGATTGTGGAATAATAGAGACATCTGTTGCTACAATATTCATTTCAAATCTCCGTTTACCTTATGCAACTTTAACGTAATTTTTGGCATAAATTTTGTTATTACTATTCATTGAAGATGGGTTTTGACAACTTGACCTTTTGTTTATGAAAAAGATATTGATGTTTTTATTGGCGCTTAGTGTAGTATGCAACGCTTATGCGCAAAAAATACGTGTGCAAGAACCTAAAAAGAATACGAATAAGAATGAGTTTTCGCTAAGCTACGGTTATGTGACCCGAGATAATTTCCTGACTAATCCGGTTAGATTTGTAAAGGTGTACAAATTAAACGATAGTCTTAGGTACGATATGCGAAAAGCAGATGCTTACAAGCTTTTTGGCACAGATAAGAGCGTAGGGTATGGTAGTTTCAGAAGTTCGGGGGCATTGTTTGGTAGTTACAGGCGCAATCTTTTGCAATGGTTATCAGTAGGGTTGACAGCAGGTGTAGAGAAAGAAACAAAAGATTTGCTGATAGGCGGCGCTAAAGCAGGCCTATGCACAAGGTATGTAGTAACAATTGCGCCAGAACTTCAGGCCCGTTATTATCACAAAGGATTGACCACTATGTATGGCGCTTTTGGTTTGGGCAACTCGTTTGTAAGCGAGCAATATACCAGCCTTACCAGCGACAAGCATATTGACGCTACTGACAATTACGCAGGTTTTCAGATATCGCCGATAGGGATAAAAGTGGGAAGAAAACTTAATGGATTTGGTGAAATAGGGTTCGGCTATAAAGGCATGGTGCAATTGGGTATCAGCTACAAATATTAATGTTGTTTTAGTATTTTATTTTCTGCCCGCCAATGTGCGGGCATTTTTATATCTCTGAACCTTGCAATGCAGAATAGGCGCCAACTAATAATATTTGTGGACCAATTGCTTTTCTATAGTTCGGGATTTTAAATAATACCAATTTTATTTCATAAATCGGCAAGCTATAGTCGAAAATTTGTCACTCCATTTGATTGTAATTCGTACTTAGCCCGAATGGGCTAAAATATGCGTAGCCGGAGGTGAAACCTCCGGTATTAAGGAAAATAAGGTCCAACTCTGAAAGAGTTGAATATGCTATTGTATATTACAAATATTAAAAATCCATATTGCCTATTCACATTCAACCCATTCTGGGTTGGAGTGTTTGAAATTCCTTACCCCGG
>CAIRYK010000026.1 GCA_903882805.1 uncultured Bacteroidota bacterium | reverse complement strand
GGGCAACAACCTATCTCAACATATGCTCCTTGCAAAAACATATTGCCGCCAACCATCTGGCCATAACTGCTCCTGAATGAAATGAAAAATAGTGCAAATAATAGTAACCGATTACGCATAAGAATCAAGTTTAAAAAACTCAGGTTAAATTTAAGTGATTTTTTCTAATTACAAAAGGTATTTACACACACTCGCGAAATTGTGGGTAACCTGTTATAACTAAATAATAATCTTGTCAGTATAAAAGACAGAAAAATGATAAAAAAGGGTTGGTTTAATCAACGTTTATTGCAACTTTTATTTTTAAATAACTGAAAATTAAAAGCTCCAAACTCCTTTTAAGTTGCTATTAAAAGGAAAAACAAATATAAACACATTTCCCAATATAAATACCCAAACATAAAAAAATCCCCCCAATTTTTTGGAGGGATTCTTTTATAAACTGCTTTTACCATACTCTTGCTCTTTCCGCTTCCGGTCTGAACATTTTATCAGTTGGCTTAATATTAAAAGCCTTGTACCATGCTTCCATGTTACTTGGGGTTACGTTGCAACGCAATTCTGATGGTGAGTGTGGATCCATTTTCAGCCTTGATGCCATTTCTTCGGGTCTTGTATTTGCACGCCATACTTGTGCCCAACTAAGGAAAAAGCGCTGATCGGGAGTGAATCCATCTATTTTTTCATTGCTTTGACCTTGCTTGGTTTTTTTGAACGCTTCGTAAGCTATATTCAATCCACCGAGGTCGGCAAGGTTTTCTCCAAGTGTAAGTCGACCGTTAGCATGAGTCGTGTCCATTACCACTATTTTGTTAAACTGATCGATAACGACATTTGACTTAATAGTAAAGTTCGTAGAATCGGCTGGAGTCCACCAGTTGCTCAGGTTACCATCTGCATTATACAAACGACCCTGATCGTCGAAACCGTGCGTCATTTCATGACCAATAACCGCTCCAATTCCGCCATAGTTAACCGCATCGTCTGCTTGTTCATCAAAGAACGGATACTGTAAGATACCGGCAGGGAATACAATTTCGTTGAAAGATGGATTGTAATAAGCATTAACTGTTGGCGGTGTCATTCCCCACTCTGCCCTATCTACTGGTTTACCCAATTTGTTCAGTTCATAATTATATTCCCACTGCGAGGTTGCCAATACATTTTTTACATAATCATTACCAACTATCGTTACCGCGCTATATTCTCTCCATTTGTCGGGATAACCGATTTTTTTCATGAAGCCATTGAGCTTAGTCAAAGCTTTCTTCTTGGTTTCTTCGCTCATCCAGTCCAGCTTCTGTATGCGATCAGCGTAAGTCTTCTGCAAATTATCTACCAATTCCTGCATGTGTTTTTTCGCCTCAGGTTTGAAGTTCTTATCCACATACATCTGCCCCAGCAATTCGCCTATTGAACCGTCAACTACGCGCAAAATGCGTTTCCAACGCAACTGTTGTTCTTTCTGGCCACGGAGCGTTTTATTGTAGAATGCAAAATGGGTGGTATCAAACGCCGAACTCATGTAGGGAGAAAGGTCGTTGACAAGGTGAAATTTAAGATACTTCTTCCAAACTTCAATTGGCGTAGCTTTCATTTGTTTTGCGGCTTCTGTAAAGAACTTGGGCGTAGCCACCATCAGCGAATCCTGACCAGTAATCTTCAATCCCGCAAACAATGCCTTCCAATCAAGTCCTGGCGTCAATTTGTCAATCCCGTCTAAGTTGAATTTATTATACAGTTTGTACGGATCTCTCATATCTACACGCGTCATTGATGCGTTAGCCAAAGTCAATTCCAGTTTGTAGATATCTGCGGCATCTTTTTTTGCTGCATTAGAATCGGCGCCCATGAGGCTTAGCACCTTAGGGATATACTGTTTGTAGGCTTCGCGGATGCCTGTTGTGCGCGGATCCTGATCAGTATAATATTCCCGACCTGGCATACCCAAACCACCTTGCGAAAACTGGCAAATTTGTTTGGTAACGTTTTTCTCGTCGGGCGAAATACCAAAGCTAAATAGAGCCCCAATGCCCTGGGTATGTTCAAGTGTTATCTCCTGAAGAAGGCCATTAGCATCTTTAATATTATCTATTCTCGTAAGCGCTTCGTTTAGCGGCGTAATGCCTGCTTTTTCAATTGCTACGCTGTCCATTCCGGTACGATAAAAATCACCCACTTTTTGTGTGGCGCTACCGGCTGGTGCATTTTTTACAGAAGCGGCAGAATCGAGTAAGGCTTTCAGCGCCTTGTAATTATTTTCCTGAAGCTCGTTAAAACTACCCCACCTAGTTTCAGAATTAGGTATCGGATTGTTTTTCAACCAAGCGCCGTTTGCATATAAAAAGAAGTTCTCTCCCGGACTAACGGTAGTATCCAGATTCGCCGGATCAAGTAATTTGCGGGAGGGTGTTGTATCCGGGGTTTGCTTTGTTCCTGCTTCCTGACAAGAGGCCATGGTCAGTATTGCGACACCGGAAATAAGCGCATGCTTTAGTTGCATATTCGTAAGCTATTGAATTTTGAACTACGAAAGTACGCATTTGAACGATTTTGTGTGCGGAAAATGTAATAATTATATGTGAGAAAAAGGGGGATTTTCGGAAAAAACCAGCTAATGGACGGCAACCATTGTATGTAAAACTGGTTTGTGAGCGATTATTTATTGCAGGCAAATCAATACAACTACATTAAACATAATCGACAATCGAGCTTCTCTTTACTAAGCGCGCAAAAAAAACACAGTAAAAAAAAGCCGGAATACCTATTTATTAAGCATTCCGGCGACAATAAAAGAACTGATTACAATAGTAATTTCTGCAATTACCAACTTTCAAATACTGGCTCCATTGCAAATACTCCACCTATTGATTTTGATAAGCCTTTGCTAATGTCCTCGCATTGCAACAGGTCATTATCTTTTGCAAACTCAAAGAGAGCTTCGTCGTCTCCATCTCCCTCCCAGTATTCGCTCAGGTAAATCAGCATTTGAGAGCGATCGTTTTCCGTAGTCACAAATTTGTAAAGGAGCGGTTCACCAAGTGCGTTCGTATAGGTGTGATTCTTGATTTTGTCGACTTCCTGTTTTACCCATTCTAAATCTGTATTGGTAACTGGCAGTTTGTCTTTTTTTCTTAGCTTGATAGCAGACCCATAATCGCTCATACTTATCGTTTTAAATGGTTAGGATAAAAAATACCGGCGCGTTTAAAAAATAAAAATAAAGCTTGGAATGCTAAAAATAAAAGGGGCAACTCTATTTTTTAGAAAACTAAAACATTTCAGGCACACACTAATTGCAATAAGTATCAGGATGTGATAGTAAGCATATTGCCATTTTGGGTAACAATGTATTTTGCAAGACCCGAAGGCGGAGGTCCGGCCAGAACAGAACCAGTGCTCGCGTTGAATTGACCTCCGTGGCACGGACAAATTATTCTCGCCGAAGTTGCGTTATACCCTACCTGACATCCTTCGTGCGTGCAATAGGCGGAATACGCATAAAATTCTGTAGTTGAAAAACGGATTATAATTACTCCGCTTACTACTAGCGCTCCGCCAACATTATTAAGCGACGCATTCGCCGATGCATTAAGGTCAACTGTGAAATTGACGTTTGTGGGACCATTGTTGGTGGCCTTGCTGCAACTTTCAAATATACCAGCAGGAATAAGCCCGAGGCTACATAATGCAATAGTCGCACTTAGAAATTCTTTCCTGTCCATGTTGAACTATTATTACACAATAAAAATACAAATAAAGAGCAAAACGAACTAAATCAGATTTCAGGTGACCGTTGATTGCGATTTACGGTCGCATGTCAGCCGGTCTCCGACCGGCGAAAATCCCCCAAACGCAAAAACGCCCCGACGATTGTCGAGGCGTTTTCAATATATATGGCAGCTACCTACTCTCCCGCATTGTTGTGCAGTACCATCGGCCATGGCGGGCTTAACTTCTCTGTTCGGAATGGGAAGAGGTGAACACCGCCGGCAATACCACCATAAGATGG
>CAIRYK010000025.1 GCA_903882805.1 uncultured Bacteroidota bacterium | reverse complement strand
TCTATAGGTTGCTATAAACATTTGATGCCTACAGCATCGGTGCGTTTAATTCTATAGGTTGCTATAAACATTTGATGCCTACAGCATCGGTGGGTTTTGTTTTGCAGGTTGCTATAAACATTCGATGCCCTTGGCATCGGTGCGGTTTATTCTATCGGTTGCGATAAACATTTGATGCCTATGGCATCGGCCCGTTTAATTCTATAGGTTGCTATAGACATTCGATGCCTATGGCATCGGCGAGGTTGGTCGACCGATCGCGGTTAGTATATGACACCTTTGGCATCATACTTTGGTAAAGGAAGTAATATCCTCGAGTTTTGACGGTGGGTATTATTCTGCCTTGATTGTTTGTTTTGCTGCGGTTAGTTCGGCGTAAAGCACTTTTATCAGGCCGTCGGCAAGGCCTATTTTGGGCACGTATATTTCTTCGGCATTTGCCCAGCGCATTACAGAAGTGTATATCTGCAAGGCCGGTACAATTACATCGGCGCGGTCGTCGTGAAAATGATACAGATGTTTACGCTCTTCCATGGGCACGTTGCTCAGTTCTTTGTAGTAGTCGCGCAGTAGTTGCAGCGATAGCGGCCGACCTTCTTTACGTTTAGATATGGAGAATATCTTGTTTATGTTTCCGCCTGTGCCTATGGCTTCCAGCGGCTGACAGGTGCGAGCATAGGTTTTTACATACCGCTTCATCATATCCCACTGTTCATCGGTCACTTTATTATTCAGCAATCTTATGGTGCCTATATTGAACGACTGTTTGAATTGAATTTGATTTTGCGAGAACATGGTTATTTCTGTGCTGCCGCCGCCAACGTCTATGTACATATAAGACTTATTGTGGCTCAGGTTTTCCGCAATATGTGTTTCGTATATAATGTTGGCTTCTTCGTCGCCCGATATGATACGTATATCCAGCCCGGTTTCTTCTTTTATTTCTTTCAGTATTTCGGGCCCGTTTGCTGCGTCTCGCATAGCCGATGTAGCGCATGCTTTAAAGGCCTGAACGTCGTAAATGTTCATCAGCAGCTTATAGGTTTTAAGCGTTTCTATCAGTTTTCCCTTCTTCTCATCGCTTACATAACCCTTGTCAAACACATCCATACCGAGGCGCAACGGTATGCGTAGCAGGTTTAGTTTAGTAAAATCTACTGTGCCGTCTTTGTAAAAAGATGTTTCTGTTATCAGTAATCTGGCTGCGTTAGAGCCTATATCAATTGCCGCAAGTATCAATGCTTATAGTCTTTGTTGCTCAAGTATTTGTAAATCTCCTCTTGCGAGCGCACTTCGGGTTCTCCTTCCGGGCGTTGCACATAGGTATTGGTCTGCTCGTTATCTAAGATACGACCTTTTACGTTCTCTGCAAGCTGAATGTTCAAAATATCTACCAATTCTTGCTGTATTTCCTTGTCGTAAATTGGCGTAGCCACCTCTACGCGGTGGTCGAGGTTGCGCACCATCCAGTCGGCCGACGAAATAAACACTTGTCTTTCCTTTTCATCGCCATATACAAACACGCGCGCATGTTCCAGGTAGTCGTCTATTATACTAATCGCGGTCAACCTACCTTTCAGGGCTTTTTGTTCGGTATAGGCGCCGCATATGCCGCGCACTACCATTTTCACCCTAACGCCGGCCTTGGCGGCGGTATATAGTTTTTCTATAAGCTCGTTATCTACAAGGCTGTTTAGTTTTATTATCGCGGTTGCTTCTTTGCGTTTTCGGGCCTTGCGTATTTCTGCGTCCAGTTGTAGCAGCATTGCCCTGCGCATATTTATTGGCGATACCGGTAATACCTTGCAGTTTTTTAAGTTGTTAGGCTTTTTTATAGGGTTCTCCAGATAGTCAAATATCCGGTTGATGTCGGCTATAATTGCGCGATTGGTAGTGAGTAGCGTGTGGTCACCGTAGTATTGGGCGGTATTTTCGTTGAGGTTGCCGGTAGATATGAAAGCGTATTGCTTGGTGCGGGTGAACTCGCGTTTCTTAATCACACATATTTTGGCATGCACCTTCATGTCGGGCAGGCCGAGGTGCACCCGTACGCCTTCTTCTTCCAGTTGCGCTTTCCAGCGCATATTGGCTTCTTCATCAAACCTGGCTCGGAGTTCTATAACCACCAATACATCCTTACCATTGCGCACCGCATTTACCAGTGCGTTAATAACCTTTGAGTTTTTGGCAAGGCGGTAGCAGGTGATGCGAATACTTTGCACAAACGGGTCGATGGCTGCCTCGCGCAGCAGGTCTATCACCGAATCGAAGGAGTGGTAAGGTAGATGCAACATTACATCGCGCTTTTCGATGATGTCCATTATACGGCACGGCTGCTTGAGTAGCGGGTGTACAAAGGGTTGTTGGCGTGGTTTTATATCATCAAAAATTGTGGCCGGGAAGTTGATGAAGTCTTTGAAGTTGTGGATGCGACCGCCGGGTATCAGATTGTCCTTCTTGCTCAGGCCAAGTCTTTTGGTCAGGTAATTGAGCAGCGAAGGGTCGATATTTCTATCGAACACAAATCGGGTAGCGCGACCGTGTTTTCGGTTTTTAAGTCCTTTTTCCAGTTGGGCTATGAGGTCGGTATTTACATCATTATCTATTTCCAGCTCCGCATCGCGCGTTACCTTTATGATGAATCCCATGAATTTATTGAACCCAAATGGCGCGAAAAGGCTTGATAGATTGAGGCGAATAATATCTTCGAGCAAGGCTACGTCGGTATGGCCTTCTTCTTTAGGAAGGATTACAAATCGCGGCAATACTTTAGTAGGTATTTCTATTAGCGCATACCGCTGCATCATTGCCGATTTGGTGCTACCCAACACGCATGCCAGATATATAGACTTATCTCTAAGCAGCGGCATGTGCGGTATGCTTTCTATCATCAGCGGAATGATCTGTGTACGTACCTTTTCTTCAAAAAAGCGGGTAACAAAATCTCTCTGCGTTTTAGAATATTGCTTTTCGTTTTTTATGTAGATGTTCTTCTTTTCGAGTTCGGTGATAATTGCTGAGTAGCTGGCATCGAATTCAGTCTGTTGCGTTATTACTGTGCTCTGTATTTTTCTTAGTATTCTTTCCGGATTGGCCTCCAGGTGCATTTTAGCTTCTTTGCCCAGCAGCAGCATTTTGTTTAGGGCAGCTACACGCACCCTGAAAAACTCATCGAGATTATTGGAGAAGATACCCAAAAAACGTAACCGGTCGTGAATGTGGTTGTGAGGGTCGTTGGCTTCCTGTAATACGCGCGCATTGAATGCAAGCCAGCTTATGTCTCTTATTATTGTTTGTTTGGTTGTTTTCTGTATGAGTTCTTTCATTACCGGTGATTTCGCTGCAAATGGGTATCCGCAAGTGACAAGCAATTACGGATGGGCTAAAAATACTCCAATTTTTACCGGATGCGAAAGATTCATAAATATATAACATTGGGAAGCCCCTTAGTAGGCGTTTGAACAGAATAAAGCAGCTGTGGGAACATTAGCAGTCATATTGAAAAATACCTTTGATAATTCGTTCTGGGCGCTGTAGGCATTATGGAAACAATTTCACTGCTCATAATTTTAGTGGCTAAGCAGAACTCCCGGCACGTACAACTTTTGCCTAAAGTATTACGATACACCTAAAAATACTTACTTTTACCCCATGATTGCGACACTGGAACAAGCCGTAAAACTGGGTCTTCGCGAAGAAGAGTTTCATAAAATAACTGAGATCTTGGGGCGTACCCCTAATTTTACCGAGGTAGCTATGTACTCCGTAATGTGGAGTGAGCATTGCAGCTATAAAAACTCTATAACCTGGCTGAAAACACTGCCAAGAGATGGCGCTAAGCTGCTGGTAAAGGCAGGCGAGGAAAATGCCGGACTGGTAGATATAGGCGACGGCTGGGGATGCGTGTTTAAAATAGAAAGCCATAACCACCCATCGGCCATCGAGCCTTTTCAGGGCGCTGCAACTGGCGTAGGGGGAATACACCGCGATATCTTTACCATGGGCGCACGCCCTATAGCGTCGCTCAACTCGCTGCGCTTTGGTAAGGTAGATAATCCCAAAACAAAGTGGCTGATTAAGGGTGTAGTAAAAGGTATAGGCCATTATGGCAACTGCTTTGGCGTGCCTACAGTGGCTGGCGAAGTGTATTACGAAAGTTGCTACCAGACCAATCCGCTGGTAAACGCGATGAGCGTTGGCGTGGTAAGAGTCGGTCAAACAGTGTCGGCTACATCGCATGGCGTGGGCAATCCAGTGTTCATTGTGGGCGCTTCAACTGGTAAAGACGGCATCGGCGGCGCATCATTTGCATCGGCCGACATCAGCGAAAACAGCGCGGAGTCGCTGCCGAGCGTACAGGTAGGCGACCCGTTTGAAGAAAAGAAATTGCTTGAGGCTTGCCTTGAAATGATACCATCGGGCGCGTTAATTGGTATGCAGGATATGGGCGCGGCTGGTATTACCTGCAGCACCAGCGAAATGAGCGCTAAGGGCGAGCATGGCATGATCATACATCTGGATAAGGTGCCTACCCGCCAGAGCAATATGAAGCCATGGGAGATGCTGCTGAGCGAAAGTCAGGAGCGTATGCTGATAGTGGTGAAGAAAGGCAGAGAGCACGAAATACAGCATATTTTTGATAAATGGGATATTCACTGTGTGCAGATAGGCGAGGTAACAGCCGGACCAAACCTGCAATACTATATGAATGGCGAACTGGTTGCCGATGTGCCTGCAGAAAGTCTGGTGCTGGGCGGCGGAGCGCCAATATATGAGCGTAGCTATAGCAGACCAGCTTATTTCGACCAGATAGAAAAATTTGATCCATCGACAATTGCTGAACCGGTTGACTATAAAGAAACGGCTTACCAATTGATACAATTGCCCAATATCGCGTCTAAACGCTGGATATATGAACAGTATGACAGCATGGTAGGCGTAGGCAATACGCAAACCAATGAACCATCGGACGCGGCAGTGATAAGGGTGTTGGGCGCAGAAAAAGCGCTATCTGTAACCACCGATTGCAATAGCCGTTATGTATATGCCGACCCTTACAAGGGCGCTATGATAGCAGTGAGCGAGGCGTCGAGAAATATTGTGTGCAGCGGCGGTTTACCAGTAGCTATCACCAATTGCCTGAACTTTGGCAATCCGTACAATCCGGAAGTGTATTATCAGTTTGTGCATGCTATTAAAGGCATGGGCGAGGCTTGTCGTAAATTTGATACGCCTGTTACCGGAGGTAATGTGAGCTTCTATAACCAAAGCGAAGACGGACCGGTATACCCAACGCCTACAATAGGCATGGTGGGCGTGCTGGAAAATGTGTCGGAGAAGATGTCGATGAATTTTAAGCATGCCGGAGACAATATTTATCTGGTTGGCCGTCAGACAAACGACATTAATTGCTCAGAATATCTGCACCACCTGTGCGGCGTTACCCACAGCCCTGCTCCTCACTTTGAGCTCGAAGAAGAGTATCAGTTGCAGCAAACGTTGCGTTCGGTGATCAGCAATAAGCTTGTAAAATCAGCTCACGACATTTCGGAAGGCGGTATGTTTGCCTGCTTGCTGGAGAGCGCAATGGTGAATGGTTTGGGCTTTCATATTGCTACCGGCGAGGGCTACCGTAAAGATGCGGTATTGTTTGGCGAAGGCCAGAGCCGAGCGATAGTGAGCGTAAACCCGGAAATAGAAAAAATATTTGAAGCTGAACTGAAAGGAGCGCCATTTACCAAGATAGGCACAGTGACAGCAAAAAAAGAAATAGTAATAGACAACGAAAGCTGGGGTTTTATCAGCGACTGGAAAGAAGCCTACGATATGGCTTTGGAGCGTTTGCTGGCATAATATGTTTGATGTAATGACTTATGAGCGAGGGGCTAACTGCTCCTCGCTTTTTTATTGCTCAATATCGTTCTTAGGCTTCATAACATACCTGCGCATAGGCTACATATCCAGTCATAGGAGGGTTGAGTTTGCGGACAGCTACTTTTATTTTTTCGGCAACCGGAAATTCGGCCTTTAGGGCTGAGTGAATGTTGTGAACGAAGGTTTCGAGCAGCTGACCCTGCCGCAAAAATATGGTGGTCACAGTATGTTGTATAATAGTGTAATCGGCATATGGCCAGGGAAGTGCATCGGGGAGCCAAATATCTACATCTACCTCAAATTTATTGCCCAAAATATGTTCTTCGGGATACAGACCATGAGGGGCATTGTGTTTGATACCGTGCAAAGAAACAGAAAGCATAGACTTATTTTGAAGGTAAAGGTAGTTATTGCTTCAAAATTAGTCTATGCTTCGGTATGAATGAATTGTGCAGTTGCCAGATATTACCAGTGAAGGTCGGGTGGCAAAACGTAGAAGTTGACTCCAGGAGGGTTTAGCGTGCCCATGTCGGCTGCGCGGGTAGTGAATAGGGTGGTGGGCGTAACAGGATTGTTACTCATTCTGCTTACTCCGCCTTCGTTAATACTCACGGCAGTAGTATGCGGCCATTCAATATTTGCAAATTTATTACCTGAGTTTTGATCAGCAAAAAATGAGCAGCTATTGAAAGTTAGGAATACTGGCTCAACTGGTTGTGTGTTGATGTAATTGTCGTTATATAATTCCTGGATTTCAATGAGCCATGGGTAGGTAATGCTCATTACGTGCTTTGTAACATCGAGCGGTACATAATTAGTTCCATTGAAATAAAAGAGGCTATTAAAATATGCGGGGTCGTAGTCGCCAATAAACGTAGATGTCGATATTTTACCATTAACCAGATCGTAACGAGTGCATTGCAATGGAGTCAGTTGCCTTGCTCCGGCCGGGTTTGCTGGCGCCATTTCCATAAGCTCCATAGTTAAGAACCAAATCTGAGTGTTTGAATCAAATCGATGGATAAAACGCATCGCGAGGTTTTCTGGAGCTACATATGGGTTGGCATGCGGGTCGGTGACCTGATTTACGATTGACGTAAGGTCGTCCCACCTTATCATAAAACTACTCGGGAAACCCGGATCGCCATTGGTTTGTTTCAGTGAATAGCGACCGGCAAATGCGTAAGTTGCCTTACTCAAATCGGATAAACTGATATTACATCCATTAGGTGGTACACTCATTTTTATGTGGTTTTAATTTAATGCAAATATGCGCATTCATAATTTAACACGCAATAGGCATTAACAGTTAGTTTATGGAGGTCGTGTCCAACCCCGTAAAAATACCCCCCTAAAAATGGGTATTTTTACTCTTTTACACTAGTTGTAGTCGTCGCATTTTTGCATTGTAAAAACAACTACAATGACAACCTACAATATCTTCATTGCCTGTTCGGCCTTTATTATTTTTGTTATCAGTAATGTGTCGGTATTTCTGCTTTTTGCAAAATACATAACCCGTGTTTCGGTGCTGTTTTGCGCCCTTCAAATCATTTCCTACTTGTTACTAGGCCTACATGGCTACATGAGTAAGGAGATAACGATACTCAGTTGTGCAAGCTTCGGTATTCTTACTTCGTCGATAATATTGGCGATGAGAATATATTTTAAGTCGAAGAAGGCGGCTTTTTAGCTATACGCAAAGTCGTTTTGCCATCCTCTATATTTTTTAAATGCATCGTCGGGTAGTTGAACAACGCACCCGTTGTAATGCTCTGTGCAATTTTGTGCGGTTAGCTTCGCAAAAATGTGTACGGCTGCGGCTGCAATAGACACAGCAGGCTACCTTGTGTAGCTCAACCAACCGACCTAACAAGTTCTTTGACAAACTGGCATACACTGAATGCGGCAGCTTAACGTTGGCTACAGGGGGGAAACTACCCCCAGAAAATTGGGTATTTTTCCCATTGTGCACCACCTAATATAACCCAACCTTTGTATTGTAAAAGCGACTGCCTACAACCAAATTCAAAATACAGAAAACGAATGAAAACACAGCCCCTAATTACCATCACTATTATTACTGAAACCTTTTGGGAACTAAAATACTCACCAACCTTATAAGCATTATCGCCATGAAAACAGCTTTATGAAAACTAATTAGAAAAGAAGTATACCTGAAAACCTCCACTTGAAAACTATTAATCACCAACCAAAATCACCAGCCTTTTAGCCCTATCGCCATGAAAACACTATTAGTAAATGAAAACAATGTTGTGAATAATATACGCCTTATCGCCATGAAAACACTTTTAGCTTACCGTATCAATATGCGTTTACTATGAAAAACAATATTCCTGAAGATAGCGGCATTTTCGACCCAATACACCTCGAATACATTGACGACTATCCCTTGTCGGCAGTACAAGATGCTGTATTAGCAACAAATATGTTGTTGAAACGAGATGAGTTTTATAAGCGTATAGCAGCATTATCGCCATTATCGCTGGCAACGGTGTCATCAGCTGACATTGCTTCAATGATGCGAAGTTCGGGTATCAGTATCACGGTAGGCGTATATTATTCCATTTGTCCGGATAAAAAGATTGATGGGTTTGACAATGAATGCAATCCTAACGAGATTTTTATTAATTTCTGGACACTAGATCGGTCAATAGCCAGTTTGTGCAATACGATAATTCACGGATGTGTACATGCAGTAAATGCACTGCACAAAAATGTATTTTTTGGGCATGGTAATGTATTGTCAGGTTCGCCAGAAGCTACGGCCCCATATGTGATTGGAGGTTTGGCAGAAGCTATGATTGGAGGCGCGCAGCCTTATTCGTTACAACACGATCCGTATGAGGGCAGAATAAGGCACATAAAAAAGTGTTTTCTCCAGATTCCACAATATCCATTTTAATGGGATAGTACATTTTTAATTAATTTCTCATCACCCAACTCTTAGCCATAAAACACCAAACAAAATGCTCACAGGATTATTTATTATCATCTTCAGAATGTATAAGCAGGCTAAAAAGCCAATAAAAGCAATTGTAAAACCATTATAGCTCACCAAGTGTTCGAACACAATTGAGTATGGTAGGCGTGAACATTGTTACATTCAAATTAGGAATATTTGCCAGTTAATTCCAATTCCCAACTATTCCACTACCTTTGCGCCGCTATGCAGATAGAAGTACTTAAATCTAAGATTCATAGGGTGAAGATTACGGAGGCCAATCTAAACTATATTGGCAGCATCACTATTGATGAAAACCTAATGGACGCCGCAAATATTATTGAGAACGAGAAAGTACAGGTATTGGGCCTGGAAAACGGTGAGCGTCTTGAAACCTATGTTATAAAAGGCACCAGAGGATCGGGCATGATATGTATGAACGGTCCGGCAGCAAGGAGAATAGCTGTGGCCGATACCGTGATAGTAATATCGTATGCGACCATGGACTTTGAAGAAGCCAAAAAACATGCTCCGGTAATTATTTTTCCGAAAGAAGATAATACGCTGTAATCCTTATCTTTATAGCTTATGAAGAAAGCCCTCCTGACGATAGTACAATACATAGTTTTTCTCGGGCTGGGAATATGGATTATTTATCACATGTTGCACCAGCTCACAGACCAACAGACTACTGAGCTGGTAAATGCTATGAAAAGCATCAACGCTTGGTATCTGATTCCTATTTGTTTTGTTGGTTTTTTGTCGCATTTTTTCAGAGCGTTGCGTTGGCGATATCTGCTCGAAACCGTAGATATGTACCCTACGGTTACCAATACCACTTTTGCAGTGTTTATAGGTTATATTACCAACCTTGCAGTGCCCCGCGCGGGCGAGGTGGCGAAGTGTACCGTATTGGCCAAATATGAGAAGCTGCCTGCACACAAAATAATAGGCACTATAGTCGCAGAGCGCGCGTTTGATATTGTATGCCTGCTTGTGATTGCGTTAACAGCGTTTTTTTCGCAGATGCAGATCATTAACGACTATATAGGCGAGAGTTTTAAGGAACTGCCTGCAAAACTGGAACGCAATAAAGGCATGCTAGCTATGACGCTTGTGGGTATAGGTGTGTTTATTTTCATACTGTTCTTGTTTTACCGAAGGGTAAAGGATAATAAGATAGGCCAGTTTATGAAAGAGATGACGCATGGCATCCTTTCCATATTGCGCATGAAGAAAAGGTGGCAGTTTATAGGCTATACATTTCTTATCTGGCTTATGTATCTGGTGCAGATATACATTGGTCTTAAAAGTCTGCCCGACACACATTTGCTAACGCCGCTTGCTGCGCTTGTGGTATTGGTGTATGGTAGCGTAGGTATGATTATTACGCCGGGTGGTATTGGCCTGTATCCATACCTTGTGGCACAGATACTCGCTGCTTATGCAATACCACAAATTCCCGCGCAGGCATTTGGCTGGATAGCGTGGGTAGTGCAGACAGCAATAATAATAGTGGTAGGCGTATTTTCATTACTTTTCATTCACACCTATAACAAGAGAAGAGATGCTAAAACGGCAATGGATAGACCGGAAAATTTATAATCGCGAAAATTTGGTACGCGAGTGCAATATCTGGCGCAACATGGGTAAGAAAATAGTATTCACCAATGGTTGTTTCGATATACTGCACCATGGCCACCTCGACTTGCTGGCCAAGGCGGCAGATTTGGGCAACGTACTGATTGTAGCGCTTAACACAGATGCATCGGTGCAGCGACTAAAAGGACCAGAGCGCCCCATAACAAACGAGAACGACAGATTGTTTCAGGTTGCCTCTTTGTTGGTTACATCGGCAGTTTGCCTGTTTGACGAGGATACGCCAGCAGAGCTAATAGAAGCGCTAAGGCCCGATGTGCTGGTAAAGGGCGGCGACTACACTATAGAGAATATTGTAGGCGCCGAGTACGTACAGAAAAATGGAGGCACAGTAGAAGTGATTCCGTTTGTAGATGGTTATTCAACAACAGGCATTATTGCTAAAATAAAAGGACTTTAGTACAGCATAGAATAAAAGCATAAAAAATCCCGAAAGACACTCTTAGGTGTCGCTTTCGGGATTTTTTATTGGCGTTATTCCTTAGTGGTTCACTTCGTAGTGCATCTGAACGAGGCCCGACGCATATGGTTGAGCAGAAACGAGCGTAAGCGGTTGCCGGGCTCTGCCCGGTTTAAACAATGGTATACCATTGCCGAGCAGAACAGGTATAACAGAGACTATTATTTCGTCTATCAATTCTGCGCGTAGTAGTTCATCAATTATTTCGCCGCCGCCATCGCAAAAAATACGGTTGCCGTTCTCGCTTTTTAGGCGGTTAATCAGGTCGGTAATGTTACCAGTGTAGAAGATAGTTCTTCCTTTGCTTTCGCGGGGCGTGCGGGTTATTACGTAGCATTCTTTGTCGGCATGCGGGTTTTCTACGCCCATGCTTACTACTTTTTCGTATGTTTTTCGGCCAAGTAAAACGGTGTCTACGGTTGCCATAAACACGTTGTAACCGTAATCTTCGCCGGGTACTTCAACGGCGTTCAGAAACGACAGGTCGCCGTCGGGCGCGGCGATAAATCCATCGGCGCTTGCGGCTATATAAAGGGTTAGTTTGCGTGCCATACAGATAGTTTTTGGTTTATTTTGATAGTGTGTATTTATAACAGAAAAAGTAGAAAGCCGGTGATGAGCGACTTTCTACTTTTTTGCTATGCATAGGTTATTGTTGTCCAATGCCAGTTGTTGTGGCTGCGGCTATATTAGTCTTTCTGGTGAAATGGATACCTGTAGTTTTCGGGTGAAACATAGGTCTCCTTAATAGTGCGTGGGCTCAACCAGCGATAGAGATTGAGTATAGAACCCGCCTTGTCGTTGGTGCCCGATGCGCGCGCGCCGCCAAAAGGTTGTTGTCCGACAACGGCTCCTGTTGGCTTATCGTTGATATAGAAGTTGCCAGCGCTGTTTGCCAATGCCTTGGTCATGTATTCGATAGCATGACGGTCGGTAGCAAAAACAGCTCCGGTAAGCGCGTAAGGCGATGTATTGTCCAGCACTTCCATTGTTTGAATCCATTGGTCGGCTTCATATACATAAATGGTCAGTACAGGGCCGAAAATCTCTTCACACATGGTGACGTACGATGGGTCGGTGGTTTCAATAACAGTTGGTTCTACAAAATAGCCCTTGCTCTTATCGCATTTGCCGCCGCACATTATTGTAGCTGCGCCATTGCTGTTTTTTACATTGTCTATGTATCTGGCTATGTTATCGAATGATTTTTCGTCGATAACAGCATTGATGAAATTGGTAAAATCATCAACTGGCCCCATTTTCATGGTTTTGAGTTCTGCTGCCAGTTTTTGCTTTATTTCATCGGCAAGGTTTGCTGGCAAATATGCGCGTGACGCTGCAGAGCATTTCTGACCTTGATATTCGAAGGCGCCGCGCGCCAAACCCGCTACTACAGCGTCTACGTTTGCAGATGGATGTACGAAAACGAAGTCCTTACCGCCTGTTTCGCCCACTATTCGCGGGTAGCTTTTGTAGCGTGCTATGTTAGAACCTATGCTTTTCCACATGCTTTGGAATACGCCTGTAGAGCCCGTGAAGTGAACGCCAGCAAAGTAAGGGTGCGCATAGCATATTTCGCCCACGAGCGGACCTGAAGGGTAAATAAGATTGATAACGCCATCGGGCAGGCCTGCCTCAATAAGTATTTCCATGAACACGCTTGCCGACAAAACCTGAGTATTGGCTGGTTTCCATACCACTACGTTGCCGCACATAGCAGGGGCAGTAGGCAGGTTGCCGCCAATAGCGGTGAAGTTGAACGGAGTTACCGCCAATACGAATCCTTCGAGCGGGCGATACTCCATGCGGTTGTTCATGCCTTGTGGAGAAATAGGCTGTTGCTTATATATCTCGCTAAGGAAGTGCACGTTAAAGCGTAAAAAGTCTATCAGTTCGCAAGCGCTGTCTATTTCGGCCTGATATGCATTTTTGCTCTGCCCCAACATTGTGGCGGCATTCATTTTATAACGGTATTTTGTGGCAAGCAGTTCGGCGGCTTTCATAAAGATAGAAGCGCGGTGTTCCCAGCTTGTTGCGGCCCATGTTTCGCGCGCCGACAATGCTGCGTCTATAGCTTCGTGTATATGTTCTTCATCGGAGGCATGGAAGTGACCCAGCAAATGACCGATTTCGTGGGGCGGACGTATTTCTACTTTACGGCCGCTACGCACTTCGTCGCCATCTATATACATAGGTATGTCGCACTGTTCGCTCTTCATGGCTGCTATAGCCTGTTGCAGGGCTTTGCGCTCGGGGCTATGCGGCGCATAGTTCAGTACCGGCTCATTTTTTGGGGCTGCAAAATCAAAATAGGCGTTATTCATTGTTTGTTTTTTATATCATTTATCCGGCGGTGCCGGTGTTTATTTATCGCAGGCAAAGTTAGCTATTTATATGTCATCAGTTCACAATCGGCGCCTGTCTGCATGCTGATATTGGTTAGCATAGCGCGAGCGCCGCTGTTATACCGTTACAAGTTTGTTTTTTATGGCATAAAGCACCAGGCCAGTCTTGCTTTTTACATTTAGCTTCTCGAACAGCGATTCGCGGTAACCATCTATTGTTCTGCGCGATACCGTCATTTTTTCGGCCATTATCTCATAAGTGTATTCTGCAGGGTCGCATACCAATTGCAAAAATTGTTTCTCTCGCTCAGTAAGCGGCGGTGGCGGCTGGTGTTTTCGGGTATTTCCAAAACCTGCGTCCGACATAATTGCTGTTCTGAGGATGTCGGAGTGGTAGTAGCCTTCTTCAATAGTATTTTCAATTGCTGTTTTCAATACTTCGGCTGAGCAACTTTTGGGCAGGTAGCCCCTCACGCCAAGTCGGAAGAGTTCAATTATAGTTTTATCATCCGATTCCAGTGTCAAAATAAGTATTTTCCAGTCTGGCTTAAGTTTGTTGATCAGGCGCATGGTTTCCAGCCCGTTTAGTTCGGGCATATTAAGATCCATTATCACCAAATCGGGCGTCCCCATTTTATCTAAGTCATCGATAAAACGTTGTCCATTATCGTATTGATTAACCACTTTATAGTTGCCCAGTACTTCTATAAGTGATTTCAATCCGTTTCTGACAATCACGTGGTCATCTACAAGCGTTATAGCTACTTCTTGTTGCATTGGTGTTAGTTATTTAAGGTTTCTTCGAGTGTAAAAGTAGCGCCTTTGCCATTTTCAGCGTCTATTTTGCAAGTCATTTTAGCCAGTTCGGCCCGGCGTACTATGTTTTTCAGTCCGGCGCCCTTTGTAGATGCCATCATTTCGGACACATTGAATCCCTTGCCATCGTCGGTAACGGTGAATTTGAAAATGGGGGCTGAGTGCATATTGATTTTTATGTTCTTAGCGCCTGAGTGTTTCATAATATTATTCAGCGCTTCCTGAAATATGCGGAATACCACTACTTTCTGATCTTTGTTAAGTTTAGGTTCGCCATCGTAAGACCACTCCACCACATATTTGTCTATTTGTCTCATTCTGCTTACTTCTTGGTCTATGGTGCCCAATAGTCCCTGGTTTTCCAGTACATCGCTATTCAGACTTTTGCTTAGTCGGCGTACTTCCTCGTAGGTTTCTTTGGCTATATTACCCAGTCCCTGAAATATTTGCGCTGATGCCGGATTGACGTAGCGCTGTTGTTCGAGCTGCATATTCAGGTAGGTGAGCATCTGCCCGATATTATCGTGCAGCTCACGACCTATATTTACCATTACCTGCTCCTGCACCTCGTGTTGCACCTTACGCAATTCCTTTTCTTTGTCGAGCAGTAGCTGTGCAATTTTTACTTCCTGGGTAATACGTTGTTTGTTAGCAATAAAAAAAGCGATAGCTACACCGGCTATCAGGAGCAGTATAACCAATGTAGCGGCTACAACTGTAAATATTATATCGTTTCCGTTCATAGCAAGGTAGTTTATACGTTGGTTTCGGATGCTCTTATTGTGTTATATTGGCTTGCAAGGTTGTTTGTTGAGGCGCTGCGCCCGGCGATAGTTTTTGACTGATAAGGCGGTAGTAGCAAAGCGAAATGATGAAATATTGAACATCGCACATGATAAGATTGATCCGGTAGAGTGTACGCGCCATGTTCATATCGGTCTTCATCAGGTAGTCGAGCAAACCTACATTGGGTATATTGCAACCATAATACAGCAGTATAGCTATGCAGAGTAGAAAAGTTGGATTGAAGTAGACGTTTCTTGGCGTTATAAAAAACACTGTGAAGAGCGCATAGAAATAAGTGATAATAAGTAGCGCAGACGAGGATAGGAACAGCTTGCTGGCAAAAGATTGAAGGCCTGCAGTAGAAAAATACACTGAAGCCCCCACAAGCCAGAGAGCGAATATAATATAGCCTATTTTTTTGGCAATACTCGTCGCAAACAGTCGAATTCCTGCAATTCCCAGCAATAATGTGCTGGGAATTAGGTATAAATTGAATACCCAGGTATTGACCTGATTGTTGATAAACAAATACGAACCGCAACTTTCTGTGGTAAGGGCAACTGTAAGCTGGATGAAGATTATCCGGAAAGTGGAGTTGTGGTATTTGAATGCCGCCAGTCCAAAGCAAAAAGCCACCAAAACACTTACAAACGTCAGACAAATAAAAAAGAGATGCATGAATTATGGTGTTTTATGGTTGGCGGTGAGCCATGAAAGTACAAAAAAGACTGTTGTTTGCACAATGGCGGTGGGCAGGTTTTTTTGATGGAATCGAGTATGGGCTATGGTTTATGGCGTTCTGAACCGGGGCGCTGCGCTATAGGGGGCAATAGTGACCTGGTATCGTTTGTTGTTAACCGGCGCAAGTGTATTAAGGTCGTAAACTGAATACCAACCTGCATTGCCTTTGCAGGCTGTAGCATGATGGGGGGCAGGACCATCGCCCAAAATATTGGCGCTGGCTACATAAAATTTACCATTTCTGTCGTCTACGGCAATACCATGTGGCTGGTAAAAGTCTCCATACAGCACCCTAACAACTTCGTGTGTATTGTAGTTAATAACATAAACCGAACCTTTAGCTCCGGGTCGAGAATTGGCCTCGTCTTCCATGCAGGTAATAAAAACATAGGGTTTGGTGTAAGAGAACGCTATTTCCTGCGGTTTGGCGCCAGTGCGTATCGAATCTATAATTGCATCGGTATGTGCGTTCATCACGCGAACTTCGTTGGTAGATTCGCAAGTAATAAACATTTTTTCATAGTCTGGGGTCATCATTATCTCGTGGGGGTCGGGTGTTGTTGCACTGCCTGGACGAGTAGGCGCAGCAGGCAGGCCATTCAGCGACAGTAGTTTTGGCAGTTTACCCTTAAAGGAAAATTTATAGATCGCATTGCCGGTTTGTGCTGTTACAAAAAAAGTATCGAATGCCAAATTGCTGGCAACGCCATGCGGAGACACCAAATTGTTGGCTGTGGTTTTAGATCGGTCTATGGCCATCGTGCTTGTGTTTATTACTGTTGCCATTCCATTTCCTTGCCAGTCTGTTGCCATCAGTTCGTTGGTAGTGGGTGAGTGGTAAACTATGTTCCACGCACCGCCTGTGCCGCCGGGTAGCAGGCTGCCTACATTTACACTGTCTGTTATACGGTCGGTGCGGGTGTCCATCTTGCGGATGAAGTTGCCATTGAGGAAACTGGTGTAGGCATAAGCGCCATCCGGAGATACTTTAACGCTATGCGGAGTTTCACTGCCAAAAGGGTTTTGGGCCAGTGACACGTACCGCATTACCAGGCTCGATTGGCCGTCTATTACAGACATCAGATCGCAGCCCTGATTGACGAGATATATTTTTTGGCGTGTGTCGGCATTGTCGGCAAATGGTATTTTACCGTTTTTGTCGGGCGCTCCTGCGGCTATCCAGTGTTCTATGGTGTTATATTCTTCTTTTGTTAGGTGTTGCATCTGGCGTCCGTTTGTGCTCAGCGGCATAGTTGGTGTGGCTCGAATAGATCCGTTTGTGGTATCTGTATTGATAAAGTAGAGTAACGGGCTGTATTTTGGAGCGAAAGCAATTATTTCGGCGCCGCTATTGCCGCCTTGCAGTAGTTGCTCCCAGGTGTCCATACACAATCCAGCCGCATTTTGTGCGCTGGCTGCATTATGGCAGCCTGATATAGCGCATTTGTTCATGACTATCTGCGCTACAGCGGCCGGATAGTTGCCATCTACAGGATTGATAGCAGTTTTGGGTTGATGAACGCAGGATACGACTAATGAAATAGTAGCGATAGCAATAGGCAGAAAGCGACGCATCGATAGATAAGTTGAGGTATAAAGTTACCTAAAATGTTGTAGCGTTAAGCCTGTATTTATTTGTCAAGCGCGCCATCGATTGCTAAAATATAGTTAGTTTCTGCTGTCTATTCCCCAATATAGTTTTTGGCGTATGGTTTTCAGGAAGTTGTGTTCGTCGGGGCGAACCAGCGATACCATAAAGCTCTCTTTTTTTACAGCTATTTGCACATTACTGCGTATGGTTTCTGTACGGGCGTCGAGGGTGCATAGAAATTGTTCAGAGCGGCCTTCTATCTCAAACGAGATCACATTGTTGTCAGGCACCACAATTGGCCGGGTATTGAGGTTGTGCGGCGCAACGGGGGTGATAACGAAACTGGATGTTTGCGGGAATACTACAGGTCCGCCGCAACTGAGCGAATAGCCGGTAGAGCCGGTGGGTGTGGCTACGATAAGGCCATCGGCCCAATAGGTGTTCAGGAATTCGCCATTCAGGTAGGTGTGTATCTTTATCATCGACGAGGTATCTTGCCGATGGATGGTAAACTCATTGAGCGCGTAGGGGGAACCATCAAAAAGCGGAATGCTGGAGTCGAGGTGGACGAGCGTTCTTTTCTCTAAAGTATAAGAGCCGCGCACCAGCGACACAATCGCGTCTTCTACTTCTTCTTCGGGTATTGCCGCCAAAAAACCTAAACGACCAAGATTGACGCCTATAAGAGGGATATTTGAACTACCTACAAAACAAACCGAATCGAGCATGGTGCCGTCTCCGCCCAGGCTAAACAACATATCTGTGTTGGGTGGAAGGTCGAGTTTGCTTGTAAACAAACGCGGTGTACACGAAAAAGTCATGTAGGGTTGCAGGCGTTCGTAAAAGCTCTTGTAAAACACCATCTGCAATTTATGGTCTTCCAGCAATTTCAGAATGCGGAGCAGAATGGGGGCGTCTTTCGCATCAAAAGTCCGGTTATAAAGCGCTACTAACATAGTTAAGTATAAATTCTAAAAGTATAGCTCTGGTAGTTCTACTATAGGTTTACGATCCAGACCAATTGAACACAACGGTATTTTAGTGCAAAGGAACAAAATACTACTGTCAGAAATTCAGAATATTTTTTAGTGGACTATAAGTTTAATCAAAGTTTAATGATCGGGGAGGTGTACAGAACGCCGTAAAAATGTTTTGTATGCGTTTATTCACTGTTGGTATGGAAGAACAGTCCGTTTTTTGAGAGGTGGTTGTAGGCAAACTCGAACCGCAGTTTTATATCGTAAAACGTAACGACATCTAAGCCCACGCCTACTGAATACAGCCATTGGTTGCTCAGTTTGCTGCTGCCCGGTTCGGGGCTGCTGATATATCCAGCATCGGCAAACAATTTAGGGTAGAGACGCAGCGGCATGGCAGTAAAATATTTCACATGACTATGGTAGGTGTTATTGAATATTTCGCGTTTCAGATCAAACCGGAGCAATCCATAATTGCCGCCGTCTATTACGTAATATTCATATCCCCTTACATAGTCGGTTTGCGTGCCAAGGCCACTCCTGAAGTAGTAAGGTTGGCGTTCAGGCAACATCAATCGGCCGCGTAGTATGAGGTCCGCATACCATTTTGGGGTAAGTCTGCGGAATGCGCCAGCCTCAACGTTTACAAATGATTGTACGTCTAAGCCTTCTATACCTTTGCGAACAACGCCCTGCAATACTACTTTTTCGCCTTTTAGCGAGTAGTTCCAGTTGTCTACTTTGTTTAGTTCGTACCTATAGCTTAACTCAAAGAAACGCGCTCGCTTACTGCCTGCATCGTAGTACGCTGGATTGAGGCGCAATACGGTATCGCTTACCCAAAAATCTTTGTAGCTAAGCTGTAGCATATGCCTGGTGGCATAGGCGGGGCGATACAAGTAGCTAAGGCCACCTTCCATTTGTCGCATCACTACCGGGCCGTTATATCCTCCCGTAAAAACCAGTTTATCTGCATTGGTAGCGTAGTAGGTTTGCCGGCTTTGCGCGACGCTCAGGTTTAGGCCAAGCCCGTGGGTGAGTCCTTTGTTCAGGTAAGGACGCATATAGTTCATAGCCAGTTTTTGCGTATATCCCAGTTGCGCAGTTACTGCCAGCGACTCCAGTCGCCCTCTGAAGTTTTTATCAGTAATTGTAACGCCGATAGAAGCCCGTTGCAACTCGTGGTTTTGCTCTACCCACCAGGTATTTAGGTTGCGATCAGCAAATTGCAGGGTCATTGATGGTAGTATGTACCACCGTTCTTTTACTTTTATACGCCAGACAATTTCACTGCCCGTTGTATCTGTTTGCTGGTCTACTTCATTGAACAATTGTAGATTAAACAGGCGTAATTTGTTTTGAAATATCAGCGCTGGCAACGAGTCAATAACTATGGAATCACCTTCTTTAATGCCAATTTCTCGGAGTATGACCTGGCTTCTTGTTTTGGTATTGCCCTCCAAACGAAGGCTTGCCAACCGCATTTTGCAGTATGCAGGAATTGTTTTTTCGGTTGTATTGGCCGACTGTCCGTAACCATGGTTACCGATGAGACAAAACGCCAATAATAATACCGATAAACACTTCATATTGAAATCGTACGCAAGATAATACAGTTTGTCGCTAACCATCTGTTTTTGCCTGTGTACATGGCAATACTATATACCGCAGGAAACTATAATTTTGTTGATACGCGTTTGTGCGCGTAGCTCAAGGGAACGAAAAAGATGGCAAGTAGACAAAAAATAACACATCAGTCGATAACGGGTGGCGCAGTAGCCGAAAAGCAACCGGTTGCGAAAACGCTATGGCTAGCAATAGCGCTGGCTTTGATGGCATTTATTGCCTATGCCAATACGCTCGGGCATGGCTTTGCACTCGACGACCGTGCTACTATACTGGGCAATCCGTATGTGGCAAAAGGCGTAGCCGGGCTGTCTGAAATATTTACGACTCCTTATCATCCAAATAATATCCATAATCTGCAATCTACACATACCGGCGATAGGCTATACCGGCCGTTATCGCTTGCTTTGTTTGCAGTAGAAAAATCAATGTCCGACCTTGATCCCTCAACTGGTCACTTTGTGCATGTGCTATTGTTTTGCGGATGTGTGGTATTGCTCTTTTATTGTGTGGTTCACTTGTTTGGTAGGCGTAGGGAAACGCTTGCTTTTATTACGGCGGCCCTTTTTGCGCTGCATCCCATTCATACAGAAGTAGTAGCCAACCTAAAGAGCAGCGATGAACTACTTTGTTTTTTTATGGGTTTCCTTTCGCTGAATCTGTTCATGAGTTTTGTGCAGACCGGCAAATGGTGGCGCCTGGCGTTAGGCGCATTATCTTTGGTGTTAGCGCTGTTGTCGAAGGAGACGGTGGTGAGTTTTGCTGCAGTTATTCCGCTTATTTTCTTCTTTTACAGAAACGAAAGCCGAAGCAGAAGTGTGGCTGTGGTTTTGTGCGCCATCGCAGCGTTTACAGTATGGGGAGGCATCCGGTATTTTGTTTTCCGACAATATCAGACTTACGACCCGGTATTGTTTATGTTCAATCCGCTTTCCGGCGCGCCATCGGGTAGCTCGCGCATTGCCACGGCAGTACTGGTTATGGGGCATTATCTGCGATTGCTACTGGCGCCTTACCCCTTGGTGAGTATGTATAGTTACCCTGCTATCTCATTTGTGACTGTAACGAACTTTTGGGTGTTGTTGTCGGGCGCAGTTTATGTGGCCATGTTCGTAACGGCGATAGTGAGTTTAGTGCGCTGGAAAAAGAGCCCGTTAGCGTTTGCCGGGCTTTTTTACCTGATAACCATCGCGCTTTTTTCAAATCTTTTCGTGACCATTGGCGCTATTATGGCTGAGCGTTTTCTGTTTTTTGGATCGGTTGGGTTTTGTTTGGCATTGGCATTGGGCATAGAGCTGTTGATTGACAAAACGGGCTCCATGCCGGTTAGCGCATTATTAAAGGCCCGCGCACTGTATGTGCTTGTTCCCATACTGGGTATCTACCTTATGTTGACTATAAACCGTAACGCAGAATGGAAGAATAGCCTGACGGTATTGACTGCCGATGTTGCAAAATCGCCAAACGATGCGAGCCTGCTGTATAACTTAGGTAATGAGTACATGAGTACGGTATTTGCGGAGGAAACATCACCAACCGGTAAACGCCGCGCATTGGAGGATGGGTTGGGGTATATGCGGCAATCGCTTGCGCTGTATGCCGACAACGTAGTGTGCCATACCGATATGCAATATGCATTTGTGCAATTGCAGCAATATGATTCGGCGGAGGCGCATGGCATTGCAGCGCTGAGAGTGGACCCAGATAATCAGGTGGCCCTCAAGAATCTGGGTATTGCTTGTTTTGGTAATAAAAAATACGATATGGCTATTGCCGCTTTCCGTAAAGGCATTAAGCTCTCGCAATGGGATATGATATTGTACAGCAATATTGCACGGTGTTTTAATCAAACAGCGCAATATGATTCGGTGGTTGCCTACTGCCGCATGGCTATACAACAAGATGCGGCCTATGGCAAAGCCTACATGGATATGGCGGCGGCCTATGCGCGGGTCGGAGTTCGCGATTCGGCGCTGAAGTACGAAGCCGTTGCACGGCAGTACAATCCGGGTTTCAGATTGTAGGAAATATTGTCGAATGAGGGTTTGCCCTGACGATGCAGCCCCCTTTTCTTTCGTATTTTTATTTAGCCTACCTTTATGACGCTAAATATCCTTTCTAAGTATGAAAAAGTACATATACCTACTAATACCCGCATTGCTTGCGCTACCGGCTTATCTGGGCGCACAAACTATTATTACTGTTGCCGGAGCTGAGCGCGCCGGATATACAGGCGATACAGGGCTGGCTGTGTCGGCCCAACTACACTGGCCGAAGGGTGTGGCGCTTAGCAAAACAGGCGAACTATATATAGCCGATGCACTGAATAATGTGGTGCGTAAGGTGGCGCGCAATGGTATTATTACTACTATAGCCGGTACTGGCTATCAGGCAGGCACAGGTACCGGCGGTTTTGGCGGCGACACAGGGCCTGCTACGGCTGCGCGTTTGTTTAACCCTACTGGCGTTGCTATAGATACGGCCAATAACATTTATATTGCCGACAGGGGCAACCATCGCATACGTAAAGTAGATACCGGGGGAGTTATTACCACGATAGCCGGCACCGGTGTGGCCGGAGCGCTTGGCGATGGGGCAGCTGCCAATCTTGCACAGCTAAACGGACCTGCGCGTGTGGCGGTAGATACATTCGGGAATATTTTGATTGCCGACGAAATGAACAGCCGTATCCGGTTGATCAACTCCGCCGGGATTATTACGACTTTTGCGGGCACGGGTATACCGGGTTATTCTGGCGATGGCGGCGCAGCAAATGCGGCGCAACTTTACAATCCTGCCGATGTCGCTGTAGATGCGCTGGGCGTGGTTTACATAGCCGATACCTACAACAATGTTGTACGCAAGGTGGATCTTACGGGTACAATTACCACTATTGCAGGTACAGGCGTTCCGGGTTGGAGCGGCGACTCGCGGCCAGCAATTGTAGGACAGTTGTTTCAGCCATCGGGTGTTGCGGTCGATTATCTCGGTTATCTCTATATATCAGATCTTGGTAACGAGCGTATTCGCAAGGTAAGTCCGTCTAACTTGTTAAGTACGCTGGCAGGCAACGGTACTGGCGCCTATAGCGGCGATGGAGGACCGGCAAAGGTAGCGTCGTTGTGGTTTCCTCAAGGGCTTGTTGCCGACCGTAATGGCGGCGTATATGTGGCCGATCAGGGCAACAACAGGGTACGTTTTATCAGTTCTTCTATTTTCGTAAACACGGTAGAGAACACTATTGATAGGGTGAGCATTTACCCCAATCCTGCAAATGGCGTATTTCGCCTTCAGGTATTTTCGGCTGTTGATGAGGCAGTAGATGTGGCTGTATATAACACAGTGGGACAAAAGGTGTATGAGCTGAACGGACGCACCAACAGAGCAATTGAAGTAAGAACTGAGTTAGCGCAAGGCATGTATCTGTTGCAGGCGCAAACGGCCAGCGGCAAATACACAGAGCGTTTAACAATACAGTAAAGAACTATTTGCGAAGAGTAAGAATATAAAAAGCGGCGGATTGCATCATGCAGTTCGCCGCTTTCTTTGTTTATTTTATTCAAACCTGTTGTTATGGCTTATCCTTCATAAGGTGGTTGTTGATCATTATTCGGCCTTCTGCATCTTTGGTAATTATGGTGGCGTCTATGTGTCTGAGCTGTAGTTCGTCCATAACTTTATAGGTGGGTCTTGGGGTGTTGTGAAGCACACACCGTATGGCCGTACAGTTTATTTTAGCCACAAAAAATACCGACGACCTAAACCACATGCCCTTGTTGTCGAGGCTTTGTTTGGTGAGTGCATCGCGGAAGTCAATTACGTTACCGGCGCTATCGAGCGACTGCAATGTGTAATAAGGTGAACGATAGTCTTTATCGTCGAGCAAAAACCAACAACTGAATTCGTAAGGTTCGTTATCGGGTAGCTTGCCCAGTGGAATGGTAGCCATAACCACTTCTTCGGTTTTGTACTCTGCACAGGCGCCAGCGCCAAAAAACTTTTCTGAGGAGTGAGCGGTGTCGAAATGCTCAATATAGCAGGGCGACTTAGCATTGATTATTGTGTCGCGCGCTTGTATGCTATTGGCCAACGCCATTACGCTATCTTGTATTCGTTTGTCGTTTGCCTTAATACGGTCGGGGTAGCAGGCATATATGTAAGCGCTGTATTTGTGGTCTATCAGTTCCGATGCTTTGAGCAGGTATTCATGGTCGGGATCTAAAAAAACACCGTCGTAGTGTATGAGCAGGAATGGCTTGTTGCTTTTCAGATCGCGGAGGGTAGGGCGATCGGCATAGGGGCCGCCTACCAGTTTTACCTGTTTTTCAGTAATAGCCCAAGAAGTACGCGACATCATTACATCGACAATAGGCAAGTGGAATAGTAGCGATGGACGCATACCTATGGATAACGGCCAGCTTGGGTCGTCGCCTACCCATAGTTTTTCTGACCCCGACATAAAAAACGGGAATAAGATAATACCCTGAAAATCGCTACCCTTATAATGATGTTGCGCAAGGAAAGCGGGCCAGTTTTGGTCGTTTTTGTAATAAAACTCATCGCATACATTTAGTCCATTGGCTATATAGTCGCGGGTATGCCTGATTAGTGCGCTGGCTTCAAAGCTCCAGATAGAAAGGGCAACGATTAGCGTGCTATAACCCGCAACGAAATTGCGCTTGCTTACATAGTGGCTAAATATGCGATGCACTACAATAGCTCCATATATGGCTGTGATGTAGTAAAATATCCAGCTAAAGCGAGCCATTGCTCTAAACTGCTTGAAAATAGAAAGGTAGTTGAGCGCCCATTCCATGTGCCATATAAACGGAGCGCCCATAGCCAAAAGCAGAGAACCAAGGGCAACAAAAACCCAAACAATGGAAAAACGCTGCTCCGATACCAGTAATGTATCCGATTCTTTTTTTCTGATAGTTTTTACAAGACCTATAATCAACGATGCTAATACTGCGAAAAACACTACGAAGCCAAGATAAGTGTATCCTTCCGACCCATCGGAGATGGTTTGAAAACCTTTCTTTTCGCGTAGGTAGGTCCAGATGGGTGAGTACGGCGATGTAACTATGTCTTTGATGTGTGTTACTGTTTCCAGTGTGTTGAGCGGAAACGATGGGCGATCTTTAATTGGGTCAGTAAGGAAAATTACCAGTTTTATGATTACGAACAGTCCGGCGGCCATAACAAGTACAGGCGCAATATGACGGAGTCTGTCCTTGAACGGTCGTTTAATAAATAGTGCGTAACCAACGGTATAAAATGCCACCCATATAAAGATGATAGCGCCCATATAAAGATGCAAGAACGACATAAGCAACCCTAATACCAAAATGCCGGCAAGCCATTTGTAGTGTGGTTTTGAGTGGTAGCGCAGGTTGCAGTAGAATAAAATGGGCAACAGACAAGCGTACGACAAAGCAAAATGAGCGCGCAAGCGCAACGCCTGCGGCGAGTAGAGAATAATAAGGCAAGCAAACAGTATGGCTACAATGTTTCGAACGCCAAAGCGCTGAAGAATTTTAAAAGTAAATATGATTCCAATTACATAGCTCGCTGATATGGCCAGATTCATACAGGCCAGGGCCTGCTGAATGCTCAGGTGTTTAAAATGGCTCAGAAAAACCGAAAGTATGGGTTGACCATCGGCATAGATTATGTGCTCGCCATAAGGGTAGTTCATACCCTGAAACCATGCGCCATCGCCATAAAGGCTGTGGTATAAAAAGGTGAAGTAGTTTTTGCCGCAGTCGCCGCCCAACTGAATAATTACTCTACCCGGATCTGTGACCATATGCGACATCAACAGTAACGTGGCGCCTATGGCAGCCAAAAGAACGCCGATAGACCATAATACAGAACGTGAACTTTTCATCAAAAGCTATTTATGTTAAGTCTGCAAAGAAGGGCAGGGGCGGTAAAAATAATTATTGTTTCCTGAATAAGAGCCGAATAAAATTAACCGCTTCGTTGAGCAAAATACGATAATTCATTTTTCTGAAGTGTACATGCTCATTTAATGCAATGGGTATTGCTTTAACAGTGATTTTTTTACTTCTGAAACAGTTGCGTACAAACTCCAGGTCAAACAGATATCGATCAATGGTTGTTTGCAGAAACAACGGAGCTACGCTGCGTTTGAATCCCTTTAGTCCGCATTGTGTGTCTGTGATAGGCATAGACAAGAACAACCGGATTAGAAAACGAAGTATGCGCGATATGATTTTGCGTACCAATGGCACATGTTCGTAATAAGCTTCGTTTTTTACGCCCACTGCGACATCCGCATCGCCATTGCGCAGCGTTTTATAAACCGAAAGTATACTACTGGCTGTGTATGGGAAATCGATATCGGTATAGATAATGATATCGCCTTTTGCTACCGATACTCCTTTACGGATTGCATATCCCTTGCCCTTGTTTGTTTCATACTTTACAATGTTCAGTCGGGGAATAAATTTATTTAGCAAAATTTCATCATCGGTAGTTACGCCCGGGCACAGTCCATCCAGCACAATAATGAGTTCTACGGGCACATCAATACTGTCGCAAAAAGATTTGTAAGCGGCGCAAATTGTTTGTTCCCAACCCGGTGGAGGATTATAACAAGGCAAAACAACAGAAACAATCATCCGGGGGAAGTTAGTGAAAAAATATAACGGTAAGTTGCAGAAAAAATTTTACCACTCCATTCCCGGATATGCGCGTTGCATAAACTGCAGTTCAGTAAGTATGTATCCTAAATTTTCTGAGTGGCGGCCATCCTTACCCCCCTGTTGCATCCATCCTGCCTGCGGCATTGCCAATGTAGCATCTGCAAGCGTTTCCTGTACCCGTTGCATCCACAGCGATTTCAGTTTGCTAACGTCTACGCCAATACCTTGGTCTGCCATAGCTTTTTCTGCATCGCTTGCTACAAACATTTCTCCGGTATAGCTCCACAGTTCGTTTATAGCTTTTTGCATGCGTTCGTGGCTTTCGTCGGTGCCGTCGCCGAGGCGCACTACCCATTCGCTGCTCCAGCGGAGATGGTAGGTAGCCTCTTTTAGCGATTTCTCCGCAATAGCAGCCAGTGTTGTATCTGCGCTATTTTTTAGCGCAGAGCAAAAAAAGTAGTTATAGGTATCGAAGTAAAAAGCCCGCGCAACTGTGTAGGCCCAGTCGATGTTGGGTTGTTCAACAAGTAGTGTATTTCTGAAATCCCAACCATCGCGAAGAAAGGCCATATCATCTTCGCTTACCGCAGCTCCAGCATTTACCAGATTTTGAATGGCAACGGAGGTAAATGCGGTTTGTTTTTCTGCTTCAGGCAATTCATTAAATTGCTGTGCTGCGTATTGGTACAAACTTCTTGCACGCCCTAAATGATCGAGCGCTGTGTTGGTAAGGGCAATATCTTGCTCGAGGATGGGGCCATGGCCGCACCACTCGCTCAAACGGTGACCAATAATAAGCGCATCGTCGGCGAGGCGCAGCGTATATGCTAATTTCATTTGAGATATTCTGATTGTAGTTACAACTATGGCAAACTAATGCACTTTACCTTGGACCTGAAAGCGCAATGGCAGTCGTGCAAAAGGGTCAGGCATTAATACAGCTATTGCTTACATATATTTCACCTCTTCGGGCAAATTATAGAAAGTAGGGTGACGGTAGATTTTGTCGTTAGCCGGATCGTACAAAGAACCCGATTCATCAGGATCGGATGCATGGATATGCTTACTTTCTACTACCCATATACTAACGCCTTCCTGGCGGCGCGTATATACGTCGCGGGCATTTTCTATAGCCATTTTTTCGTCGGCTGCGTGCAGGCTACCTGCATGTTTATGGTCGAGCCCAGCCTTGCTACGGATAAACACCTCCCACAACGGCCATTCGTTTTTGTTGTTCATTTTTATTTCTTGCGCCATAGTATAATAAAAGCAAATCGCTACCGGCTGCACTTGAAAGCAACCGGTAGCGGGTGTAATTATTTATTTATGCAGCCTGCGCCGCTTTTTCTTTTCTTTGTTTTCTTTTTTCGGCATTCGCCATAGCGGCATCGCGCACCCACTTTCCCTCGTCCCATGCTTTCTTGCGTGTTTCCAGCCTTTGTTTGTTGCATGGGCCATTACCCTTCACTACATTCCAGAATTCTTCCCAGTTTATTGCTCCAGAGTCGTAGCTGCCACGTTCTTCATTCCATTTCAGATTTTTGTCCGGTACGGTCAGTCCAAGAATTTTGGCTTGTTCTACTGTTACGTCGATAAATTTCTGGCGTAGCTCATCGTTAGTCATTCTTTTTATCCGCCATCTCACGCTTTGTTCGGTATGCGGGCTTTCTGCATCGGGCGGGCCAAACATCATCAGCGACGGCCACCACCAGCGGTTGAAAGCATCCTGCGCCATTTTGCGTTGCACTTCCGTGCCTTTAGAAAGTGTTAGCATTATTTCGAAGCCCTGACGCTGGTGAAAGCTCTCTTCCTTGCATACCCGCACCATTGCGCGGGCATATGGTCCGTATGATGTGCGGCAGAGCGGCACCTGATTCATAATAGCTGCTCCGTCTACCAGCCAACCTATGGCGCCCATATCGGCCCATGTTAGGGTGGGGTAGTTGAATATAGAAGAGTACTTAGCTTTGCCAGAATGCAATTGGTCATACAGATCGTCGCGGGTAACGCCCAGTGTTTCTGCTGCGCTGTACAGATACAAACCATGTCCGGCTTCGTCCTGTACTTTGGCAAGCAACACAGATTTGCGGCGCAGGCTGGGCGCTCGCGTTATCCAGTTGCCTTCAGGTAGCATACCTATTATTTCGCTGTGTGCATGCTGCGAAATTTGCCTGATCAGCGTCTTTCTGTAATCATCGGGCATCCAGTCTTTGGGTTCGATGGTTATTTCGCGGTCTATCAGGTTATCAAAATGTTCCTGAAATGAATGAACAGTCATTAGCGATCAATTTTGTGGTAGCAAATATACGCTATTAGCTTTACCCCTTTATCAATTTTGGATATTACCTTATGGAGCGCCTATATAATTGTCAATGGCTAACCACAACAACATATAAGTACTAGGGTTCCTCAAAGCGTTTGTTGGTTTGTAAAATTTATAGTTGCGATCTTTTGTAATGCCGATAAATTGCGACCTTATTTGTCTTGTAAAGCCCAAACTGTAACGGGGTATTTTTCAAAAAAATAGTATGCGATTTGTTTATTTTCCGTTTTAGTTCTATTTTTCCAAATAAATTGGGCTTTGTGTGTTTCTTAATTGAAAATTAACATTTTTGGGTTCAATTTTACCCTCAACTATTATTATGTGTTGTGGTTTGTTTGCTTATTTATCCTTAAAAGCTAATTGTAAGACATGAAAAAAATCTATTCTTTATTTTTGCTGTTATGCGCTGCTTCGTTTTCATCTATTGGTCAGGTAACGGTCAATATAAATGCTACGGGGTTGTCAACATCTTATACTACGGGTAGTTGCACCAGTACCGGAGTACGTTCTGACGGTAACATTGTGGCCGTTGGTTCGCCTACAGCAACGCGCGGCTATGCAGTGTTCGATTTGTCAACAGCATCAATACCGGCAGGCTCTGTAATTACCGCTGTTTCGTTGGGTTATTATGCCACCTATACTGCCGGCACTATTGCAGGTACGAGTACAAACGGTTATCCCGGCGATCTTGCTCCGGTTACCGTACCTGCTACGTTGTATGCAGCTATGGCTCCGCCGTTGCCTACTGTTTCTCTTTCTACGGTAGCATATACTGCAGGAACAGGACATAAGGTTGTCGCTTCTACAGCAGCGCAAGTCTCATTTGTACAGGCAAATTATACCGGTAAAGTTTCCTATGCATGGACACATACAGGTACGGCAATATTTACCATTACCGGCGAAACCGGCACGCCTTCTCCAACAACCGGAGTAGCGCTTACCACAGCCGGTCATGCGCCATGGTTGCAGGTTACTTATTGTCCTCCGCCTACAGCCGTTACAGCAACAGCTTCGCCTACTACACTTTGCGAGGGCGCTACCTTGTCGCTGACAGGTACTGCTACCGGAGCTACCGCTTACACCTGGACAGGCCCTGGCGCATATTCGGGCGCTGGTTTAAGCCGTACTTTACCTACTACAACGTCATCTTCAGGCGTTTATACGCTTACTGCCGTTAATGTTTGCGGCGCTTTTTCAGCATCAACTACAGCTACTACAGCGGCAGTTACCGTAAATCCACTACCTGCAGCTATAGGCGGTACGCTTGCTGCATGCAGCGGCGGCGGTACTACAACATTGACTGACGTTTCGGGACCAGGCACATGGACAAGCTCTACACCCGGCGTGGCTACCATCAACTCATCTACTGGCGTAGCTACCGGCGTAGTCGCGGGCACCACCACCATTACCTATGCTATCACGTCTACAGGATGTTATATTACAGATGTATTAACTGTAAATGACGCGCCAGCAGCAATTACCGGACCAACTACTGTTTGCGAAAGCGGTACGATTACTTTGAGTGAAACATCTACCGGCGGAGCTTGGAGCAGCGCCTCTACCGGTACAGCAACAGTAGGCGTAGGCACAGGTATTGTGACAGGAGTAGCGGGCGGCAGTACCAATATAGACTATACAATACCTGGATGTCCGGCAGCCACGTATGCCATCACAGTTAACCCATTACCGGCGCCAATTGTTGGTAGCGCTTCGGTATGCGATGGACTTACGACTACTTTTAGTAACAGTACCAGCGGCGGCTCATGGAGCAGTAGTGATTTGCTTGTAGCTACCGTTGGCACAACTGGAATAGTAACAGGCGTTAATCCCGGCGCCGCCGATATTACGTACTCACTGCCATCCGGATGTTATGTTACAAAAGGTATTACGGTAAATGCACTGCCGGCAGCCATAACAGGAGCAACAAGCGTTTGTCCCGGCAGGAATACAACATTTGCCGATGTAACCCCCGGAGGTAACTGGACAAGTAGCAATGCATTGATTGCCAGTGTATCATTTGTTGGTGGTATCGTTACCGGTGTAGCAGTAGGCGTAGCCGATATTACTTATGTTATGCCAACAGGTTGCTATGCTGTGAAGCCTATAACGGTTTATCCGTTGCCTGCGCCTATTACCGGCACAACAACAGCCATTTGCGAAGGCGCTACAACAACGCTCAGCGACGCTGATTTTGGCGGCGAGTGGACCAGTAGCAACACTGCGCTGGCAACAATAGGTTCGTTGACAGGCGATGTAACCGGTATACTTTCTGGAAATCCTATATTTACCTATACAATGCCTACCGGATGTTATGTAACGCATTCGTTAACTGTTGTGCCGGCGCCAACCGCGGTTATCACGCCGCTTGGGCCAACTACCTTCTGTACAGGCGGCAGCGTAGTGCTCAGTTCATCTACAGGTCCAGGTTATCTTTATCAATGGGAAAATTCAGGTGTGCCGATTGCTGGCGAAACCAACAACACGTATACAGCTACCACCACAGCTTCATTTGATGTGAGAGTTACCAATTCGTTTGGCTGTACAACAACGTCTACTCTTGTTGCTGTAAGCGCTGCAATATCTCCCGTTATCACTACGCCAACACCGGTGACTTCATTTTGTTTTGGCGAAAATATAATACTGACTGCCAATACTGGCGGAACAATAGGTACAATATTGTATCAGTGGCAAAAAGACGGCGTTAACATTTTAGGAGCTACCGGCCCTACATTCTTTGCTACAACTACCGGAAGTTATGTTTGCGAGGTTACGGTGTCTGGAGGTTCGGGCGTATGCGTTGTGCCTACACCTCCTGTAAATATAACAGCCTATGCATTGCCTGTGCCGCCAGTATCATTTACAGGCGTTGCGCTGGTTACTCTGCCCACTTACGTTCGTTATCAATGGTATGCAAACCTTGTAGGCGTGCCAGGGGCTACTTCTTCTAGCTATATTCCTGCAGCAAATGGCAATTATCAGGTTATTGTTACAGATGTTCATGGGTGCACCGGCCGTTCAAATCCATTCATTATTAATAATGTAGGCGTAACGGAAGTTAATCAGTCTGCAATCAGAATATACCCCAATCCGGCAACAACTAAATTGACTATTGAAGCAACCAATACTGTAAAAGTTGTTATTACAGGCATGGACGGACGGGTTGTACTTTCAAACGAAGCTGCTACTCAAGTTGATATCAGCAGCCTGGCGAACGGCTTGTATTTGGTTATGCTTTATAATGAGCAAGGAGAACGTCTTCTGGTTCAGAAGCTAATTAAGGAATAAGCATTTGTAAATCAGCTATTTCCGAAGACAATATTATGAAATGCAGTGTGTACGTTTTATGATGTACACACTGTTTTTAGGTAAAGGAATGGGCGTTTTAGAAAACAACTAATAGCTGTATGTAGGATAGGTGATTTTAGTAACTAAAAGTTAATTATTGTGGTTGAATCACAGCATGGGTTGAGCAAGTAGTGATTAATGAATACGCTTATTGAATACGGCTATTCTTGATTTTATTAAGTGAAAAACATATTTTATTTTCAATTTTTTGAATTAAGTGTTTTAAATTCAGCTACTTACAGATGTCGATATTATTTATTTTGATAGCTGCTTGAAAGTTAATGGAATAATGTTATTTTTGATTTACTATTGATATTGGAGAAAATTGGCTCTTTTTTGTTGTTTTTTAACGAAAACAACTGCTATTATCTTATGATTTATTAACTGCGAGCGCTTAAAACAGTACGTTATTATAACCCTTAATCAATTAGTTTAAAAAGCAATAGAGATGAAAAACTGTTACAAATTTTTGCAATTACTCACTTTCACGCTGCTGGCATTTTACGGCAGCGTAAATGCACAGACGACGGATACTTTCAGGTATACAGGCGCTATGCAGACGTGGACAGTACCGTCGGGTATAACCAGCGTTATTGTATCGGCAAAAGGAGCTCCCGGAGGATACTGTTCTCAGGAAGGTATATCTATGAGCGATCGTTTTGGATATGGAGCATGCGTTACCTGCACATTGCGTGTTACGCCCGGTCAGGTTCTGAATGTTTTTGTAGGACAGCAGGGAGCTAATGGAAGAGCTATTACAGGCGGCGGCGGAGCCGGCGGCTGGAATGGCGGCGGTAACGGCTCTGTGGGTTATGTGCCCTATGCAGGCGGCGGCGGCGGCGGCGCATCCGACATTCGTATCGGCGGCGTAGCAATTGCTAATCGCGTGGTAGTGGGCGCAGGCGGCGGCGGCGCGGGCGGCGACTATTTTACACCGGCGGTAGATTATGAGCGCGGCGGCGATGGCGGCACGCTTACTGGCGAAGGCGGCCATTATATGAATACATTGGGTCACCCATATGCAGGCGGCGGCGGCGGTCCGTTGTCTGGCGGCACTGCAGGTATCTATCCCGGTTGGACTTCTGGTTCGCCTGGCGCATTGTGGTCTGGCGGTGCAGCTGGCGGCGGCGGCGGTGGCGGCGGCGGCGGCTATTATGGCGGCGGCGGCGGTAGCTGGGGCGGCGGCGGCGGCGGTTCTTCATTTACCGACCCAATACTTTGCAGCGGCGCTGTACACACCCGTGGCTGTAACCTTACTGGAAATGGATTAGTTACCATAACAATTGATTGCGTAACACCAATAGCTGGAACAATAATAGGCCCTACAAATCTTTGTCAGGGTGCAACAGGTACCTATACTAACCCAACCGGTTCGACCGGAGGCGTATGGACCAGCAGCGTTCCGGGCGTAGCAACAATAGGTTCTACAACTGGCGTTGTTACTGCAGTAGCTCCGGGCGCTACAATTATTTCTTATTCCATAGTTAGAAGTTGCGGTACAGCTATTGCTACTTCCTTCCTTGTCGTTAACCCTACTCCTGCCCCAATAACTGGTAATACTAATATGTGTACCGGTAGCACAAGCGTATTGAGCTCGCTTACTTCTGGCGGAACATGGAGAAGTACAAACACTGCTGTTGCAACGATTGGCGCTACATCGGGCGTGGTTACTGGTATTACAGTAGGTACAACGGTTATCTCTTATACAATGCCGACAGGATGTTATACAACTACAGTGGTAAACGTAGCCGGTATAATGGGCACTCACAAAGTGTGCGTGGGCAGCACGACGCCATTGTCGGCGAGCATACCCGGCGGCACATGGAGCAGCAGCGATGCTACTTTAGCAGCAGTAGGTTCTACAGGCGTCGTAACAGGTCTTTCTATGGGCGTGGTTGATATCATCTACACATTGGGCAGCGGCTGCGCAGCGTTATGGACAATGACAGTAAATCCTATTGCGCCGATTGCCGGACGCGACAGCGTTTGTATCGGTTCTACGGGTTACCTTACCAACATTGTTGGCGGCGGTACCTGGTCGAGCACTAATCTTTCCGTAGCAACAATATCTGTAGATAGCGGCTTGGTGTATGGCGTTAACCCTGGCTTTACTACTATCTCTTACATTTTGCCAACAGGTTGTAATGTGGGTCGTTCAATTAGAATCATTGACTTGCCGCCAGGAATTACCGGCACACGTCAGGTATGTCCTGGTCAGACCATTACTTTGAGCAATACACTTGGTGGCGGAACATGGAGTTCGAGCAATCCAGCGGTAGCAACAGTATTGCTAAACGTAGGCGTAGTAACAGGCGTTTATCCCGACACTACACACATCAATTATACGATTAAGCCAGGTTGCGTGGTAAGCGCATTGGTAACAGTAAATCCATTGCCAGAGCGTATACAAGGCGATTCAGTAATATGTCCCGGCATACTGGATACATTGACTGATGCATCTCCAGGCGGTTTGTGGAGCACAAGCACACCAACTTTGGGCACTATAGATAGAAACGGTGTACTTACCAGCATTCAGGGCGGTACTGCGGTTATTAACTACACCCTGCCAACAGGTTGTGCTACGTCAAAAAACATACAGATTTATCCAGGTCCTAATCCGTCTATAACTTACGATTGGGTAACCAATACCTTCTATACAGATTTGGGATATCCCGGATATCAGTGGTATGATAGTATTCAGGGATTGATTCCAGGAGCTACTTCGCCAAGTTGCGCGGCAT
>CAIRYK010000024.1 GCA_903882805.1 uncultured Bacteroidota bacterium | reverse complement strand
CTACCATAGCCTCAACATGCGCTTTATGCAAGTTGCGGCGGAAACCATCTATAGGTTTTTTGCTCGTCAGTTCGCTCCACACACCTTTTCTTACATCTTCCATCATATCATCCATAGCATAGGTATTCTTTGCTCCAAACCTGTTCGAACTCGTGTTCATTCGGGTGAGGCGCGCTACCGACAGCAAACTGTTGAGCACGTTGGCTTGCACATTACCTACCAGCTCACTTGCTACCGGATTACTTATTTTATTAAGTATGTTATTGTCCAGCAACCACGTTGGTGTTTCAAACAATTGTTTATTGAGGAAAGTTACAGCTTCCTGCTGTATAGCTTTTGGCGTTGGTTCATAAACATCCTCTCCGGCTTGCTCTATGCTTTTAGGCGTTTCGTATATACCGCCTACATTTTTAAGTACGTGAAACATATAGCGGTTGTACTGACCTATAGCTTGCGAGTACATCCCGTTCAGGTTTTCATACTTGTCGCCTTCCTCCTTTGTCCATTCCGGAAGATTGGCAATAAGGCGTTTCATGTTCTTAAGGCCATATTCAGTGGCTTTCATGCTGTTATCTCCCAGGTCTTCTGTCTGAGAGCGTGGGTCAAATGGATTTGTTTCTGTGCCAAACCACAATCTTGGATTTGCCTTCAGACTATCAACAATCCATTTATTCACAATTTTCTTGTCGTCAGTTTCGTCTTTGGCAAAACTTGCTTTGTAACCCCACTGTATCGCCCATTTATCGTAATCGCCTATCCGTGGAAACAGTCCTTTCTGGCTGATGTTATCCTCAGGCTGCGCTACATAATTAAAACGGGCATAGTCCATAATTGAGGCTGTGTGCCCATTGGCTTCCACCCATGCTTTATCGCGGAGTTTTTCCACCGGAGTGCGACTACTGCTACCCATATTGTGGCGTAAACCAAGCGTATGGCCAACTTCGTGCGAGGATACAAAACGAATGAGTTGCCCCATTAGTTCGTCGTCAAACTCCATTTTGCGCGCTTTGGGATCTACGGCAGCAGCTTGTATCATATACCAGTCGTGCAATAGTTTCATAACATTATGGTACCAGCCAATGTGGCTTTCTATTATTTCGCCGCTACGTGGGTCGTGCACGTTAGGTCCATATGCATTTTCTACATCAGACGGCAGGTAGCGTACTACAGAGTACCGTGCGTCTTCGAGGTTCAACGTAGAGTCTTTACTATCCCATTCCTTGCCAATAATCGCATTTTTGAAACCCGCTTTTTCAAACGCTTTCTGCCAGTCGTTTATGCCCTGAATCAGGTATGGTCTCCATTTTTTGGGAGTGGCAGGGTCAATATAATACACGATTGGTTTTTTAGGTTCTACCAGTTCGCCTCGCTTCCATTTGTCCATATCCTCGTCCTTAGCCTCTAATCGCCAGCGAACGATAAATACCTGATTTTCAGCCTTTTGTTGGTTGTCGTTGAACATTACAAAGTCATCGGCAAAGAAACCAACGCGAGGGTCGAACATACGTTTTGCCATTGGCTTTTTAGGCAGTAATATAAACGAGTTATTCAACTCTACAGTTACCGCACCGGCTGTAAATGCTGCAGGAAATGTTTTTGTAGGAAAAGGTCCGGGCGCTTGTGGACCAAACGATGGAGACGAGCTGAAAGTGCGTACAACTTTTACCTCTGTATTTATAGGGTAGCTGTTAATGCCGGAAATGTAAGATCTGTCAGAAATCTGGCCACCTAAGTTGTAGGTCTTTTTAGTAAACGCGCCCAGGCTAATCGGTTGATTATCGCCCTTGAAAAAGTCGCTTACATCAATTACAAAACCTGCAGAGTCTTTGCTCAACGCTTTAATCTCGAACGATTCAGCAATTGGATTCAGATTTGAGTTGTTAACAGCTTTGTATATCTCATTAGCTGAGTCTGCCATGCTAATAGTGGTCACCACCCGTAGTAGTAGGTTTTTGTTTGGCCCTTTCTCCCAGATTATTGTCTGGTTATTTTCCATTTCGCCCGCATACTTGCCCACGCCGCCGGCTATTTTGCTAAAACGTGTTGTCACAATCATTTCCCGGTTGAGCAACGAATCTGGTATTTCGAAATACCATTTCTCATCAACCTTATGCACCGTAAACAACCCTTTTTTAGTAATAGCCTTGTCGGTTATAACTTTTTCATAAGGTTTTGGTCCTTTTTTATTACCTGTGCTGTCAGCAGGTTTGGGTGGAGTAGCGGCGGCTACAGGCGGCGCTGCATTTTTTTTGTTTTTACGACCGGCGGTTGCCGCCAGGGTAAAGCACATAAGCGCAGGAACAATTATGTATTTTTTCATTTATCGGTAGTTGAACAATTTTTTTGGACTACAAAGTAAGCAACCTGCGTGGGTATTTCAATTTTTTGCAAACAATTTACCGCTATAATTCACCTCTCAATTAAATAATTTGGATGTGGTTCGGTCAATTTTAAAAGTGGTTATTTGTAGTAAATGATTTTTCTGCTCATTTCACTAAATACGTTCTCGTTTTTATAGCCCATTTTCTTTGTCCAGTTGCCCATACTATCAAATTTGTCGTAGGTATATTTTGTCCGCGCTTCCAGATTACCGTCTTTATTTATTCTGTCGAGGGTTGAAATATATCCTTTGTCATTGTAATAGTACTTAAAAGTCATAACCGTACCAGCCGTACTAATTGTTTTTCTGGTAGATAGCTTTCCCTCTGCATTATAAAAAAAACTGTCTATAGCTCCGGGTTCGTCATCCGGGTAGTAGTTTCTTTCCTCTATTAATTGATTATTTAGGTTATAGCTATACTTTACCGTTGGGTACACAGCTTCATTTTGTTCATATTCTCTTGTTTCCGTAATATTCGCTTTTCCGTTGTAAAGGAATGTCGTTTTTTTTGCGGCAGGGTTACTCTTGCTACCAGTACTTATTTGTACTATGTTACCTATGCTATTGTAATCTATAACGGTTGTTTTAGTCAGTTCGCCTTTTACTGAATAGTATACTTTATCCCAAAGCCTGCCTGCAGAATCGTAATGGGCTATAAATTTACTTTTTATCTGAAAGCTCCTATCTTGAAGAGAAGGAATATCATATCCCGATTGTTCTATTACCTTAACTTTCCCTAATAGAGGTTCTTCTTTCCATGATAATATAGTTTGGCCATTTGCTACAGACCACGGGGCAATGTAAACTAAAAGTAAAGGAATTTTTTTCAAAATGTTTTTCGGGTAAAAATAGATGATTGTAGAGAACTAATCACATCAGGAATTATAGTTGTTGGTGCACAAACAGATATAGCGATTGGATACTTATTTTGTGCGGTAAGAATTTATAGAATGCGTAAGTATTAGTATGGTTGGCTTAGATTGTCAGTAGATAGTTTATTTAAAATTGCTATGAGTGGAATGTAGTCCTTGAAGTGGCAATTTTGTTAGTAACTATAGTAGCGTGATTATTGTTGTGGTTATTTCAATTATTTACAAAATAGGTAGTTGCGTTTGGCATTACCTAAGTACAAAGTAATAATAAGTAAATATCAACCCAAATTTGCAGATCACTAAAAAATACTACCTGTTGCTCAATTTATTAGTATCTCCAAAGCTTGTTTGTTATTTTGTTGAAGAATTATGTTGCGGTACTTTTTGTTTAAGCATTTTAGCCTCTTAATGTTGTTTTGCGCTCTTTACCAGGAGGGCTCCAGCTTTGCAGGTAATTTCCATTTCGTGAATGTCACAGCAATGAATGGGTTTAAGCCACATATAATTACCTGTATGCTTCAAGACAAGCGAGGTTTTTTATGGTATGGTACAGTGCACGGACTAAATAGATATAATGGATATGAAATTGAACAATATATAAATAAGTTAAACGATACGAACTCGATAAGTGGTAATCATATTTTGGGATTAGCAGAAGACAAAAAAGGTCGGATTTGGGTGTCGACTGCATTGGATGGGCTAAATTGCTTCGATCCAATTAAAAAGAAATTCAAAAGATATCAGCAAAATGAAGGTAGAAAAAACGCTATTAAGTCTGATAAGTTGATGCGGTTGTATATTGACAGAAGCAACCGACTGTGGATAGGTTATGTGAACGATGGTTGGTCTGTTTATAATTTGGATAATGGACAAATCAATAATTATAAGGTAAAAACAGTATTTATTGGGCCTTATGGCAACGACCATCAAATACACCTGATTGTTTTCAGGAGGATAGAAATGGTGGTATGTGGATAACCAGCGGCTATGGACTATACCACCAGGATACTAACAATGTGATTAGTAGTTATTTCGATATAAATAGAAATAATGCTGCCCAACAAGACAATCTGTTTATAAGTATCTCCCAGACTGATGATACAACACTGTGGTTGGGTACATGGGGAGCAGGACTAAAGCGTTTTAACACCCATACCAAAGAATTTACTCAATATTTGTACGATAAAATTAACCCTTTAGCAAGCATTCACAATATTGTATTGCACATAGTTCCAAAATCAAGGAACGAATTATGGGTTGGTACCGCTGACATGGGGTTAGGGATTTTTGATATTGCAACTTGTAAATTTACTTTTATTGCTCATGACCCCGAAGACCCCGGTAGTCCATTACAAGGCGAATGTTACGGACTTTTAAAAGATAGAACAGGATCTTTGTGGGCAGGTTATTATCATGGTATAAGTAGATTAATAGCTGCTTCGAGTGTTTTTAATACTGTTAAAGTACAACAGGTCCCCGACGAATATAGGCGAAGTATTACACCATCGGCTTTTTACAGGGATACCGTATCGGGGCTATTATACACGGGCTGTATTGCAGGTAAGGGTTTGTACATATTAAATGAAAAGGCTAACAGCGAGCGAATTGTTGAAATACGAGGCGCTATCAAAAACAAATCGTCCTTCGACCTGGTGAGTATTACTTCCATTTTGCCATATAATAGCAAAAAGCTGTTATTGGCAACAAATCATGGTATTTGCACCTATGAAAAAGGAACTGGGGAACTAAATATTGTTGAAATTAAAGATCAGGTACAAAAAAATGTTTACGGTACAAACCTAACAAAAGGAAGAAATGGATATTGGTGCAATTCTGTTGCCAATGGATTCTATTTTATTGATAGCTCTTTAAAATCGGCGATCCACTATTATTCAGGATTTGGTTCTCCTTACCCGTTTAATACAAACAGAGTTCAAATTGCGCTTGATGAAAACGATACACTAATTTGGCTATCAGCATTGGATTCCGGGTTGTGTATGTATAACCCTGTAAGCAATAAGCTTAGGCTGCTTAACGGGAAGCCAAACAAAGCGCTTTTTGGGGATATGCTTTTAAAAGACCCTTTGGGTAATTATTGGTGCCCTACTGAACAGAATGGAGTATTTTCTATTTGTAGAAAGAGCAATGATTCGTTTTTTTTAAACCAATTTACAGAAGAAGAAGGATTAGCATCAGACTTTACCGGAAATATCATCTTCGATAAAAAAGGTAATATTTTAGTTTCTACACAAAACGGACCGTCCGTTTTGTTAAAGGATCAGGTACGTTTTACAAGTCTGCAAAGCAACCACCTCTTGCCTGGATTTAATCAGTATTCTAGTGATTTATATATTTCTGACGACGAAAATATCTATTTTGGTATTTTAGGGAAAAGTATAAAATGGCGACTTGATTCTCTGATATCTATAGTCAACCGTCCACTTCTGTATTTTCAATCCATAAAAATACGTGATAAAGAATATTACGATACAGTAGACTTAGACACTTTACGTAGTTTAACGCTTGCTTATTACAATAACAATGTTATCGTAACTTTTGTTGCACTTGATTATGCCGCACCCGAAGCTATACAATATGCGTATAAGATTGACGGACTTACCAATGACTGGGTTCCATGTGGCAATACAAGGTCTTTATCCTTTTCACGCCTTGCCCCGGGAAATTATAGGTTATTAATTAGGGCAACAAATGGTTTGGGTATAGCAGCTCAGCAGGAATTGAACCTAAAAATAATAATTGATCCTCCCTTTTGGGAACGGTGGTGGTTTATATTTATCTGTTTAGTTACAGTGGCTGTAATATTGGCAATTGCAGTAAGATACCGAATTAAGGGAATACGGAACCAGGAAAAAATTAAATCGGATTACAACAAAATGCTGGCTGAGGTAGAAATGAAAGCGCTAAGGGCTCAAATGAATCCTCACTTTTTATTTAATTGTCTGAATTCTATTAACAGATATATAGTGGTAAACGATAGTTTGAAAGCGTCAAGCTATCTTACTAAGTTTTCAAAACTGATCAGATTGATTCTCGATAATTCATCAAGTGATACTGCTACTTTAGAGAATGAAATCAATTTATTGAAATTATATGTAGAGATGGAGACTATGAGGTTTGATGGTAAGTATACCTATGAGATTACCATAGATACACAACTTGCAACCGAGACAATAAATATTCCCTCAATGATTATACAGCCTTATGTAGAAAATGCAATTTGGCACGGATTATTGAATAAAGGTTACAAGGGAAGGTTATTATTGCAAGTAGCGCTTATAGAGCCAGGCAAACTTAAAGTAATTATAGAAGATGATGGTATAGGCAGGCAAAAAGCAAATGAATTGAAAAGCAAAAGTGCGCTGAAGCAAAAGTCACACGGCATGCAAATTACAAACGACCGAATAAAGGCCATAAATCAGCTGTATGCCACAGGAGCGCAGGTTATGATAGAGGACCTATACACTGACAATAAGGAATGTTGTGGAACGAGGGTTCAACTTATTATACCGTATAAATAAGAGACTATTTAAGTGACGTTAAATAAATTACTTCATTTTATGATAACAGCTGTAATTGTCGACGATGAAATGAATGCCGTAGAAGTGCTTTCTTGGCAATTAAAACAATATTGTCCGCAGGTGGAGGTGGTGGGATATAGCAATAATGTCCCGGATGCGATAGCCCTGATTAAAGGCAAATCGCCGCAACTGATTTTTCTTGATATAGAGATGCCGGTGCAAAATGGTTTCAACTTGCTGGAGGCTTTTGATGATCCTACCTTTGACATTATATTTACTACTGCGTATAACCAGTATGCGATAAAAGCGTTTAAGTTTTCAGCCTTTGATTATTTATTGAAACCTATTGATGCAGATGACCTGCAAGCATCGGTTGCAAGGTATGCCTTGAAGAAAAACCACTCGGTAAAGGAGCAACTAAAGGTTCTCTCTGCACAATTGCATCATAAACAACTTAATAGGGTAGCCATATCGTCGGCTGATGGGCTGATGATGTTAAAGCCGGAACAAATAGTGCGCTGTGAAGCCGAGAGTAATTACACAAAAATTTTCCTCGATAATAAGCAAAAAATAGTACTAGCCAAGACTTTAAAAGAATTGGAAGATGTATTAAGTGAATACCAATTTTATCGGGTGCATCAATCGCACCTGGTCAATCTGGTGCATGTAGCGAGTTTTTCCCGAAATGATGGTGGGTATGTGTTAATGACAGATGGAGCACATATAACCATAGCCAGAAATCGTAAAAATGGTTTTTTGGAACAGTTTTCGAAAATATGACTTACTATTTAATCACCATAACAGCCGGCTAATAATAAAAACGACCGTTTAATAATCGCACCAGTAAAAGTTCTATGTTTTTGTAAACCTTCACAATAAACATAAAATCTTTTACGATGAAACAGCTTTTTGTTGCCTTAGCTTCGTTTGTTTTGTTATTGGTAGGTGTTCATGCCAATGGACAGGGAGTAGCCATAAATTCGGACGGTACAAATGCAGACACCTCTGCAATGCTCGACATCAAGTCGACTTCAAAGGGTGTTTTAGTGCCCCGGATGACAGCGGCGCAAAAAAATGCTATTGTCTTACCTGCAACTGGCCTATTGGTGTACCAAACCGATGGAACTACCGGATTTTATTATTATACAGGCTCTTTCTGGCAGCAAGTTGCCGGTAGCGGCGGTTGGTTGGTATCGGGTATCAATATTTATAACCCCAATACCGGTAATGTGGGCATTGGTACCAGTACACCGGCAGCACGGCTTCATGTGGCTGACAGCAATGTTGTTTTCTCGGCAAATGGCCTTGGGATTTCTGGCTCAGGTGTGCCCGGCCCTGGAGTAACGGGCGCCGGTAAGCGTATGCTTTGGTATCCAGCCAGGGCAGCCTTTAGGGCAGGGTATGCCATTGGTACTGAGTGGGACAAGGACAGTATTGGGGTTTACTCTGTAGCCATGGGTTATGGGGTTAAGGCTAAAGGTTTAAACTCCGTTGCCATAGGTTCTTTAGGGACTGCCAAAGGAACATCTTCACTTTCTATCGGTTCGGGTTATGTAGTTGGCGACCAATCGGCTTCGTTTGGATCAGGTAACTATGTTGATGGCTACGGGGCCACAGCCATTGGGCAATATTCCAATGCAAACGGACATTCTTCTGTTGCAATTGGACGTATGACATCTGCAACAGGTGACTCTGCCACAACCATAGGCGTTCGTACTGTGGCAAGCGGCAACACGGCTACCGCCATGGGGTACAAAACAACCGCAAGGGGTACCAAATCTACAGCTATGGGCGATTCTACTAACGCAAGCGGTTATGGGGCTTTTGCGGCTGGAGGAGGCACAGAAGCCGCGGGTAACTATTCAACTGTAGCGGGAAATAATAACCATGCAATTGGTGATTTCTCAACAGCCTTAGGGGTGTTTAGTATTGCCAGTGGGCCTGTTTCAACAGCAATTGGTAACGGAGTATCGGCTAGTGGCAACAATGCAACAGCAATGGGCATAGGCACCACTGCCAGCGGTCAATATTCTATGGCTTTAGGCAGCAATGTTTCTACCAACTTGAAATCAGGTTCATTTGCGATAGGTGATTACGGTTTAACTTTTGTATCGCCACCGACCGTTAATGATGCGGACAACCAAATGATGATGAGGTTTGTGGGGGGCTACAAAATGTACACAGACAGTGGCGCAACCCAAGGTGTTCAAATAACTTCTGGAGGCGTTGCTAAATACTTAAACAATGTAGCCAGCAGTTACGACAACCGCAGCCTTGTGGACAAACGTTATGTAGATAGCCTTACCGGCGCCATAAGTGGTGGCTCATCGCAATGGACAACAACAGGTATCAATATTTATAACAACAATACCGGCAAGGTAGGTATTGGTACTACCACGCCAGCGGCACAGCTGCACGTTGCAGACAGTGGGGTGCTCTTTACGGCAAGCGTATAAACATCGACCTCCCCCGGCAACCCTGCGGCAAGCGGCCCTGGAACCCGAATGATGTGGTATCCTGACAAGGCGGCTTTCAGGGTAGGCCATTCATACGGCTCAGAATGGGACAAAGACAGTATAGGTACTTATTCAGTAGCCATGGGCATTTATGTAAAGGCAAAGGGTAAAGGATCTGCTGCTTTTGGTTTTGCCACTTCTGCCACGGGCGAAACTTCATTTGCAACTGGCGATTACACAAAAGCAAGCGGTTATAATTCGAGCGCAATGGGGGCAGCCACAATTGCAAGCGGCGCCTATTCTTTTGCATCGGGATATTATAATAAAGCATCAGGTATAATTTCTACAGCAATGGGTGATGAGACAATCGCCAGTGGTAACTCTTCAACAGCATTAGGCAACAGAATTTCAACCAATAATAAGTACGGCGCCTTTGCGATAGGAGATGCAAGTACGCTCGGTTATACCAACAATGATGCAGACAATCAAATGCTGATGCGTTTTATAGGAGGCTACAAACTTTATACTGACAGCGGCGCTACACAAGGCTTAAAATTAGAATCCAATGGCGTAGTGAAATACATGAACAATGTAGCCAGCAGTTACGACAACCGCAGCCTTGTAGACAAACGTTATGTAGATAGCCTTACCGGTACAATAAGCGGTGGCTCTTCTCAATGGACAACAACAGGCAGCAACATTTACAATAACAATACCGGCAATGTAGGCATAGGTACGAGCACACCCTCAGCAAAGTTGCATGTAGCAGATAGCGGAGTAGTATTTACTGCATACGGAGATGTGTCCTATCCTTATGCGAACCCATCGGTAAGTGGCAGTGGCAGGCGTATGATGTGGTACCCCGAAAAGGCCGCATTTCGTGTGGGTTATGCAAGCGGAGCAGATTGGGATAATGATAGCATAGGCCTATATTCTATAGCTATGGGGCATTCGGTAAAAGCTCGTGGATCCGCTTCTTTTGCTACAGGTGAAGGCACAAATGCCGAAGGGTATTTTTCATTTGCTGGTGGGTGGCATTCACAAGCCACTAATAATGGCGCTTTCGCAATTGGTGCAGGCACAATTGTTAGTGGTAATTATTCGTTTGGTACAGGCGGTCAAACTATTGTAAGCAACAATTATTCATTTGGCTCTGGCTATTTTTCAGTAGCAAGTGGTTATATATCACACGCACTTGGTGAATATGCAATTGCAAGCGGTAACTATTCCTTTGCTTTGGGCAGTAAAGTATCCACCAACAATAAGTCGGGCTCATTGATATTGGGCGATCATAGCACATTAGGTTTTACCAGTAATAATGCTGATAATCAAATGATGATGCGCTTTGTAGGAGGCTATAAATTGCATACTGATAGTGGCGCTACTCAAGGTCTTCAAATTACACCCAATGGTGTGATAAAATACTTGAACAACGTAGCGAGCAGCTACGACAACCGCAGCCTTGTGGACAAACGCTATGTGGACAGTCTTACTGGTACCATAAGCGGCGGCACTTCGCAATGGACTACATCTGGTACCAATATCTATAACAACAATACCGGCAAGGTATTGGTAGGCGCAGTTACCACTTCTACTACTATTGAGAAAGGAAGACTTCTGGTAAAAGAAGACGTAAATGGAGGTGTAGGTATAAAAACATGGACATCTCAACCTTATGGCAATGCTATATATGCTGCCGACAGCGGTAGTAGCGGAAATCCAATAGGATGCTTGTCGTGCAGTGGTAGTGCAGCTATGCGGGCATACAGCTGGTATGGCGATGCCCTATTTTTGAATTCTTCTGATGGTAGAGGTCTTTACCTGAAGGGTGGAAATACATTTGGCGGTTCACCTAACAATCCGGCCATGGTAATAGATACCAACTTTGGTGCAAGAGCATTGCAGGTAAATGGTATTGTTTCCATAGCCGACGGTACACAAGGAGCAGGTAAAGTACTGACATCTGATGCAAGCGGTAATGCAAGCTGGCAATCACCGGCAGGCGCTTATAGTGCAGGTAGTGGTATAAGCATAGTTAGTGGGGTAATAAATGCTGCCGACCAATCGGCAACCAACGAAATACAATCTTTATCGTTGAGTGGTAGCGTGCTATCCCTGTCGTTAGGTGGGGGTAGCATTACCTTGCCATCAGGAAGTTCGTCCCCATGGGCAATATCGGGTGCAAATATTTATAATACCAATACAGGTAATGTTGGGTTCGGAACTACATCACCTACTGGTAAACTGCATGTAGCTGATGGTGATGCAGTTTTTGCTGCAACCCACGACGTGTCCTTTTCGCCCGGTGATCCGGCTATAAGCGGCGAAGGCCGTCGCACTTTGTGGTATGCCGATAAGGCTGCTTTTAGAGCAGGGTATGTAAATGGTACCCAATGGGATAAGGATAGTACAGGTTATTATTCGGTAGCTATGGGATCTAATACCAAAGCCAAGGGCGATAATAGTATAGCAATGGGCTTAAACTCTGTAGCGATAGGTGCTTCTGCCACAGCTATAGGCAGCGGTGTAAATGCAGGCGGTCAAAATGCTACTGCATTGGGTTACAACACTACTGCATCGGGGGCTTATGCCACTGCTATAGGCAGCGGTACTATTGCAAGTGGTACAGCATCTATAGCTATGGGTTACCAAACAATAGCAAGCGGAAACGGCTCTACCGCAATGGGCGGATATGTGAATACTAACAGCAAAATGGGGGCAGTGGCCATAGGTGACCGGAGTGGTACCAGCGCTACAAACAACGATGTGGACAACCAGATGATGATGCGCTTTGCAGGTGGCTATAAATTGTATAGCAATAGTGCAGCAACCGAAGGTGTGCAAATAACCAACGACGGTGTAGCCAAATACCTGAATAATGTAGCGAGCAGCTACGACAATCGTAGCCTTGTAGATAAACGCTATGTAGATAGTCTTAGCGGTCTTGGATCTTCTAAGTGGACACAAACCGGCAGCAATATATATAATAACAATACTACAGGCAAGGTAGGCATTGGTACCAGCACACCAGTGGCCCGCTTTCATGTGGCAGACAGTAGTGTGGTGTTTGCTGCAAGCGGCGACGTGTCATCGTCATTTGCCAACCCACCAGTTAGCGGTATCGGCAGGCGCACCATGTGGTATCCCGAAAGGGCCGCCTTCAGGGCAGGGTATGTTAACGGCACCCAATGGGACAGGGACAGTGTAGGCTATTATTCTGTGGCCATGGGCAAGAATACTAAAGCTATTAATTATTATTCGGTGGCATTGGGCGGTACTACCACTGCTTCAGGCGCTTTCTCTATGGCTACCGGTAACAGCACTGTTGCCAGCGGCAACTCAGCTACTTCCATTGGTCACTCTTCATTAGCAAGTGGAGATAATTCTACCGCCATAGGTGGTGGCGGGCCGCTGGCCAGTGGCGCCAATGCAATGGCTCTGGGCAATGCGCTTACCGCAAACGGGGATTATTCTACTGCCCTGGGTAACTTTATAACTACAGATTCTAAAAATGGAGCATTTGCTATAGGAGACAATTCTTCTGCCTACTTGGTTGGTAACGACACAGATAACCAAATGATTATGCGCTTCTCGGGGGGGTATAAATTATATACCAATGTTTATGCTACTGAGGGAGTGAAAATTGCACCCGATGGCGTGGTGAAATACCTGAACAATGTAGCAGGCAGTTATGATGACCGCAGCCTTGTAGATAAAGGCTATGTGGACAGCCTGGCTGGCACAGGCGCTTCAAAGTGGACTTTGACAGGCACAGATATATACAATAACAACACAGCAGGTAAGGTAGGTATAGGAACAAGTACCCCAGCTGCCCGACTGCATGTAGCCGACAGTAATGTGGTGTTTGCGGCAAGTGGTCTTGCGCCAACGACTGCCGGCAACCCGTCTATAAGCGGAGAAGGCAGGCGCATGATGTGGTATGCCGATAAATCAGCATTTAGGGCTGGGTATGTTGATGCGGAACAGTGGGACAAAGACAGCATAGGCAATTATTCTGTGGCTATGGGTTATAAAACAAAAGCTAAGGGTCATACCTCTTTTGCTATTGGCAACCTCACCACTGCAGACGGCTTTAATACCACCGCAGTGGGCAATACAGCTATTGCGAGTGGTGACTTTGCCACTGCAATAGGTGTAAATGTTACAGCCACTGGTGAAGGTGGTATCGCAATTGGTGACTACAACACTGCAAGCGCCCAATATGCTACCGCATTTGGTTCCGCCTCAACGGCCAGCGGACAGTCGGCAATAACATTAGGCACCCAGTCTACAGCCAGCGGCGACTTATCTTTGGCAATAGGTAATTATGTAACCACAAATGGCAAGAATGGTGCGGTAGCTATAGGCGATAACAGCCTTGCCTTTTCTGGTGGACCAACCGCAAACGATGCAGACAACCAAATGATGATGCGTTTTGCTGGTGGTTATAAGTTGTTTTCAGATGCATCTGCCACAGTAGGCGTTAGTCTCGATGCAGGTGGCAGTAGCTGGAACACCATAAGCGACCGCCGCAAAAAGGAAAACTTCGCACCGGTTAATGGTGAGGACTTCCTGAAATAGATACACAACTTCAGCCTTACCAGTTGGAACTATAAGGGGCAGGATGCTAAGCGCTACCGCCACTATGGCCCTATGGCGCAAGATTTTTATGCTGCCTTTGGCAAAGACAGCTATGGCGCCGTGGGTAACGATACCACCATTGCCCAGGCCGATATGGATGGGGTGAGCTTTATAGCCATTCAGGCATTGGAAAAAAGGACTGCGGAGTTGCAGAAAAAGGTAGCTGAGCTAAATGCGCTGATAGCCCGCCAAAACAAAGATAATAGCGAACTGAAAGCGGAGCTGATAGAAAAAGATAATACTATAAACACAAGGTTACAAGCTATAGAAGCAGAATTGCAAAAAGGAAAAATAACTGGAAAATAGGTAATTACCAAATGACCTTGATCAATTATTTAATAAGTAACTAAAATACATTAAGATTTTATTAAAATATATTAATACGGGAAAAACACCCTTTTCTTGATTGTTTTTTAGCCTTAGTATTGCAGTTTATAAAATCTAAAACTATAATTAGCATGAAACAAAGTTACTACATATTTGTTTTTGTGGGATTGTCCTTGATGTCAGTTTCTCAGTCCGCATTGGCACAGGGTTTGGCAATAAATGCAACCGGTACTCGTGCTGATACCTCTGCCATGCTCGATATTGCTTCTACTGAGAAAGGAATATTAATACCACGCATGACCACAGCACAACGGAATGCTATAGTGCTGCCTGCTACGGGATTGATGGTGTACCAAACTGATGGAATGGTAGGGTTTTATTATTATAATGGTGCTACATGGCAGCCAGTGGCAGGTAGTGGGGGCGGTGGTGTAGGCTGGGCAGCAAGCGGCGACCATATATACAACACCAATACCGGCAATGTGGGCATTGGCATAGCTACACCATTGGCAAGGCTGCATGTGGCAGATAGTAGTGTGGTGTTTACCGGAGAAAGTAATCCCTATTCAATTACTCCTGGAAACCCACCAATATCAGGTGCCGGTAGCAGAATGATGTGGTATGCTGATAAGGCTGCGTTTAGGGCGGGTATTGTTAGCGATGACCAATGGAACAAAGATAGTGTAGGTATTAGTTCAGTTGCATTAGGATACAATGCAATGGCAACTGGAGAAGGTGCAGTTGCTTTGGGTTATAGCTATGCGCATGGTGGCGGTTCTACAGCATTAGGTTTTTCCTCCGCGTTGGGTACGCAGTCGGTGGCTGGTGGCGAGTCAAGTATAGCTGCAGAGGCTGCGTCTACAGCATTCGGAAACAGAGCCGAAGCACTAGGGAAATATTCGGTTGCTTTGGGTGGTGGTATGGGTGGCGCACATGCTACTGCACAAGGTAGTATTGCTATAGGTCAAAATACCTACGCTACCTATTATGGCGCTGTTGCTTTGGGTAATAATGCTACAGCAAGTGGTGAAAACTCATTTGCTATAGGAGGTTACATGGGGGCTACAGCCAGCGGAAGATCTTCAATAGCAATTGGAGCTAATGCCAATGCATCTGATGTTAATGACGTTGCAATAGGCGATGGTGCGCACGCAAGTGGAGGAAACTCATTCGCTTTTGGACAAAATGCAACGGCATCCGGTATTGGATCATATGCTATTGGTAATCAATCTTACTTAGGAGGTATATCTGCAGGAGGTAGTTATTCTACTGCTATTGGAACTGGAGCTTATGCAGGAAGTGATTTTTCTACAGCTATAGGTGTAATGGTAAATGCGTCTGGCGCTTATTCATTTTCAATAGGTTATAACAATCAAGCCTCCGGCGACAATTCTACTGCATTGGGAAATAACGTTAATACAAATAGCCAGAATGGTTCGTTTGCTATCGGTGATAATTCATCAGGAAGTACAAGTAATGACACGGTTAACCAAATGGTGATGCGGTTTGCAGGGGGGTACAAATTATTTACAGACAATGGTGTAACCAGTGGAACACCATTAGGTGTGCGCATACAATCGGATGGTGTAGCGAAATATTTATCCAACGTCTCAACCAGCTTTGACGATAGGAGCCTAGTAGATAAACACTATGTAGATAGTCTTGCTTTAGATACGGATACGAGCTGGGTAAGTGCTGGTGGTAATATTCACAATACCAATACAGGCAATGTAGGCATTGGCACAGCCACGCCTGTCGCAAAGCTTCATGTTGCAGATAGCAGTGTGGTTTTTACCGGTATTGGCGACCCAACTTATATAACTCCAGGCAACCCACCTGTATCTGGTGCTGGTAGTAGAATGATGTGGTATTCTGATAAGGCTGCATTTAGAGCGGGGTATGTAGATGGAGACCAATGGGATAAAGATAGTATTGGGAATTTTTCGGTAGCTATGGGGCAATTTTCTAAGGCTACAGGTATAAACTCAGTTGGATTGAATGGCGGCATGGCACGGGGAGAACTATCTTTTGCAGCTAATCGAGGGGTAGGCACAGGAATCAATTCAATTGCTTTTGGAGATGGATGTATAGCTGGCGGCGATAATTCATTTGCAATTGGTAAGCAAAGTATAGCGAGTGTTGAAGGTGCTGTCGCTCTTGGGTATCAATCTACTGCAAGTGGGTATAATAGTTTTGCTACGGGAACGGGCGGATATGCTAGAGGTATTATTTCAACAGCAATGGGCTATGCAACAAATTCCGACGGCTATGCGGCATTTGCATCGGGTATGTATACTACTGCGCAGGGGGATCATTCCACTGCGATGGGTTATTATACGTATGCACAGGGAGAAAATGCAACTGCATTGGGTAATCAAACTTGGGCAATTGGTGATAATTCATTTGCAACAGGAGCAAACTCACGGGCAAATGGATCTGGCTCAACAGCACTAAATGGAGCAACTGCAGACGGAATTAACTCGTTTGCTGTGGGTAGCGGGGCTGTAGCTAATGGTGATCTTTCAATGGCACTTGGTAGTTCAGTATCTACAAATTATCATAACGGCTCGTTTGCGATTGGAGATATTGCTCCTTATACAACCGCCAACGATGCCGACAACCAAATGATGATGCGTTTTGCAGGTGGGTATAAGTTGTTTTCAGATACATACGCATCGGTAGGCGTTAGCCTCGATGCTGGTGCCAGTAGCTGGAACACCATCAGCGACCGCCGCAAAAAAGAGAACTTTGCACCTGTAAATGGCGAAGATTTCCTGAAAAAGTTACACAACTTCAGCCTCACAAGCTGGAACTACAAAGGGCAGGATGCTAAGCGCTACCGCCACTATGGCCCTATGGCGCAAGATTTTTATGCTGCCTTTGGCAAAGACAGCTATGGCACAGTGGGTAACGATACCACCATTGCCCAGGCCGATATGGATGGGGTGAGCTTTATAGCCATTCAGGCATTGGAAATAAGGACTGCGGAGTTGCAGAAAAAGGTAGCTGAGTTGGAAAAGAATAATAAAGTGCTGGTTGCAGAAAACACCCAACTTAAAGCATCATTAACCGAAGATAATAAACTAATAAAGAGCGAATTAGACGAATTGAAGGCGCAATTGCAAAGCGGTAAATTATCTAATAAGTAAAAAAACGGCTATTTCTTAACTAATCGATAACTAAGGCATGCAAATAACAACTAATAAGCATTGCGTTTGGGAATTTATTTTTGTAAAAAATGAATTCTAAAACCTAAAAATAAAAATTTTGAAAAACAGAAGACTATTCTCGCACTTTACCGCATTTCTGAGCTGCATGTTGGTGGAAAATGCTATTATTGCTCAAGGCTTGGCTGTAAACAATACCGGCTCTCGTGCCGATACCTCTGCCATGCTCGATATTGCTTCTACCAGCAAAGGCATGTTGGTTCCCCGTATGTCACAAACCCAGCGCAACGCTATTGCGCTGCCAGCAACAGGGTTGCTCATTTATCAAACCGATAATACGCCGGGGTTTTATTATTTCAATGGCACGGCATGGGTGGCGGTGGCAGGAACCACCGGATGGGGACTATTAGGGAATGCAGGGACGAATCAGGCCACCAATTTTGTGGGAACTACGGATACGGCGGCATTGAGGTTTAGGGTGAATAATACTTGGGCTGGCGAGATTAATCCAAATACTAATAACGTATCTGTAGGACTTAATTCGGGCAATAATACTACTTCGGGAACACAGAATACCGCAATTGGTAACCGTAGTATGCAAAGTAATACTACAGGTAGTAACAATGCAGCAGTGGGCTTTTATGCATTGAATGTAAATACCACCGGTGTAAACAATACCGCCACAGGAGTAGCAAGTTTGGGGTCGAATGTAGTTGGAAACAATAATACTGCAACCGGTTATGGAGCGCTTAACTCAAACACCGCCAGCTTTAATACCGCAACTGGCGCCAATAGCCTGTATGGCAACACTACCGGTTCTGGTAATACAGCAAATGGTTATAATAGCCTTGCGAGCAACACTTATGGTGTAAACAATACTGCTATCGGTCATCAAAGTCTTGGTTCAAATAATTCAGGGTACCAGAACACGGCAAACGGGCAGGCAAGTCTTTTTGCAAATACGGCTGGCGCCAATAATACAGCTGCAGGTTTTCAAAGTCTGTTTGCAAATACTACAGCATCGGACAATACGGCTATAGGAACGCAAAGTCTAATGAACAACAAAATAGGCTATAGCAATGTGGCTATGGGTATGAGCGCCTTAAAAACCACTACCGCCAACAATAACACAGTAGCCATAGGCGACTCGGCATTATTTAGCCTGAATGGTGGAAGTGGGTTAAATACGGCAGTGGGCAGTAAAGCACTTTTTGCCAATGTATCTGGCACAGATAATACGGCAATGGGGTATAATAGTCTTAAAGCAAATACAGGATCGTACAATACTGCCTATGGGTCGAAAAGCATGTTCACCAATACCAGTGGCTCTCAAAACACGGCAAACGGGTATTTTGCTATGTATTCCAACACTACAGGTGGAGCAAATACGGCTTTTGGTTATGGAGGCCTTATGTTTAATACCACTGGCGGTAGTAATACTGCAATAGGCGCTACGAGCATGCAAAGCAATACAACCGGAAGCCAGAATACAGCAACCGGCATTAATAGCTTGTTGGCCAATACAACCGGCTTTGGCAATACAGCAAACGGCGCCTATAGCCTTACGGCAAACACAACTGCAAATTTAAACACTGCGATGGGCTTACAATCCCTGTTTAGCAATACCACAGGATCGAGTAACACTGCAACGGGTGGAAACAGCCTTTACCGTAACACCACCGGTAACAACAACACAGCAAACGGCTATCAAAGTTTAACTAATAATACAACCGGTTCGGATAACACTGCATCTGGTGCAAACGCCCTTGCTGCAAATACGACAGGCGTTAACAATACCGCTAATGGCTCCAATAGCCTTTCTTCCAACAAAATTGGTTACAGCAATGTGGCTATGGGCGTATCTGCACTTTATACCACCACCGCCAATAATAATACTGTTGCCATAGGTGACTCGGCACAGTATAGTTTAAATGGTGGAAGCGGTGGGAATACTGCAGTGGGTAGTAAAGCATTATTTGCTAACACTACAGGTAGTAATAATACAGCAAATGGTAATCGCAGCCTTAAATCGAATACGACTGGAGCAGACAATACCGCAACTGGGTATCAAAGCCTTTTTTCAAATACTACAGGTTATAATAATCACGCATTTGGGGACAATTGCCTTTACTATAATACTACTGGTTATGATAATACAGCAGTAGGTTTAGAATGCCTATCATTTAATACATCTGGCATTAATAATACTGGAATTGGTAATCAGAGTTTATATGGTAATACTACAGGTGGAGGAAACACTGCTATAGGAAGGTTAAGCCTAATAGCAAATATCACAGGAAATAATAACACAGCACTCGGAGTTCAAGCAGATGTATTAAGCGGTAATTTAGTAAATGCCACAGCAGTAGGTAATGGTGCAAGGGTAGGTTCAAGTAATATGGCAGTTATTGGATCAAGCACAGTAACTGCTATTGGCGGCTATGCTGGTTGGTCAAATCTGTCCGATGGCCGTTTCAAATCTCAAATTAAAAGCAATGTGCCGGGTCTTGAGTTTATCTTGAAACTAAAGCCAGTTACGTACCATTTTGATGCACGCAAATTCGAGCATTTCCAGGGACGTGCCGACAGCATCCTTCAACAACAAGCAACATCTTTCGACCTCGCAGAAGCAATGGTTCGCACCGGTTTCATAGCACAAGATGTAGAAAAAGCAGCGCAAGAATCAGGCTATGATTTTAGTGGTGTGCACAAACCTACCAACGACAAAGACAATTATAGCCTTGCCTATGCCGAGTTTACAGTTCCGCTGGTAAAGGCAGTGCAGGAGCAGCAAAAGGTGATTGAGGCGTTGCAAAAGCAAGTTGACGACCTGATGGCAAGGCTGCAAGTGCAGGAAACCAAAAAGTAAATACGGGATTATAAATGCGGTAAAGGGAGGTTTTGGCAAGTTTTTACATGAAATATTTGGTGAATGTATGTTGGTAGCGGGGCTTTGAAATAAAATTATTGTGGTTTTTTTAAAAACAGGGAGGTAAAACTAAAATTTTAAAATGTTGATAGTCAATCGTTTGTAAGCGTTTGGCAGGTTTGGTGCTTTTTTTGGCAGGTTTGTAATGGCGGTCAATTGTAGGTTGTGGGCACTATTTGTTCCTAACAAGTAATTAAGGTTACCATCCAAACATCTAAATTATCATCATTTTAAATCAGCGCTCCAAAACAGTAATTATGAAAAAGACCACTTTACTTTCTTACGCTACCGTAGCCCTTTTAGGAGCTGCCTCGCAAAGTGTTAACGCTCAGGGTTTGGCAGTTAACGCAACAGGCACCCGTGCCGACACATCGGCCATGCTCGACATCGCATCCTCCAGCAAGGGGCTGCTTGCCCCCCGCATGACCCAAACCCAGCGCAATGCCATAGCGCTGCCGGCTACAGGTTTGTTGGTATTTCAAACTGATAGCACACCAGGCTTTTATTACTATAACGGCACAGCCTGGACAGCAGTTTCGGGTGGTGGTTCCGGCTGGAATCTAATAGGTAATACCGGTACCACACCGGGCACTAATTTTGTAGGTACCACCGACAACAATGCACTGCGTTTTAAAACAAACAATGTATGGGCTGGCGAATTGAACACCAATACAGGTAATGCGTCTTATGGTACAAATGCCGGTTCCTCTGTTACTACTGGTTACAGCAATGTGGCTATTGGCGCTGCGGCTCTCAAAACTAATACCAACAGTAGCAACCTCGTTGCCATTGGCGATTCTGCTTTATATAGTTCCACTAGTGGCAGTAGTGCCAATACAGCTGTCGGTAGCAAAGCTTTGTTAAATAATACAACTGGCTCCTTTAATACTGCTATCGGTCACAACAGCCTCAAGGCAATTACCACTGGTCTAATGAACACTGCCAACGGAGCGAATGCCCTGGCAGCCAACGTTAGCGGCAACTATAATACTGCAACCGGATATAATAGCTTGTCGCTCAATACGGTTGGTGATAATACAGGATATGGTACATTCACGCTGTCTAACAATACTACAGGCCAAAACAATGTAGCTGTGGGATCGTTCAGCATGGTTAGCAATTCTACAGGTAGCCAGAACACTGCTGTAGGCTTTTATGGCCTTAGGGCCAATACTACGGGCACATATAATACGGCAATGGGCTATGTAACGCTCAACAACAACACCACAGGTAGCAACAATACCGGAATTGGGGCCCAAACACTCGACAACAACACAACAGGTTATGGCAACACAGCAATAGGCTCTATAAGCATGAGCAGCAATACTACTGGCCAAACCAACACAGGGGTAGGCTTGTATAGCCTTGGTGGCAATACAACGGGCAATAGTAATACGGCAATAGGTTACTTGAGCATTAATGCAAATACCAGTGGATCGCAGAACACCGCCCTTGGTGGTTCGAGCTTGTCGGGGAATGCTACCGGTGCAAACAATGTTGCAGTAGGCTACAATGCGCTTACCTCGAACAAAATAGGCTACAGCAATGTGGCCATGGGCATGGGTGCGCTAAAGACCACCACCGCCAATAATAATACTGTTGCCATTGGTGATTCGGCATTGTTTAGCCTTAATGGTGGATTTGACCTCAATACCGCAGTGGGAACTAAAGCGCTTTTCGCCAACACAACAGGCGACAGAAATACTGCACTAGGCAGTAATACACTGAAAGGAAATACTACCGGACAAGCAAATGTGGCTTTAGGTTCTGATGCTTTGAATGTTAATACTACAGGAATCGGGAATACCGCAACGGGCGTATATGCGCTTGCTGCAAACACAACCGGACAATATAATGTTGCCAGCGGAGTCAATTGCCTTGTTAGAAACACTACAGGTAACAATAATACTTCAACCGGAGTTTCAAGTCTTGCTTTTAACACAACTGGCACGGGTAACACAGCAACGGGCTATCAAGCTCTAAATGCCAATACCACTGCAGGATCAAATGCAGCTTTTGGATATCAATCATTGCTTGCCAATACCACTGGTAACGCCAATTTGGCAAGCGGCTATCAAAGCCTTTTGTCCAATACTACTGGCAGTGCCTTGACCGCTACTGGCTATCTTAGTCTTGCTTCAAATACCACTGGGAATTACAGTACTGCAATTGGTGGACAGGCGCTAACCAACAATACTAACGGTGGTAGCAATACCGCAATCGGGTACCAAAGTTTATACTCAACAGCAGGTGGTAGCGAAAACACGGCAGTTGGTAGGGCAAGCCTTGGTTCCAATTCTACAGGGTCCTTCAATACCACGCTGGGCTATGGCGCCGATGTAAACAACGGTGCGCTTGCAAACGCAACAGCAATAGGGCATACCGCAATAGTTAATAATAATAACAAAGTAGTTATAGGCAATACGGCAGTTACTGTAATTGGTGGACAGGTTGGTTGGTCTACTTTGTCTGATGGTAGATTCAAGTCGGATATCAAGGAGAATATTCCAGGTTTGGAATTTATCATGAAATTGAAACCAGTTTCCTACCACTTTGATGCGCGGAAGTTCGAACATTTTTTAGGGCAAGCTGATAGCAATATTGAGAAATTATCAACTGCTTATAATCTTGCCGAAGGTATGCTGCACACAGGTTTCATAGCACAAGATGTAGAAAAAGCAGCGCAAGAGTCTGACTATGATTTTAGTGGTGTGCACAAACCTACCAACGACAAAGACAATTATAGCCTTGCCTATGCCGAGTTTACAGTGCCGCTGGTAAAAGCAGTACAAGAACAACAAAAAGTAATAGAGGCTTTGCAAAAACAATTGACTGACCAAATAAAACACAACGGTGAGTTGAAAGCAGAACTAACACAAAAAGAAAATACCATGAATGCCCGTTTGGAAACTCTGGAAGCGCTAATGCAAAAAGGTAAAGTTTCGTTGCGGTAAGCCTTTAATCTACCGGTTGGAGTAAGAACTCCAACCGGGAAGTGAAGGAGAATATTATTTGTAAAAATTAATTTTTATTCTATGAAAAAGTTTATTTTAATCTTGTCGTGTTTGCTAAGCGCTGCCTTTCTGCATGCTCAAAACACGATTAAAATAGCCGCCGGAACTAATATCATTGGCGCCGGTCCGGTAAATGTGGTCATAGACAACTATTACCTTGCCAATAACGGCACTTATACCGATAGCGCAGGCAACACGCTGGCGCTCAATCGAGGATTAAAAGGTACGGTTTCGGGTAGTACAGGAAGTACCATGTTCTACAATTTCACCAGTAACACCAGCGATTCCACTTTTCTACAGTCATTGGTATTAGTAAAAAACACCACTACTATAAGTGGCGGCTATCTGGACGCAGGCAGCGGCAACCTGTATTTGCGTACCGACATCAATCCATCTGCCAATATGGTGGTAGGCGGTGTGCTCGTTGGCACGGTGCAAGGCCTGATAACAAACGCCACAGTAGTTAGTGGACTTTGCTCGTTGACTTCCAACCTATCGATGAATGTTTCGGGCACTGCAATGCGCTATCAATGGCAACAATCGTCCGATAGTTCTTCGTGGAGCAATGTAGCCGGCGCTACAAACGCCACATATACTGCAACAACAACTGCAACCTTGTGGTACCGTTGCAATTTAACAACCAACAACAGTAGTTATAATCAAGCCACACCGGGTGTGAAGTTGACAATAACTGTTGGCGCACCAACGGTTGGCGCTATTACGAGTGCAGGTAGTGTGTGTGTAGGCAGTTCTATAGGATTAACAAACTCAATCTCAGGAGGTACTTGGAGTAGTCCAAGTAGCAATGTATCTGTTTCTGGCAGTACGGTTACAGGTGTTTCTGCGGGTTCTGCAATTATCAGTTATTCTGTTACTAATGCTTGTGGTACCGCGGTAGCTACGACAACTATTACCGTTAATCCACTACCTAATGCTGGTACTATAACCAGTGCAAGTAGTGTTTGCGTTAGCAGTACATTAGGACTTACCAGTACAACTACCGGCGGCACATGGAGTAGCTCAAGCAGCAATGTATCAATATCCGGAAGCACACTTACCGGTGTATCTGCAGGTACGGCGGTAATCAGTTATTCTGTTACCAATAGTTGCGGTACTGCTATAGCTACAGCTACAATTACCGTTAATCCGCTACCTAATGCTGGTACTATAACCAGTGCAAGTAGTGTTTGCGTTAGCAGCACACTAGGTCTTACCAGTACAACCTCCGGCGGCACATGGAGCAGCGCGAGCGGCAATGTATCTATATCAGGTAGCACACTTACCGGTGTATCTGCGGGTTCGGCAGTTATCAGTTATTCTGTTACCAATGGTTGTGGCACTGCTGTAGCTACAGCTACTATTACTGTTAATCCGCTACCTAATTCTGGCGCTATAACCAGTGCAAGTAGTGTTTGCGTCAGCAGCACATTAGGTCTTACCAGTACAATCTCCGGTGGCACATGGAGCAGCGCGAGCGGCAATGTATCTATATCAGGTAGCACACTTACCGGTGTATCTGCGGGTTCGGCAGTTATCAGTTATTCTGTTACCAATGGTTGCGGTACGGCAGTAGCTACAGCTACTGTTATAGTAAATGCACAACCTATTACTTATTCCGTTACAGGAGGTGGCAGTTATTGTTCAGGCGGTACGGGTGTGGCTATCGGATTGAGCAATTCTGATTTGGGTATAAATTATCAATTAATTCGCAGTGGTTCTACCGTTGCTACTGTTTCCGGTACAGGTTCGGCAATAAGTTTTGGGTCTTTCACTATAGCGGGTACTTACTCAGTTTTGGCTACAAATGCTACTACAGCTTGCTCAATTACTATGAGCGGTAGCGCATCGGTTTCAATATTACCGTTGCCAAATGCGGGTACTATCTCCGGAGCTTCATCAGTTGGCTTTGGGTCTTCTATTACCCTGACGGCATCTGTTGGCGGCGGCGTCTGGAGCTCGACCGGAGCAAATGCCACAGTTAGCTCGGGTGGGGTAGTAACGGGCGTTAGCGCGGGTACTGAAGTTATCAGCTATACGGTTACTAATACCTGCGGTACTGCTACGGCAACAAAAACTATAACAGTCAATACAACTATATCAGGCATCACGGGTACGCTTACAGCCTGTCCGGGCGGTACCACAACACTGTCCTCTACTCCGTTGGGTGGAACCTGGACAAGCAGCAATTCTGGTGTGGCGGTAATAGGATTTACGTCAGGTATAGTTTCTGGCATTTCCGGCGGCACCTCTACAATTACCTATTCGGTTGGCGGCAGTTTCACAACGGCTGTTGTGACTATTGTTCCTCCACCGGCAATCAGCGGCGGCACAAGCGTGTGCAACGGACAATCCATTACGTTGAGTAATTCGTTAACAGGAGGTACCTGGGTTAGCGGCAATTCAACAATTGCAAGCATAGGGTCGACCACCGGTATCGTTACCGGAGCGTCGGGTGGAACTACAAACATTACCTATTATGTGGGCGCTGGTTGCAGTGTTACCACGCCAATGGCGGTCAACAATTTGTCGCCCATTACTGGCCCTGGCAGCGTATGTGTTGGTCAAACGATAGCGTTGAATGATGTAACTGCGGGCGGCGCATGGAGTAGTAGCGATGTGACTATAGCAACTGTAGATATGAGTACCGGCGTAGTAACCGGCGTATCGGCTGGCGCTGCAACTATTACTTATACTACCCCTGCAGGTTGTATCGCAACTGCAGGTATCACAGTCAACGGTTCTGCTGCAATATCAGGTGCAAGTTCAGTGTGCGTTGGTCAGACGACAACATTAACAAATGCGGTAAGCGGCGGTGTATGG
>CAIRYK010000023.1 GCA_903882805.1 uncultured Bacteroidota bacterium | reverse complement strand
CCGGATACATTTCGATGTGATAGTGATACATGAAGTTGGTGTAAAGCAAGTAAGCGCAAGCGATCTGAAAGTATATCCTAACCCAAGTACAGGAATTGTGAATATTGAATCGCCTGTAAAGGTAAAAGCGGTTGTTACCGGAGTAGAAGGTAAGATACTACTGGAGCAAGACGACGCTAAACGAATAGACATTAGTAATTTGGCCAACGGCCTTTATATGATAACGTTATATGACGAAGCAGGTCATTCGCTATTAGTACAAAAGCTTATAAAACAGTAGTACATAGAAAATAATAAATACTAATAGCCATCGGGTATCCGGTGGCTATTTTAGTAATTGTCAGTTTGATTTTGGGTGTTGTTAGTTCGTATTCGAAGGTTTTTTGACTTACGAAACAAATTGGAAAGGGGTTTGTAGTATACAGCTAAAGCGCCCGGTACGACTACTTTTGCAATCGTTGACTATATTTATGCTTTATGGCAAAGAAAAAGATAAAAGATGTTGCCGCCGAGGTAGATAAGGCAGGGAAGATCGTACAAAAAAACACAACTGCAACACCCGGTACGAAGTTGGGCTCCGGTGTCCAAGCGCCATTTTACGCCAGCACAAAGGGACAATTGCTGCTTGCCGGGGCCATAGGAGTCATTACTTTTTTATTTCTAATGGTTTGTATAGATAACCAGTTTACTAACTGGGACGATCCAGGGTATATAAAAGATAATCAGGTAATAAAAAGTTTGTCGGGCGAGGGGTTGAGCGCAATATTCTCCACGTCGATAATGGGTAACTATCATCCACTCACAATACTAACCTATGCAATAGAATACAGTTGTGTAAATCTGGAACCATGGCTTTACCATCTGGATAGTTTGTTGTTTCATGTTATTGTTACGCTATTGGTTTATTGGTTTGTACAGGCGCTTACAAAACGACCGGTAGCAGCAGCTGTAGCAGCAATTTTGTTTGGGCTGCACCCGATGCATGTTGAATCCGTAGCATGGGTGGCGGGTCGTAAAGATGTTGTTTATGGCACATTTTATATTGCAGCCTGTATAGCGTATTTATATTATGTAAGGGCGTTAGGAAAAACAAAACCGATTGGCCTTTATCTTTTTGTGTTTATTTTATTTGTGTGTAGTTTACTAGCTAAGCCGGTTGCGGTAGTGTTGCCAGTAACTTTATTGCTGATAGATATTTTTGAAGGACGATTGTTTAAATCACCTGAATTGGAAGGCAATAATGAACCTCTGTCTGCGAGAAAGTTGGATTTCAATTTCAATGCGCTCTTGGATAAAATACCCTTCTTTGCAGCCTCAGTAGCATTTGGTATCAAATCGGTTAAGGATCAGCAGGCATTCGGATCGCTCGATACAATGAATGTAGATTTTAATAATATTGAGCGGATTGGCTTGGGTGGCTATGCATTAGTAACCTACTTGTGGAAAGCTGTAGCGCCGGTGGGGCTCAGTAACTTTTATCCCTATCCGGAGAAGACAGTTTTGGGTATACATTGGCATTACTATTTGTATCCGCTTGTATTTGTTGGGTTGCTTTTTGCGATATGGCGTTTCGGAACTAAGAACAAGGTCGTATTGTTCGGGTCGTTATTCTTTCTTGTAAATATAGTATTGCTCCTGCAATTTATACCCGTGGGCGGCGCTATTGTTGCCGACAGGTATTCCTATATTCCTTACCTGGGTTTGTTTATTATGGCGGGGTGGGGAATAGCAACTGTTGTAGAAGATGCAGCCTACCATAAGTATAAGACTGTGGCGCTTGCCGGGATCGTGGTGTATAGTTTGGCATTGGGCGTATTAAGTAATCAGCGGGCAAAAGTTTGGTATGACGCTATGAGCCTTTGGCGCGATGAGATTGAAAAGGAACCCGTTAGGGCGCCAAACGCCTACAATAATCTTGGGTTTAACTACTTCAATAAATTTAATGAATCCGTTAATCCTGCGGAGAAGAGGTTGTATTACGATTCAGCATTTTATTTGCTTAATCGGGCTATAGATTTACAGCCGACGTTTGTTAACCCTCATATTTCTTTGGGTGAACTGGAGCGCAGCGCCGGGAAATTTGGTGAAGCAAAACGGCACTACTACAGAGCCTTGCAGTTGAAAGGCTTCGATGAATCGGCAAACGCTTATCTTGGATTGGCAATAATTTACGCAATTACAAGAAATGGAGATTCGGCCGCTTTCTGCTTTAAAAATGCACTCGAACTCAAGCCTTACTTTCCTGAAGCGCACAGTAATTATGGTAACTTTTTGGACATGACCCGCCAGCCCGATGCGGCGCTTCAGCAATATGGCATCGCCATTGGCCAGAACCCGGACATGTACGCGCCGTACCTTAACCGTGGACGTCTGTATCAACGTCTGCACAAATGCGATGAAGCGATGAAGGACTTTGAAAAAGCAATATCGCTAAACCCCAATAATGGAGAGGCATTTTTTGCAAGAGCCTTTTGTCATGCGCAGCGCGGCAATAAGCAACTTGCAGTTGCAGATATAGAAAAGGCTATGTCGCTTGGTTTTACGCTTAGTCCGGACGGGCAAAAATTTTATGAGGCAATGAAAGGTCGCTAATAATCGCTGCAGGTCAAAGGCTGAAGCGATAAAACTTGTTTATACCTTAATGGAAGCTTAAAATTTGTATTACCCCCCTAAGGTTATTATATTGCGCGCTAAATTACATTCATGAATCAAGAAGTGAAGCCCAGTTTGGAAGTGTGTTTTTCGCCGGCCTTATTGCATTTGTATGATACCCGCGATAAGATAGTGGTGATAATAGACATTTTCCGGGCAACTTCTACAATCACAGCAGCCCTGCACAATGGCGCGAAGTGTGTGATTCCGGTAGCATCGGTAGCTGAATGTATAGCTTATGGTGAGACACTACCCAATAGCATAACTGCCGGGGAGCGCGATGGGAAAGTGGCTCCCGGATTGCAATATGGTAATTCGCCGCTGGAGTATCCCACAGAATTTATTAAGGATAAAACACTGGTGCTTACTACCACAAATGGTACAAGGTTGCTACATATGGTTGAAGGCGCTGCCCAAATTCTGATAGGGTCTTTTTTGAATTTGACTGCCATTAGCGACTATTTATTGGCTCAAAATAAGTCTGTGTTGTTGGGTTGTTCATCCTGGAAAGATCGATATAATCTTGAAGATTCATTATTTGCAGGAGCTGTGGCAGAGCGACTGAATGAGTCGTTTACAATAAATTGCGATAGCGCCCGGTCGGCAAGACATTTGTACCGGAGTAGCGGGGGGGCTAACTTTATTGAGTTTCTGAAAGACAGTTCACACTACAACAGACTGTCTGCCTTTGGTCTGGAAAACGATATGATATACTGCACAACGCCCGACCGTCATCCTGTAGTACCGTACCTGAATGGTAAGGAAATCATTGTGTGATTTTCTTTTATAGAAAATTTAGTATATTATTTTGTTAAAAACCCAAGCTTAAGTCAAGGTTTTTGGACGGAATTGTGTTAATTTTGCGCATATTTTTATAAACGAAATTATATGCGAGAAAAGAAATTCTACCAACCACCAACCAAGACCACCCCTAAAATGAGCATGTCCCGGCTATTCCGGATGCTTTTTGTCGTTGGCATTATGCTGTTTTCAATGCCATCAATGGCTCAGATGTATTACGATGTAACAACGCTGAGCGGCACTGAGACATTGGGGGATGTAGATGTTACGGTTACATCAACCGGATCTGTCAATAACTTTTCCTGTACCGGGCCGGCAGTTCCTTATTGGACCGGAGCAGGCAGTGTTGGAAGTTATATATACAGTTTCTCTCACCCGGTTTCATCAATAGTAGTTTATGTTGATGCCTTAAATGCCGGCGATGACGTTACTATTAGAATTAACGGAGTGGATTATCCAATAACTTCGGCAAATATTGAGCCGTTGCCAACAGCTTGTTTTGCATCTGCTTACACAGCTGAAGCTTCTGGAGGATTACTTGTTCCATCAATACTAGGCGCGTCTTCTGCTATAGTAAGAATTCAAACCGGTACTGGTATCAATTCAGTTGAAGTAATTAGTTTAGGCATTGGCGGAGGTATATTGGATGGAGTATCGTTTACTCGTCCAGTTTTCAATAATGGTACAACTCAGGGTATATCAGTTTGTCAGGATCTGACAAGTGATTTCAGTTCTTTTCTTACTGTTAATGATGCAAGCGTAGGCGCTACCATGACCTGGACAGTTTCATCTGTTCCATCTCACGGTTCTATCAGTGTTGGCGGCACAGAAACTACCAATGGCGTAGCTGTTACTCCTTCAGGTTTTACCTATACTCCTACAACAGGTTATGTAGGCGCTGATCAATTTACTATAGTTGCCAATAACGGAATAGGTGGGGTTGATACATCTGTAATAGATGTAACAGTTAACCCTACACCTACTGTAGTTAACCCAGGTTCGCAGGCTGTTTGTCACGGTTCTTCAACTACTGATGTTCTATTCAGCGGTACACCCGGCACAGTTACTTACACGTGGACCAACGACAATACTTCTATCGGTTTGGCTAATAGCGGAACAACGGACATTTTGTCATTTACAGCGTCTAATACAACAACTGTACCTCAGGTGGCAACTATTATGGTGACGCCTAATGCAAATGGTTGCGACGGAACAGTGCAGACTTTCTCTGTTACAGTAAACCCAATACCAGATGTTGCTAATCCAGGCGACCAATCTGTATGTAATAGTTCAATGACAGCTGCTATTGATTTCACTGGCGCGGTTGCAGGAACAAATTACACGTGGACCAACGATAACTCTTCGATAGGGCTTGCTACAAGCGGCGCTGGCAACATAGCTGCATTTACAGCAACCAACAGCGGTACAACTGCTATTAGCGGCGTAGTTACCGTTACTCCAGAATTTGCTACCTGCGTAGGCGCTACTCAGTCATTTACACTTACCGTATTACCTACACCGGTACTGACTACGGTAGCTAATCAGTCGCATTGCGAAGGTCAGATGACCGATGAAGTTGTTTTCTCTGCAACTATGCCAAGTACCTATACATGGGTTAATGATAATCCATCAATTGGATTGGCTGCTTCAGGATCAGGCGATACAATTTATAGCTTTGCTGGTATTAACACTACTCCGTTTAACAACACAGGTGTTATTAAAGTTACTCCTACCAGCGGCTTATGTTCTGGTCAGGTAGATAGCTTCCGTATTGTTGTTAAACCAACTCCACGTTTGAACAGCGCTCTAACACCAGATTCAATATGCGACAATTCATTGTTTACCTACATACTTACCAGCGCAACAACTGGCGTAACCTATAGCTGGAATAGAGATTTGGTATCTGGTATAGCTAACCCAGCAGGCGCAGGAGTTGATACTATCCGCGAAAATCTGGATAACACTACTGCAGCTCCTATAGTTGTTACCTATGTTGATACGCTTACAGCAAACGGTTGTACAAACGTTGAATTTGTACATGTAACAGTTGAGCCGACTCCAGAATTGAGCTCTGTTGCTCCAATACCTTTCTGCAATAACACTCCATTTACTTACGAGCCATTGAGCGGTACTTCAGGTACTATTTTCTCTTGGGTGCGCGATTCAATTTCAGGTATCTCTAATCGTTCAAGAGTAGGTACAGGTATTGTAACCGATACTTTGAACAATACTACCGATAGCCAGGTGCATGTAAACTATGTGTACACACTTTATGCAAACGGTTGTTTGAATTCACAAACTGTAATTGCCACAGTTAACCCAACGCCAATGTTGAGCAGCAGCACAACGCCAGCAGCAGTGTGCGACAGCGTTCGTTTCTTCTATGTTCCTACAAGCGGCACTACCGGTACAACTTATGGCTGGACTCGCGCTGCTGTAACAGGAATTATCAACCCCGCAGGGTCAGGAATTGATACCGTTAGCGATACATTGGTAAACATTACCAATGCACCAATTGCAGTAACCTACCACTACACGCTTACAGCACACTCTTGCAGCCATGAGCAGGATGTAACAGTAACAGTAAATCCGAAACCTAGATTGGCTACTACTACAACTCCTCCGGCTGTTTGCGACAGTGCATTGTTCCACTATGTACCAGTTTCATCTTCTATAGGCGCGACATCTACCTGGAGCCGCGCAGCGGTAACGGGCATTGCCAATGTAGCTGCAAGCGGAGTTGATTCAATCAGCGAATACCTGCACAACACAACTGTTAATCCGGTAGATGTTGTTTATCTCGATACGCTTTCTATTAACGGTTGTACAAACATTGAGCGCATAACTGTAACAGTTAATCCAAAGCCAAGGCTTACCAGCTCATTGTCTCCTGCAGCGCTTTGCGATAGCGCAATATTTAACTATCCTCCTACAAGCGGCACTACTGGTACCAGCTTCGCATGGGATCGTCCATATGTATTTGGTATCCTTTTGACTCCGGGATCTGGTACAGGCAACCCTAACGAACAGATGATTAACACCACTAACGTGAATGTTACAGTGAACTATGTGTACACGTTAACTGCAAACAGCTGTGTAAACACACAAACAGTATCTGTATTGGTTCACCCAACACCAACGCTTTCTTCAGCATTGACCAAGAGCGTATGTAGCGGAGCTCCATTTGCATATACAGCTACCAGCAACACGCCAGGTGTGAAGTATCAGTGGTCAAGAGCGGCTGTTATCGGCATTACTCCAGCTACAAAAGCAGACACTACTACTATCCTGAACGATACCTTGACCAGCTCAAGTATATCGCCAATTTTAGTTCCCTATTTGTATACATTGAATATTGGAGGTTGTACGCATAAGGAAATACTGAACCTTACCGTTAATCCTGCGCCAACCGCTCCTGGAATTGCTATTACTTCGCCTTCAAGCCTTTGCTCTAAGACTATGTTCCAAAACTTTGGCGCTGCTACAGCTCCTGCTGCCGGCACTACCTACACTTGGAGCGCATCTAACGCATTTGTTTGGGCTACAGGTTCTACACGTCAGTATTGCCTTGTTAATTTCAATGATCCAGGTTTGGCGTCAGTAACGCTTACTGCGTCTTCATCTACTAATTGTACAAGCAAAGCCACATTCAACGTAAATGTAGGTACTACAGAATCGAGCAGACCTGAAATAATCTATTATCGTGGTCAGTTTATGTGTTTGCAGAACGATGTAGACAGCTACCAATGGGGATATGACGATGCAAGCACACTTGATTCTACCCTGATACCAGGTGAAGTAAACCAAAACTACTTCCTTGATGTGCCAACAACAGACTATCGTAACTACTGGGTTATCACTAAAAAAGGTGATTGCATACAGAAATCTTACTATAACACACCGCTTGGCTTAACTCCGGTAAACAATGGCGAAGCGACAAGCATGAAGCTTTATCCTAACCCTGCTACTGAGATGATTAATGTAGAAATAAACAGCGTAGTAAGCGGTAATGTGACAGTAGACGTAATAAACCTGATGGGTCAGAAGTTGACCAGCGCTCCGGTGAATAACCACTCAGCGACAATAAATGTAGCACAGCTTCCTGCCGGCGTATACCTGGTAGATTGCTATCGCGACGGAGTTAAACTGGCAACATCAAGATTCATCAAAAACTAATACTCAACAACAATAAATATCAGATAAATGAAAAAGTTATTTTCTATATTAATCGCAGCGGGTGGCGCGCTCTCGGCAGCAGCCCAGACTCCCGGCGATAATACAGGTGCAAATATTGATCCTAATCCGCATAAGTATAAAGACGCCAATCTGCCAAGATGGGTGTTGGATGTAAATTTTGTTGGTGGAGTCCTTATGCAGGACTTCACTACCAAGAACACAATGAGCAACTACCTTGACGTGATAGCTGAAAAGAGCAACACTGGCGGTAGCCTTAAGTTGACCAATGGTATCAACTATGGCGGCGACGTTCAGTTGGGTTTCTTCTTTGGTAAGAAAAGGCATTTCGGTTTGGGTACTGGTTTTATGTATCTGCGCCAAGAAGGCGACGCTACATGGAGCGACAACTTCAAGGTGCAGTACAAATCGTTTGATGCAAACAACGATGTATTCCGTCAGGTAATTACTTCTACTGATCGAATTCAGGAAAAGCTGGAAATCACTAATCTGAATATTCCGGTTGTACTGAAATACAAAGCCAGACTGTCGAAAGTATTTGGTTTTACCATGGATGCGGGCGCGTTGATCAACTTCAAAAACAGCAACTCTTATACATCAAATGCTAAGTTTGATTATGAGGCTATCTACAAGTTTGATACTACAGGCGGCGTAAGACGTCTTGTGTACGACAACGCACCTAACTACAACGTAAACGATCAGTTGTATTTGAAAAGCGAATACCTGGGCGCACACGATGCCGCTTATGTAAACAATTATTTCAACAATACACTTGCGAGCAGAGGTTATAATGTAGGTCTTGGTAAAACACCGGGCGCTAACACGGGTACCGTTTCATACAATACGGTAAGCATAGGTTTGCTGGTGCAGCCATCTGTCAACATTTTCTTATCTGATGCGGTAGCGCTGAATGTAGGCGGTTACTATATCTATCAGCCATTTGAGAATGATGCTAAGGCTAATTACAAAATGACTGATAAAGTGGGCGATTACAGTTCTTCTTTGAATACTGTAAGCTCAGTAGCAAGTTCATCTTATGGCGCTAATGTTGGTCTTCGTTTCTTCTTTGGCAAAGCTAAAGACACCGACCATGATGGCGTTCCAGATAAAAACGACAAATGTCCTACAGTATTTGGTCTGCCTCAGTTTATGGGTTGTCCTGATACCGACGGCGATGGTATTGCTGATACAGAAGATTCTTGCGTTACTGTTCCAGGTATTGTTAAGTTTCATGGTTGTCCTGATAGCGATGGCGATGGTATTGCCGATAAGAACGATGCATGTCCGTTCGTTGCAGGTAAAGCTGAGTTCCATGGTTGCCCAGACAGAGATGGCGACGGCATCATAGACAAAGACGATCTTTGCCCGGATAAAGCAGGTAGCAAGGCGTTCCAGGGTTGCCCAGACACAGATGGCGATGGTATACCAGATAACACCGACAGATGTCCGGATGTAGCAGGACCAGCAGACAACAATGGTTGTCCTTATCCTACTAAGCCAGCTCCTGAAGCAGATCAAACTCCTAAGGTGTCAAGTCCTATACTGTTTGAAGTTAACAAAACAGTTATTGAGCATAGCTCAATGCCTACGCTTGAAGAAGCCGTACGCTTGATGAATGCAGATAAGAACTCGGTGATTGTAGTAAACGGCTATACCGATATTACCGGTAAACCAGCTTATAACAAAACGTTGTCGCTGAAACGTGCAAACGCAGTGAAGGCACAGTTGATTAAGATGGGCGTTAAGGCAAGCCGCATTAAAGTGGTAGGCCACGGTTCGAAAGATCCAGCTCAGAGCAATGACACAATTGAAGGTAGAATGAGAAACAGACGCGCTGTAATGCAGCTGAATGTGGGCAGCTAATACCCGATAATCACAATACAAAAAGTGAGCGGCTATCCTTTGGGTAGCCGCTCGCTTTTTGTATATATTGTCGAAAAAGGTAAGTGTGAAGATGATAGGCGCTATTCGTTAGCCCAAAGCAGGCTACCATCGCCATAGCTCAGGAAACGATAATTGTTGTCCATAGCGTGCTGGTACACTTTGTGCCAATCTTGGCCAATGAGCGCTGCCACTAATAATAATAGCGTAGACTGCGGCTGGTGGAAATTGGTGATAAGGCCCGATGCAACGCGCAGCTTGTAGCCGGGTGCAATCATGATTTGGGTTTGGGTGACTATTTGCGGCAATCCCTGACTGCTTAAGTAATCGAGGCAAGCCTGTAATGCTTGCGCGGTGGTGTATTGAGGCAAATCCGAATATGGCAGCCATTGGGTAACTGCAGTACCCTGCCAGTCTATTGCTACTCCCTCCAGTAGTTGGGCGCCAATCCAATAAAGGCTCTCTATAGTGCGTAGCGAGGTAGTGCCAACGGCAACGATTGTATTATTTGTTGCATCGAGCAGTTGCTGGATTGTTTGCCTCGATACAGCAAGCCATTCGGCATGCATGTCGTGGTCTTCAATGGTTTCGGTTTTTACGGGTTTGAAAGTGCCTGCGCCCACATGCAACGTAACAAAGGCAGATTGAATGTTCTTCTGCTGTAACGATTGCATAATACCATCTGTGAAATGCAGGCTGGCTGTTGGGGCCGCAACGCTGCCGTCATCTTTGGCGAAAATGGTTTGGTAGCGCACCTCATCATCGGCGCCTGCATCTCGGCGCAGATAGGGAGGTAGCGGGGTTTTGCCTGCAATATGAAGTACCTCTGCAAAAGTCAGATTTTCGTCTGTCCATTGAAGATTTAGTAGATGGCTATTAGGTAGCCGCTCAATGACTGAGGCTGATACTGTAAACTGAGGACAGGTTAGCGAAATGGTCATACCTGGTTTCCACTTGGCAGCTCCGCCAACCAGACATTCCCATTGAACGCCGCCTTTTTGTAGCATAGCGGTTTGCATATCGGGGTAGCAGGTATGGGGTGCAAGGCAGAATACCTCAATAGCTCCGCCGGTTGGCTTTTGAAACAACAAGCGGGCGTGTATTACCTTGGTTTGGTTGAAAACAAGTGTAGCCTTGACAGGCAAATGATCGGCAAGGCGCTGGTAAGTATCTTCCTCAATAAGCCCTTTACTGTATATAAGCAGCTTAGAAGCATCGCGCTCAGGTAGCGGATACCGTGCTATTCGTTCGTCGGGCAGCGGGTAGGTGAAGTCTTCTATTCTCAGGTATTTGGGGTGCATATTATCTTAGTTCAGGTATGGCGATTCCGGTTATTTTGCGATACATATCGATTGCATATAGGTCGGTCATACCGGCTATAAAATCTACCAGCGATTGGATATTGCTGTACATGCTTTGCTGGGGTTGCAGCACGGGAAACTGTGCAGATACAAGTTTTATGATCTTACCCGATTTAGCCAACTTAGGATTGAGTACTGCATGAACAAATTCGCGGAGTATACCGCCTATAACATTATAGCCGGCAATTTCTATTTCTACAACCGCGCGGTAATTGTAGATATTATCGACAGAAAACCGGTTGATGCGGTCGATGAGCTCGTAGTCGTTTGCAGGTAGGCATTTTAGTAAGTCGTGTTGCAGTGTACCGGCAAGTAGCTGCTGCTCGTGCTCCATAAACAGCTTGGCCATTTTGTCAATCATCAAGCCTATCCAGCGAGCGCGTATGTATTGTACCTTTTGATTATCGTCGTTGATAGCGGCCAGTTTTTTTTCTATGTAACCGCGTGTTTTGTATTCATCCTTTTCGTTATCGAAAAAGGGCAAAAACATATCTATAAACTGCGCGGTAGATACGATGTGCAATCTGTGGGCATCTTCCATATCTATTACCCGGTAACAGATATCGTCGGCGGCTTCTGTTAGGAATACAAAAGGGTGGCGCGCATACACACTGTTGTAGCCGCTATGCATGGGGATTTGTAGTGTTTCGGCTATCTGGCGGTAAGTATCCGCTTCTGAATCGAAGTAGCCAGATTTTTTGGTGGCTATGAGTCCGCTCTTTTTATCGAAGCCCTCTATTGATGCGCAAGGGTATTTTACCAATGCCGCAAGTGTGGTGAAAGTAAGTTTATATCCGCCTGGCTCGGGTTCGTTGAAACTATGAGTTAGTGTGCGCAGGGCGTTTGAGTTGCCTTCAAACTGCTCGAAGTCCTGTATTTGGTTGGCGGTGAGCTGGCTGTAAATCTGGTCTTTCATTACGGGGTCTAAGCCGGTAAAAAAAGCGCGTATGGCGTCTTCGCCCGAGTGGCCGAAGGGTGGATTGCCTATGTCGTGAGCAAGGCATGCTGAGGCAATAACAGATGATAGCTCGTGGCGGTAAAACTCTGTAAACTCTGCTCCGGCATCGAGGTATTTCTCGGCAATCATTTCGCCTGTTGCTTTGCCCAGAGAGCGGCCAACCGATGCCACCTCGAGACTATGCGTAAGCCTGTTGTGCACAAATATTGCTCCCGGGAGCGGGAATACCTGCGTTTTGTTTTGCAAGCGGCGAAAAGCAGATGAGAAAATAATGCGGTCGTAATCGCGGAGAAACGAGTTGCGCACAGGGTCGGGATTGCGCGCTTTACGTTCAGAATCACCGGTGCGACGGGTGTTGTATAAAGTTTCCCAATTCATTGGGTAAATATCCGACAATAGGGTCAAGAACTAAAAAATATGTTTTTTCGATTGTCTGTAGGATTAAATCAGTTTTTCATGAGTGAGCGATTTTTTGAATTTTGTGGAAAAGTTACCCTTCAATAGACGCCGGCGGCGCTTGGGTGGGAGCTGAGAAAATGAAATCCTTCGTAACTTGCCCGGCACAATTGTCGCCATGAGTAAGTACACACAAGAAACCCTACATAAAGCGCTTAAACACTTTTTTGGGTACGACCAATTCAGATTAACACAGTTGGCCATAATAGAAAATGTGCTCAATGGAGCCGATACGCTGGCCATAATGCCTACCGGGGGCGGTAAGAGTATTTGTTTTCAGTTGCCGGCGGTGTTGCTGCCGGGTATAACGATAGTTATTTCGCCGCTCATTGCGCTGATGAAAGATCAGGTAGATGCACTGCAGGCCAATGGTATTTTTGGGGCATACCTCAATTCATCGCAATCGGCAGATGAACAAGCCGCGGTTTTGCGCGATGCGGAAAATGGCAAAATAAAACTGCTGTATATCGCGCCCGAACGTATTCCGGCTAATAGTGAAGGGTTCTTTAATTTTATAAAGCGGCTTAATCCATCGTTGTTTGCTATAGATGAGGCGCATTGTATATCCTCTTGGGGGCATGACTTCCGGCCCGATTATCTGAAACTGGCTGCGCTAAAACAGCATTTCCCGAATACGCCTGTAATAGCCCTAACAGCCAGCGCCGATAAGGTGACGCAGCAAGATATAGTTACAAGGCTGGCGTTGCCAAAGCCGACCGTTTTCATATCCAGTTTCAACAGGCCGAACATACATTATTTTGTATTGCCTAAGCGGAACGCTTTTGCCGCTATACTGGATTACATAAAGAAGCACAAAGACGAGTGCGGTATTATCTATGCATTGTCTCGGGCATCTACAGAAGATATTGCCGGCAAGCTGGATGCCTCTGGCATAAAAGCCGCTTACTACCATGCCGGCATGGATGGCCTGGAACGCAGCAGGGTGCAAGAGGCCTTTCAGCGCGATGAATATAAAGTGGTTGTGGCTACTATAGCCTTTGGTATGGGTATAGATAAGAGCAATGTACGGTTTGTGATACACCACGATGTATCTAAGAATATAGAAGGGTATTACCAGGAGACAGGGCGAGCGGGTAGAGATGGGCTGAGGAGCGATGCATTGTTGTTTTACTCTTATGGCGATATTGTGAAATTGCGCAGCTTTGCTAAAGTAGACGATAACCCTCAGCAGACAGCGGTGAATATGAAAAAGCTGCAGATGATGCAGGATTTTTGCGAACACGAAGGGTGTAGGCGTCAATACTTGATGCAGTACTTTGGCGAGCCGTTTCCTGCCTATTGTGGCAGTTGCGATTACTGCCTTAGCTCGCTGGAGGAGCAGGACGCTACAGTAAACGGCCAAAAGCTGTTATCGGCAGTAGCGCGCACCGGCGAGCGATATGGGGCAGGTTATATCATAGATTTCTTGAGAGGCTCGGCAAGTGAGAAGATAAATCCGCTCCACAAAGAGCTGAAGACTTATGGCATAGGCAAAGACCTGAAAAAAGAAGAGTGGCAATGGATGATGCAACAGTTGCTGCACCACAAATTTCTGGATAAAACAGAGGATCAGTATGTAACGCTGCGCATAACCGAAAAGGGATGGAAGTTGCTGAAAGGCGAAACCCAACTGAAACTAATAGTAAAGAAGGAGCAGGAAGAAGTAAACACCGACGAAGAGGAACTGGAATATGACCCTAAGCTTATTAACGAGCTGAAACGCATAAGGCTGGAACTGGCTGAGCGCAACCGCACTCCGGCATATGCTATTGTTGGCGATAATACGCTGGTGGAGATGGCTATGTTCCTCCCACATACCGATGATGAACTGAAACAGATATCGGGTTTTGGAGACTACAAAATAGCGCGGTATGGCAATGCTTTTTTGAGCGTTATTGTGAGTTTTGCCCGACAGCATGGTTTGGTATCGAAAGTGAATATAAAAAAGCCCAAAAGAGAATCTAAGCCGAAGCCAGTAAAAAGCGAGCTGACCGGTACAATAGAGGCGACCTACCAGCTATATATGGAAGGACGAGACATAGATGATATTGCACAGGAAAGGAGGCTGTCGAGATCTACGATAGAGAGTCATTTAGCGGCCTTGGTATCGGCGGGTAAAATAGAAGTTACTAAAGTAGTTAGCGCCGAGAAGTTGAAAAAGATAGTTGCCACTATAAAGTCGATAGGGCAGGTTGTAGCGCTAAAGCCCATAAAAGACTTGCTGGGCGATGAATACAGCTATGTTGAAATACGGCTGGCGCTGGAATACTTCCGGACACAGGAGCGTTAATGTAGCCTGCAATAAGAAAAGCTGACAAACGCCATTCTGTGTGCGCTTGTCAGCTTTTGCGATTTAGGTAACTGGCCTATCCTTTTGCCAAAGATTGCTTGTATAAGTGATAGAAAAACAGGGGCATAAAACAAAAACTCAATAGCACCATGCCAACAGTAATCTGGATATTAGCGCTTGGGAAATGATTGATTTTGAACAAATTGCCTCTGGCGATGAGCAGCCCGGAAATCAAGCCAGCAAATTGCCTGAAGTTGTAACTGAATGTATGCTTGTGCTTATGCCTTATAGCATTGCCACCCAATGTAAAAATAGTAACAACTAATGCAGCAAAACCAATGAACAGAATAATGGATGCGCCTGGCCAATGCAAGGTGCGGAACAACAGACCGATGTTGATGAGGAAGGCGGCCAGAAAACCTGACCCATAGATGACGCGTTTCATGTTTATTTGTTTTTTTATGGTTAGGAGAAAAAAAAGTTCTTCTTGTATTTCGTGCATGCCATTTGGGGTAATAGCAGTAAATGCATTTTTGTAAGCAGTGTCAAAATCGACGCCGTCGTTTAGCTCTTGCTCTATGTAGCAGCAATAATGGTCGAGCAGGTCATTTTGGAGGCCTGTGTTGGTTACGCCATCTTCTGCTATGCGTTGTATTATCAGATCTATCTGTACATCAGTTAGTTGCTGCATATGCGCCAATCGGTTGAGCGGTTATGAGATTGTGTATCGTTTGCAGAAAATCGAGCAGTTCGTCAACAGAAGCTTTTGCTGCAGATTTGCCCGGTTGCGTAAGCGAATAATACTTACGTACGCGCTTACCTATGTATACTTCTTCAGCTATTACCAGTCCGTCGGCTTCCAGTTTATGCAAAGCAGGGTACAGCGAGCCTTCTTTTACCAGTATTTTTTCGTTCGACATCTCCTTTACTAACTGGGTTATTTCGTAGCCATACATTCGGCCTTTTTCGCTGAGTAAGCGAAGTATTATAGCGCCCAATGTGCCTTTTAAAAGTTCTGTTGAATTCATTGTGTTTTGTTGCATTGTTTAACAATACATCACAAAGCTATGTATAGATTTTGAATTTTCAAAAAAATATTTTTGGCTTCTGTTTATAGGTTTGATTGCATAAGATCCGGGGTGGAAATACAACTAAAGTAGTAACGGAAAGCATGGTGTAGAGTGTATATTTGAGATGGCCTAGTTCAGCTTTTCAAAGAATAGTCTATGTTCAAATCAAGTTTGTTTTTAGTGTTTTTTTATCTGCAACCCCTTTTTACAGCGGCACAGGAAATAAAGTGGGTAAAGACGACCGGTGGCAGCAATGGAAATACTGTTTTGCGCAGCAATCAGGGGGAGGGAATATGTACAGACGCCGCGGGGAATGTATATGTGTGCGGCTATACTCAGGGCATTTTTAAGTTTGGCACAGACTCGATAAATAGCTACCCAGATAATAGGTCGGTATTGATGAAGTACAGCCCCGACGGCAAAGAATTATGGGCAAGAGCCATAACAAGAGGTGGGTCGGACTATGCGTATAGCGTATGCACAGATGCAAGCGGCCATATAGCAGTAGTAGGACTGACGGCTGGCATGGGCCTGGAAACTTTTGCCGCACAATACAGCGCCGATGGTAAACTAAACTGGATAAGTAAAAGCCAAAGCGAAGGCAGCCAAAGCAGGGCGCACGCTGTGGCTGCTGATAATACGGGTAATATATATATGGTGGGCGAGTGTAAAGGCGCTGTTAGGTTTGGCGATGTGCAAATTGGGATAAAAGATAAATACGAGGTGTTTGTAGTAAAGTATGATGCGCAAGGCAAGGTAGTATGGGTGCGTAATACTGCTCCATCGGATAGTTACGAAACCAAGGGTGAATGCGTGGCTGCCGACGGTAAAGGCAAAGTATATGTGGGCGGAGCGTTTACAAAATCTATAAGCCTGGCGGGGAAGCAAGCAGTTGGTCAGGGCGCATCCGATATTTTTATTGCCCGATTTACAGAGAATGGCGCTGTAGAATGGCTTAAAACCTGGGGCGGTGATAAGCGCGATAGGATACACAGTTTGGTAACAGATGGAGAGGGCGGCGTAATAGCAGCAGTAAATTTCATGGGGAGAACCACTATAGATATGCAGGCGGTAATAGGCGAACGCATGATGAAACTAAACGCGACAGGCGGATTGTTGTGGCAGAAGGAAATAGGCATACCTCGCGCCGATTATTCTATTAATACACACCTATTGATGGCTGCAAGCGGTGATATATACCTGGCCGGGCATATATATGGAGCTATACCACTGTTAGGCATGCAATCGGCAAGCTGTGCCGGAGGCAGCGATATATTTATAGCCAGGTGCAATGCCCGAGGCGAGCGGCAATGGGTATTGCAGGCAGGAGGCGCTGGTATAGATGAAGGATCTGCTATTGGTACTGATAAGGAAGGCAATGTGTATGTTACAGGTATTTTTAATCGTAAATGTTCATTTGGCAGCCAAACAATAGAGCCTGTTAGTAAAGAAGATGGTATATTTGTGGTGAAGGTGAAGTAGGGAGGAGTGAGCTAAAAATGTGGTATATTGCCGGGGCATACAGCTAAAAGCCGATGCTTTGGCGGTATTTATGTACATTGTCATAAAATTTATACAAGTAATAGTTTCAAAAACCGATTAGGTTTTATATTTTTAATCGGTAGAAAATTCAAAGGCATATTATGATGCGTAATATTTTATTTATTGCAGGGTTCTTTTTTCTTTTTTTAGGCAAGGTTGCTGCAAAAACATCGGGTGTGGTGTTGTTTAGCGACAAGGGTCTGAAATTTAAAGTGTATGCCAATGGCGCATTGCAGAACGCCAACTTCATGAGCGAAGTAAGAATATGCTGCTTCCCCGAAGAAAAACTAACGGTAAAGCTGGAATTTGAAGACAATACAAATCTGGAAGGCACTATTTTTCTGAGAAGCGGATATTTTGAGCACGACAGGGTAACCAAGAGAAAAATAGAGTTCGACTCGTACGAACGTATGGGCGCTGAGCTGAAGAATGTAACTACAGTATCTGTACTGAATAAAGAGGACAACAGAGTAAAAGCAAAGAAAGAACCTAAGGCTTGCGGCAAACCTAAATCTAATCCAGATTTTTACGACTTCTTCCTGAAGCTGAAAAATATGCCAGGGTTTGACGATGAGAAATTGGTTGAAGCAAAAACAGCTATTTCTTTGGAGTGCTTTACTGCAAAGCAGGTAAAAGTAACCATGACAGGTTTTGAAAAGGAATCTACTAAGCTGGCGTTTGCAAAATATGCTTACGATTATGTTTATGATAGGTCGGCATATCGCGTAGTTAGTTCGTCTTTATCTAAGGAGGCAAACAGAGATGAGTTAGAGGCGTATGTAAGAGAGCATTAATTTTTGGTTGTCATAAATGAATTGCTACGGCTACCGGCTTTCCGGTAGCCGTACGTGTTTTGTGATATTCCGTTCGTTCTATCAAAAAAAAACGGGTTTTGCGAAGCAAAACCCGTTGTGTTGAAATTTGGCAACTTATATTATTTAGGCTCGAAGTAGGGCGCCAGTTCGTTGTCGAAGTATTGGAGGGCATTTTTTATGGGTAGGGGTAGTCCTCCGCCAAGAGCGCATAGAGACCCGAGTTCCATGGTGGTTATGAGGTCTGTAAATAAATCACGATCCATTTTGTAGTCGCTTGTCAGGGCTTTGCCTACCATCTCGTAGCCGCGCGTAGAGCCGAGGCGGCAGGGGAAGCATTTACCGCAGCTTTCGTGCGCCGTAAACTGGAACAGGTGTTCGATGTATTTTATTATCGGGAAATGAGCAGGCAGACATACCACCGAGGCATGACCAAGCAAAAATCCGTTTTGCGCAAAACTTTCAAAGTCTACAGAAAGTGTATCAATTTTCTCAACAGGCACCAGCCCGCCCAACGGGCCGCCTATGTGCAAAGCCTTAATGTCGGCTCTGAAACCACCGCCGAGTTCGTTGATAACGATGCTGAGCGGCGTACCCATATCTACCTCATAAATACCGGGTTTGTTGAAAAAGCCATCGAGCGACACCAGCTTTGTGCCGGTAGATCTGCCCTTGCCTATAGCGGCGTAGGCTGCGCCACCGTTTTTTACTACAAAAGGTATGCACGCCAGGGTCTCCACATTGTTGACCACAGTAGGCTTGTTGAACAGGCCGTGCTGTGTAGGATAGGGTGGGCGTACGCGCACTTCGGGGCGTTGGCCCTCAATAGATGAAAGCAGCGCTGTTTCTTCGCCGCAGATATAGGCGCCTTGCGCTTTTATAACTTTAAAATCGTAGTTGAAACCGCTGCCCAGTATGTTGTCGCCTATATAGCCGGCATCGCGAATATCTGCAATTGCTTGTTCGGTTATGGCAATCGCTTCGGGATATTCGCCGCGTATGTACACCACGCCAGCTGATGCGCCTACTATGTATCCGGCTATTATCATACCCAGCAATACGGCATGTGGGCGGTGTTCCAGCAGGTAGCGGTCGCTGTAGGCGCCGGGGTCGCCCTCATCGGCATTGCATACAATAAATTTCACATCGCCTGCAGTGTTTTTGCACGACTCAAGTTTGAAGGCTATCGGGAAGCCTGCACCGCCACGTCCGCGAAGCCCCGATGTTTTTAGTTCTGCCAGTAGTTGTTCGGGAGGAGATTGCAGGGCTATTTCCAGTGTTTTATAAAATTCTTCTATCCTAGGAAAATCTACAGTTAGCACAGGTGTGCCGTGCGCCCCAACATTATAATTATCTATTTTTTTCTTTCCTTCTTTTATTTCGGCTATGTCATCTATATCTGATCCGGAATAGTTTGTTCCGTTATAGTGAAACGAGCTGTTTTCGTGGCAGCGGCCCAGGCAGCACATTTCGCCTATTTCGCTTGCGTCGAAATGCTGGTGCAATTGGTCTTTCAGTTTACCCTGCGTGCCGGCGGTAAGGCAAGAGCTACCGTTGCAAACATATACTTTCTTACCTTGGTTTTCGGGTCGCAGGAAGTCGTAAAAGGTAGCGGCTCCATATACATTAGCCTTACCAAAAAGAAATTCTTTGGCCAGTCGCGCGGCTTCATCTTTAGAAACAGCGCCATTGTTGGCTGCTACAATGCCCAGTTCTTCGAACAGGTTTTCTCTCAAACCCTTTCTACCCGATAATTCACTTAGATTTTTAGACATAGCGTATTTTGCCCAACCTTTTTTGCGCCGGGCCTTAGGTGTTTTGCATGGTAAATATAATAAAGTTGTGGGGTTAAAGAAAATAATTGAACGAAACCCAATAGCCTTTGCTGGTTTTATAAAATCGACGGTTTATATATGGATGTGGAATGCAATTTGTTTTTCGTTACATTGTGCAATAAAGGTAGGGCAGTAGCTTTTTTTGAATACTTTTTTTGGGCGAGATGTGGGTTATTGTTTTGCTTATAGCACGTGCGCTTAAAATTAACAAATCCTGTTTTCGGGTATTGTCGGTAAATAGGTTTATTTTAGACGTATTCAGTTAATAGAATAAACCTGCAACACCATGAAAAACAGCATTACAGCGGCGGCAATAGCTGCCTGCACATTATTTTCAATCAGCACAGCCACAGCGCAGCAAACCACCAAAGGCAAAAGACCCGCATTTGGCAAAGGCTCTGGAACATTAGGCATATCGGTCGGGTTTGGGGTAGATTATGACTACAAGCGCGATGCTCGTCCAATACCTGCAATTGCTGTATACTATGACAGGGGCATCATAGGAAATGTAGGACCGGGCACCATAGGCATTGGCGGAATGGTAGGTGTGAAAATGGCTACTTACAATTATTCGGGCGGCAGATACAAGGCATCGTGGGCCGATTATATTGTAGCATTCAGGGCAACGTATCACCTCACCATACTCAAAAACCGGAACAATAAATTCGATCCCTATGCCGGTATCACTATTGGCGGGCGTTTTTCAGAGTATCGCGATGATTTCAATTCGGCATTTGTTCCTGCTGTTTACCATACTGGAGTTCATCCGGTGTTGGGCGCATTTATAGGCGCAAAGTATAATTTCAGCAGAAATGTAGGTGTGTTTACCGAACTGGGCTATGATATTTCTTTGGTTCGCTTTGGCTTATGTTTCAATAACGGAAAGTAGTAGGAATGGACATTGTTTAATTAGAAATGGAGAGCAGGTTTAGTTTCTGCCCTCCATTTCTAATTTATGCTGGAATACTTTATTAGCTCAATCCTTCAATGTTGCCATTCACCAGCTTGATGTGCAATGCCTGAGGGTCTTTTGGCAGACCGGGCATGCGCATAATGTCGCCTGCAACAGCTACTATGAAACCTGCGCCTGCATTAATCACCAGGTCCTTGATAGTAATAGTGAATCCTTCTGGCGCGCAGATTCGTTTTTCATCGTCGGTAAATGAGTATTGTGTTTTGGCAATACATATTGGCAAGTTGCCCCATCCATTGTTTTCAAACGATTTCAGTTTTGCAGCAGCGGTTCCTGTGAAGTTTACGTTAGCAGCGCGATAGATCTTGGTAGCTATTTTTTCTATCTTAGTGCGAATGCTATCTGTGAGGTCGTAGGTAAAGTTGATATCCTTTGACGGGTTGTTTTCAACTATATCTACAATTTTGCGCGCCAGTTCTGCAGCGCCCTCGCCACCCTTGGTAAAGCCATTGTTTATGGCAAAAACTACGCCTTCTCTTTCGCAGAAGTCGGTGAGGTATTTTATTTCTTCGTCGGTATCGTGTTTGAATTTGTTGAAAGAAACAACAACACTCTGACCGAAGTTTTTCATGTTTTGTACGTGGCGTTGCAGGTTGGGCAATCCGGCAATAAGGGCTTCCATATTAGGTTTGCTTATTTCGGTGGCTGGTACGCCTCCATGTAGTTTCAGCGCAGCGCTGGTGACAACTATAATAGTAGCTTTTGGCCTCAAGCCAGACAGGCGGCACTTAATATCGAGGAATTTCTCAGCTCCCAGATCGCTACCGAAACCAGATTCAGTAACCACATAATCGTTGCAGCTCATGGCCATTTTAGTAGCCAGTACGGTATTGCAACCATGTGCGATATTGGCAAACGGACCGCCGTGTACAAATGCGGTGGTTTGTTCCGTTGTCTGTACCAGATTTGGCAAAAGCGCGTCTTTCAGCAATACGGTTATTGCTTCTGCAATACCCAAATCTTTAACGGTAAATGGTTTTTTATCGAATGTATAACCGAGCACAATGCGCTCAATTCTTGCCTGCAGGTCGTCCATGTCTGAGGCGAGGCAGAACAATGCCATGATTTCAGATGCAGGGGTAATGTCGAAACCAGCCTCGGTAGGTATGCCATTGGCATTGCCGCCCAAGCCGGTAACTATGTTGCGCAGCGAGCGGTCGTTTACATCGGCCACGCGGCGCCACACAATGCGGTCGAGTGCTTTTCCTGTGTTGCGATTTTGATATTGGTAGTTATCGAGCAGCGCGGCAATCATATTGTTGGCACAAGTGATAGCATGGAAGTCGCCGGTAAAGTGCAGGTTGATATCTTCCATAGGCAATACCTGTGAGTATCCACCGCCTGCGGCGCCGCCTTTCATACCAAAGCATGGACCGAGACTTGGCTCGCGCAGCGCTACGGCAGCTTTCTTACCTATATAATTCAGGCCTAGCGACGATGCTACGCTGGTAACGGTTTTGCCTACGCCCGCTTTGTTGGGGGTAATAGCAGTCACCAGTATCAGATTGCTAGATTTTATCTTTTCTTCGTTGAGATAAGATAGCGGCACTTTTGCCTTATACTTTCCGTACGGGATAATATCATCGGGATCAATGCCCACATTCTTTGCAATTTCCGAAATGTGTTTCAGAACGGTAGTTCTTGAAATTTCAATGTCTGAAGGAAACGGTTTTGATGCTGTATCTGACATGTTTTTTTTGTTGAAGATAAAAAGAGTTGTGTGAAAATTGTAAGAGATAAAAATACTAAATTTTGAATACCCAAGGTAACCTTTATGTGAAATGATTAATTGATTATCAGGCAGTGTAGCGGCAGCTTTTCTTGTGCGCCGAGGTGCATTTTACCGAAGGAAGCCTAACAATGGGCATCGCTAATTAATAACAGATGAAATGCCGTAAATTGTTACTTATATTTGCAATGTGTAGCGGGTTTGCGGCGGGTGTTTTTACTAACAAGAGCATTTTATTTTCATGAACAGATTTGCGCTTACTACACTTGTATTATTATCGTGCGTTATTGCCTCTTGCACCAAGGAGCGGGTAACCCCAGTAGACAGTGTGTTAAGAGCAACATTTGCATATAAACCGGGCACTTACTGGATATACAAAGATTCTTTATCGGGGAGGGAGGACAGTTTTGCCGTTCTCTATAACGAAAGCCCGATGTTATCCCGAGATCAATATAATAAAAAGGCTACAGAAAGCTCACGGATATTTGTGTATTATAATGGTATACTTAACGACTCGCTGTACTGCAACTGGTTTTTGTCGGAGAATATTGTGCATTACTGGTATGTAGCAGACGGTAAGGCGCCTATGGTATATGATGTACTGTTCGGTTATCCGTATACGGCTGTAGACGTGCAATATGGCAGTGTAGAGCAGCCCTGCAAAATTGTAAGTTATCAGTTGGCCGATTCATTTGCCGGCGAACTGATGGCTAATGTTGCCGAGATAGATGTGAAAGGCACAATGGATTCGGTGGGATATACTATACCCTATAACGATCGATTTTTTGTGACAACTACCGCTGGAATTGTAAAGATGAGCTTCCGGCATGGTTTTGTAAATAATGTTTGGGAATTGCAGCGATATAATATTGTACGTCAGTAGTCCAATAAGTAGAAATTGATACAAAATTTGGCGCTCTTTTTGCGTTATACATAGCTTTTGCAACTTGTACGGATTTTTAAAATGGCCGTTTACCCGCAAAATCAGGGTTTTCTGCAAATTTTAACAAAATCTAACGATTCTAAGTTTACGTCATTTTAGGGTTTTAACACTAAACGGCGGCGCTATGTTATTATTATTTCTGAATGTTCCTTATTTTTGTACATGCTTACAGGAAAAGAACTAATTCTGGCAACTAAACCGTTCGCAAAAGAGATACGGTGGAAAAGTTGGTATTTTACGTTGACCACTTTTTTTATGCTCATAGGATCTTTGTTGGGTACAACTGAATATTTCGTTCCCAACATTTTTGTCCGTATTTTATGTAGTGTGTTCAGCGCCTTGTTGTTGTCTCGCTTTTTTATCATTTTCCATGATTATCAACACCATACGATACTTCGCGGCTCATTTATAGCCAATATTATATTTACTATATTTGGCATATATATGATAACGCCACCTAATATCTGGAAGCGTTCTCACGACCATCACCACAATCATAATGCTAAATTGTTTAGCGCGAGCATTGGATCGTTTCCTATTATGACCAAACAAAAGTTCATGGAAGCATCTAAAAGCGAGCGTATGGTTTACCTTGCTGTGAGGCACCCCATAAATATGTTTTTCGCATATTTTACTACTTTTATGTACGGAATGTGTGTTCAATCGTTTGTGAGTAGCCCGAAAAGGCACTGGGATTCGCTACTTACGCTAATAATTCACTTCAGCATAGCAGCATTTTTGTTTGTACACTTCGGTCCGCTTACGTGGTTCCTTACATTTTTCCTTCCCTTCTTTTTGTCGCACATGCTTGGGTCTTATCTGTTTTATGCACAGCACAATTTTCCTGGCGTCACTTTCAAAAAGAATGCTGAGTGGAATTATACTAATGCAGCCCTCGAATCATCGAGCTTCATGGATCTCAATCCGTTCATGCAATGGGTTACAGCCAATATCGGGTTCCACCACATTCATCACTTAAACTCGAAGATACCATTCTACCGTTTGCCGGAAGCTATGGCCGCTATACCTGAATTGCAGGTTGCAAAAGTTACCAGCTTAACGCCATCGGACATTGTGGCCTGCCTGAAACTGAAAGTTTGGGATGCTGATCAGAACAGAATGATTGGTTTTGAAGAGCTGGAAATGGCGAAATAGTTTAGATAAGGCATTTTAACATAGGTATTATAAAAGGGCGGGGAGCAGATAATAATCTATTCCCCGCCCTTTTTACGATAATAGTAGTCGTTACTGCTTAATTGTTTCAGTGGTAACGATTTTAATTCCTTTTTCGTTTTTGATTTTGCTAAAGCCTCCTAGTATGTTTCTCATATTATGAAATCCCTGTCTTTTGAGCAATGATGCCGCAATAACCGAACGGTAACCGCCGGCGCAATGCACATACAGATTGCTGGCATCGTCGATCATGGCTATATTCAGTGGGTCTACAAGGGTATTCAGTGGTACATTTACAGCTCCTTTTACATGGCCCGCATCAAACTCGGCAGGTTTGCGCACGTCTATTACTTCTATAAGGTCGTCGTGTGGCAAGTCCATCGCCATCTCGTCGGCTTCTATATCAATTATCAGGTCGAATTGTTCGCCCGCATTTATCCAGGCTTCATATCCACCATCCAGATAACCGAGTACATTATCAATCCCTACACGCGCAAGGCGGGTAATGCTTTCGCGCTCTTTGCCTGGTTCTGTAACCAACACGAAAGATTGATCGTAAGGTAATATAGTGCCTGCCCATTCTGCAAACCGGCCATCGAGCCCTATGCTAATAGAATCCGGTACAAATCCGGTTGTGAAAACCGCCGATGGGCGAGTATCCAGAATCCATGCCTGCTCTTTTACTTTTTCTTTAAACTGCGCTACGCTCAGGGGCGCAAGTCCTTTTTCGTAAACATCGTCAATGCTACCGTAACCGGTTTTATTGATATGCGCGTTGATAGGGAAATATGCAGGAGGAGTGGTAAGGCCGGTAGTAACCGACTTAATGAATTCTTCCTTACTCATTTGCTGCATTGCATAATTGGTAGCACGTTGTGCGCCTATTGTGCTAAAGGTATCTGGTCCGAGATTTTTGCCGCAAGATGATCCCGGCCCATGAGCGGGGTAAACGATTATGTTGTCGTTGAGCGGTTTGATTTTGTTGTTGAGCGATTCAAACATCATGCCCGCCAGTTCTTCTTTACTCAGATTGCCGCTGAACAGATCAGGACGGCCAACGTCGCCTACAAATAGTGTATCACCTGTGAAAATACAGTATGGTTCGCCGGCTTCGTCATGTAGCAAGTAGCACGAGCTTTCTAATGTATGCCCGGGTGTATGAAGTACCCTTATTTTTAGTTTTCCAACCATGAATTCTTCGCCATCTGCCGCAACGTGTACCTTAAAACCTGCTTGAGTATCGGGGCCGTAAATTATGGGCGCTCCGGTCTTGTTTGCGAGGTCTATATGTCCGCTTACAAAATCTGCATGAAAGTGCGTTTCGAAAATGTACTTTATTTTCACGCCCGCGTCTTCAGCCATTTTAATATACGTATCCACATCCCTCAGCGGGTCTATTACCGCTGCTTCGCCATTGCTGGTAATAAAATAAGTTGCCTCGCTAAGGCAGTGAGTATATAGTTGTTTTACTTCCATTTTGTAAGTAGGTTAATTGATCGGAGGTAAAGTTAGGTGAAAGGTATGTGTAGCGCATAATCACAGTATAAATTATGTTTATTATACTGTGAAATTCCGGTATTTTGTGCCGATTGTTTGTTGGTTAGTTTAACATGGGCTAAGTACAAGGTTGCAACGAGCTTCTAAAAGAAACACAAAGCGCTTTTTTGATGCAATTGGTTGTTGGAGGTTTTTTATTTACAATGTGAGAAATATTTTCGGTTGTAACTAACATTTTTGGGTTAAAATACGCCTCTTTACTACAGGTTATCAGAGCGTTAATGATTATTGGGTAATTGTTAAACAAGTCATACAATGTGTGTTTTGCAAACTGATGTTAGTTTTGTAGCTGAATATAAATCACTGGTTAATAATAGTTTGTTGAAAGGATTTGTTTGTTTGGAATAATGTAATATGTGTTGTTTTTTGGATGGAATTAATTAACTTTAACGCAACATTGCATGCCTGAAAAACTTGTTTTTTTGGAGCGTGTGTAAATTGCTTTTGATTATCGGTTGACTATAAATATTATAAATATTACTAAATATTATCTTTATGAGGAATTATTTATCTAACTGGTTTCGTGGACTCCTTCTTGCAGCATTGCTGATGCTTTGTGGGCAGGGCGCATACGCCAACCACATTGTAGGTATGGATTTGAACTATACCTGGGTGAGCGGTAATACTTATAAAATAACGTTGGTAGCCTATGGCGATTGCGGCGATGTGGGCGGCGCGTTTGCCGCATTGCCTACAGCAACGCCACAGATAGGTATCTTCAATACAGGTACGTATGTAGCCTGTTTTAACCTCGCTATTGAGTCTCCATCTTCTGGCGTGCGTACTACTCCGGTTTGTGTTCGGGACACCGATTCAACAACATGTACCAGTTTATCTTATTCAATTCCGGGTATCAAGAAATTTACCTACTCTGGAAACTATACATTTCCGTCTACATCCCACTGCTGGCAGATTGTGTTTAACGGGTATATGAGCACGTCTTCCTTTGCAGGTAGGCAGTCGGCAATCACAAACATTGTATTTACTGGTTTTGCTGGCTCGTCGGTAATGGCATTGGTAGATACATTGGATAATACCTATTATAATAACTCGAGCGTGGTCTTGCGAACGCCGCCAACCCCCTATTATTGCGCAAGTAATTCTAATAACTACAATCCCGATGGATTAGATCCTAATGGCGACAGCTTAGTATATTATCTTGTAGCTGGTAAAATGGGTCCATACCCTACAGCGGTATGTTCTTCTTTTCCTTCAACGTTAGTAACCTACACTGGTACTGCCTGGGGTTCTCAGCCAATATGCGATACAACTCCACTTGTGGTTACTGCAGGGAGTTGGGGCTTTGACCCAGCTTCGGGGCATATGTCTTTTATTCCCAGCTCTACCCAGCGAGGGCTTGTTGTGTATAATGTGCGAGAGTACCGGCACGACACTTTTATGGGGTCGAGTCAGCGAGAGATGGTTTTTCTGGTGCAAACCTGTAGAACTGCTCCACCTACGGCGATAATGTCGGGCGCTACTGCAGGTGTCATATCCGATAGTACGCATTTTCGAATGTGTCAGGGCTCCGGTTCATTTTCGTTTAATATTAATCCCACCATGCCTGATACTTCGTTGCGCATAAAAGTAAGTACCAGAGGACTTCCGGCAGGCTCATCATTTGTGGTTACAGGAGATAGTACCAATGCGCCAACGTGCGTGTTTTCATGGACATCTACCGGTGTTGCTCCTGGCACTTACGTTTTTTACGTTACGTTCAAAGACAACAACTGTCCGATATCCGCGTCTAATACTATTGCATTTTCAGTTATCATTACTCCTCCTCCATCTATAATCACTGGTAATCTTAGCGTATGCGTAGGTTCAACAACGGCGCTTGCGGATTCGGTAGTGGGCGGACGGTGGTCGAGTAGTAACACAGGTATAGCCACAATTGGGTCTATATCCGGCGTCGCTACCGGTGTTGCTGCGGGGACAACCATTATTACCTATTCTATAGGAGCAGGCTGTCAGCGTACAACTACACTTACGGTCAATCCGTTACCGTCTCCTATCAGCGGTTCGTTGGGGGTGTGCGTGGGGCTTACTACAACGCTTACAGATGCGGGCGGCGGTACTTGGTTGAGCAGCAGAACTGCTGTGGCAACTATTGGGTCTAGCACTGGCGTTGTAACGGCGCTTACGGTTGGTACTACAATAATAACCTATGCGTTGCCGACAGGCTGCCGAACGGTAGCTACAGTGACGGTTAATCCGCTACCCGGACCTATTGCAGGTTTGACAGCGGTATGCGTAGGACAAACTATTACATTAGTGAATACCGGCGGCGGCACTTGGTCGAGCAGCGCCCCCGGAGTGGCATCTATTGGCGTATCAACAGGAATTGTGTTTGGGTTAAGCGCGGGTACAACTGTCATTACCTATACGTTGCCAACAACATGCCGTATTACGACGACAATAACAGTAAATCCATTACCCGGTGTAATAACCGGCGTTAACTCTGTATGCGAGGGCGGGTACACATCTACATTATCAGATGCCACTCCGGGAGGAACATGGACTAGTAGCGATATGGCTGTGGCAATGATAGATCTTGCTACCGGAGTTGTAACAGGAATGTCGGCAGGAACATCTATTATTACCTACACGGTATCAAGTACTGGCTGTTATGCCACCCGCACATTCACTGTTTATCCGTCGCCAGACCCAATAACAGGGGTAACAAGTCTATGTCAGGGATATACCTCGTTACTTACAGATGCCGGAGGTGGAACATGGAGCAGTAGCAATACTGCTGTTGCGCCCATTGGTAGTACATCGGGTATAGTATCAGGTTTGACTTTAGGTACAGCTACAATAACCTATAGGTTGCCTACAGGTTGTTATATTACCACTCCGGTGGTTGTGAATCCATTACCTGGTCCAATATCCGGGGCGAGCGCTGTATGCGTTGGCTCAACAACCACGTGGACCGACCCTACTCCAAGCGGCGATTGGTCATCGAGCAATATAATTGTAGCGCCAGTATTAACACCCGCGGGTGTTGTTATTGGGTCGAGCGCTGGAACCGCTGTAATAACCTACACACTCACTACAGGTTGCTATGTTACAGGAACTGTAACAGTTGTAAGCCCCCCTACGGCCATAACCGGCACTCCTACAGTCTGCGTGGGAGGCACAACAACCTTGAGCAATGCTGTACCCGGTGGTACGTGGACGAGCAGTAACCTAACTCGCGCCACCGTAGGATCTACGACTGGTGTGGTTACCGGTGTATCTGCGGGTACTTCTATAATTACTTATTCAATAGCTGCGGGATGCTATGCCACTCGTGCCGTTACAGTCACACCAGCTCCTGCGGCCATCACTGGCGGTAGCAGCATGTGCGTTGGCGGCTTTGTAATTCTTGCCGACCTGACGCCCGGCGGCGCCTGGACGAGT
>CAIRYK010000022.1 GCA_903882805.1 uncultured Bacteroidota bacterium | reverse complement strand
TGGCAAGAATATGAAAACTACTACCCTTTTTTCGGATTTTGCAAAATTAATTGTAGATATACACCAGGAGAACAAAATAGATATTCCATTTATTTTTGTTACAGGATTCGGAGCTGGTGAAAGTAAATATTATGTTCCTTGGCTTGTAAAGATGTTTTTAAAATACCTCTTAAAAGACGTCTATGCTGACAAAACCAAAATGGAAGAAATCGTAACTAATACCGATATGAATTGGACAGTTGTGAGACCAGGAAGGCTATTAGACAAGAAATTGACAGAGAAATACCGTATTGAAAACAAATTATTCAAGGGAATTAATATCGGCGGTATTAATAGAGCTGACGTTGCAGACTTTTTAATAAAACAAGCTGAAAAACAAACTGAATTAAAAAAGTACATTGCGTTATCTGAAAAATAGGATAAAATAAAAGACTAACAGCTAGTAGCTTGCAAGCGCAGGATCAAGGCATCAAAAGTACCTAAGTTAAAGGCTGGGAAGAGTTTTGCGGAAAGCATAAACAAGAAAAAGTAAACACAATATCCTTATAATTATAATAGCAAGAGACCGAAATCTCTTGCTATTATAATTAAGGTTCGACGAAAAAGTCCCAGGGTTAATTTGCTATTATTCGCTTCCCATCCGGTCTTGAACCTGATATTGCTTTTCCAAATTAAAACATTCATAAATCAGCTTAAACTTTTGCTTCAAAAGGTTCGATAATGGCACTGTCGTGTCTACGAAGCAAAAAAGGAATCCATTTCGGGTTCCTTTTTTGTATTTCCTAAAATCGCAGCGGGTGCGCCGGGCTCATAACCCGAAGGTCAGTTCGATCCCTGTTCTCGCTACAAAGCAAAAAAGGAATCCATTTCGGGTTCCTTTTTTGCTTCAATATTCGCAGCAGTTGCGCCGGACTTATAAACCTAAGCTCAATATGGTCCCTTTCATATACACGTCTAAAACCCTTTTCAAGCTGGCTATATGGCGAAACATCTCATTTACTTTTTAGGATTAGATATTATTATTTTTCTTGTCATGAAAAGTAAGCCAGCTATTCTTTACTATTCATACATAAGCCAACTTTTTGCACTTCAGGTCAAGCTGTCCCCCTGCCAGCGCCTACTGTCTCTCGGTACATTTGAGGCGATACATCTGCATTTACTTTAAAAAATCTGCTGAAATAGTATTCGTCTTCGTACCCTAGTTCAAATGCTATTTCCTTTACAGTTTTGTCCGTGAGGTATAATTCCCGTTTTGCCTCTATGATAATGCGTTCATTTATTATACTTGAGAGTGTTTTATTGAAATGTGATTTTGTAATTTTTGCCAACGTCTTTGGTGTTACAAATAGCAATTCAGCATAATCAGCAGGGGAATGCTTCTTTTTGAAGTTGATTTCTATAGCATCCTTTAGCTTTTGTAAAATAAACGGCTCGTTCTGGCCAGTACGTATTTCCATTACTTCAGGTTGTTGGTGTGTCTTTAATCGGGAAACCGTTATAAGAAATATCTTCAGGTACGCAATTAGTAACTCATACTGTGCCATTTCCGGCTTTTGCATTTCAGTTTGCATTTGCTCCAATACCATATTAATGGTTCTTTCAGACTGTTCGTCAATAATTACAAAGGGAGGTTGATATATATTGTTAAACAAAACACCATTGCAAGCAATTTCTTGTTGATGTTTGTGAATACAAAAAAAATCTGGGTGAAAATTCAATGCTATACCCACTATTCTATTGTGGGCCGTGAGCATAAATGGCTGGTATGGCGCAAAGGCAAAAAGACAGTTATCGGTGAACATATGCTCGCCAAAATCCACTTTTGCCTTGCCGGAACCACTTTTAACCCATATAAGAGAATAGTAATTCAAACGCTGGATATGATCGAAATGTTCATTGTCTTCGAATGAGAACAGCTTAAATGCCAAGTTGCCATTTTGCTGATCTACAAGCGTAAGTGCATTGGGGAGATTAAACATCAATTTTATATTTAGAACTTGCCGGTAATACCATTTGCAATATATCTCTTAAAAATGACAGTAGCTATGTGACCACCAAAACCAAATGTATTGCTCATAGCATAGCGAATTTCAGCCAATTGCGACCCACCCAAAGTAAAGTTGAACTTATTTGCATACTCGCCATTGATAGTTGTTGTATTAGCAGTGGGAGGAACAACTCCATTATTAATAGCCAAAATGCAAATTATTGCCTCTACGGCTCCTGCAGCGCCCAGTAAATGCCCTGTCATTGATTTGGTAGCGCTAACATGCAACTCAGGACGGGCGCCAAATACCCGCGACATTGCCTTCAATTCACTTTCATCGCCTATGTGTGTAGACGTAGCATGTGCGTTCACGTAGTCAATATCTTTGGGTGCTAGTTCTGCATCGGCCAGTGCATCCAACATACCCAGGTACGCGCCTTCTCCATCGGGGTGGGTGCCGGTAAGGTGGTATGCGTCAGCAGCCATCCCTACTCCCACCACCTCAGCAACTATATTTGCGCCTCGGGCTAATGCAGATTCCAAGCTCTCCAGAACCAATGCACCTGCCCCTTCACCAATTACAAAACCATCTCTTTATTCGTCAAACGGTCGCGATGCGCCTGTTGGGTTAGCATTGTTGGTAGATAATGCTTTGGATGCTATAAATCCACCTACCCCGCTTTCGTTTATTGGCGCTTCCGACCCTCCGGAGATTATTATGTCGGCTTTTCCAAGTCTGATGTAGGTAATTGCATCTATAATAGCATTGTTGGACGAAGCGCAGGCAGATACTACTGAGAAATTCAGGCCTCTAAGGCCATGTCTGATAGAGATTACGCCCGACGGTATATCTGCTATTATTTTGGGAATAAAGTATGGATTAAACCGAGGTATTCTATTCCCGCTCACAAACTCTGCTACTTGCTCCTGAAAAGTATGTATCCCTCCATTTCCCGAACCCCAAATAACACCAATCCTATTTCGGTTCAATCTAGAGAAATCCAGATTTGCATTTTGTATAGCTTCGTCTGATGCAGCTACGGCATACTGCGTAAACAGATCATATTTTCTCGCTTCGTTTTTCTCAAAATAGATTTGCGGATCAAAACCTTTAACCTCTGCTGCTATTTTTGTCTTGAAATGGGTTGTGTCGAACCTAGTAATAAGTCCTACGCCACTTTTACCTGCACTTATGTTTTCCCAAAACTCTGTAACATTATTACCCGTTGGTGTTACCGCCCCCATTCCTGTTATCACTACTCGCTTAAGCTCTCTTACCATGATTTTTATTATTTACAAATATTGTAGAGGTACAAACCCTGCTTTGTATTAGCCTTTTAGCTTTAAATTCAGTGCTGCAATTTGGTTTTGCAGCTCATCAATTTTATTCAGTTGGGTGGCAAACAACTCCATTATTTCACCTTCTGTATATTTGGGTGTGATGTGTTGCGGGCAATTCCAATCATATGCTTCTACCTGCAAAACCATCATACGCTCAGGACGGAACTTATAATTTTCAAGATCAAGGTACTTGAATAACTTAGGTTCGTCTTTTAGTTCTGCAATTCTGGCCTTAGCATATATCTTTAATCTGGTCTTTGCCGGATAATCGACCATTATAAGCGATACATTGTTATTAGTAAGCAGATTACCAACAGTGATAAATTGCATATTGCCTTTAAAATCTATGAAACCAAGGTTGTTTGCATCAAGCGTTTTAATAAATCCTTTGGGGCCGCCACGGTGCTGTATGTAGGGAAATCCATTTGCTCCTATTGACGCCATATAAAAGCTGTCCCTTTGCAATATAAATTCCACTTCACGTTCAGTAAGGCCATCCTGCCATGTATCCCGCTCCATTCGGGCATAAGTTGCCCTGCTTCCCATTTGTTCCTGCACTTTCCGCACCTCCTGGGTAAAGGCGATTGCTGCGAAATTCTTTGCCATAGTTCATTTATTTTTCCTCTGCTCCGGATATTTCCACATCATTAATGCTTGCATATCGCTTTGCCATATATCCATCCTCATCAAACTCCCAATTTTCATTACCATAAGCGCGAAACCACTTTCCTTCAGCATTCTGATATTCATACTCAAATCTCACAGCTATCCTGTTATCGATATGCGCCCAATATTCCTTTTTGAGCCGGTAGTTGAGCTCTCTCTGCCATTTCTCAGTTAAAAACTTTACAATTTCTTCCCTACCGTTTATAAAACTGCCCCTGTTTCGCCACTCACTATTTACAGTATATGCCTTCGAAACTCGTACAGGGTCTTTGCTATTCCAAGCATCCTCAGCCATTTGTATTTTTATGATAGCTGTCTCCTTTGTAAACGGCGGCAGTGGGTGTCTTGGTTCCATATTTTCAGCTTTAGATTTTATATTAAGAAATACAATCTGCGCAAAACATATTTGCTCTTACCAGCAGTTGCTTTATCTCTGCTTCAAGTGAAATTTGCTTGTCTTTGGCGTACCATAAATGCAGTTCTTTAGCGTATGTGTCCGCTGTTTCGGGATTGCTTTTCAGCTGCATTACCAATTTTTGGGCAGTGGTTGGTCGTGGGCCCCAAATACCATTCACATTAAAATGCTCATCGAGCTGCAACAGTTTGGGAATAGAGCGCGATCCATTCGTAAGATACCTATCCATTAGCTCAGGGCTTTGATCCCTATATACCAATTTCAATTCTATTTTGCCTTCGCTCATTTCCGCTATGTGGTTAAATACAGGCAATGTCTGTGAGGCATCGCCACACCAATGTTCAGTAAGAACCAACCAATGAGTTTTATGCTTTAACCCTTTGAGCTGATCACTGACTGCCTGCGACAACCGATAGGTTTTTTCCACCCTACTCATGCGTTGTTGATTCAGTTTGATGTACTCCTTTATTTTACCTTCCGTAATGGTGTTCCTATCCTCTTCCATTTGCATCTTGTAGGTACCATATCCGATACCCTTATCCAGATAGGCTGCATAGCCCGATTTTGTTATTGTCAAATTCAAATTATCTGTTGCCATAAATACTGTGTTTGCTTCAACTTTGTCTACACAAAGGTCTTTAGAATAGGTATATTAAAGAATGGACATTTAACGTAAAGGGATGGACAAATTTCCAAGGTTCCTTCTAGTTAAAGTAAAAGCCGGGCGGCGCCCCGGCTTTTACTTTAAAAGTTGTAACTATATTTCGACGGCCAGAGGAAAGTCGACCGGAACTTTTGTGAGATTATGAAGATAATTCATTGCAGTTTTATCGCTTATCTGCAATATCAGGTCCACAAGGTTTTCGTTAGTATACCCTTGGTTGAAAAATTCCTCTACCAGAATCGCATCCGCATTTCCCCGATTTTTGGCAATGCTTTCCGCCAGCCCCACCAATGCGTTAAGCTTTGGGTTAGCAGAACTTCCTTTACGGATATCCAGTAATTGTTCGTCTGTAAAGCCGTTCATTTTACCGATAGTGGTATGAGCGCTTAGGCAATAGATACAGCCATTTACCTGACTGACGATGAGGTTTACCGCCTCTTTCTCCTTGTTCGAAAGTGTAGTCTTTGCATTTTGGTAGTCAAGGTAGCGCGACAAGCCATTATTGGAATAGGCGATTGTGGCATATAAATTGGGAACAAAACCCAATGCCTTATTAAGGTTGTCAAAGATTGTTTGGTTAACTGGCGCTACCTGATCTTTTGTTGGTACTGCGAAATTTCTCATTTGTTATGATTTTGTTTTGTCGTTATTGACAATGCAAAGGTGCGGCAACCATCATCCTGAGAAAATGGAGGATATTTACTTTCAGATGGACAATTTTCAGCAGAATTCAAATTGGCACTAAATGCTACTATTCATGATGTTTTTAACCGCAACTAACTCAAATATTCAATTTCCTCGCCACCGTATAAATTTTGATCAAATCCTCAGAGATTTAGTTCGACATTTCCCCGTCTAATCTATGTAGTAAAAGGGATCCTTTACAGGTTCCTTTTGTATGTGTCTAAAATCTCTGCGGCGGCTTCGGGCTATAAGTTCAGTTCACCCCCACTCTTCCTATATCGCACAATAAGCAGCCATGAAAATGGTTGCTTATTGTGCGATATTACATTTTAAACACTACCTGAAATTCCTCCCTCCATGAAAAATATCGCCCTGCACCATCTTGTCTTGTACTCTTTTATCCTTTGTAGCATAATTTTCATCTCCCTTCTCATCTGCTCTTGATAAAGTAGATAAGGTTGGCTTATGCTCTTCAGATTCTGTTAGCGTCTGTAACAAGCCCGACATATTAAAGCATCTCCTCACAACTACGTGCGTCACATCTCCTTCGCGTTGTAGCTTTCCTTCCACCATCAGCAGTTTTGATTGCAGTATCTCTCTCCGGTAGTGATCGAACAGCTTTTTAAAAACAACAAGGTTTGCAGTCCCTGTCTCGTCTTCTATTGTGATAAAGCAGATGCCGCTTGCTGTGCCTGGTCTTTGCCTTACCAGCACCAAGCCTGCCACCTTTACCAATGTACCATCTGGCCAGAGGTTAAGCTCATTAGTACGCAGGATATTCAACTGAAACAATTTATCCCTGATAAAACTTACAGGATGCGCTTTTAAAGAAAGCGATATTGAGCCATAGTCTTGCACAACATGCTCCGATAAAGTCATTACGGGTAGCTGAATATCCTTTTCAGTTACACTTTCTGATGATTGCCCTGTAAACATACCGGTTGGACGATCGTTGAGCGCTGATACTTCCCAAAGCGCCTGTCGCCTGTCGAGACCTATAGACCTGAATGCATCGGCATCTGCCAATCTTTCCAACACCGCAACTGATACGCCTGCATCTCTTAACGAAGTGATGTTTGAAAAATGTATGGTACGGGCAGATACAAGCACCGTCACATCTTCTGCGCTCAACCCTTTGACCTGCCTGAAACCTAACCGGATAGGGCAATATTTACCGCTCTTCGCATCAAGCGTATTATCCCAGAAGGAATAATTAATATCAACCGGCAGTATTTCAACACCATGATTGCGCGCATCTATTACGATCTGTGCTGGTTGGTAAAATCCCATGGGCTGGCTATTGAGCAATGCTGCAGCAAAGATGTCGGGATAATAACACTTGATCCAACAAGATACATATACCAACAGTGCAAAACTTGCTGCATGACTCTCAGGGAAACCATAACTACCAAAACCCTCAAGCTGTTTAAATACCCTGTTAGCAAATTCTTCTGTATAGCCTCTTCCTACCATACCACCTACTAGCTTTTTATGCCAATCGCTTACTTTTCCCTTAGCTTTAAATGTTGCCATGCTCCTGCGCAAGCCATCAGCTTCAGCCGGAGTAAAACCTGCTGCATCTATGGCAATCTGCATTGCCTGCTCCTGAAACAAGGGCACGCCTAATGTTCTTCCCAGTATTTCTTTAAGTTCTTCTTTTGGATATTCTACCGGATCTTTTCCTTCACGTCGGCGTAAGTATGGATGTACCATATCGCCTTGTATCGGCCCAGGCCTTACAATTGCTACCTCTATAACTAGGTCATAAAACTTCCTTGGTTTTAGTCTTGGTAGCATCGACATCTGCGCACGGCTTTCAATCTGGAATACACCAATAGTATCTGCACGGCATATCATGTCATATACGGCGGGGTCGTCTTTCTCATTTACTTTAGCCAATGTCAGGTCTATGCCATAATGCTGCTTTGCAAGATCAAATCCCTTCCTGATGCAGGTGAGCATACCTAATGCCAGCACATCTACTTTAAGGAAACCCAATGCTTCTATATCATCTTTGTTCCATTCTATACAGGTTCGGTCTTCCATTCGTGCATTCATTACAGGACATAGGTCAGACAGTTTGCCCTGTGTAATCACAAAGCCGCCTGTATGCTGGCCCAACTGCCTTGGAAAGCCTATATATTGCTGCGTAAGCCGCAGCGCCTTCATCAGGTGCGGATCGTTGGGGTCAAACCCATCTCCGGTTACAGTCTTGCCCTCAAACCATTCGGGTGTAAACTCCCATGAAGACTTAGAGAGACGGTTGATCGTATCTACCGACAGCCCCATAGCTTTGGCAACATCCCGCACCGCTCCTTTATAGTGAAGTTGTGTGACTGTGGCTACAATAGCTGCTCGATCCCTCCCATATTTTTGATATATATACTGCATCACCTCTTCCCTCCGTTCATGTTCAAAGTCTACATCAATATCTGGCGGTTCGTCACGAGCATCCGACATGAAACGTGCAAATAGCAGTTTAAATTTAGCTGGATTGACAGAAGTAATACCAAGACAATAACAAACTACAGAGTTGGCCGCAGACCCTCGTCCCTGGCACAAAATATTCCTGCTTCTCGCAAACTTTACAAAATCATAAACGGTCAGAAAGTAGGCAGCGTAGTTCTTACGTTCCATAAAATCAAGCTCAAATTGGATCGTTGTTTTAATATTTTCAGGAACCCCTTCAGGGAATTGTTCCGCAGCGCCTTTCCATGTCAGGTAGATAAGTTCCTCATGCGGGGTTCGGCCTTCGCTAGTTATTTCTTCTGGATATTCGTATTTCAATTCACTCAGGCAGAAATTACATGCTTTGACTATTTCCTGTGTCCGCGCAATAGCATCGGGATAATGCCTGAACAGACGCTGCATTTCATTGATGGGTTTCAGGTATCTTTCTGCGTTCTGGTACAGCCTAAAACCTGCATTATATATAGTGCATTTTTCACGCACACAGGTGATAATATCCTGCAACTCCCTTCGCTCCCTGCTATGGTAATGCACGTCATTGTTTGCCACCAAAGGGATGGCCAGCTTTTGTGATATTTCAGTAAGGCGATAAAGTACCTTGTTATCATATGCCATATATGAGCGGACTGCCCCAAGGTAAAGCTCGCTGCCCAACGCCAATTTATATTGCTGCAATTCTGCAAGAAATTCCGGCTCAAACTCAAAGGTTGAATTTAAAGAAGTTGGCGGGATAACAATGAACTTTATACCTTTTGCATACCGAAACACGTCTGCTTTATACAAATGGCATTGTCCTTTTTCCGCTTTCATATTGCCTTCTGTAAGCAATCCGGAAAGCCGTGCGTAAGCGTCTTTATCTGTTGGGTACGCCAGCAGACTTGCGCCATCCAGCAAATCGAGCCTGCAAGCGGGTATGATGCGTATACCTTTCCCTTTTGCGGCTGAATAGGCGCGTACAATTCCGGCCAGCGTATTCCGGTCGGTTATAGCAATTTCCTTATAGCCTAATGCTATGGCTTGCTCTACCATTTCTTCGGGATGTGAACCACCCCTAAGGAAGCTGAAGTTGGTCGTAACCTGCAATTCTGTATAACTCATATCCTATCTGTTTATGCAAAAAATCCGTGAATGAACCATTTAGGCTCTCCGCTATCATAACTACCTAACCTGAACAGCCAATACCTCACACCTTTTTCGTCTTCTATGCAATAGTAATCTCTGTATAGCCCATGCTCCAGCCACCACTCTTGTTCTATCCTTTCGGGTCCGTCTGCTTTCTTTACAGTATGCAATACACCCTTGTAATTAAATAGCATCGGTGGGTAATCTGGCATCGGTACAGTTACTTCAATTGTTTCAGGCTGTGGCAATAGGTTTATGGGGCGCGGCATATCTGTTCTCCAGCCTGTCTCCGGTTTTTCGGCAAGAGATGCAGCTATCTTCATAGACCGTTCAGGCCAATAGTGTTCATCTGGCAAGTAGCGGCGAATAGTTCCCTCGCCTAACTTCCCTGCTATCCTGTCCAGCAATTCGGCTATGGCTGTGCCGTTACCACCTTCAGTAAAATCCCACAATGCATCCTGCGTTACTGATATATCCTCTACAATAGGCGCATCTATCGTAAACACCTCAATACCAAGGGCAGGCGCAATAGCGCCTATTTTCAGTTCAAACAATTTAAATAAATGCTTAACATTCCGCGAAGATTGGTTTGTGCCAATCTCTATCTGCTGCACATTACCATCTACACGGTAGCACTTGAATACACATTTTCTTACTCCCTTATTTTCTTTCGCCAGCCGCAGACATAATTTTTCCAACAGCTGTTTTAAGGCAATCTCGATGCCTGTTGCCGTCCGTATCGGCTCAAGACTGGGCAACCGTTCCTGATACGGCTCTATAGGCTGTATTGGCTGCAGCGCTTCATACTCCAGTCCCAATGCCTGCTCCAGTCTCGACAGTAGCGTTTGGCCAAACCGTCGGCGGAGCGCTTTTCGTGGCATATTGATAAAACTACCGATATGGTGTAACCCAAGTTTATCGAGGCGCTCCAATATCAGAGGATCAAGTCGTAATGCTGCAGGTGGTAAGGGCAATAAAACTTCCATCTGATTACATGGTTCAACTATTGGCGACACCAGTCCGAAGCGGGAAATTGCCCAAGCAGTACCTATCGTATCTGCAATTGCTGCACGTACATCATAACCATAGCCCCTGAGCTTAGTAATAATATCTTTTAGGTAAGGTCTTTCACCGCCCCAAAGATGTGCGCAGCCGCTTACATCCAGTATCAGCCCATCGGGCAGGTCGACAGCAGCCACAGGGGTATAACGCATACACCATTCAGCAAGGGCGTTCAATAGTTTTTCTGCCTGCCCCGGCTTGTCATCAAAGACCTGCAAAGTGGGATAAATTGCCCTGCAATCGGCAACTACCATATTTACATTTATTCCCTTTTGTTGTGCGGCCAAATTGGCGGCTGTTATTACCATCCTTCCCCGTTCAGATGCAGTCAGTACAAAAGGAACATCCTTCAGTTCCGGCTTGCTGCGCACAATCCGGTCTGTGGTAAGATGCCGAAACCATATAGCTATAAAACGTTTGGCCATTTTATCCTGTTTTACGTGTTAGGTTTTCAGAAATAGAGAACGTCTGTGGGGTTATCTCTTTAAAGCCGCCCTTCGACCACTCGATTTGCCATGTGCCAGGTCTGCCGTTCCGTACCTTCAGCAGTTCTACGTTCCATTTAGGAAAGCCTACGCCCGGCAAGCCGTTCGTTTCGCTTGCAAGTTGGGCGATCTTCCAGCGGGTGACACAGGCAACCGTATTTTCAGTTCTGGGAGTATAGCGATGAATTAAACCTGTCACCCTGCTTTGTTCCACCGCAAGCTGCAGCCGCCTTGATTCTGTAAAGCTCAGCTCACTCAACTCCCCAATAACAACAGACAAAACATTGCATTTCAGCGCTTCCTCTATGGCCCACAACACCTCTTTTTGCTTGCACAGGTCTACAAAAACAATCCGCTCAGGCGCTATCCCGAACATTTTTAATGCGGGAGGGTATATGGTGCGTTTAGCGCTTATCCATAGCGCCAGCTTGCTTTTTTGCATCAGCTGGCCTACCAAACCAGCCATAAATCCATTAGTAGCCGCAGCATTTTCTTTATTGGCGCTGATAAACTCATGCACTGCACCTAACGGAAATGTATGCTCGGGGAATGCATTGTCTATATCCCCTAACCCCTTGTGGAGCCGCTGGCCAGATATACCCTTATGCCTTTGCATGGAAAGCGCTTCCCTTTGCAGTTGTTGGATAATATCGTGTTTTGCCAGTTGCATTATAAATAAAATTGTCTATTTTTGTTGCTTACGGCAACAATATTATGTTTCCAATAATAACAACAGAAAATGACACAAACAAAACTTTTTTTCCACACCAACATCAGATTGCTCCGTGAGCGGAAGAAAATGAGCCAGGAAGAGGTTTCTCAGGCACTTGATTTATCAAGAAATAAACTGCAGGCTTTGGAATCGGGCAAAACGATCAATCCATCCGCAATGGATATGATAAAATTCTCCGAATACTTTAAAGTAAGCGTTGACAGCCTGTTGAAAGTAGACCTACTGAAGTTGGGAGAATTGAAACTGAAGGAACTTATGACAGGCAATGATGTGTACATGACGGGTAGCGGCATAAGAGTATTGGCCATTACAGTAGATAAACACAATAGAGAAAACACAGAGTATGTACCTGTAAAAGCGAAAGCTGGCTACAGAGCGGGATATAATGACCCGGAATATATTGCTGCGCTGCCCAAGTTCAGCCTCCCTAATCTACCAAAAACCGGCACATTCAGGATGTTCCCTACTTCTGGCGATTCCATGTTACCTATACCAGAAAACAGCGAAGTGATAGCTCAATATGTACAGGACTGGAAAAGCCTGAAACCAAATACTCCGTGTATTGTTATTCTCAAAGGCGAACAGGATTTTGTTTTTAAGCTGGTAACAGTACAGGGCAATAATGAGGTGTTGCTAAAATCAATGAATCGTAACTACGAGCCTTACACAGTAAATAGCGAGGACATACTGGAAATATGGAAGTACTACAAGCACCAGACGGGCACACTGCCACAGCCCGAAACCGACATGCAGGAATTGAAAATGCTGATTTTGGATTTGAAACACAGTCAGAAACAATAATCGAGTACTACCTGGCAATATCAAAGTTGTAGTGTTTTGTGCATACCGGTTATAGCGCTGTTCTTGCGAGCAATAAAAAAAGAACCTTATGTAGGTTCTTTTTTTATTATTTCAAAGCATAGCTTGTGCATACACACCTGCACATAACAACAGCTGGTAGCTATCACAAATTAATATTATTTAAAACTCAACATCCTTAATCAACGGAAATACCTCAATCGATTTCTTTAGTTGGTATAACGGCAATTCAGTCATTAGTTGATTCACCCTATCAAGGTCTACGTCTTTAAAAATAAGGACAGCTCCATTTTTTGTTTGCCTCAAAAAAAGTTGGTCTAAGAAACCCGCCGCTTTCCATTCCGCAACTACTTTGCGCTCTTGTTGAATAATTTCCTGAAAGTTGGCAGGCAAATTATCTGTGTCGATAGTTAGAATTACTAAAATTCTGTTCATTTAAACTTGTTTTATTGGTTAAAAAAGTACTGTTTATTAGCTTATTCTTGTTGCTGTACATTATCTAATTCTGTATAAACGACAATCAAACCACTCCCCTATCCGTTTGATTAAACATTATCATCAACAGATTGGCAACAAGTACACGATACTCCTCTCCGCTCTATTTTCAATAGGTTTTGGTACAGCGGTTTTTCCGACTCCCGTTTATTGTAGGGCGAAATTATTAGCTTTGCCTGTTTATGCGCTATCGCAGCATATTATGTGTATAGGCTAAAATTATAGACTAATGCAAAATAAAGCAGTTAGAAAAAATAAAGACTTTACTCCGGGCAACTGCCCGGTGGCATATACTATGAATATCATAAGCGGAAAATGGAAACCAAGCATTATCCACATGATAAGAACGGACAGGAACCGCTATAGCTTATTGCTGAAAAACATCACAGAAATCAGTAAACAAACCCTAACCAACCAGCTTCGCGAACTAGAAAGCGATGGAATACTGGAGCGCATCATATACCCTGAAATACCCCCAAGAGTAGAATACAAGATTACTCCATACGGGAGTAGTCTGTTGCCCATAATTGATAGCATGTACCAATGGGCTAAAATGAATATGCCCAATATGCCCACTGGTAGTAGCGAATACTGTGATGATGTCAAAAAAAATAGCTAAGCGTAAAATTACTTTTCCAGATCAAAAAAAGTAAAGCAGCTAACTTATCGAGAAAAGAAGCATAATATACCGAAATCAAATCTCCTCATCATTACAATAATCAATTTTTGGTTCAATACATTTTAGCAAAAATCGCAGCCGGAAGACCTGACAAATGATCAGTAGTATTGTTCGATAATTTTGCTAAATAGCAATCTCTAATGCATAGTTACTTAAATCTGCACCCATTACTACTTCTTGGTATAGTAATCCCACACCATTTTACCAATTGTCGCGATGGTACTGGCATTTTCGTCATCAGTGAGCGTTGAGCGTTCTATAAACACGGCTACTGCTATAGCCCTTCCATCGGGTAGCATTATTATACCTATATCATTGTAAGCAATAGTAGCGTTTGTACTGTCGCGACCCGATGTGCCTGTTTTATGGCCTATTACTGTGTTGGCAGGCAACAGACCGGGCAATCTGTTTTTACCGTTAGGCGCATCTACCATAGCTTTCCATAATGTGGCGCGGCTGGTATCGCTGAGTATTTTTTGCGTATAAAACTTATAAAGCAACTCTGCAGCAGCCATAGGCGTTATCCAGTTGCGATAAAACGAATCGTTGAACATATGTCGGTAATCTACCCCAACACCTATATCATTAATCCCCAAACTATGTATATAAGTTTCCACTGCGGACGGGCCGCCATCCATTGCAAAAATCACATTGCTGGTTATATTATCACTTTGGCCAATAGAGTATGCTAAAGCTTCCTGAATGGTAAGGTCGAATTGGGCTTTGGGATGATCTTTTTTCAGTGTACTATTTGTTGGCACTGTAAGGTCGTATGAGGTAATGTGCA
>CAIRYK010000021.1 GCA_903882805.1 uncultured Bacteroidota bacterium | reverse complement strand
TTTAGTCGCAGTAGCTGTGCCGCAACTGTTGCTTACCGCGTAGCTGATTGTTGCTGCGCCGGCAGAAACGCCTGTCACCACCCCGCCGCTACTTACTGTGGCAACTCCAGTATTGCTGCTAGTCCATGCACCGCCGGTTGTACTATTGCTCAGGGTAATGGTTGCGCTCTCGCACACACTGCCTGAGCCGGTAATTGCGCCTGCATCAGGAGCAGGAAGTACACCTACAGTAGCAGTTGCGATTGCAGTTCCACCCCCACAGGAGCTGGTAACAGTGTAGGTGATTGTCGCAGTTCCGGCTATAATACCACGTATATTTCCCGCCGTGTCGACAGTGACAACCGCAGTGTTACTACTACTCCATGAGCCGCCGCCAGAAGTTGTGGTAATCAACGCGGTTGCACCGACACAAACGATAGGTGAACCAGATATTGTTCCGGCATCGGGTAAACCATTTACAGTAACTGTTTTTGTAACTGTGCAACCGCTACCAACCGCATAACTGATAACAGTAGTTCCAGTAGATAGGCCTAACACAACGCCGGTAGTAGAGCCGACTGTAGCAACTGCAGGTGCAGAGCTTGTCCAAATGCCGCCTGGTGTTGCACAAGCCATAGTTATCGAATCGCCGGAACAAACTGTCGAAGCTCCTGCTATGGCGCCAGGCGAGGCGGTAACCCTTACCCTTATGTTGTAACCTGTACTTGTACATACGCCATTGGATACTTTTAGTACACCATTAAAAGAACCGGGTCCGGTTGGGGGGACAGTAATAGCAATTGGTGAAGATGGCAACCACGTACCATGCCCCATCATCCTAACCTGAGCATTACTAAAATCGGAAATATAAATATCTCCTGCCCTGTTGATTTTTACACCAGTTGGATAATTTAGGTTGGCAGACAATGCCAATCCACCATTGCCGCTAAAGCCTGCAATACCCACTCCCGCTATTGTGTTGATTATTCCGTTGGTGTCAATTCTACGAACCACATTATTCGAAGATTCAGACAAATAGATTGCGCCAGAGCTGTCTATTGTCATACCATAACAGTAATTGATGGCAGCGGCAGTTGCCGGACCGCCATCGCCAGAATATCCAATAGCATTCGTGCCGGCAACGGTTGAGATATAGCCGGATGGAGTTATTTTCCGCACTACCCAATTACTGTACTCCACAACAATCAGATTGCCGTTTTTATCAATTGCCATACCCCAGGGATTGTACATCCGAGCTGCCGTTGCCGGTCCGCCATCGCCCGAATATCCGGCAGAACGATTGCCTGCATAAGTGGAAATAATACCTGAAGTATTTACCTTCCTTACCACCTGATTACCATAATCTGAAATGTACAAATTACCAATAGTATCGACAGCGATACCTGCCGGATAGTACAACGATGCAGCAGTAGCAGGGCCGCCATTACCGGAAAATCCTATGACTCCATTTCCGGCAACAGTAGTAATGATACCTGCCGGTGTAACCTTTCTAACCACGCTATTATAAATATCGGCGATGAATAAATTGCCATTTTTATCTACTATCGTTTTTATTGGATGGTAAAAGCCAGCATTGGTTGCCGGTCCACCATCGCCCGAATAACTGATACCGCCATTACCTGCATATCTTGTTATGATACCGGATGTATTAACCTTCCTGACTGCCTGATTATAGTAATCAGCAATAAACATATTGTTACTACTATCTAATGCAACATCTATTGGCGCATACATACGTGCTGCTGTAGCCGGTCCACCATCGCCAGTATTTCCAAAAGCATAAGTTCCAGCAACAGTGCGAATTATTCCAGCCGGTTCTATATTCTCGAAACCGCGCGCTTGCGCCGTGTCGCTCCATGTAATGCTATAGGTGGCAGGCGATCCGGTGACTCCGCTGTAACTAAGTTGAGCGGCTGTAGAACCAACACAAACTACCGGAGTTGATCCCAATGATATAGTTGGCAAGTTGTTTACTCTAACTGTAGTAGTTATTATGGTTCGGGTGCCGCAACTTACCGAAATGAAATAGCTAATTATGGCCGTGCCGGCGCTTAAGCCCGTTACTACCCCCGTAGTTCCAATTGAAGCCACAGCGCTATTACTGCTACTCCACGTCCCTCCAAGAGCCCCATTTGTATACCGAGTAGTAGATCCTACACAAATATTATTATTGCCCAATATTGGCAAATTCAACGGATTTACTGCAAAATTGACCGTTACGTAACAACCTGAGCTGTGAATATAATATATTGTTGCGTAGCCCCCTGACACCCCAAACACCGCGCCGGTACTACCAACGGTTGCAATAGCAGGATGACCGCTGTACCAGGTACCACCAGGCGTTGTATCGCTCAGAAACGTTGTAGCGCCCTCACAAACGCTGGGCGTGCCAATGATAGCCGATGGTGATGGATTGATTGTCACCGTTACCATGCTTGCACACCCTGTGCCCAGTGTGTAACTTATATTTGTTAATCCGGGAGTAACTCCGGTAGTTGAGCCATCGAGCGAACCAACAGATGCGACGGCCCGGTTCTCACTAGTCCATATACCTCCGGCGGTATTACACCTCAATAATGAGCTAAATGAGGTGCAAATACGGGCCGAACCAGTAATGGCGGCAGGACGAGGATTAACCGTGATGGTTGTGGTTACTGTGCTACCTGAATAAGTATAAGAAATAACCGATGTCCCGGCGGCTATTCCGCTTACTAATCCGGAAATGGAACCAACAGATGCAATAGCCGGACTTCTACTCACCCATACGCCACCGGGAGTAGCATTTGTCAACGAAGCAAGACCAGACACACAAACCGCAGTTGCTCCAGAAATCGGCGCTATGCCGCTAACAGTAATAGTTTTTGTGGAGACTGCCGTTCCACAGGCATTAGTAACCGTATAGGAAATTATAGTAGTTCCATTAGAAACACCTGTAACAACACCTGATAAATCAACAGTGGCAACGCCTGTGTTGCTACTATTCCAACTACCTCCTGCTGTACCGTTAGCCAACGAAATAGACGCACCGAGAAAAGTAGAGGAAGGTCCCGAAATAACACCGGCATAAGGTAAATCGGCGCGGGCATTATATAGTTTTGATATCTCACATCGCGTAAGCGCCCGCCTCCAAATACCTATATCGTCGAGAGCTCCCGCAAACCAACGATCCGAAGTACCCGTATTAAATTCTTTGCCAAATAATAAACTCTGTATAGAATTAGCCAATGTATAGGTTATAGTGTCCGACGCCACCAGAGTGTCATTCCTATAAATATTTTCTATACTTCCGTTATAGGTAACAACTATATGTTGCCAAACACCTGTGGTGAGCGTATCGTTACTGAATAGCACATTATTTACCGATCCACCATCATTGGCGGCAAAAGTGTAATTATTACCTGCCGGATGACCGGTAGTTCCGGCATCGAGCGCTCTCAATGCATAGCCAGTGTTTCCAGCCGTACGCGGCTTACTAACCATACCTATGCCTGCGCTAAAATCATTGATCTTAACCCACAAAGAAATGGTAAAGGTATTAGCCAGATCAAGCGCATTATTATCAGGAATATCAATATAGCTTGTAGATCCGTTAAAGCTATATGCACTGTTTGCGGTACCAAAACGATCAGTTGTAAGCGTGGCGCTGTGAACAGTACCATTATTATGATACTGACCGCTATCCAGTGCATTGCCTGTAAAAGACCACCAACCTCCAAGCGAGCTTGAGTCGACATATGATGGAAGCTGACCAAAACCAACTACTGCAAAACAAATAAAACAAACAAAAAGTAATATTTTTTTCATATACATAAGCATTGGTCTCATCCTTTTGCAATAGGAAAAGAGTAAGAAATAAATACCAGAATTGCGATAAGAGGATTTATGGATAGGAAAGGCCCATAAGAGAGCTTAAATGTATATAATAATTACGAAACACTACAACCTTTTTTAATGGTTTCTTAATATTTGCTTTACCCTTTTATGACATTAAACAAAGATCATCCCTGTACCGATAGCGCCTGAAAATTACAAAGACCGCTAATACTTTGACAATCAACGATATTAATTACACCGAAGTAGTGAAATGTACTTCAATTTTCAGAAACTGAACAAGCTTTTAGGGCACACTTTTTTGCTACACTCCCAATCTTCAAAATAAAAAACTATTTTCGCACTATGAAAAAAACATTGCTCATAACAGGTGGGGCGGGATTCATAGGCTCTCACGTAGTAAGGCTATTTGTAAAGAAATATCCTGATTATAAGATTGTAAATCTTGATGCGCTCACCTACGCCGGCAATCTCGAAAACCTGAAAGACATAGAAAACGAACCAAACTACACTTTCGTTAAAGCAGACATCACCAATGCAGACGAAATATTGAGCATTTTTCAGTCCGACAATTTCGACGGCGTAATACACTTGGCTGCAGAAAGCCATGTAGATAGGTCGATTACCGATCCGAATGCATTCATCAAAACCAATGTAATGGGTACTGCAAACCTATTGAATGCTGCCCGCGAAACATGGAAAGGTAATTTTGAAGGCAAACGTTTTTACCATGTGTCTACCGATGAAGTTTATGGTTCATTGGGCGACGAAGGTTTTTTCCTGGAAACAACCCCCTACGATCCTCAATCGCCATATTCAGCCTCTAAGGCTGCATCAGACCACTTGGTACGCGCTTATGGCAACACCTATGGTTTACCCTTTGTAATCACTAATTGTTCAAATAATTACGGTCCTAATCACTTTCCCGAAAAGTTGATTCCGTTGTTTATCAATAATATACGCAACAAAAAACCGCTACCGGTGTATGGCGACGGTAAATATACCCGCGATTGGCTATATGTAGTAGATCATGCCCGGGCTATCGATATGGTGTTTCATGATGGTCGCAATGGCGAAACTTACAATGTAGGCGGCTTTAATGAGTGGCAGAACATAGCCCTTGTTAAATTGCTTTGCAAAGAAATGGATGAAAAACTGGGCAATGCACCCGGTGAATCGGAAAAATTGATAACGTATATTAAAGACCGTCCAGGGCATGACCGCCGTTATGCTATTGATGCCAACAAACTGAATAAAGAGCTGGGCTGGTACCCATCTGTAACTTTTGAAGAAGGATTGAGCAAAACAATAGACTGGTATCTGGCTAACGAAGAATGGCTGAACCACGTAACATCGGGCGACTACCAAAACTATTACCAAAAACAATACTCAAACAATCAGTAACATGAAAGGTATTATTCTTGCCGGCGGCAGCGGCACTCGCCTGTATCCGCTCACTATTGCAGTGAGCAAGCAACTCATGCCGGTGTACGACAAGCCAATGGTATATTATCCATTATCTACGCTTATGCTGGCTGGCATTCGCGAAATCTTGATTATTACTACACCCGAAGATCAGGCCGGATTTAAAAAATTGCTTGGCGACGGAAGTCAGTTGGGTTGCCGTTTCGAATATGTTATTCAACCAAAACCCGAAGGTCTGGCACAGGCTTTCATTTTGGGCGCCGACTTTATAGGTTCAGACCCTGCGGCTTTGGTGTTGGGCGATAATATATTTTATGGCTCTGGCATGGGCACCTTGTTGAAAAACAATGTAAACCCAGACGGCGCGGTAGTATTTGCGTACCAAGTACACGACCCCGAGCGTTATGGCGTAGTGGAGTTTGATAAGAACTTCAAAGCGCTGAGTATTGAAGAAAAACCAACTCAGCCTAAATCTAACTATGCTGTTCCTGGCCTATATTTCTACGATAACGATGTTGTAGCTATTGCAAAAGCAATAAAACCATCGCATCGCGGCGAGCTGGAAATAACAGATGTAAATAGGGTGTATCTGGAGAAGGGCAAACTGGAAGTTGGCGTTCTTGATCGCGGCACAGCTTGGCTGGATACCGGCACCTTCGATTCACTAATAGAAGCTGGTGAATTTATAGAAGTTATTGAGAAACGTCAGGGCCTGAAAATAGGCTGTATCGAAGAAATCGCCTATCGCAACGGATGGATTGACGACGAACAAATGAATAAACTTGCCAGCATTTATTTCAAAAGTGGGTACGGAGTTTATCTTAGAAAATTGATCGGAACTGTTTAGCGTTCTGTTCTACTTTATACAAAAAGCCTCGAATGTGCTGTAAAATCGCATTCGAGGCTTTTTATTTATTAGCAATTGTTGATTTGCTATTTCAGCCCAATTCTTCAAGGTATTTAACTAGTATTTCCTGCCCCAACCCGGTAATTTTTGAAATTTGACTCAACGACATACCTTCTGAAAGGCAATTTCTGGCAATCTCCAATTTACCTTCTAACAAACCTTCCAGTTTCCCTTTTTCCAAACCTTCCAGTTTTCCCGATAAAAAATGGGTACTCATGTCGCTTGAATAGTCGCGCCAAGCCTCTACTTCTCTATCGTATTCGGCCATAGCAGCTTTGTCCAATTTCAGTATCTCGATTTCTTCTTTGGCAGCCATAAGCCCTTTGGCCATTGAGCCTGCCGCAACCTGTTCTGTTTTTAGAAAATTCACCCATTCATCAAGGGTATTCTTCGCCACCGTATCGAAGTTATTGACCTTAATAATATAAAATTCAGGGTATACTTTATCTATTTGCTCAGCTTTAAAAACTATTTTCTCATGATTGGTCAATGTTAGAATGTCGTTTTTGTACATCCCCACATAATTGGTCGACCCACGATATATATAATCCTCTCCATGGCCAAAATCAAAATAAACGATATTGACTGAAATGACTTTTTTCACCTGCGAATAGTCCATTCCCTTACCCAAATTGTCGACAATCAATTTTGACACTCCGAACAAGATCCGCAATAAGTAATCGTGACGGTAGCTGTTCTGCACTTCAATTATCACCAACTCACCTTTGGCATTTTTCACCAGCAGTTCTACTGTCGTTAGCTTATTACCCGCATCCTGCATATTACTTTCGCTCTCCAGGATTTCTTGTATGCTTATATCCTCTTTGAGCAACTCGCTCAAAAAACCTTCCAATATCACAAAATTGGCTTTGTTTCGCAACAACCGTTTTATTACCCAATCGAACCGAATAAGTGTAGTCGCCATTTTTACTTTTTTGCCATACAAAGATAAGCATTCAGTTTTTGTACGATTGAGCTAATCTAAATTGCATCGGCCTGTAAAATACTGATAGTCTTTGCATGATATTTGGTACTTTTACCCCGACTACAATGCCGGGTTATCGCCTATAGCAATATTGGAGGAAAGTCCGGACAGCACAGAGCAGCGCACTACCTAACGGGTAGGCGCCCCGGAAGCGGGGCGACAGACAGTGCCACAGAAAATGACCGCCGCACCACGGTGAGGCAAGGGTGAAAATGTAGTGTAAGAGACTACAGTATACACTGGTAACAATGTATAGGGGTAAACCTTGCGCGCTGAAATGCCAAATAAGCAGACGCTTGACGGCGGCTCGCCGGATGTTTGTGGGTTGGCAGCGAGAGACGTCCGTGCGAACGGCGTCCCAGATAAATGATAACCGCTCCGGCTTGCCGGGGTACAGAATCCGGCTTACAGGCATTGTAGTTATTTTTGCTTATACCGTTGCCTCCTGCAGACTTTCTGCCAGTTCTTGGGTGAATGCCATTATGTGGTTCAACTCTACATGATCCATCACCACTATTTTATACCAATTGGGCATGCCATGATGAGTATCTGGTACTAAGCCATATTTATCCGCCAGTTCATTAGCAATATATTCTGCGCGCATGGTCACAATGTTCATTTTTGGGTGACGGTAGTAAGGCACCCCCATTTTATCCAGCTCGGCACAACAACAATCGGTTCGATATATGAGTTTATTTATTTTTTCCAGCCATCCATATGGCCCGTAGGTGTGCATTATCATCCATACAGCTATTGCATTGGCGCCGCTGCGACTACCGCACAGAGTTATGTCCATGCCATTTACATAGCTTGCCTCTTTTGTAAACACATATTGCATCTGGTTTTTGCGGGCCAGAAAAATGCCGGTACCATAGGGGGCCTGCAGCATCTTATGTGCATCGAGTGTAACCGACGATATGTACGGGTTACTGAAATTGAATACGTTTTCCGGATGACTGATGGGGTATACAAAACCGCCAAACGCAGCATCAATATGTATCCTGAAACGCACCTCGTTTCTGTTGAGCGCATCAACATATACCATTGGGTCGTCTACACTGCCAAACATGGTGGTACCCATATTGGCTATAACAATAAAGTACTTAACTCCCTGTCTTTTCGCAGATTTTATTATCTGGTCCAGCCGAACTTCGTTTAACTCCTTACTTTCATCGTCGGTAGGTACAGAAAAGCTTCGCAGGGAGAGTAAATTGGCACCTTTTACCACCGAGTAGTGCGTATCCGTTGAACTTATTAACGCTATTTCCTGTAGTTGCGCGCCGAATTGCTGCATAAACAAATTGCGATACATCCACATTGCCTGTATATTTGCTTCTGTGCCGCCAGCAGCAATATACCCGTCGCAACTCAATGGCGCCGCCTTAAACATATCTACGCTTATGAGCTCTATAACCTGCTGCTCCAGCTTCTGAGTGCCTGCAAAGAACAGCTCAGAATCGCCTAGGGTATGACAGCCTATATGATTGGGATTCTGAATGTAAGCACGTAGCAATGGCGAATCTTTCAGGAAGGATGCCTGATCGTAAAATACATTTGGGTCGAGTTGCGATGCAGGTATACCCAGCGACACCTTTTGTTTATAATCTATATTCTCACCTAGCGCCAGTGTAATGATTTCGTCCTGCTCTTTGTGCGAAAGTTTTGTCCAGTATTTCATAAAAAACTGTTCATTTATTATTGAGGAATGTACATATTGGTCAATGCCTCATATTGTGCATTCAATTGGTTATTCAGTGTTTCCAGATATTGTACCGTCTCCCTTTTCAATTCGGGGGCCAATGTTTTGTAGTATTCTATTCCCTTTAGCAAATTTGCTCTAAAGTTGGCGAGGTACTTATTTTGTTTGGCGCTTACGCCTTCTATTCCTTTGCCAACTATTTTCTTAAGATAGTCGATATACAATTCAGCTTCGTTTACAAACATGTTGGGCCGCGGTAACGAATTGAGCAAATTGAGACGACCGTATATGTGGTCTACCATTTCATGTAGTGAAAATACGCCAGAGAAATATGCCAGATTCGGCCCCGGACATATGGTTACAGCGTCCAGTTTATGGTCTATTTTCAATCCGTCTTTGAGCAATACGGCAGCGCTAAGCCCCTCGCAAAGGCAATCCTTTTCGGTTATGGCCTTTATTTGTTCGTTCAACTCCTGCTCAGGAAGTTCTTTTTCTTTGATCTGTTTAATTTTCAAATCCTGATATTGCCGGGATGCTGTGCAAATAGCATGATCTGTAAATTCAGTATCTGTGGCCAGAAACTTTTTATAGCATGGACTACCGGGGCGGCCTTTCTCAACCCTTGCCAGCCTCTGTTGCTCCGATGTGCTTTTTCTAAAATTGTTGAAAGGCACGCCCAGCGGAGAAGCTCCGCTCAAGTAGTAGTCCTCTTTTCTAGCCACCGATAGTTGGTACAGTGTGTTGTTATCCACATTGGTCACTTCGGGCGCCAACAAAAAGGGACTGCCCCACCCCGTGCCGTCCAGTTCGTAATACTCGCGCAGAAACTCATCTTCTCGGGCTGTGCCTATACCGCCCTGAGCGGTAATTTTCAACTCCGGTGCGGTTACAAACTCATGCATGCCTTTTGCTGCAAGCGCGGCATTACAGAGCGGCAATAACTCCGCAGTAAGCGTTGCGCGTTTTTGCTTAAACTCCTCAAGTATTGGCCCAAGCAGTAGTCCATCGGTAGCAAAGGCATGACCGCCGCAGTTAAGGCCAGACTCTACCCTATATTCCGACACCCAAACGCCTTTCTTGGCCATAATTTTCCCTTGTATCAGCGCCGACCTATAGTCGCTTACTTTTAGAATAATCCGCTTTTTAAGGTTGCCGTCAGCATCAGGGAAAAAATCAGGAAACTGCTCTATATAATTATATAATCTTGGGTTGTAGCCAGCCGATAAAACAACAGACGACTCGAGATTGCTGAGTGCAAAGCCCCGCAATGCAGATAAAGCATCAGAATACTCCACCGGCAACGGAGCGCCATTTGCGTCGGTACCCAAATTATCAACCTTGGCCATTATGTTCACATCTATGCGGCCAGGCATCATACTGCTTTTTAGTTTATTTTCCAGGTTTGTACGTTCAGGGCAGGGTGGCATATTCAGCATATCATAATAGGCAACAGCTAATTCGTCGGTATCGGGTAATAGTTTAAAGTACTTATCCAGGCAGCTATCTGTGTCAAAGTTCATTTGACGTTGTTCTGCCATTTGTTTTTCCACTATTTGCTGCAGTAAATTCAGGTAGGCGGTTATACGCTTTGCTCTAAAGTCGTGCTCTTTAGTTGTAATTGCCTCGTAGGGAAATCCGTTTTGTTTACTGTGAAAAGCCCGCATCTGCTCAACCAGTCCATCTTCAATAATAGACGCGACCGAGGATATGCCATAACGAGCCACTTTTGCAGGCGTATCTATAGAATAACTTAAACCAAGTACAGGAATATGAAATGTGTGCATTATGAATATTAAGGTAATGAAACAGTGTTTTCCGTTAACAAATTCAAAGTTGGAGCGAAAATTCAGGAAAAACTATGAGTTTCGTCATAATCGCGGCTTTTAACATCTTACCGGTGATTTTGGGAGGAGAAAAAAAGTGCGGCGACATAATTGCCGCCGCACTCAACTCACTCATCACATCAATCACCTCAACTCTTCTTCACACCTTTTCCTCATACTATCCATCCTTAGTTCACTGATATTTCCAGAGTTGCTGGTTCTGGTTGTTCTTTTTTGGGCAGGGTAACATACAGTATACCATCGGCATACTTAGCAGCAATCTTCGCGCTGTCTACTTTTTCATTGAGGGTAAACGCCCTTTTGAACGATCTGCTGCGGTATTCTGTCCTCAACCATTTGCCTTCGGGCTGTTCTTCTTTTTTCTCTTCTGCTTTCTCAAATGAGAGGGTTAGCAAGTTTCTTTCCAGATTAATCTTGAAATCTTCTTTTTTCAATCCGGGAGCTACCACATGCAATTCGTAGCTTTTTTCGGTTTCCTGTATGTTTACAGGTACTGAGAATGTAACTGCTTCATCGGCCAGATGGCTAAGACCGCTCTGCATTACATCTTCAAAAAATCCACCAAGGGTACGGGGCGCAAGGCCAAATCTTCTGTTGTACATAGCTATTAGTTTTTAAGTTTTTAAATTGTTTGGTTTGCAGAGTATATTACAAACAAAATGCCAACGCACTATTTCGGCCATTATGGCCGATTTTAAAAGCAAAATATGTCATTTTGACAAAATACTAATTGATACAGCTATAAAAACAGTCAAAAATGACAGATTCAAGCATATTACGCGAGCGATTGAGTGGAAGCCAGCCGGTAAGGGAGGGTATTATGCCCAAAATATATTTACTTTGCTCCGATTAATAACAGCAAAATCAAATAACGATAAATGAAAGCGATAACGCTCTGCACTTCTATATTAATGATGAATATAATGGCACAGGCCCAACATAAAACAGATTTCACCGGCAATTACCCACAAACAAAAAAAGTTGTTCAAACCGATGAGTACTTTGGCAAAAAAGTAAATGACCCCTATAGGTGGCTGGAAGACGACCGTAGCGAAGAAACCAAAAGCTGGGTGACAGAACAAAACAAAGTAACTGGCAACTACCTCGCTCAAATACCATTTAGAGAGGCAATAAAAAAACGCCTCACCGAACTGTGGAACTATACCAAATATTCGGCGCCGTTTAAGGAAGGAGACTATACCTACTTCTATAAAAACGACGGCTTGCAAAATCAAAGTATACTGTATCGCCAGCGTGGCAACGCCGAACCCGAAGTGTTTTTAGACCCCAACAAGTTTTCTGCCGACGGCACTACTTCACTGCAGGGTATCGATTTTACTAAAGATGGATCGCTGGCGGCGTTTCAGATAAGCGAGGGCGGTAGCGACTGGCGCAAGGTGATAGTGATAGATACTAAAACTGGCCAAAAAGTAGATGATACGCTAAGAGATGTAAAATTCAGCGGCACATCATGGCGAGGTAACGAAGGCTTTTACTATAGCAGCTACGACAAGCCTAAAGGCTCTGAACTATCTGAACAAACTCAGATTCATAAGTTGTATTTTCACCGCATAGGCGCGCCGCAAAACGAAGACCAGCTTATTTTTGGCGGAGCTGAAACACCACGCAGATATATAGGCGGCGGCGTAACTGAAGACGAAAAATACCTGGTAATTACCGCAGCTAACGCCACCTATGGAAACGAGCTATATATACAAGACCTCAGCAAACAGGGAGCTCCTATTGTGCCGATAGTAACGGGCTTTGAAAACGAACAAAACATAGTATACACCCAAAACGGTAAGCTATATATTGAAACCAACCAAGGCGCGCCAAACCGTAAACTGGTGGTAACAGATGCTAACAACCCAACAAAAGAAAACTGGAAAGACCTAATACCGGAAACCAAATTCCCGCTCAACATTTCGACTTGCGGCGGCAATTTTTTTGCACAGTACCTCGAAGATGCGGTATCGAAGGTATACCAATACAGCCTGGACGGTAAGAAAGAAAAAGCCATAGCGCTACCCGGATTGGGCACAGCCGGCGGCTTTGGTGGAAAAACCAAGGAAACGGAAACCTACTACACCTATGCATCGTATGTGTATCCATCCACTATATTCAAGTATGATATAAAAACCGGGTCTTCGGAAATATACAAGGCTTCGGGCGTGAAGTTTGACCCTAAGCAATACGAAAGTAAGCAGGTGTTTTACACATCGAAAGACGGCACCAAAGTACCCATGATACTTACTTACAAAAAAGGCATGACGATGAACGGCAAGAACCCTGTGATGCTCTATGGCTATGGTGGTTTCAATATTAGCCTTACACCATCGTTTAGCGTCAGCAACCTGGTATTTATGGAAAACGGCGGTATATACGCAGTGGCCAACCTGCGCGGCGGCGGCGAATACGGCGACAAATGGCACAATGCCGGGATAAAAATGCAGAAGCAAAATGTGTTTAACGACTTTATTGCTGCAGCAGAATACCTGATAAAAGAAAAATTCACTTCAAAAGACTACCTGGCTATTTCGGGCGGATCGAACGGAGGATTGTTGGTGGGCGCGTGCCTTACACAACGCCCCGATTTGTTTAAGGTTTGTTTTCCTGCTGTTGGCGTACTCGATATGCTGCGCTACAATCAGTTTACAGCCGGCGCCGGCTGGGCATACGACTATGGCACAGCACAAGACAGCAAAGAAATGCTGGACTACCTGCTGGGTTATAGCCCTGTGCACAACACCCGCAAAACCTGCTACCCGGCCACACTGGTTACTACCGGCGACCACGACGACCGCGTAGTACCTGCGCACTCCTTCAAGTTTGCCGCAGCGCTGCAAGAAGCTCAAACATGCAAAAATCCAACATTGATACGTATAGAAACAAAAGCCGGCCACGGCGCCGGTAAACCCACCGATATGATAATAGCAGAGCAAGCCGACAAATGGGCGTTCTTGCTATGGAATATGGGGGTAGACTTCAAACACAGATAGTATTAGTCAGTATAAATAAATACGAAAGGGTACAAAACTGCGGTTTTGTACCCTTTCGTATTACAAATGGCAAACGAATGCGCTCGGTATTAGCAGACGTCGTTAGTTTGGAACAAACAACAAAATTCATCATACTACTAAAATATCAATTCTGTCGCTAAAATTTTATTACTTGAATACCATTGCTGTCATTCACCAATTTAGATATCATATACTCAGACTTAGTTTTTTAGCACTTTCACGATATTCTTTTCACCACTTTTCATAGTTAGCTCCAGTAAATAAAAGCCATGCGACAAGCTTTGGGTTGATATAGTATTTGTTGTTCCTTGCAAAGCCCCTACTATCAAGGCGCTGCCGGTAATATCGAGCATCCTGTATGTGGCTCCGCCCAACATTACTCCAGTAATATTTAGCTCATCGGTTGTGGGATTGGGATATACTACCACAGACTGTTGGTGAGCAAATTGTATAGTAGTAGGCAGTGGTTGGTGTTCGTAAGCGCCCATATCAATTGTAGCTTCTGCTATGCGAGTATTGCCATCCATGTCGGTAGGTTCGTAAGCAAAACTGTTCCTTCCGTTGTTTATACATGCGCTCGTGTTTTGCAGCCGATAGTTGCCGGTGGCTGTATCTATAAACATCGGATCTACGCGCATTAAATTACCGCCACTATCTATCACGCCTGCAGGAAATGCTCCAGGTAATGAGCAGTTGGTAACCATGTATTGGTTGGCAGGTCCTCCAAAATATTTGTTGCCGTTAGCAACAGAGTCTATGATACAGTTCCTTAGCCTTGCCGTTCCACCCATTGTAAATAGTACATTTCCTTGACCGGCCGCACCTATTAGAAATGGGTAAGGCACTGTATTGTTGCCACTAAAAGTTACATTAGTGAGTATTGGCCCATAAGTACCGCCATACCAGAAGCACATAGCGGCTCCAAGACCGCCATGATTGTTGGCAAACAACACATCGTAAAGCTCGCATGGATATGGACCTGTGCCATCGCAAAACATACCGCCGCCTTTACCATAAACAGGACCAGATGTGTCGCGCACATCATTCTTAATGAATTTCACATGCGTCATATAGGTAGTGCAATCGTCGCAGCCCAAACCGCCACCATAGCTATCCGCATAGTTGTTGAAGAAAACAACTTTATCTAATTTAGAGATTATCCCCCTACCAATAAATAGACCACCCCCAAAACCTGACTTACAATTTGCAAAGGAGTCGTTGGTAAAAATTGGTGATTTATCGGTAGAATAAGCTATTGTACCTGTAAATGAAGTTCCGCCGCCATCATTGTACATACCGCCGCCAAAGCCGCCAGTATCATTAATAAAGGAACATCGTGTAATAATTGGGCTACCATTATAATTGGCAATTCCCCCACCGCTGTCCCCATAACAATCTCTAATAATTAGGTTGGCAAAAGTCGGATTGGCAGCAATATTGAGTATAGCGCCTCCAGATACGTAATTCACGATACCGCCAGTATGGTTGGCACAACCTCTTTCTATGGTAACACTATTTAGCATGGAACTACCGTCCACATTTGAAAATACTACATGGTAACTGTTGTTGTTTAGGATACCATCGTGTTGTATTTCTCCACTTAGAATCGTGGTATGTGTTCTACCTGTGCTATCGCGAGCGCTAAGCGCTGTTTCTGAACCTGAAAAACCACCATAAACAGCCACACCGTTCTTTAGGTTAAACGTTGCAGTGCGGTCGGTATCGGTAGTAGGATAATACGTTCCTTCAGCTATCCAAATCTGGTCTCCACTGGCAGCCGCAGTCAATGCCGACTGAATGGTTCCTTTTGCGTCGGCCCAGGAAGTCCCCCCGCCGGTACCGCCAATTTTAACGTATATAATAGCCGCGCTGGATTGAAAGCCAATAATAGTGGCTGTAATAAAAGTACATAAGGCCTTTGCAGGTAAATTCATAAGTAATTTTTTTGTTTTATTTTTAAAAGTTAAATTAAACGTACAATAAACAATTTTTTTGCAATTTAGTAACAGTTTCAATAGTTACCAATTGCAATTTCACAGTCTGTGTGCATGGAAGACATATCCGACTTTAAAAAGGTGAGGTGAATTTGAACAATTATTTCAAACAGTAACAAAAGCATGACAAACCACGCAAATTGGCAAGCGCCCCAATTACCTTAATAAAACTAAATGTGTGGTGTAACGATCAGATCAGACTCCTATTATTATTGTCCCAATGTAACAGACAAAATCAATGTAATCCTACATGCGCAGCCTAAAGTACTGAGGAACTATTCTCCGGGAAATTCTGGAGAGGATAGCTTAAAAATTACTGCACATGAACACATCTAATGTACATTCAACTGCCCGTTCGAGCTTCGAAGGTATACTTTAACTACCCCGCTACCCTGAGTGAAACTAATCCTGCGATCATCAATGCGTTTCATACCTTCCATAAATGATTTTGCGGCTGTGAACTTGACATTAGTTAGTACCATATCCAAGTCTAAATCAGAACGCTCATTGAGATGGAGGTTAAAATTACCGTTTGAAGATGTAATAAAAAATAAGCCCATATCTTTACTTCCAAGGCTACCAATATTTACACTATGCGAATTATTGAATGTAAGATGTGCATTTTTTGTTAAACTCCCTATATCTACACTCGCATTAGCAATCGTCCCATCTATACTTTCGACAGTATCTACCATCAGCAAACCTCCATTTCGATTCGCAAATAAATGATCTACACGCTTACACTTCAGCGTGTCAAAGCCTACAACTTCTAAGTCGCCGGCTTTATCTACTTCAAGTGTGCCATAACCCTCGGCGGCAATTATCTTACCTTTCTCTATATAGTTTATATGGTTTGGATGTTTACTCTTCCCAATAGTAATAGTTTTTGGTTGACGTATTAAGCTATCGGCCTTAAATTCTCCACCATATAGATCCAGCCACAACTTTCCTTTGTAAGTATTGTGTATCGATACGTTACCAAAACTGTTTATAACTTCAAGTGGTGTGTTTTCAGGTATTTGAATGTTATAACTCACCTCGGCTTCATATTTTTTAGTTGGACTATCATCAAGCCAAGAGATACCATTTCCTAAAGGCCCTTCATTTTTTACAATAGTTTTTATAGCAATCACATTACCAATACCTGCATTATTATCCTCTTCAAAAGCCAACAAACCCAAAATTCTTTGAGCTTGTTCGGCAATCGGGGATCTACCAGTCATTATTACTTCAATTAGTATTTCATTTTTATTCCAGGTCGAAATATCTACATCGCCAAATTTGTTATCAATAATCAATGGCTGTGATTGGAGTACATTATAACGCCTGACTTCTTTTTTTGTACGTTCAACATATGTTACAGATTGACCTGACGACAAAAATGAAATAGACAATAACATCATCAACAAAATTGACAATCTGCACATACCAAAAAATTTATTGAACAGTTAAAAATGAACATCATGCATCCAGCTGCACTATGAATATACGGAACATTCAACAATAATTGCAACCGCAACCTCATATACTACATTAATTGCATGGAAATGTTTAGCTATTTATTTTGCAATAAACTTGGCGGTGGCTTCAATCTTCATTGCCTTGCATCTACTATTGCATTACAAGTCCCACTCCATAATCGTATTTGCCCACTCCTTACGATAAGGTGTTTGCACTTTAATGTAGTTATCGGTATAGCCCTCCATCAGGTTGTTGGTTTGGGCTTTTTCAAACAGCACTTTGCGGCGCGTACCCGTGTAAGTGTTGGTGAAGTATTGCATTTTTTGGTAAGATAGGTTGCGCAGGGCTTTATTGCGCTCGTTGCGCACATGCACAGGCACTATGGGTTTCAGCTCGGCAGCAAGCGTATTGGGGCGTTCGGAGTAGGTGAACACGTGCAAATAAGATATTTCGAGTTCATGCAGGAAATCGAAGGTTTCTTTAAAATGCTCGTCGGTTTCGCCCGGAAAGCCCACTATCACATCGGCTCCTATACAGCAATGCGGCATTACTTCTTTTATGCGTTGTATCCTATCGGCATAGAGCTCTTTTCTGTAGCGGCGGCGCATAGCGGCCAGTATGTGGTTGCTGCCGCTCTGTAGGGGTATATGAAAGTGCGGCATAAAGCGAGCGCTTCCGGCTACAAAATCTATAATCTCGTTGGTAAGCAGGTTAGGCTCAATAGACGATATGCGAATTCGGTCTATGCCCTCTACTTTGTCCATTTCCTGCACCAAATCAAAAAATGTAGTCTCCTTGGTTTTGCCGCCATCGTAGCCTTTGCCAAAATCGCCCAGATTGATGCCCGTTAGCACTATTTCTTTTATGCCGGCAGCCGCCAGTTCACGCATATTGTTCAGCACACCTTCTATACTATCGCTACGGCTATGGCCGCGCGCCAGCGGTATGGTGCAAAAACTGCAATTATAATCACATCCATCCTGCACTTTCAAAAATGCACGTGTGCGGTCGTTGAGCGAAAACGAACTGTTGAAGCCCACCACGTCCTCAATATCGCAAGAGCATATTTTGGCTTTGCTGTTCTCGCTCTTAGTCAGTTCGCTTAAGTGGCGGGCAAGGTTGAATTTTTCTGCTGCGCCCAGCACCAGGTCTACCCCTTCTATGTTAGCTATAGCTTCGGGTTTCAGCTGCGCATAGCAGCCGGTTATCACTACCATAGCTTCGGGCGCTCGCTTTTGTATACGGCGCACCAGCATTCGACATTCCTTATCTGCGTTTTCGGTAACCGAACAGGTGTTAATTACATAAACATCGGCAGCTTCGTCAAACTCTTTTTTTACAAAACCTTCGGCCTCAAGCGTGCGGCTAAGCGTAGATGTCTCGGAATAATTGAGCTTGCAACCAAGAGTATGAAAAGCAACTGATTTGTTCATGTACAACATTTATACCGGCCAAACTGCCGATGAGCGCCTAAAAATTAACTGCAACATATAAAATACATTATTGCAGATTGGTATAAAATTCCGTTATTTGTATTTGAAGCCCAGTAGAAGCAAAAAACAAAACAGAATAACAACCGATGTTTTTTAGGTTATTTTGCAAAATTACTGATAAAAAATATTTTTTGGCACAATAATAGCAGTACAAATTCTTATGAAAAAACACATCTTATTCGCCGCTATCGCACTGTCTGCATTTTTAACAGGTTGCGACAAAACCACATTATTGACAGAAATAAATGTAGACATACCCTACAGTACCGAGTTTGCTATACCAGCTATATCGGGCTATACAGGTAGCGTACCGTTGCCGGCTGGTGGACTGAAAATAGACGTGCCCGCAGTAGGTTTCGCAACTAACGCTCAAACCTATGTATCGGCCAATAAAACATCTGTTGACAAAATAAACAAGGTTGACCTAAAAAGTATGAATCTGCGCATCGTATTGCCAAGCGGTTCTAACTTCAACTTCGTAGACTCTGTATGGATATACATTTCTGCAAAGTCGCAGCCCGAGCAACTTGTAGCCTACAACTATGGCGTGGCAAAAGGACAATCTGCGATAGATATGTACACGCTTACAGATGTAAATCTGAAAAACTACTTCATACAGGATTCTATTTCCTTCCGCATCAGTGCACGCATCAATGCTACGCCCGACTCCACCAACAAATTTGGCATAGGTACTATTTTGCACATGAACGCCAATCCGCTTAACTAAGATCTAATACTCAATATATCAAGAGGACAACTTCCGGATTTATCCTTCCCGGAAGTTGTCTTTTTTTTTGCAACCATTCTAACTGCATTACAATAGTTAAATCCGTATTATAGTTGTTAAATGCCCAACGTCGAGCAGCCATTAGGTGCCTCGCAAATAGTATATTTGCTTAAAAAGATACAGCCGCTATGCAGTTGCTCCACTACTCTTTTGATCTCTGGATGACTATTATAAAATCCAATCCTCAGCTAAAGGTGGAGCGCGTGGCATACTTCCAGAAACACTTCAATAACTACGGCAAAACAGCGGATGAAATAAACCTCTCGCTAAGGAAGGTAGATATATTATGTAATGCGCTCAACGAGAAAACGGGTGAAAGTATAAGTTCAGAAAACATGTACCTGATGGCCATAGCAGATATCAACAATGGCGACACCGGCATTTTTACAAATATAGATATCGAACGCCTTTATGCAGACATGGAAATGCTGATGCTGGAGTTCAGCCCTATACCCTACTGCTCACAGACCGAACGCACATTGGCGGCTTTGCGCAAGCTACCGCACGCTACCATAGGCCTACTTAGCAACACCGGCTACACTAAGGGCCGCACCCTGCGCAAAATACTGGAACGTAATGGACTTGGGCAGTATTTCGATTTCCAGCTATACTCTGATGAAGCGAACTTGGCAAAGCCAAACCCCTTGTTTTTCGATACCATGATCAATACTGCGCGTAGCTGCCGTCCGGAAAGGGCAATAGAAGCGCAACAAATAATACATATAGGCGACAATGCTCATGCAGATATTGCAGGCGCAACAAAAGCCGGTATAAAAAGCCTGCTGGTAAACAGTAACAATTGTTGTATATCTACAATCCTATCTCAATGACAACTCGATACTCGCTCCATAAAATTGATAAGCCGGATCAGTTTCCATTCGCCCCTGCCGAGTACAGCAGGTTTAAGTTTGGCGATGAGCTGGCAGCCCGAAAATTCGGAACAGCCCTTGCCGGAGGATTCATTGCAGCTCATCTCGCAGAACAACGCAACATCGGGCAGTTAGTTGTCATTTCAAGTCCTTATTCTTTCATACCCACTGCTTCATTTGCGCTCAAAAACTACTTTATATTTCAGCTAAACAGGTGGCTTGCCGAAAACAACTACCCGGTGGTGCAGGAGGCCAAAGCCTACCGGACAGTAACCTACAAAGAAGATTATGGCGACCTCAACGCAGCTGAAAGATTAGCGCTTATAGGTCGCGATGAGTTTCATATAGACAGTGTTTTCCTGAAGGGAAAGACTTTGTTATTTCTGGACGACATACGCATAACCGGAAGCCATGAACGTTTGATCCTTAAAATGGCGGAACAATATTGCTTAACCAACGAAATGTACTTGCTATATTTTGCAGAGCTAACCAACGACGCTATCCACCCGAACATAGAAAACTACCTTAATTTCTATGAAATAAAATCTATTTTTGATTTGGATAAAATAGTTAAGAGCGGACATTTCTTTATGAATACACGCTTTGTAAAATACCTGCTTTGTTATAATGTTGATGCTTTTCGCGTATTCATTGGCAATCAGGGATGCGCATTTACTGAGGCGCTCTACGATATGGCCATAGGCAACAACTACCATACCATGGATGCATATCAAACAAATTTAAACTGCTTAAAAGAACTACTTTTTTCTAAACATTCTAAACTGATAAACAATGGCCATTAACCTGCAAAAAGGACAAAGAGAAAATATCTCTGCGCCAAAATTCACTATTGGTCTGGGCTGGGATACCAATGCCACTTCATCCGGCTCCAGCTTCGACCTAGATGCGTCTGTTTTTATTCTCGGCGCCAATAAAAAACTGGTATCGGACGAACATTTCGTTTTCTACAACAATTTGAAATCGCCTGACGGCGCAGTGGAGCACACCGGCGACAACCGCACTGGCGACGGCGATGGCGACGATGAGCAAATAAACGTAGACCTGAGCAAAATAAATCCGGCCGTAAACGAAATATGTATAGTGGTAACCATTCATGAAGCGGCTGCACGCAAGCAAAACTTTGGACAGGTGCGAAATTCTTTTATTAGAATTGTAGATACAGCTACTAATGCCGTAATACTTAAGTACGAACTGGAAGAAGATTTCTCGATCGAAACATCTGTTGAGTTTGGACGCATTTACAAACGCGAAGACAAATGGAAATTTGAAGCTGTGGGAATGGGCATGAAGGGCGGACTGGAAGATTACCTGAACAAATACAACTAAACAACAACTGATGGCAATAAATCTGCAAAAAGGGCAACGCATAAACTTAGAAAAAAGCAATGGCAGCAAGCTGCAAAATATATGCGTGGGCATAAACTGGGGAGCTATAGAGAAAAAAGGTTTTTTAGGATTCAGTAAAACTAAGGAAGCAGTAGACCTCGACGCAAGCTGCGCGCTTTATAACGAAAAGAAAGAGCTTATAGATATTGTCTACTTTGGCAATCTGATATCTAAAGACTATGCGGTAAAGCACAGCGGCGACGACCTGACAGGCGACATGGGCGGCGACGACGGTCTGGATAATGAAGTGATAACGCTGTTTATGGGCGGACTGAATCCGGCGGTAGCTTATGTAGCATTTGTGCTCAACAGTTTTCGAGGGCACGATTTTGGGGCTATCCCATTTGCTTCAATCCGCATTTACGAAGGCACGCCTACTAAGGTCACTGAGGTTTTCGCGACCTACGACATAGCCAACGGCCCGAGCTTTGCCGGACACGTATCTATGGTAATGGGCGTTTTCTATAAGAAAAACGGCGACTGGAAGTTTAACGCCATAGGCGAACCAACCAAGGACAAGAAGCTGGAAGAAACAATAAAAACGGTGCAGGCAAATTTCTTGTAACCAAAAAATGAACAATAAAATAGCCGCCCGTTTTGCACAGGCGGCTATTTTATGTGGCATATGCCTTGTATTATCGTATAATCAAAGATTTTGTACTAACGGTATGAACGCTGAAATAGCCGAGCGCGCCGCCCGTGAAATTACTCAGCGGGTTGGCTGGAGTAGCTGAGTTGGAGTTGGTAAGCTGATCGAGCGTTGCATAATATTTATAAACGGCCGAATCTATACACAACAAATCTACTCGCACATGGTCGCCGGGCTTGAGTTTGCCATCATCGCCGCCTCTACCCTGTAAGGGTTGGCGGTTTGTTTGACCGTTTACAAATTTGTCGTCCAGTATAAATATCTCTGTGTTGGGCGTATCGTTGCGGTAATCAATAAACTGGTAGTAATTACCTTGCGTTTCCGGATCGGTAAATACAGGCACAACTACCGGGTCTCCGCCAAAGGGTGATGGCTCGGCATACATACTATCGAGCGATATAGGCTGTGGCATCAGGCCGTAAGATGTTATTACTTTATTGTTAGACTTGATGGTCAGTGTATAAAAATGCCCTGGAGTACCCTGTAATTTGCTGGTGGTATAGTCGCCGGCTGCGCTTTCGGTTAGGGTGTCTATTACGCCAGCTACAGTGTCAGTTATGATCACCGATGCGCCCGTTACCGCCGGAAAGACATTTGACTGATCGAAATTGACCGACTTAGTAATCTTAACATGATACGGACCGGGCTGATCAGTAATGTTGCCCTCTACAATATAGCGAGGATCGGATGAGTTAAGATCTATGGATATTACTTTCTGGCAAGAGGAAAAGGAAACAAGGATCGCAATAAATGCTAAGAAACGAATATTTATGTTGTTTTTCATGGGTAGTTTAGAATTTAAAGTTGTAAGAAATAGATGGCACCCAGCGGAACAATGAGGTTTGCAACGCCTGTGTTTTACTCTTATCATTGGGGTCGTCCTGGAAAGTGATGACATAGGCGTTTTCCCTGCCATAAGCATTGTATATGCTCAACGACAGTTCTGAGCTAAAGCGTTTTCTATGTGTGAGCTGGCGGGTAGCGCCTATATCCAGCCTGTGATAAGCAGGCATACGGTAGCCGTTGCGTTCAGTATATAAAAACCGGGTTTGATTATCGACTATGTACTTACCACTTGGAAACGAAACGGCATTGCCTGTATAGTAAACAAAATCGGCCGACAAAGTCCATTTCTTTGATAGCTGGTAAATACCTACTACCGACAAATCGTGAGTGCGGTCTTGGCGGGCTGCATACCACTGATTACTATTCACACCATCAATCTGTATTTCGGTACGCGCAAGCGTGTACGACACCCAACCCGTAAACTTGCCGGCTTTTTTACGGAACAAAAACTCTAAACCATATGCCCTACCCTGCCCAAAAAGCAATTCAGGTTCTATAGCTGCATTACTTAATACATCGGCTCCATCGCGGTAGTCTATTTTGTTCTGCATTTTTTTGTAATAGGTCTCTACGCTAAATTCAAATTGATCGTTTTTTAAACTGCGCACATAGCCCAACGATACCTGGTCTGAAATTTCGGGTTTAATAATATTGTTGCTGGCCACCCATTTGTCGGTCGGGTTGCTGGTGGTGGAGTTTGATATAAGGTGTAGCGATTGTGTGTTGCGGGTATAGCCGCCTTTTATAGACGATACCTCATTGAGTACATAGCTCGCTGAAATCCTTGGTTCTGGATTGATGTAGGTTTTCACAAATTCGCCCGATGCGTACTTAAGTGTATCTTTTATCTTGCCATCGGTTGTTAGTTCATACATATTTGTGCCGCCCAGCACTGTAAACGAGCTCAACCTGATACCGTAATCAATATTCAGTTTATCAGTGGCTTTCCAGCGATTAGTAGCGTGGATAGCGTTTTCCCAAGTATGATTATCGGGCTGCGTAGAACTAATTATACCCGATCCCGTAATGTTACCCGGCGTAATAGTATGGTAAATAGAACTTACACCAAACCTTATAGAGTTTCTCGGATTGGCAAAATACTCCAGTTCCTCTTTGAAATTCCAGTCGCGTATTTCTGAATGAATCTTGATAGAAAGACTTGAAGCGTTAAAATTGATGTTGTAGTTATAATCACTAAAAATCAATGAAGTATTAGAAAACAACTTATCGCTAAACAAGTGGTTCCAACGCAACGTGCCTGTGGCATTTCCCCAGTCTATACCAAACAAACTACCAAGCCCCAGATCATCTTTACCAAAGTAGCCGGATAGATATAAACGGTCCTTTTTACCCAGTTTGTAGTTCAGTTTTGCATTCAGGTCGTAGAAATAAAGGCTGCTTTTTTTGATATTTGTATCGTTTGAGAGTTTAAGAAAAACATCGGCATAGGTGCGGCGCCCAGTTACCAAAAACGACCCTTTATCTTTTACTATTGGTCCTTCTACATTTAGTTTTGAAGATATCAGCCCTATACCGCCGCTCACGTGGTAGTCCTGATCGTTGCCATCATTCATTTTTATATCTAGCGCCGACGACAGCCTTCCACCATATTGCGCTGGCGCAGTACCCTTGTATATAGTAATATCTTTAATTGCATCCGAATTAAAGGTAGAAAAGAAGCCAAGCAGATGCGAAGGATTGTAGACCACAGCTTCATCGAGCAAAATAAGGTTCTGATCGGCAGCGCCTCCGCGCACGTAAAATCCGCTGTTGCCCTCGCCAGCCGACTTAACGCCAGGCAGCAACTGAATGGTTTTTAATACATCTTTTTCACCAAAAAGCACCGGCAGCATGTTGATGTCTTTAATATTCAGTTTATCCATACCCATTTGGGCTGAGGTTATAGTATTCGCTTTACTGCTCACGGTTATTTCATTCAGCTCTGCAGTTAGCGCATCCATAAAAATGTCCTGCTTAATGCTCTTATTGAGGGTCACAGTAATTTCCTGTTCTTTATAACTCAGGTAATTTACCAAAAACTTGTAGGTACCCTCAGGTAGCGTAAGTGAGTAAAATCCGTATTCGTTTGAAGCCATGCCAAGCGATGGTTTGTCGGCCACTTTTATGATTGCCCCTATTAAACCTTCGCCTGTTTTTTTGTCTTTGATAGTGCCGCTTATAGTAAACTTGCTTTGCGCATGAGCTGGTACGACCAGCAAAGAAATAAATAGCGCTAATAAAAAATTCAATTTTCTTTCCATGTTGTTAGGGTATGCTATAATAAAATTTAAGGCGCAAAAGTAGTTTGTTGACGCAGCTACTTAACTTAATTTTTTGCTAATTATTACACAAACAAATGTTAATTCAAACAGGTATCAATGGATTCATTGACGCTAACTAAACCATTACCCAACAGTAATACACTCAGCATTAAGTATATACAAAGCGTTGTAGGCGCTAATTCAACGGGTATTACATTAAATAAAGGCCTATTTTGAAGCATATCTTTTTCAAAGACACTCCAAACTACTTTTAGTCGATCGTAAACCAACATATACCTCACATATAAAAAATGCCATTTCATAGGGTGTGAGTATCCTAAAAGTATTATTGTTATCTTGCGCATTATTTTGTTAACAAACTACAGTTTATACTAACAGCACACTATTCATGCTTAAAATAGGAGTTTTGGGGGCAGGCCATTTGGGTAAAATCCATATTCAGCAATGGCAGCAGATAGAAGCGGTGGAACTGGTGGGTTTTTATGATCCCGACGACGCTCAGGCTGCCTCAACGATAGCCCAGTATCAATCGCCCCGATACACTGAATTAGACAAGCTGATTGCTGCTGTGGATGCTGTGGATATTGTTGCAACAACATCATCGCACTACGAACTTGCCAAGAAATGTCTGCTTGCCGGCAAACATGTATTCATAGAAAAACCACTTGCACATACTCTTGAGGAAGCGAAAGAACTCGTGCAATTAGTAAAAGAAGCCAATGTAAAGTGTCAGGTAGGTCATGTTGAACGCTATAATCCGGCTTTCCTTGCACTGAGCGAACAAACCATACAGCCCATGTTTATCGAGGCGCACAGGCTTGCACAGTTCAATCCTCGCGGCACCGATGTATCGGTAATCCTCGACCTGATGATACACGATATAGATATTGTAATGTGCCTTGTAAAATCGCCTGTACGTAGAATATCTGCCAGCGGCGTATCTGTACTCAGCGAAACGGCGGATATTGCTAATGCCCGTATAGAATTTGACAACGGATGCGTAGCCAATCTTACGTCGAGCAGAATATCGCTGAAAAAGATGCGTAAACTGCGGCTGTTTCAGCGCGATGCCTATATTGGCATCGACTTTCTGGATAAGAAGACAGAGATCATCAGAATGAAAGAACCGGGCGCGCCTGCAGGAATGATGGATTTTCCAGTAGAGGTTGCAAATGGTGAACAGAAAATCATCTCAGTGCAGTTGCCTGAGATTGCTCCGCTAAATGCCATAAAATCTGAGCTCTCAGAATTTGCCAATTCGATTATTTTCAACCGCGCTGTTCGTGTTTCTGTCTACGATGGCTATCAGGCAATGGATGTAGCTCACCAGATTTTGAAAAAAATGAGTTTGCACAACGAATTGCACAATGTTTAACAATCTTTTACGTTAAGAAGAGGTCAAATCCTTTATGTTGCATATTAACACCAAATTAAAATATTCGTTGTCGATACTCGCGCTATGTTACAGCCTTTCGGGTTGTAATATTATTAACCCTGCGGAAATAACGCCAACGTATTTACATATAGACTCCTTTACGTTTCTCAACAATCCTGCGGTAAGGAGTGTTACCTTATCGAACCATATTACTAATGCCTGGGTATATTACGACAACCGGGCTATGGGCGCTTACGACTTGCCATTTACCATTCCGATACCCTCTACCGGACATGGCAAACTTGAAGTTTATCCCGCAATAATTGTCAATGGACGCAATGAGCTTGTTGGCAAATACGACTTCTACCAGATCGACACGTCCACCTTTACTGCGCAGCCCGGAAAAACGATAACCTATGTGCCTAAAACCGGATTCTATACATACGTAAAAATGAATTACACAGAATCGTTTGAGACTCCCGGTGTTACCAACTTTTCGAGAATTGATGGCAATACAGTGATGACAAATGTGGCGGCTGATTCGCTAAGGTTTGAAGGATATGGCGCCGGCCAAATACTGCTCAATGCCGTAGGCGATAGCTGTACGGTAATGAGCGATAAAACTTTTGAGATACCGCAAAACGTGGCATTTATAGAACTGAACTACAAAAGTACCGTACCTTTTTACCTCGGCATTCAAGCCAATCTCAGTAATATAATATCATCAACCCCCTATTTTTTGGCGGGTATAAAACCAAGCGACCACTGGCAAAAATTTTATCTCAACGTTTCCGACTTTGCAATTAAAGCGAAGGGAACATCTTACAATTTTGTAATTAAGACCGTACTGGATCAAAACCAAACCAGCGGCCGTCTTTTATTAGATAACATTCAACTTGTAAACTACTAAGCTTCATGCGCCTAAGCCCAATGAAAAAAAAAGCTATCAGGCAATTGATCTTGCTCGATTATATAGCGGCAGTTCTTGCATGGCTTACTTTTCTCATTTACCGGCAGCATTTCCTTACAGGTCATAGCTACACCGATGTATTGCAGAAATTACAACTAAGAGATTATGTAAATAGTCTGATTATCATGCCTGCAGGCTGGATGATTGCTTATTTAATGTCGGGCACTTATTTCGATCTATACCGAAAATCGAGGTTAAACGAAATAAACCGTACGCTCATTTCATGCATACTAGGTTGCATAGTTGTGTCAATCATAGCCTTTGCCAACGACACAGGCGACTACTCTTACTTTATCAATATGGTGGGGCATTATCTGCTTATACATACCGTATTCGTACTCATTGCCCGTCTTTACATACTATACCGCGTTAAAATAAATCTTGCAAACGGAAAGGTAGGCTTCAATACGCTAATTATTGGCGGCAATCAGCAGGCCATCAACATCTACAAACAGGTACTCGATAACCCAAAAGCATTGGGCAATATATTTCTCGGATTTATTTATTCGAGCAAGGAAGCAAGTAATGGTATGAGTAAGTACCTTCCGCAGCTTGGTCACCTTTCGCAATTAGAAGAGATTATTGACAACTACGAAATTGAGGAAGTAATAGTTGCAGTAGATTCTTCTGAACACCATCTGTTAGAAAATATTGTTACCCGACTTTGTTATCGCCCTGTTGTATTGAAAGTACTCCCCGATTATTACGATATTATATCGGGGTCAGTAAAGACAAGCAATGTATATGATGCGGTACTCATACATATACACCCCGATCTGATGCCGGATTGGCAGCGCGTGTGGAAGCGGCTGATAGACATAGCTATATCCGGAACAGCTTTACTATTTCTATTGCCTTTTTTACTGTTTACCGCCATAATGGTAAAGTTGTCATCGAAGGGCGGTATTATCTACAAACAAGAACGAATTGGGTTATTTGGCCGGCCATTTAACATACTCAAATTCAGGTCGATGTATGTGGAGGCCGAAGCTGCCGGACCTGCATTATCGAGTAAAATGGATCCAAGAATTACAAAATGGGGACGTTTTATGCGTAAATGGCGTATTGACGAATTGCCGCAATTTATCAACATCATCAAGGGCGATATGTCGTTAGTAGGTCCGCGCCCGGAACGTAAACACTATATCGATATTATAAGCGCCACACACGCACATTACAAATACCTGCACAAAGTGAAGCCCGGACTTACATCTTGGGGAATGGTTCAGTTTGGATATGCAGAAAACGTAAATGAAATGATTGAGCGCATGAAATACGATCTATTATACATAGAAAATTGCTCATTGGCTCTGGACATAAAAATCATCCTATATACTTTTATGGTAATAATTCAGGGACGCGGCAAGTAAGAATAGGTAATTTGATGGTTATTCGAACCATCATTCACATAAAATTATTCCTATGCATAATGATGGGTATATTCCTGACGAGTTGAGTAATAACAGGAAATTACAATCAAGTTTACTAATTTTAAGCCGTGAAAAAACTATTAACAATATCTGGTGTATTTGTGGCGCTACTGTCATTACTATTGTTGTCATGTAAAGACAAAAAAGTGACTGACCCTATGCCGGATGTAAAAGGACACTACTTTTCTATCAAAGAGTTTGCCCTTGACCAATGGAATACTTATAGCGGCGAACCTATATTCATAATAAAAACAGTACGAACCGGGGACAAGTTGGATAGCAGCTATACGAATTCAGATACCCTTAATTGGGGTAACATTTTTAAAATATTTTTTGAAACAGATATCAGCGATCGAAAATTTCTGGGTAAGTACGATTTTTCTCAATTTGTAGATAGTGTAGAAGGGACTGGCAACTTTTATTACAAAGCGATGGACGAAGACCTGTTTACGCAAAAATTATTAATCACTTTCAACCAAACAAACAATAAGATAAAAGGGATTTACGTACAGACAAACAAAAAGACCATTTTTGCTGAAACAACACAAAAGCTTTACTACAACCCCTTAAGAACGATACAAATACAAACAGAAACGAACCCGCTACTGGGCGCAAAAAACTATACGGTTGTGCAATATGATTTTATAAGATAATTGAGTTAACGCACTAAGCCGTATAAATAGCCACTATCCACACAATAACTGTGCTGCATGACCAAGGAGGAATTTAATAAAATAGCGCCCACAATACCCCATCAGCCAGGCTGTTATAAATATTACAATGACCAAAACGAACTGTTATATGTAGGCAAAGCGAAGGATTTACGCAAGAGGGTATCGTCATATTTCAATAAGAACCTAGATAATTTTAAAACCCGGAAATTAGTATCGCTGATAGACAATATTAATATTACGGTTACCAATACCGAACATGATGCCTTTTTGCTGGAAAACTCGCTAATCAAGCACTTTCAACCACGATTCAATATTGAACTTAAGGACGACAAAACATATCCTTACATTGTCATCAAAAAAGAACCTTTCCCAAGGGTATTTTTCACTCGCCGACTCATTCGCGATGGTTCCGAATACATTGGCCCTTTTACTGATGTGGGCAAAGTGCGCGAACTACTGGAGCTGGTAAAACAGAACATAACACTGCGCACCTGCAGCCTGAATTTGTCGCAGGGTAATATTGCGAAAAACAAATACAAAGTATGTCTGGAATACCATATCGGTAATTGTAAAGGCCCATGCGAAGGCCTGCAAACGGAAGCTGAATATGCCGAAAACATACAGCAGGTGCGCCACGTGCTAAAAGGTAACATAGCTGAAGTGATTCGCCCGCTGAAAGAAGAGATGGTGGCGCTGGCAGAGCAATTGCAGTTTGAAAAAGCGCAGATACTAAAACAAAAAATAGAATCGCTTAATACTTACCAGAGTAAATCTACCATCGTTAATCCTCGACTCAACAACCTGGATGTTGCCTGTATACTTAGCGATGATCTCCATTACTATGTAAATTTTATGGTGGTTAGTAATGGAACCATTATACAAGTAAAAACGGTACAAATCGCAAAGATTCTTGATGAAGAGGAGGCAGACGTGCTGGCATTGGCAGTAAACCAGTTGCACGATACTTTTCAGAGCAATGCTGATGAAGTTATTGTACCCATTGAAATACCTGTAGCTGACGAAAAAATGAAGGTAACCGTACCCAAAATGGGCGATAAAAAACAATTGCTGGAGCTAAGTCTGAAAAATGCAGAAGCATTTATTCAGGAGATGCGCAAAAAAGACGCATTGCAACTCACTACTACCACCAAAGAAAGCGCCATGCAAACGCTGGAAGAACTACAGGATGCATTGCAGCTTACTGAATTGCCCGTACATATTGAATGTTTCGATAACTCCAACTTCCAAGGCGCTTACCCAGTTGCTGCTATGGTATGTTTCAAAAACGGTCTTGCTGCAAATAAGGAATACAGGCATTATCATATAAAAACAGTAAAGGGGATAAATGACTTTGCATCAATGAGCGAAGTAGTGTACAGGCGGTATAAACGCCTTAGCGATGAAAAACAACCGCTGCCTCAATTGGTAATTATTGATGGAGGAAAGGGACAATTGGGCGCGGCTCTTGAAAGTATAGAAAAACTGGGATTGTTGGGGAAAATAACACTTGTGGGTCTTGCTAAGCGCGAGGAATCAATATTCTTTGCCGGCGACAGTGAACCGCTACAATTGTCATTCACCAATCCTGCCCACTTACTCGTGCGCAGAATCAGAGATGAGGTTCATAGGTTTGGCATCACCTTTCATCGCCAGATCAGAAGCAAAGGAACAATCAAAAACGACCTGGAGGACATTCCAGGCATAGGCGAGAAGACGGCCACCGAACTTCTGCAAGCCTTTAGATCTGTAAAAAACATTAAGACCCTAACTGAGCGCGAATTAACGAAAGTAATAGGCGCGTCTAAAGCGCGCATAGTTTGGGCGCATTTCAATCCGGATACAGAAATAAAAACGCCTGAAATAATAGAATAGTCCCTATGAATAGGTGTATTTACTAAAAAACGGTGTTACCAGTATATACCACAACATACATTCAGTATATACGTTGTAAATTCCAATACTTATTTGTATCTTGTGAATAAATTAACAACTAATTGCACATTGACGTTATCTTTATAAAAAGAACAATCGACTACTTTTGTTAAAACAAGCTAGACTTACCAATTATTTATAAACTCAACTCCTCTGCGAACCTATGTACCGGCACAAAAAAGTAATGGTTATTGACGACTCCCACATTGATAGATTTATAGCTGAAAGAATTATCAATAAGTCGAATTTTTCGGAGAGTACTATTTTAATGAGTTCTGCAATAGAAGCGCTACAGTATCTTAAAAACGTGGCAAACAATGACGACTTGCCACAGGTTATTTTTTTAGATATTCGAATGCCCGAAATGGATGGATTTGAGTTTTTGAAAAAATATAGCGAATTGCCCGAGTCGCTAAAACGTAATTGCATAATCGCAATGATTTCATCGTCGGCCGACATAAACGACCATAAACGAGCAAAAGAAAGCCCTTATGTGTATTGCTTTATGGAAAAACCACTTAGTAATGAACAACTAAGTAAGAACCTTGTTCACTATTAATGGCTGCTGTTTAATTATTCTACTCATTTCAATTTATACGATTAAGGCGGTTAGCTTTAATCTTAGGCAGTGTATCATTTACACTCCATTGCACATCTAGTCATTTTCTAATCCCAACAAAGGAAAGGAGGCAAAGATCAGGTCATTTCAACTTTTTTTAACTTTTAAAAAGCCGACTTTTACGTAATTTTAAAAAAAGTTATGACCATATGATGGCTATGCAACTACCGGTAACAAAGCCGTTGATTAATAATAAAGCGCTTGCCTGGACAATCAGCGTTCATGCATTGTTACTATTGCTGTTTTTTTTGCTACGCTATACTATACCCACAGAAGTGGTAACTGACACTGCAGCAGGCCTTGAAGTAAATCTTGGATCGAGCGAAACAGGTAGCGGCGACGACCAGCCCATGAACCGTAAAAAGCCGGGACCTTATGAGGCAAGTGTTGTGTATAAAACCGTAGCTGCTAATGCCAATCAACCGCTGAAGCCTATTGTTAGCAATATGCCCGATGCGCCGGTAATAGATAATCTAAAAAACAAAAAAGGCGCAGAACAAGCCAACGATAAAGATAAAAAACACGCTCCTGCAAAATATAGCTACGGCCCGGAAGATGGACAGGGCGGTAATAGCGCAGATAAAGATAAACCGGGAAAGGCCGAAGGAATTGCCGGCGGCCCCGGCGATCAGGGCGCAGGAGGTGGAACTCCCGGGTCAGCAAACTACAACGGTGTACCAGGCGCAGGCGGCGGTGCAATTGGGCACACCCTTACCGGTAGGAAAATACAACCCGACAAATTTGAAGCAGAATTTCATGAAAGCGGTAAAGTAGTGATTCATGTAACTGTAGATAAAGATGGTAATATCATTGACAAACGTGTAAAATCATCGTCGGGACCAGAGCTTACCCGACTTGCTCTGGAAAAATTAAGTAATGCTAAATTCAGCAAAAGCAACGGAGCCGAACCTCAGCAATTTGGCGATGTAACCATCATTTTCAAAACCCGCCAATAAGCAATGGGCGAATCAATCACCTACCAGCAAACACTCAATTATCTTTATGAGCGTTTGCCCATGTTTTCGAGAATAGGGAAAGCTGCTTTAAAACCCGACCTTAGCAATACAATTAAGCTATGCGAGGGATTGCACAATCCTGAAAACAAATTCAAAAGTATACATATTGCCGGAACCAATGGCAAAGGAAGCGTCAGCCATAGCCTGGCAGCCATACTTCAGCATGCAGGTTACAAAACAGGACTATATACTTCTCCGCACCTAGTTGACTTCAGAGAACGGATACGTATAAACGGTCAACCTGTAACAGAACAATGGGTAGTAGATTTTGTTGCCCAACATAAAAAACTGATAGAAGACGTACAACCTTCTTTTTTCGAGATTACGGTGATAATGGCTTTTCAGGCATTTGCTGAAGCCGGCGTAGACATAGCAGTAATAGAGACAGGACTTGGCGGCAGGCTGGATAGCACTAACGTTATTACTCCCCTACTATCCATAATTACCAACATTAGCTACGACCACAAAGACCTATTGGGCAATACTCTTGCAGAAATAGCTGCCGAAAAAGCTGGAATCATAAAACCAGGCATACCGGCAATAATAGGCGAACAACACGACGAAACGGAGCGTATATTTTTCGAACATTCGGCATTGAAAAAAAGCCCGCTTTATTATGCACAGTCGCTTTGGGGCATGGTACGGGTAAAACAAGACCTGCACTACCAATACTATAAAGCTGTGCATAATGCAAAGCGCGAAATGCTGGATGTGAAAACAGATTTGCTGGGCAACTACCAGCAACATAATATAAAGACTGTACTTACCTCGGTAGAAATATTAGCCAGTCTGGGTCTTAATTTAACGTTGGGCGATAGTATAGATGCCCTAAGCGCTGTAAAAAAATCCACTGGTCTTCGCGGTAGATGGGAGTTGCTACAAGAACAACCTGTTGTGATTTGCGACGTGGCTCACAACCCTGCTGGTATGACAGAAGTGGTAGCACAGCTAAATGCCCTTACCGAAAATGGCGACAAACACAAACACATTGTTTTGGGTTTTGTAAAAGACAAAGATGTAACCGAAGCGTTGAGCCTTTTACCCGAAGATGCCACCTACTATTTTTGCAATGCAGATATGCCGCGCGCCTTACCAGCCGGAGAACTAATGACTATGGCGCACAAAGCAAGATTGCTGGGCGTAAGCTATTCAAGTGTGCGAGATGCTGTAATTGCTGCTAAACATGCTATGGCCAACAACGACGTATTGCTAATAACAGGCAGCTTTTTTATAGTTGGCGAGGCAATGGCTCAATGGAACAAAATGCTGGTATAGGCTTACAATACTAGTTTTTGTTGATGAATTGTAGCGACAACTTGCAAACATTTAGTACATTAGTACAAAGTAGCTTATGAAAATCCGCCAAACCCTTGCTTGCGTATTAATATTGTCGCTATTAAGTTGTGTTGATACAGCGCGAGCCCAGCGCATAAACACAATCGCTGGATTGGGTACATACGGCTATACCGGTGACGGCTTAACGGCTACCGCTGCTGAACTTAACAAAGCAGTGGGAATTGCGAGGGATGCCACCGGAAACATTTACATAGCTGATGAGTACAATCATTGTATTAGGAAAATCGCTACCAGTGGCATCATATCTACAGTAGTGGGTACAGGCATTGCAGGATTCAGCGGCGATGGCGGTCCGGCAACAGCTGCAAAACTAAATTACCCTATTGGCATAGCATTCGATGCTGCAGGCAATCTGTTGATCGCCGACGCCAGCAACAGCCGGATTAGAAAAGTAACGCCAAGCGGAACAATAACTACCATAGCTGGAACGGGCGCCCGCACATATACTGGCGATGGAGTAGCGGCTGTAGGAGCAGCAATTAATCTGCCGCAGGACATTGCAACCGACGCTGCCGGCAACATATACATAGCCGACAGAGATAACCACCGGATCAGAAAAATAAATACCTCCGGCATAATATCTACAATTGCAGGTACAGGAGTATGGGGCTACTCGGGTGACGGTCTACCGGCAACAAATGCAACACTAACACAACCAAATGGCCTTGCCGTAAGCGCTACGGGCGATGTTTACTTCACTGACTTGGTCAATTATGTCGTGCGTAAAATAAATCCCTCAGGTATCATCAGCAGAGTTGCCGGTAATGGTATAGCAGGCTACAGCGGCGATGGAGGACCAGCAACTGCAGCCCGACTAAAAGCTCCCGGAGGACTTGCAATAGACGCAAATAATAACCTGTATATCAGCGATTTTAATGACAACAGAATTCGCAAAGTTAGCGCATCAGGTCTAATTAGTTCAGTCGCCGGAATAGGTTCGCACAGCTATAGTGGCGATGGCGGCGCAGCAACTGCTGCTGAGCTAAATCGTCCGTTCGGGATTGAGGTAGATGATACAGGTAGCATTTATATAGCCGACTGGCAAAACAACAGGATTAGAAAAATTAACGGAAATCATCCTCCACGTTTTACTAGAGGTCGCAGCCAAAGCGTGGCAGTTTGCAACTATACAACTGGCATAGATTCACTACTCACCATTAGCGATGCCGACACCAGCGAAACTGAAAATTGGAGCCTTATTACAGCGCCGGCACACGGTGTTGCCACGACCCTGTATATGGCTATAAGCACTGGAGGAACAATGACGCCATCCGGATTAACCTATACGCCAACAACAGGCTACATTGGCGCTGATTCTTTTACTGTGCGGATTACTGATGGAAAATCATCTGATACTACTAATGTACACCTAATGGTAAACTACTGCCCGTTAGGCGATTTGTTACCTCAGATGATGACAACCGATAGGTTAATCATTAATCCCAATCCCAATAACGGCGCCCTTACAATAATGATAGCCACACAAAACAAGGAGGAATGCCAAGTAACCGTAACAGATGTAATGAGTAAGAAATGGGCGCATTTCACCCTTCCAGCAAACACACAGGTTACCAAATACCTGGATTTTCCAGCAGGTATTTATTTCATTAATGCCCATAGCGCTGCCCGTAACCTAACGGAGAAATTAATGATCATCAAATAAAAAGAAGTTATTATACCAAATCGATTAAAATTCTGCGCCAAAGTATGTCATTGCGCCGTTAGGCGCTACAGGTTTGTAGTTGCGTAATGTATTATTTATAGGCTGCGCCCCGTAGGGCCGCAACAATCCCCGTATGGCGTTTTTTAATGTCCAAACGGTATTACAGTACTATTTGCTGCAATAAATTACTCTTGTTAGGATAGTCGGTATTGAAATGCAAGCCGCGGCTTTCTTTTCTGAACTGAGCGCTCTTAACAATGAGGTAGCCAATAGTTATTAAGTTGCGCAGTTCGCATAAATGTGGTGAAAGAGCGGCTGTTTTATATAGCTCTTCAGTTTCGTTATGCAACAGGTCAATACGATTCATAGCGCGCTGTAATCTGATATCGTTTCGCACAATACCCACATAGTCGCTCATAATTTGCTGTAGTTCCTTTAGGCTTTGTGTTATGAGAATCAGCTCTTTAGGTTGATTTGTACCATCGGCATCCCAGTCTGGCACAGCGTCGTTGAATGAAATGCCATCTATACGCTGAGCCATATCTTCGGCGCAACGATGAGCAAACACCAGCGCCTCGAGCAGTGAATTGCTGGCAAGCCTGTTAGCGCCATGCAAGCCTGTACTGCTACATTCGCCACAAGCATACAGATTGCGCACCGACGAACGGCCAGCCTCATCCGTTTTTATTCCGCCACAACAATAGTGGGCCGCCGGAGCAACTGGTATCATCTGGTCGGCTATGTCTATACCTATTGCCTTGCAGCGGGCATATATATTAGGAAAATGCGCTTTAAACTTAGCCAAATCCATGGCGCGGCAATCGAGATACACATGTTCTGTACCAGTCCGTTTCATTTCGCTGTCTATGGCCCTTGCTACTACATCGCGCGGCGCGAGGTCGGCACGGTGATCGTAGTGGGGCATGAATGCTTCGCCATCTTTATTGCGCAATATACCGCCATCGCCACGCACTGCTTCTGTGATAAGGAACGACGGACTAACTCCAGCCTCATATAGCGCAGTAGGGTGAAACTGGATAAATTCCATGTTCTCAATACGGCACTTTGCGCGATAGGCCATAGCAATCCCATCGCCGGTAGCTATTTTCGGATTGGTAGTGGTGCGATAAACCTGCCCCACCCCACCCGATGCCATAAGCGTGCAGCGCGCCAGTATCTTTTCAATATTATTTGTTTGTAGATTGAGCGCGTATACGCCATAGCAAGTAATATCTGGTGTAGCTTTTGTAACAAGGTAACCCAAGTGGTGCTGCGTTATGATATCGAGTACAAACCAATGATTGTGTATCTCTATATTAGCGTATTGTTTCGTCTCCTCCACAAGCGCACGTTCTATCTCAAATCCGGTTATATCTTTATAATGCAATATCCTGAACTCGGAATGACCACCTTCTTTGCCGCGCATGTAGTCGCCGGCCTTGTCTTTGTCGAAGTTGGCGCCCCAGTCTATTATTTCATTTACCCTTTGCGGACCTTCTTTTACAACTATGTCTACCACATGCTCATTACACAAACCATCGCCAGCTATGAGCGTATCAGATATATGCTTTTGAAAACTATCTTTTTCCAAATCATTGACAACAGCTATACCGCCCTGCGCATATTTAGTATTGGTTTCGTCGGTATTAGCTTTTGTGAGAATGGTTATTTTCTTATCCGGAAACCGGCGCGCTGTTTTTACTGCAAACGTCAATCCGGCAATACCTGAACCAATAATCAAAAAGTCTGTTTTGAGCATAAAAAGGCCTGAATGGTCTATAAAGAATAAACAAAAGTACCTATAAAGATTGGGAGCGCAAGCAATCGTGAAGTGCAAATATTCAATGTTAAAGGACAATTTTATCCCGTTAAATACACCTGTAGTTACTACATTTAAAAACGGACCAGACTGCTTAAAGTTGAAGTGCATCTATAGTAATACTGGTATACATATGACAAAACAAACACCGACTACTCAACAACGACTCCATGGCCTCGACCACCTGAGGGCTTTAGCTATTACCTATGTATTTATTTTTCACTATTTTATATTAACCCACGGACAGCCGGAATGGTTGCCTGTAATTGCACAATTCGGATGGACAGGTGTAGATTTATTTTTTGTTTTGAGCGGCTACCTTATTTCCAATCAACTATTTGCACAAATAAAAAATGGTTCATCTATTTCCTTCAGCCATTTTTTCATCAGGCGTTTTTTTAGAATAGCGCCTGCATACCTGGCGGTAGTGGGTATTTATTTTCTATTTCCAGCCTTCCGGGAAAAAGAGCATTTACCTCCTTTGTGGAAATTTCTGACGTTTACTCAAAATTTTGGGCTGAATATTAGAGAACAGGGTACGTTTTCACATGCATGGTCATTGTGTGTCGAAGAGCATTTTTATCTCGCGCTCCCCTTGATAATCGTGCTACTGCAAACAACCAATAAATTTAAAAATGCAGTCTGGCTGCTGGTAGCCTTATTTATTTCGGGTTTTGCTATTCGACATAGCTGTTACTATACCCAATATTTACCACACGCTACCGACGACGACTCGTGGATGCACTGGTACAAGTACATTTATTATCCTACCTACAATCGATTGGACGGATTGCTTACTGGTGTAGCTGTAGCTGCTGTGTACAATTTCAAACCAAAAATCTGGGCAACTGTTAGCAAGTACAGTAATATCTGCATTATTGCGAGCATAATAACGCTTGGTGTTGCGTATTATATCTGTGCCGACCAACAATCCCCCCTTGCTTCGGTTTTGGGCTATCCTGCAGTAGCATTGGGGTTTGGTTTTTTATTAATCGCAGCAATTAGCGATAACAGTATATTGCACAAGTACAAAGCTACGCTCACTTTACAAATTGCAACCCTCTCGTATAGCGTCTACCTTACTCATAAAGGAGCAATACATGTAACGCATCAGTTGTTGGCAGGCTATTACCTACACCCAAATCTGCTACTTTTCATTAGTATTATTAGCTCTCTGTTGGCCGCTTTTGTTCTTCATGTGCTGGTTGAAAAACCCTTCCTGAAAATTAGAGATAGATTCACGTCGGAGCAATAGCAACAAAATATATCAACGCAATCGTACACATTTTGTCGCACCAAAAAAAAACGCTCAAACTGCCGAGGTATTAGGTAACGCCCCTACAATATTAAAGTCAATGGTCTTAATATCATCGCGGACCGAATTTCTAAGCTTTTGACGATATAACTAAGCACGAGGTGTATTTACGTTACCAACTTCATATATAACCTATAACATCCAGTAAAGCATTACGTATTCTCCAATCTCTTCAACACCTCACATAAATACTTAAAATCCGGACGCACGAGCACAGCCGGCGCTAAACATTCATCGCGGAGCTTTTCTATCTGAACAATTGTATTATTTGTTTTTTCCTCCGGGCACTGTTGCAGCAGGTCGTCAAGTAAGTAACCAAATGCCGCTACCTCTATTCGTTCCAACGCGGCTGCCGTTTCGCCACCCTTGGTGTCGTAAAGCGCAGCTGCGCCAAAATCGCCAAACAGGGCATTACCCTCTTTATCTACCAGCGTGTTGTGTGCATACATGTCGCCATGCATAATGCCCCGAGTGTGCAATTGTGCTGCTACCGAGCTGATTGTACCGGCTATTTTCAGTATATGAGGGAGTGATAAACTTAAATCGTTGCTAAATACATCGCGAGTACAAGTATCGAAAGTAGGCGGCAAACCCAGGTTGTAAAATCGCTCTGAAATCAACTCCATTACCAATCCCATTTTCCCATCGGGATGGTTGTCTATTTGTCCTAGTAAAACCGTCAAGCCATTGTGATGACCGGCGGCAATATATGCACTCATTTCGTGGTCGGGCAACCCATCGCTGGTTACAGCCCCTTTAAATACCTTTACAGCTACGTCTTTTATCTCATCATTTCCCGCCAACGATGCTTTATAAATAACACCAGATGCACCCTCGCCCAATAAATGATGAATAGTGAGCCGTTGCCAATCTATACATGGCATTTCAGCCTGACGCCCTCCGGAGCTGAATTTATTACCTGAGAATGCCAGCCATGCCAGCCGAGGCATATGCAGCAACCACATAGGCAGCGCCTCCAGTCGGTTGGCAGATATGCGCAGTAGCGATAAATTGCGGCAAGCGCTCAATTCTTGGGGCAATGATGTAAGGTGATTGCCCGCTAGCATCAGCTTTTCCATACGTGTGCAAGCGCCTATTTCAGGGGGCAATTCGCTAATGCAATTGTCGGTGAGTATAAGCCAACGCAGATTTGAGTTTAATGACTTGGGAGGGATGGTTGTTATCTTATTGGCTTTAAAACCTACCATTTCCAGCGCCGGGCAATCGCCCAACACCTCCGGCAAAACAGTAAAAAGATTATCTGAACAAAAAAGGATACGCAATTTTTTCAGGCGCCCAAAATCAGCAGGTAGTGCACTTAGTTTATTACCTGTAAGGTGCAATATTTCAAGCGTATCAGCAACGTCATATATCTCCACCGGAAATTCGGTTAGTCCCTCCGATAGTTTCAATGTAACAACGCCACTCAGCGCTCCACTCTGCAATTGTTTCAGGGTATGCATGTTGGCGAATATAGTGGATATTAGGAAAGAACTTTTGAGGATGGGTAAAATAACGGCACATATGTTTATCACACAGAAGCGCACTAATCATTTTTCAAAAGCAAAAAATTGACATTTAGCATTGACAAATTACGATATTTAAGACATCAAAACGGGACGTGTAACCGAAAACTAAACAAAAAACCTCCAACTATCTCCACACAACTACTCCAAAAATCAAACATTTTTGGTAACTTCGAAATACCATTGATATTTATTTTGCTCAGGTTGATAAACACTAACCTAATCTTAATATTTTGGCACACGATACCTCCTTATCCTTATAAAATACCCTTATGCACAATCCACTTTCTAAAAAACTCGTCCTTATTTCATTGTTGGCCATCTCAATTGCATCCTGCAAAAAAGAAGAAAGCGCTAAACCCACATCAGCAACTTTAACGTCCGGTATGACTGGCGTAAGGAATTGGCGCGGATACCATTATTACTACGCCTATGGCCCACACTACCCCACCACCATCGATGAATATTATAATCTTCGAGACACCTCCTTTGCCCTGACAATAGTAAACGATTCTACGATAGAATATATGGGTGAAACTTTTCAATACAACACCACTGACAGCACAAAAAAAATCCACTTTTTTGGCAATGCCGCAGCATTCTACAGATACTTTATGGGTACAGGCGTTGCCTATTTCTATGCAGCCGATAGCATAGTATATTGCAGCGGCGATTTGCACAGCACAAGCGACCATTGGGAGCGAAAAGATGTACGGTATACTTATTGATAGGAGATATAGCGCTATACATACCATAGTAATTACAAGTAAATAAAAACACTCAACAAAAAAAAAACAGTTCATATACAACAGACCGCCAGATGTGTTCGGCAAATAATCCTATGTAGGTTTAGGCAGACCGGACATATAAATTCCAAATCATAGTTTTGCAGCCTGTAAGATTTCCATCATAGCGCGCCTATTTTTGTAAACAATTTTGAAATCTCTTACCATAACGTTCGCGCGCTCAATTCCTCCATCTATTTTTTTCATTTTCATTAACAGCCGCACAACATACTCATAGTGGCTTCTACCAGTATTATTCACTAAATACTTGGTTATAGCTGTACAAAATAAATCAAGAGTTACTTCCGGAAAATTACCTACAAAATATGAGTAATATTTTTCTAATCGATCTGCAGTAAGATGAGTTTCTATATACAAAATCAGCCCCTATAAATCACCCTCTTCAACCAGAACATTAGCTTTCGATTCGCTGAAATACAGAACGTTTTTATCATATTTGTTCAATAATTCACTTAGTTTATTTGGCCACTCGGTAGCAGAAAAAGTAGATTTGTAAAGTTTGTAATATTCCCGATCAAACGACCGATCTATAAAGGTGTAAGCTAAACAGCGAACTGCATGCTGATCACCTTCGAAGTAATGACGATAACTAAACACAATTCTCAGGTTGAAAGAAATGGCCAAAATCCCAGGCAATGCTACTCATCTCCCGACAAAACCCGCGTTAAGTGCGGGTTTCAATATCGGCAGGCGCTATGGGTTGCTTAGATTAGAATTACCCCTTAAAATTTGGGTCAAATTCCACAATCCATTCAATGCCATATTTGTCTCTAAACATTCCTGCATACGTACCCCAAGGACTGTCGTCAATAGGCCCTTCGATGTCACCGCCTGCGGATAATCCGTTAAACACTTTGTCCGCCTCTTCACGACTTTCAGCGCTCACTAATATTTTGGACCTGTTTTCGTTCTCGTTTACCCTGCCCATAAATTCGGGAACGTCATTACCCATTAACACAACGTGCTTGCCTATAGGCAAAGCTATGGTCATTATCTTATTTGCTTCATTTTCTGGTACCGGATATTCAGCGCTTGCCAAGTCGCTGAATCGAACGACCTTTGTGAATTCACCGCCAAAAACTGATTTGTAAAATGTAAATGCTTCTTCGGCATTTCCGTTGAAGTTAATCCAAGGGTTGATTGATCTCATAATTTCGATTTTATATGTGATTGATATTTTTTTCTTTTATTGTTTTACCGATAAGTTAGACAATAGGTTTTCCAGATTCGTTAATGTCATAGTGAACCCGATCTTAAAGCCTTCCATTAGTTGCTCCATTCGTTCAAACGATTCATTGAAAATGACAATATTCACCTTAGTCTTCCCTTTGTCTTCACTAAAAGTGTAATCCCACTCAGATCCCGGCAATTCCCGGTTTTCGTTTTCGTCTGCGAAAGCGTTATACATTTTGAAATGGGTTATCGGAGTAATGGAAGTATACTCCTGAACCGCCCAACGCGCTTGCCCGTCCGGGCTTATCATGGCATAGAATCTTCGTCCGCCAACTTTGAAATCCATGTACTTCGTTTTGGCACGCATAGGTGCAGGCGCGCCCCATTGGTCCAGCAATTCCGCTTTGGTAAAAGCATCCCATACCAAAGATTGTGCAGCGTTAAATTCCCTGATTATGTATACTGTTTTTGCTGTCTTGTCTACAGTAAAATCAAATAACAAATCGTTGCTCATTTTTTATTGATTAAATGGTTAGTTGTTTTTTTGGATTCAATGCTACTTTCCGGTCTGTTCACTAATTGTTGATAATAGTTCGTCGAGTTGCTTAAATTGAGTATCCCAGTTTTGTCTGAACTGTGCCAGCCAGTGGTCAAACTCCTGCATTTTTTTAGCATTAAAGTGATAATAGATCTCCCTACCACTCTGCTGAGGTTTAATCAATTCGCACTCCTGCAATACTTTAATATGTTTTGATACCGCTTGGCGGGTCATATCAAATTTTTCCGCCATTGCCTTTGGCGTTAATGCCTGTATAGCAATCAGCGTTAAAATAGCCCTCCGTGTAGGGTCCGATATGGCTTGGAATATATCTTGTTTCATCCTTGATTTTTATTTGCGCAACTCTAGGGTTGCGAATATACGCGCAACTTTTGAGTTGCGCAAATACCAATACTATTTTCCCAAGGCTTAACAGAGCTACTCAGTAGTAATTTACGGTATTCGCTGTAACAACAAAACGAATTACGACAATATAATATTCGAAAACTATATACCACTTGTGGTGCACGCACTTCCAGAAAAGATAAAATAAAAACACCCAACAAAGGTTTAATCCTTGTTATATATTGCAGCTTCGGTGGGAGGCCATACCGAGGGGCGCTGTTGCAATCAGAGTCCGCCATAGCCCGTTTCGGCGGGCGAAGGCGGAGGGATAGGGATTCGAACCCTAGGTACCCTTAGAGGAATACACACTTCCTAATAAAAAAATACCCAACAAAGATTTCATCCTTGTTGGGTATAGCCCGCTTCGGCGGGCAAAGGCGGAGGGATAGGGATTCGAACCCTAGATACCCTTAGAGGAATACACACTTCCTAATAAAAAAATACCCAACAAAGATTTCATCCTTGTTGGGTATAGCCCGCTTCGGCGGGCAAAGGC
>CAIRYK010000020.1 GCA_903882805.1 uncultured Bacteroidota bacterium | reverse complement strand
CATGTTTGAGAAAGCAATTTGCAGGTTGCGCACCTACGGGGCGCCGCACAATTCAATATAATATTGCTACAAACCTTAGACTCCTAACGGAGTCGCCCGCAACGATGCCACCCTTCGATGTGGCTCAAGGCGATCTAATAGATATAAATCCAAACAACACTCAAGCCCTTCCCAGAATCCGTACAATCACGGTTCAGAAAACGCGCCCGCAACGGTATCGCCCGCAACGGTATCGCCCTTCGGTGTGGCTCAGGGAGAGATAATAAATAAAATCCAAACAACAATCAAGCCCTTCCAACAATCCTTCCAATCAAGGTTCAGAAAACGCGCCCGCAACGGTATCACCCTTCGGTGTGGCTCAGGGCGACCTTTAATAAATGGCGCCGGGCATCATTAATCAACAATACTATCTACCCGCACACAACCGCAGATGCAGTAAATTTGTAGCTGCAGCGCCGCAATATGCCCAAAATACCCGCTACACTACAACGTTTTGCAAAGAAGGCCGGCGCCGGTGTGTTGGCGGGGCTGGTATTGTTTTTGATAATAGATTTTATAGCGCCTGTAGATACCAACATACCATTTGCCACCCTAATACAGACCCGCGATGGCGCCGTACTGCATGCCTACATAGCCCGCGACCAGCAATGGCGGCTGAAAACCCGACTGGAAGAAATAACGCCCGAGCTTAAAAAGGCAATTGTATTTAAGGAAGATAAACACTTTTACCTGCATCCGGGCATTAATCTGCTGGCGGTGAGCCGGGCGGCGGTCAATAATCTGTTTCATTTGCGGCGCACCTCGGGGGCGTCTACCATTACTATGCAGGTTGCCAGGTTGCTGGCGCCCAAGTCGCGCACGTACCTCAATAAGTGTATAGAAATGTTCAGGGCGCTGCAACTGGAGCTGCACTACAGCAAAGACGAGATTTTGCAGCTATACCTCAATCTGGTGCCCTATGGCGGCAATATACAGGGCGTTAAGGCGGCGTCGCTGCTGTACTTTGGCAAGTCGCCCGATCAGTTGTCGCTGGCCGAACTTACGGCGCTGAGCATCATTCCCAACAGACCCAATTCGCTGGTTATGGGTAAAGACAATGCGCTGATAGCCAAGGAGCGCAACAAATGGCTGGCGCGGTTTGAAGACGACGGTCTGTTTGCCGCAAGCACAATAAAAGATGCTATGCACGAGCCGCTCAATGCCGGCAGGCATAATGCGCCCAATGGCGCGCCGCAGTTTTCGTGGCGCATGAAGCGCAGCAATCCCGGTATGCTGGAGGTGCGCACCACCCTCGATGCCAAAATGCAGCAGAAAGCCGAAACCATAGTGGCCAACTACGTAAACCAACTAAAACTGCACAATGTAAACAATGCCGCCGCGCTGATAATAGACAACAAGACGCATGAGGTGGTTACCTACATCGGTTCGTCGGACTTTGCCGACCGCTACCACTATGGCGAGGTAGACGGCGTGCGCGCGGTGCGGTCGCCGGGCAGTGCGCTAAAACCGCTGCTGTATGCGCTGTGCTTTGATAAAGGATTGGCTACCCCCAAAACCGTAACGCCCGATGTGCCGATAAATATAAAGGGCTACACGCCCGAAAACTACGACAAGCTGTTTAGGGGTAATGTAACCATTGAATTTGCACTGGCCAACTCGCTGAATATACCGGCGGTAAAAATGCTGGACCTATTGGGTACCGATAAATTTATAGGCGCCCTCACAGAGGCGGGTTTTGGCAGTGTGGCGCAGAAGCGCAAAGACATGGGCCTGTCTATGATACTGGGCGGTTGCGGTGTGCGGCTCGAGGAGCTTACCGCCCTCTATTCGGCATTTGCCTGCGACGGCCGCTACCACCCGGCGCGCTACATAGCTGCTGCAAAAGACACTGCCGGTAAAGCCCTGCTGAGCCCTGCCGCCAACTTTATGCTGACAAAGGTGCTCTGCGAGCTGCGCCGCCCCGACCTGCCCAATGGCTATGAGGCGGCATCGGGCATACCGCACATAGCCTGGAAAACAGGCACATCGTATGGGCGCAAAGATGCCTGGAGCATAGGCTACAACCGCCGCTACACCATAGGCGTGTGGCTGGGCAACTTCTCGGGGGCGGGCGTGCCAGACCTTAGCGGGGCAGCTACGGCCACGCCGCTATTGTTTCAACTGTTCAACGCCATAGACCACAATGCCGCCAACGACTGGCTGGAAGCCCCTACCGATCTTGAGTTCAGGCTGGTATGCACTGAGACCGGGCGACTACCCGACGCCTTTTGTCAGAAGCAGATAATGGACTACTACATACCCGGCGTATCGACCAACGAAAAGTGCGACCACTACAAGGAGGTATGGCTGAGCGCCGATGAGCGGTATAGCTACTGCACATCGTGCCTGCCGCCTAATGGCTACAAAACCAAGCTGCTGCCCAATACCACCCCCGAGCTGGCCAGCTACTACGATGCCAATCACATAGCCTACACCCGCCTGCCGCCGCACAACCCGGCCTGTACTCGCACCTTTCAGGGACAGGCGCCGCTCATCACATCGCTCACCAACGGCATGACCTACCTTATAGTAGACAAAGAGCAACAACAATTGCAACTGGCCTGCACCCCTGCCATGGATGTGCAAAAGGTGTATTGGTACATAAACGACAAATACTACGCCACTGCCGAGGCTGGTAAACGACTGTTTTTCAAGCCCACATCTACCAGCCTGAAAGTGTCGTGCACAGACGATAAAGGGCGTGTAGCTAACATAACAATAACTGTTCGGTTTATATAAATGGTGGTGGGCAAATGGTTATAAATATATTTTTGTTACTACGCAATAAACTCAAAACCAAGCGTTAATTTTAATGTCAAGTCTCCATTATATGAAATCCAACATACGGTATGCCATCGTTCTGATAGGTAGCCTTCTCCTGTTTGCCTGCGGCGCAAAAAACGGTTTGCGCATTGTTTCCAAAAACTTTGAAGACGAGATAGAGCTGCAGCAAAATCTGGTGTTTACCTTCGATAAAGATGTGTTTCCCGATAGCCTCCTCAACCGGTGGGATACGCTCGAATACATCAGTTTTTCGCCGGCGGTAAAGGGTAAGTTCAAATGGAACAGCGCCAGCGAACTCACATTTTCGCCCAACGAGGGCTTTCTGCCCGGAACCAGCTATACAGGCAAGCTGACCAAGCTACTGCTCAGGTACAACGCCAAAGTAAAGGGCGTGAGCGACGAGCCGGCGTTGTTTCATACGGCGCCGCTACGGGTGGCAGGTCAGCACATATCGTGGGTGCGCGGCAAAAACGAAGCCAATGTAATGGTGCAGCTCGATTTGAGCTTTAACTACATGGTAGACCTTGGCGCCGCCGCCAACCGACTGAAACTAAACAGCGGCGGCCGCGACATAACCGTAAACGCGGTAAACAGCGGCAATGGCAAAGTACTGAGTGTGCAGTTTATGCCCGTAAACGATAAAGACGAAAACACGCCGCTGAAAATAACGCTGGGCAAGGGTATACCGGTGGCGGGCGTAGCCTATACGTCGGCGCAGGATACGGCTATAGATGCCGAGATACCATCGCGCTACAGCCTGAGCGTAACCGGAGTAACGGCGCAACATACCGGCAACGAAGGCGTGATAACCGTAAATACCTCTCAACCGCTGGTAGAGGCCAATTTGAAAAGCTGCATATCGCTGCAACCCGCTGTCAACTTCGAGGTGGCGGTCAACGATGCGGGTTTTACCATTACCAGTCCGCAGTTTAGCGCATCGCAAACCTACCGGCTCAGCATAGCTACCCGCGCAGAAGGTATCTTCGGCGGCAAGCTCAAGGCCGAATATGCCGAACAGGTATCGTTTGGCAAGTTGAAGCCAAGCATAGATTTTGCCAACACCAAGGGTATGTATCTATCGGCGGCCGGCTTCCGCAATGTGCTGGTAAATATTGTTAATGTGCCCGATGTAACCGTAACCGTAACCAAGGTGTATGAAAACAACATAGAGCATTTCATGCGTCAGGATAAGCAATATGGCTACCAGTACAACGAGGAAGAAGGCGAGGGCAACGAATACCAGTATTACGAAACCCAGAACATGGGCGATGAGGTGTTTAGTAAAAGCTACGAAACCGCTAAGCTGCCGCGCCAGAACGCTGCCAGCATACTACACCTCGACTTTGAAGACAAGCTGCGCGGCTACGATGGCGTATATATAGTACAGGTAAAGTCTAAAACGCAAAACTGGCTGCAACAGTCTAAAATCATTTGCCTGTCAGACATTGGTCTGATTGTAAAAAAAGAGAAAGACGCTGTATATGTGTTTGCCAATTCTATAAAAACGGCCAAGCCGCTGTCGGGTGTGAAGGTTACGTTTATTAGCGATAACAACCAGAAAATGAATACCATTACCACCGATGGCGATGGGGTGGCGGTGTACAAAGAAATCGGCAAGCAGGCGCCGGGCTTTAATGTGGGATTGGTAGCAGCTAAAAAAGACGATGACTACAGCTTTGTATTGTTGTCTAAATCGCAGATAGGCACATCGAGGTTTGATGTAGGCGGCCGCCAGCCCAACGAAACCGGGCTGAACGCAATGATATACCCCGAACGCAATCTATATCGCCCGGGCGAAACCATACACCTGAGTACAGTAGTGCGCGATGAGCAGTGGAACGTGCCCGGCGAAATACCGGTAAAAGTGAAACTGACCATGCCCAACGGCAAGGAGTTTGCCACAGTGCGCAAAACCCTCAACGAGCAAGGCTCGTGCGATGTGTCGTTCAACCCACCGCCTACGGCCATGACGGGCGGCTACACCGTATCTGTATTCTCGGGCAACGATGTGCTGCTCAATACCTACACCATAAGTGTAGAGGAGTTTATGCCCGACCGCATGAAGGCGTCGCTGAAAATAGACAAGGAAGAATACCGCGCCGGCGAGGATGTAAGCGCTGCTATACAAGCCGATAATCTGTTTGGCACACCGGCCGCCGGCCGCAACTACGAGTGCGAACTGAACCTGGAAAAAGCCAACTTCAGCGACGATAAATTTGCCGACTACAATTTCTACCTCGAAAGCAGCTTCAACTTCAACCCGGAGCACCGCAACGGCGTTACCGACGACAAGGGCGCAGGTGCACAGGTTTATAAGCTGGACAAAGACATGAGCGGAGCCGGAGTGGTAAACGGCAATGTTATGGCTACGGTGTTCGACGAAACGGGCAGGCCCGTACACAGATATGCCCACTTTAAGGTATATACCCAGCCGCTGTTTGTGGGTATTCGTAATAGCGAGCGGTATGTAAGCTCGCGGCAGGCAGTAAATACCGGCCTTGTAGCAGTAGACAAAACCGGCGCCGCCCAAACCGCCAGTGTGCGCGTGGTATTGCTAAAACGCGAATGGCATACGGTGATACAGCAAAACGGCAGCAGCTTCAGGTATGTGTCGCAAAGCGAAGACCGGGTGCTCTCTACCCAAAACATGCAGGTGAGCGGCCCCAATACCAACTTTACCTTTACCCCGCAACAGAGCGGCGAGTATGAGGTGAGGGTGTATATCAATGGCTCGAACTACTATGTGTCGAGGAAGGTATATGCTTACGGATGGAGCGATACGCAATACACATCGTTTGAGGTAGATAACGAAGGCAACGTAGAGATAAAAACCGACAAGAAAGAATATGCCATGGGCGATAATGTAAACGTGCTGTTTACTACGCCCTTTGAAGGCCGCATGGTGGTGACCCTGGAGCGCGACCATGTGATTAAATATTTCTTCCTCGATACAAAAAACAAATCGGCTTCGCTGTCGTTTAAGGCCGACGAACTGACGCTGCCCAATGTGTACATTGCCGCAACGTTGTTCCGCCCGATGGATGGCAGCGATATGCCGCTTACTGTAGCGCATGGATACCAGTCGGTAAAGGTGGATAACAAAGCCAATCGCCTACCGGTGAAGATCAATGTAATAGACAAATCGAGATCGAGAACAAAACAGACCATTCGCGTAAACACTGCGCCCGGCGCATTTGTTACCATTGCCGCTGTAGACGAGGGTATACTACAGGTAAAGAACTTTGAAACGCCCGACCCTTATGCCTGGTTTTATCAGCAGATAGCGTTGCTGGTAAACAGCTACGATGTGTACCCCTGGCTGCTGCCCGAAATAAAATCTACATTGTCCAGCACAGGCGGCGACGGTATGGCTAAATCATCGCTGCGCGTAAACCCCAATTTTGTGAACAGGGTGAAGAATGTATCGTTCTGGAGCGGCATACTGCAGGCCGACGGCAGCGGCAATGTAAACTATGAGGTAGATATACCCCAGTTTTCGGGCGACCTGCGCGTGATGGCGTTGGCCTACAAGGGCAAGGGCTTTGGTAGCGCCGATGCCCACATGAAAGTAGCCGACCCGGTAGTGATAAGCGTGGCGCTGCCCCGCTTCCTGAGTCCGAAAGACGAGGTGGTGATGCCCGTATCTATGAGCAACACTACCGCCAAAGACGCAACGGCCACCGTAACCGTGAAGGTTACCGGTCCGCTGGGCATAGTGGGCAGCGAAACACAGGCTGTGCGCATACCCGCCAACCGCGAGCAACGCGCCGTGTTCAACATAGCAGCGCTGCCGGCAACCGGCGCCGCCAAAGTGGTGGTAACCGTAAAAGCGATGGGCGAAACATTTACCAACGAAACCGAGATAGGCATCCGTCCGCCGGCATCGTTACAAAAGCTCACGGGCAGCGGCTTTGCGCCCGAAAACGCGGCTACGCCAATAGACTTGAAAAACAACTTCATACCGTCGTCGGTATCCGGCAGGCTGGTAGTGGGCAAGTCGCCGTTAACTGAGTTTAGCAAACACCTCGACGATCTGGTGCAATACCCTTATGGCTGCGTGGAGCAAACTACGTCGGCAGTATTTCCGCAACTATATTATGCCGATCTGGTAAAGAGCATGAACAGCAGTACCAATGCCGAACTTAACCCCGCCTACAATGTGCAGCAAGCCATAAATAAACTTCAGGCCATGCAGCAGGGCGACGGCGGCATGAGCTACTGGCCGCAGGGTGGCGAAGAAAGCTGGTGGGGCAGCATATATGCCGCTCATTTCTTGTGGGAGGCCAAAAGATTGGGCTATCAGGTAAATACCGGCACGCTCGATAAGCTGCAACAATACATGAAGTATAAGCTGGCGCGCAAAGAAACTATGACGTTTTTCTACAATGGCAATATGAAAAAAGAGGTGGCGCACGAAGAGATACCCTATTCGCTATATGTGCTGGCGATGATGGGCCAGAGTCAGCAAGCCTCTATGAACTACTACAAAGCCCACCGCGAGTTGCTGACGCTGGATGGTAAATACCTGCTAGCTGCAGCCTATGCGCTATCGGGTATGCCGGCGCAGAGCAGAGAGGTGTTGCCGCCTGCATTCAGCGGCGAAGATCCGTTGCGCAGCTTCAGCGGTAGCTTCTATTCTGCCATACGCGACGAAGCGCTGTCGCTCAATGTGCTGATGGATATAGACCCCAGCAACAAACAGGTATCTATAATAGCGCACCACCTGAGCGATATGATTAAAAAAGAGCGCTACCTGAGCACTCAGGAAAAAGCCTTCAGTATGCTGGCGCTGGGCAAGATAGCCCGCATGGCCAACAAAACCACAGCAACAGCCACCATTACTGCCGGTGGCAAAACAATAGGCAACAGCATGGGCGAGGCCGTGACCCTGAACATGAAAAACTATGCCGCCGACCCTATTGCCGTGCAGGTGAAAGGCAAGGGCGGCTACTACTACTTTTGGGAGGTAGCCGGCATAAGCGCCGATGGAAGCTATAAAGAAGAAGACAGCTACCTAAAAGTACGCCGCACCTTCTTCGACCGCGACGGCCACGAAATGGGCCTGAGCAGCTTTAAGCAAAACGACCTGATAGTAGTGCGTATATCGCTGGAGGCAGCCTACGACGGCACAGTAGAGAACATAGCCATTACCGATATGCTGCCCGCCGGCTTTGAAATAGAAAACACCCGCCTCAGTGAAATGCCAGCCATGAAGTGGATAAAGGAAGAAGCCGAACCCGACTACCGAGATATACGCGACGACCGTATAAACATGTTTACCTCTGCCAGTCGCCGCCGCCGCGACTACTACTACATGGTACGCGCCGTTAGCCCCGGTACCTACCAGCTCGGCCCGGTTCAAGCCGACGCGATGTATGATGGTAATTACCATTCGTATAATGGTGCAGGGGTTGTGAAGATAAGCGAGCGATAGTTTTCGGATACATGATTATATAGCCGCTGTGGGTTTCCATGGCGGCTATGTTTTTTGTAGGGGTTGTCGTTCTTGTTTTGTAATAATGCCGCCATACTCCGCATGGGCTAGCCTCTAACGAGGCAGATTATGTTATTGTGCATTTTAGAACAACAGTTATTTTCAAAGAAATTCATCCAACCACCATATCACAATATACCGCTATGCCCCGTATGGGGCAACCCTGTTTGTAGCAATAATCAGGAAAATGTGGTCATGCCCCGTATGGGGCTATCCTATTCGCGCAGTGGATAGCCCTTAACGGGGCATGACCACAATCTCTGGGATTGTTGCTACAAACAGGGTTGCCCCATACGGGGCAAAACGGTATATTACGGTATTGTGGTTAGTTGAATTTCTTTGAAAAT
>CAIRYK010000019.1 GCA_903882805.1 uncultured Bacteroidota bacterium | reverse complement strand
TGTGCCCAGGACTGGATTCGAACCAGCACATCCTTGCGAACGCTGCGACCTGAACACAGTGCGTCTACCAATTTCGCCACCTGGGCAGTTATGATTTGTGTTTCAGGGAGCGCAAAGGTAATGATAAGGTTGATAATTCGGTGTTTTTTATGCAGATTTTTTTTGGTGAGCGTCTATGGGTCATACAGCCATAAGGCTGCAGCCGCGAAGGGCGCTGTGGTCCATGCGGCCCAATACCTGAAATGTACCGCCGGGGGCTACTATGCCCAGGTCCTCGGTGGCTATAAACGAGCAGGAGTGTATGTTGGCAAGGTCTACTATGCAAAGCGGGCCGCTGCCGGTGGTCTGTACATCGAGCGGGTCGTTTATGTCGCGCACCAGGGCGCGCATAGTGTTGGTGGGGGTAAAGATGCCGTCGGCAGGGGCGTAGGCCTGCGATAGCAGTTCGGTCATGCCGTATTCGGCATGTATGTGGGGCAGGCCCCATTGTTGTTTCAGGTAGTTGTGCACCTCTGTGCGGGTCCACTCTTTGCGGCGGCCTTTCATGCCTCCGGTTTCCATTACTATGGTGTGGCGCAGGGGCATGGGGTAGGCGGCGGCAAAGTCGAGCAGGGCAAAGGTTACACCCAGCAGCAGCGTGGGTTGCCCTTGGCGCTCCAGCCGGGCGAGGGTGGAGTGCAGTTGTTCCCATTCGTTTATATAAAACCCATTGTCGGCATGGCCGCTACGAGCCATAAGCTGTTGCGCCATGTGCACCAGCGATGCGTTTTTACGTTCCAGATAGGAGGGCAGCAACGCCAATATAGCATATCGGGAGGGAGCGCCATAGAACGCCTCAAACCCTTGCAGCAGACTCTCTTCGTAAATGGCGGCATTCATCACATAGTGCCGCGAGGGTGTTTCGCCGGTGGTGCCGCTACTCTCGAAGGTGAGCATGGGCTGCGCACCGGGCGCAAAGCCGCCATCGGTAACTATTCGGTGGGTTTTAAAGAACGATATAGGCAGAAAAGGTATGTCGGTAAGGCGCGTTATGTTATGGGCATTTATACGCAGCGCATCGCAGTATTGCCAGTACAGGGCGTTGCCCTGATGTTGGTACCGGAATACCCGCAACGCAATATCTTCAAACCCCGCTGCGTTTACTTGTAGCAGGGCGTCGGTATTTATTAACGGCTTATTGTTATACACTTTTATTAACTTTGGTAGTATGAATGTACGGGTTTGGGTGTTTTTACTGTCGGTAACGTTGCTTTTTTCGGCATGCGAAAAAAACGATTTGTCAAAGATACCACAGATAGGGCTAATAGACTTTGCCCCCGATAGCATTCGGGTAAATCTGGATACAGCCTATATTGTTTTTAGCCTTGTAGATGGCGATGCCGATTTGGGCAACAGCGATGTATCGCAGATATACTGGCGCGATACCCGCTACCCGAACACAGGTTTTAGCCAAACGCCGTTTCCGGATATAGATGGCGATATAGAAGATCCTAAGAAAGGGCTGGAGGGCAGGTGTGTGTTTTCGCCCGTGCCGCAGCCCACGCCCCGCATGGACTCCCTGCACCTGCTTAAGGGGGATACCATGGCTTACGAACTATTTATTAAAGATCGTGCAGGCAACGAGAGCAATCATATTTTTACAACTCAGCTTATTATAAGACCGTAGCTGCACTCCCCGATATCTTAATTACTTTTGCCTGCTGTTTGCTTGTTTTGCAGATGTTGGGCGCTTAATTGTTGTATTATGTCGGTAGACGTTTCTTCTTTTCTTACTTTTCCTGCTATTAGCTGGTGGGCGCAGGCGCGCAGCGCCGATACGCTGCTACTGGATGCAGGCGAGCATTTTGGTAAAATGAGCTTCCGCAACCGGTATCGTATATCGGGCTCTAACAACAGTATATTGCTAACTGTGCCACTCGTAGCCGGGCGAAACCAGCGCACACCCATGAAGGATGTGCGTATACATAATGCCGACAACTGGCAGATACAGCACTGGCGCACGCTGGTATCGGTGTACAAGCGGTCGCCGTACTTTGAGCATTACGAAGATTCGCTGCGACCGCTTTATGAGGCGGAGTTTACGCATCTTCTAGATTTCAACATAAGTGCCCTACAGTGGGTTAGCCTACAGTTGCGCATAAACTGGACTATAGAAGAAACCGAAGAATACATAAAGGATTACGGCCCCGGCATTACCGACCTCCGCAACAATAATAAAGCCGCTACCGTGCCGGAATACTACCAACTGTTTGCCGACAGAATAGGTTTTGTACCCGACTTGAGCATCATCGATTTGCTGTTTATGGAGGGCCCTTATACGGGGGCTGTGCTGGATAGGGTTGTATATCGTTAAACGTTGTATTGGACTATGCATAACGAACAGAAAACTAAGAACATCTACTATATTTACTGTTAATGGAATTTTCCATAAATAAAGTATATCTGCTTTTTGTATAGTCGATAATGAATAGTAGTTTTGTTAAGAAGGTTTAACTAATAGCTAAATATCTACGGACAACAAATTGCTTTTTCTGTAAGCATACGCTAATCCAATATTCCTAAAGCAAAAGCTCCACTTGTTGGAGGTAGAATTTTAACTGGTAATACAATGAGCCAATAATATTAAGCGGCTCCATTTAGAAGAAGTATTTTGAAAAATAGTTAACAATAGGAAGTTTTTTTGAAGTGGCATCATTAAAGATAGAGCCTTAAATACTGGTGTAACTCGAAGAAATACCCTTAACAAAAAAGGTCAAAGGTCGTTAAATCACACAGCCTGATTATCTCCTTCATATTTTATTTTAATAACACACCTACTCATACTTATATGAAATATATAAAACCACTCCTCATTATTTTGTTTATGTTTCCTGTTTTTGCTGGTAAAGCCCAGCAAGCAATACCGGACGCTGCCTATAGAAAAGCACAGCATGCCGCCGACTCCCTGTGGACGTTAGTTAATGAGGCAACTGATAGCACTGATAAGGTTGCCAAGGCCAAGGAAGCTGCCAAAATATATGACCGGATGGCCAAAACCTACAGAATGCAGACCACAGATTATTATGGTTATATGCAAATGTCGTTGGCCGCCAAGAATGCCGATGCGTTTTGTAATGCCATTAAGTTGTATATTTTAAATTCCGAAGAAAGTATTGCATCACTTTTGAAATCGTATTATGGAACACCGGAAGAGGCTATTGTTTTGAAAAATGAACCTTTTCTGTCAGCCATAAAACGGTTGCATCAGGAAGAACCCAACCTCATCCGCCATGCCCGCCTCCACATCAACTGGCTATGGGTAATAACATTGGAAGCAATGTTAAAATCGGACCAAGAATTCCGCATCTTGATTCACGACAGATTCAAAGATTCGGTCACGGCAGTTGAGGCTATGGTAGCCTTGGACTCCGCACATCTTGTTGAGTTTTGCGAAGCCATCAAAGACAATGGTTTTCCGAACATGTCAACAGTTGGTGTAAATGCGGGATTAGCACAGATACTACTCAAGCATTTTAGCGGATTGTTTTGGGCAGAGCCACGGGGCGATTTCTATATTGCCAAGTGGCGGTTCTTAGTGCCTTATCTGTCAAAAGCTGCGCTTCAAGGCGAAATGGAATACGGGTTTTATAATAGGATTATTGACCGAATAACCGATGAGGCAAAGCAATCCAACAGAATGGCAGATGCGGAATATTTTCATAAATTTAAATATGATTAATGTAATTTGAATTCAGTCTGTCTTGCAACGAGTTGCCTGCTCTTATACTTTTTTAATCAGGGAGGTGTACGTTTTTGCAGTGTAGGAATACTACTGAAGCCTTGCAATTACAGTAATAATTAATGTTTATTTAATGGATAAAAAATTAATCACACTGTTATTGTTGCTCGCTTGCTTGCGAGGTCGGTGCCAATCCACCGATACATGCTCTCTTTACTTCCCGCTCAACGATGCTAAAATCAGCAAGGAAATTGAAAACTCAATTGATAGACTTCTATTCAAAGATGTGTTGATTCATGGCCAAAAATTGATGGTTTTAGGGTATGCAGACTATGTTGGTGATACTAATACCAACAATAAACTATCTACTTTACGTGCCAAAAACGTCAAAGACTATCTCGTTCAGTCCGGTTTTACAAACCATGATATTACGCTTTGTATTGGTAAGGGCAAAATAGACAGGATACCGATTAATGGGCAAGAGGGCTATGCTCAAGACCGGAAAGTGCAAATAATAATCCTTCATGAACTTAAGTCGTCTCCGGCTGTGAAGACTGCATTGCCTTTAATAGCACCGCCACCACCAATTGTTGCACCACAAAGTTTAGAACAATTAAAAGTTAATGAAACAATTACCCTAGATAATGTTCAATTCATAAATAGCAAGTCAGTAATGTTGGCAGAATCTTATCCTGTTTTAGATAAATTAGTCCGGTTTTTAAAAGATAATAAGAACATTAAAATCAGAATCGAGGGTCATACTTGTTGCGGAAATCCAAAAGAAGCTTTTGATATTCGAAACCGGATATGGTATTTGTCTACAGTAAGGGCGAAAGTGGTAATGGAATATTTAGTTGAGCACGGGATTGGTGCTGAAAGACTAAAATATATTGGGTTTGGGCACATGTATCCGAAAGTAACACCGGAGCGAAACGGGGACGATGAGGAAAAAAACCGAAGGGTAGAGGTTAGGATATTGAGCAGGTAGGCGGTCTTCGTTAGGTGTAGCCTCCGACTCCGCTTAACGAGGACAAAGTACATCGTGCGTAAAATTACAATGCCCGACAATTAGCCGGGCATTGATACTATATAAGTAATTTTATTTCTGTCGTTCGTTATTGAAGCCGCGCATTTTCCATACGCCATACATCGCTTCTTTTATTATGTTGCCGCTCATTTTAGATACGCCTTCTTTGCGGTCTTTAAAGGTTATAGGCACTTCGGCTATTTTAAAGCCCAGTTTCCAGGCGCGGTATTTCATCTCTATCTGAAAAGCATAACCGACAAAGTGTACCTCATCGAGGGGAATTGCTCGCAGCACCTTGGCGCTGTAGCATATAAAGCCGGCGGTAGGGTCGTTTACAGGCATGCGGGTTATGAGCTTGGTGTATAGCGCTCCGCCCTTCGATATGAAAATACGATCCCAGGGCCAGTTTACCACCTTGCCGCCCTTGGTGTAGCGCGATCCTACTACCACATCGCCGCCACGCTTGCAGGCATCGTATAGCCGACTCAGGTCTTCGGGATCGTGCGAGAAATCGGCGTCCATCTCAAAAATGTATTCGTAGTTGTGTTGCAGGGCCCATTTAAAACCGGCTATGTATGCCGTTCCCAATCCTTGCTTACCGCTGCGCTCCATAAGGTGCAGGCTACCGGCAAACGATTTTTGCAGGTTTTTAATTATTGCTCCTGTGCCATCGGGCGAGCCATCATCTACAATCAGCAAATGAAAGCCGCCGGGCAATGAAAGAACCTTACGAATGATGTTTTCGATATTTTCCTTTTCGTTATAGGTTGGTATAATTACGAGTTTGTCCAATCAGGCTAAAAAATTAGGTGGCAAAATAAGGATATTGTAAGGAATTCTGTTGAAATATTTTGCTAAACTTTCAGTCCGGCCTTTTTTAATTTCATCCGGTTCAGTATTTCAGATATTTTTTGCTTGGTGTGCAGTGCAAAATCGGCCTGCATCATCCAGTCGTAGTATTGTGGCTCGGCATTAAAAATGTCTTCTACCTTGCGTCCTTTGTGCTTGCCAAAGTTGAACACCGGGTGTCCGTCCTTCATAGCTATGCGTCGGGCATAGTCTACATACTCTTCGGTATGCGTAAACTGATGCAACGATGGCACATCCGATTTCAGTTCGGGGTACCGCTCCAGTTGTGCGGCCAGCACTTCTATGGTAGCGTCTATATCGGCCTCGGCGCTGTGCGCGTTCGATAGTTCTTTTTTGCAATAGAAAGCATAGGCGGCGCTCAGTGTGCGCGCTTCCATTTTAAAAAATATCTGCTGCACATCTATCATGCTCCGCTCAGTAAAGTCTACGTTTATACCCACCCGCAAAAACTCTTCGGCCAATAGAGGTAAATCAAATTTGCTGGAGTTGTATCCACCCAGGTCGCAGCCCTTCATCCAGTCGTAAAGCTGGTGCGCCACCTGCTTAAAGGTAGGGCTGTTTTTCACGTCTTCATCGCTGATGCCATGTATTGCCGTTACTTCGGCCGGTATAGGTATGCCGGGGTTGATGCGTTTTACAAATTTATCGCGTTTGCCATCGGGCGACAACTTTACAAAAGCAAATTCTACAATGCGGTCTTTTACATTGTCGGTACCCGTTGTTTCCAGATCAAAAAATATGATAGGTCTTTTTAAAGTCAGGTTTGGCATGAGCGGTTTTATATATTCTTGTGCGAACTTACGGTATTCCAATCAATTCCGTCGAAAGTTCCGGAACTCATTAATAATAAAAAAGCGGGTCTTGGGCAATTGGCTATCAATTCATTCACCTTGGCTTCCAGTTGCGCTTTTTCGTCTATCACTACCAGATCCTGACGGCCAAAATGCTCGTTTACTACGGCTTTGTCCAGTTCAGGTAAGCCTTTCAGTTGCAGCGCATGGTGGCTGAAGTACACCATTGCTGTGTCTGCCGCGTCGAGGCTATGGGCATATTCGCTCAAAAACTGCGCATTAAGGCTGCTGAAGGTGTGCAGTTCAAAGCAGGCTATCAGTTCGTGGTTTGGGTAAGCTTCTCTTACGGCATTGAGCGTAGCTTTTAGCTTGCTGGGCGCATGTGCAAAGTCGCGATATACCAGCAGATTGGGCTCCGCTTTCACCTTTTCCAGTCGGCGCGCAGCGCCTGTAAACGACGCTATGGCCGCATAGCAGTTTTGCTCGGCTATACCCAATTCCATACATACGCTTATGGCCGCCTGCATATTTTGCAAATTGTGGCGGCCAAATACCGATACGCTTACAGGGCCGTGGGCCGTGTCCATTACTGCCACGCCATTGTCGTAATGGAAGGGCGGGGTAGCATAGGGCGTCGCATTCAGGCCGGTTGCCGATCCGCTTACCACCCGTACCACCTCAGGGTCTTCGCTGTTGTAAAACAGTCGTGCGCTGCGGTCCATACCTTGCAGGTATTGTTCAAACTGGTTGAAGTAAATATCGTAGGTAGGGAACACATTTATGTGGTCCCAGGCTATGCCGCTCAGCACACTAATGTGTGGGTGGTAGAAAAATATTTTCGGACGTTTCTCTATTACAGAAGCCGGATATTCATCGCCCTCAAGTACAATAATGGGTGCATCTGTTAGCTGCACCGACTGATCGAAGCCCGCCACACGAGCCCCTACCAGATAGTCGAACTCCACGCCCTCGTGTTTCAGTATGTGCATTATCATAGAGGTGATGGTGGTTTTGCCATGGCTGCCGGCTACCACTACACGTTTTTTATTCTTGCTTACCTCGTATACATATTGCGGAAAAGAGTAAATGGGAATACCTGCCGCTTGCGCAGCAAGCAGCTCGGGATTGTTGCCTTTGGCGTGCATGCCCAGCACTATGGCATCTGGTCGCGGACCTTCGGTCGGCGTTATTTTTTCGGGCCACCAACCCATTTTTTCGGGTAGCAGGCCAGCTTTTTGCAGATTTGTTTTGGCCGGGTCGTTTATTTCATCGTCGCTGCCGGTAACATTATAACCCTGACGTTGCAAGGCAAGAGCCAATTGATGCATAATAGCGCCGCCAATAGCTATAAAGTGTATATTTCTCATAGTTTTGTGTATCTTCGTACAAAGTTAAACGAGCTTTTTACTATTCATAATTTTAAAACGTATGCCGCTAATTTCTAAAATACGCCGTATAGCCCCGATTGTAGCAATAATCGCACTCGTAATGATGGCCTCTTGCAACGGGTCTAAAAAATATGGCTGCCCCAATCATTTATTTACACCGTCAGTAGTACGCTAATGCGTAGTTTCAAGTAAGCAAAGTTTAGCCTACTGAAAGATGCCGACTTATAGAGTGTTTAATATTGCTTTTGGTATCCGCAGGCAATTGTAACGAGAGAATACAAATATTAAAAAGCCGTCCGAAGCAAATTGGTACGGCTTTTTGAGTATATACCCTGATATCCAACAGTTTAATACCAACATCTATCGAAGAAACAAGCAATATCGGATTTTATGCTACTGCACTTTGTGTTGTAAAATAAGTAGCGATTCGGGGTGTCTATGAAGAAACAATCAATTTCCAGTATTGCTTTCAAAATATAGTAGTATTAGCGTTCATATACCAGCGCCCTATTTTGAATTATTACTTGTTTAAAGTAAGGGTTTTTTAATGCTGCTTCTTCCAGCAAATCAATATGGCGCTTTCCTGTTTTTTTGAGTGGCAGTTGCGGTAAAGTAACAAGTAATAACAAATAACATACTCCCAATAAAACACAAGCCGACTCAAAGAGTCGGCTTGCACTTTTGTGGAAATTTGTACTGCTATTTAAAATGGTAACCAATGTACAGTTGTATAGCGGACGACTTCCACTCCTGATTGTCGGCAGTGGAGTTTTCGGTGTGCATATTGGTAAAGCCTTGTGTGTAGCGCGCGCCTATGCTGAAATTTTTAGGCAACTGACCTTCCAGACCGCCAATGAACGAGTAGTTGCTGGCCTGAAAATAGTTTTTAGGGTCGTTAACGCCCTTGGGATCCTCGCTAACAGAAAGCAAAGTGCTAAACTGAGCGCCTGCTTGCACCCATAAAAATGGTAACGCCTTTACTTGTAACATGATAGGAATATCCAGATATACCAGCGAAAAACTACCTGATTTTACAGTTGATCCACTATCGTGAAAATTGTAGGTGGTGTTGCTGATCAATCCTTCTACTTGTATCCCAAATTTCTTGCGTTCTATTTTTATGAAACCGCCGCCTGCATATCCCGGAGTGTATTCTTCCAGAAAAGTAAGGTTGCCCTTAATCATATTCATATTCGCGCCTGCTTTTACGCCAAAATACACTTTGCGCAAAGTGTCCTTTGTTCCAAGACCTACTTTCGATGGTTTTGGTTCGGTTTGCGCTATTGCGCTATTGGTATATAATCCTGCTGCAATTATGGCGCCTGCCAAAAAAATACGCTTCATGTGTTGTGTTATGCTGGTGAATTTTTATGTTTCCTATATTGTCAGGGTCTTAGAGGAAACGGAAACCTGCATATATCTGAAATCCGCTGTTGTGCCATTTGTCGCTGTCTGGATGGTTTTCTGTGGCATTAATGTCGCCGAAGCCATACATATACCTTGCACCTACGCTCAGTTTCAGCGGTAGTTTGCCTTCTATGCCTATTACGCCGGCTATGTCGGTCGATTTGAATGAGCTTTTTACAGTGTTATTATCCTGATCGTAGGCGCCCAGCATTGTGCTGAACTGTGGGCCTGCCTGAATCCATAACCTTGGTACGAGCTTGTATTCAAACAACACCGGAATGTCTAGGTAGAAGCCATTTGCATGACCAGTGTTTACGCCCATTATTGTGGCTCCGTTATACCTTACTGTTTTAAATAACACTTCGGCTTGTACGCCTATTTTCTTTTTGAATACGCCCACAAAGCCGCCGCCAAGTATACCTGGTTTTAAGGTGTGGTCCCATGAATCGCCAGATAATTGCTGGAAGTTTGCTCCCAGTTTTACGCCCAGCGTTACTTTGGGTATCAGTTTTGATACGATAGGCACTTGTGCCTCTGAACGGTTAGAAAACAAAAGCGACGCGGCTAATGTGGTGAGTAGAAGAGTGCGTTTCATCGGAGTTCGATTTTTTGTGCAAATATAACGCACAAAAATTATGCTATAACTATTTATTGTTTTGTAATAGTCGCTCTACCGTATTCGTTATTGAGCAGTTGTCTTGCAGCTATAAATTTAGCTACTTTTACAATCTATGCCCGTAACGCCCGCAGATGGCCGACAAGAGTGGAGTAACCTAAAAGCCATAAAATGGATGGTTTGCTCAGTGCTGTTGTTACTACTGGCAGGCGCTGTATATTACTATAAAGAGCGCATGTTGTATATAGATGCTCCGCATATATTATGGCGCATAATGAATGAACAAGCCATACAGGTGGCCGATTTCAGATATGGGTCTTTTATCACACAGGCATTTCCGGTAGCGGCTACACGGTTGCATTTACCGCTTTGGGGCGTTATGGCGTTGTATTCCGCCAGTTTTTACATTTTTTATGCTACGGTAGGGCTGCTGTTGCTATTTCGTTTTCGCGAGCCTGCGCTTGCCGTGCTTTTTGCCCTATACCTGACCCTGTTTGCGAGCGCCACCTACTTTTGGCCCAACAACGAGGTTCATCAGGGCGTTGCATGGCTGTTGCTGGCGTTTATGGTCAGTAAGTGGGCGGCTTTGCGCAAATTGCCGTTGTATTTGGCCCTGCCTCTTTTAGTTTTATCGTTGTTCCTTGCTATCTGGACACATCCTTTGGTAATGGTGGTAGCGGTTTTTTTATGGTTTTACTGGCTCATAGAGCGCAATCAGCGGCCATACGCTCCGCTACAAACGGCAATATACACGGTGGCGTTGCTAACGCTGGCCTACCTAAAATACCATCAGGGTAAAACAACAGGTTACGACAGCACAAAAATTGAGGTGGTCAATGCATTCAATCTGGCGCATATAAAAACAATCGTTTCATCGCCACAGTTCAAATATCTCGCCAAGGGCGTTATTGCCAACTACTGGCTTGTGCCCTTACTTTTTATATGGGGGAGCTTTTCGTTGGCAAAGGCGAAGAAATATGCCTTGCTGGCGTTTACTGCAGTGTATGCGGCAGGTTATGTGTGCTTGCTTTGCATCACGTTTTGGGATGTAACTGCAAATAGGTTTTATCTGGAAAGCGAGTATATGCCGCTTACCATTATGTGCTGCGCATCGTTTGTATATTATACTTTGCCTACGCTCAGGCCAGGCACTACCGTGGCTGTATTGGCATTAATATTTTTGGTTAGGGTAGGGTATATTGTTGCTGCCGCTGCGCCGTTTACTGACAGAATAGCGATACTCTCAGCTATCAACAACAAGATGCGCGAAAAACAACTGACCAAAGTTATTATCAACCCAACTAATGCCGCTGTAGATGAAGCCCTGATTATGAATTGGGGAGGAGCAGTAGAGAGCATATTCGTCTCCGGACTGAAAGGCGAAACCGTTCAGCGAACGTTTTTGTTCAACAACAATAATCAGTTTACCTACTTCCTAACCACTGGAAACGACACCCTGATAGGCTGTTGGGAAAAACGACCATCGTCAAGAATTAACCATCAGTATTTCACTATCGATACAATGGTTCCCTATACTACTATAGGCTATGATGAGCTTATGAAATAACGGAGCGCCTATCGTGCCTCTACAACTAAAAACTGAGGTTCCAGTGGCCGTATGCCTTCCTTTGTTACGTCCATAAATTCAGGACCGTAATTAAGGTAAAACTCCATAAAGTTCTCCACCCTTTCCTGCAGGCTGTTTTTGGGGAAGAGGCTGTTTTTTAGCTTTTCTATACGCGCCATATGCACATCCATTTTGCGTTTTTCAGCTTTCAGCATTTTCTTCTCCAATGTTGCTATCTGGCTTTTCATTTTGTGTAGCGCCGAGCCCGATGCCGCGCTTAGTGTAGGGTCTGTTGCTGTGGCTTTGGCCTTTATAGTAGCAAATAGTTGTTCCAGCGCATCTATTTCTGCGGCTATTTGCCAGTCGTTGCCGCTATGGTTGGTTACATATTCGCGCTCCAGTTGCAATAGCGGAGCAAAAAGGTCGGCAATCGTCAGTTCCAGTTTTTCGCGTAGCGCCGCATCAGCTGCTCCGGCCCACAATACCGACTGGCGCAAGTGTATGCTTGGGTAAAAAACGCCATAGTGAGCAAACAGGGTTTTGAGTTGCAGCCAGTAGGCTACTTCTGCGCCGCCGCCTATAAATGCAACATTGGGCAGTATAGTTTCCTGATACATTCCGCGCAGCATCACATTGGGGCTAAACCGTTCGGGGTGTTCGTGTAGTTCTGCTATTAGTTCTACTTCGTTCCACTCTATCCCTGTATTTACCACCGTCCATTTATCGCCTTTTTGCTCAATTCGCTCGCGTAGCTGATTGGTCAGGTAGAAAAGATTGATGGATCTTGGGTTGGCTTGTATCTTGTAGTGGGCGCCCAGTTTGTCTATTTGTGCATTTATTATAGGGTGTGCATTTTGGTGCAGCAGTTCGTCTTGCATCACTTGTATGTACTGCTGCTTCAGTATTGCCTCATCCGGATTGATCACTACCAGTCCAAACCTGCCGAACAGCTCATTAACGAGGTAATGCGTAGCCTCGCCTATGGTTTTATGATGCAGGTAGGCCTGCTCCACCATATTTTGCAGATCATCGCAGTTTTTGCCGGGCGGGCCATACAGTTTAAACATCTGCTGAACCATAGGCTTTAGTCCGGCGGTGTTCATACGCCCTACAGCGCCTGTCTGACCGTCGCCATCCCACACATATTTATCTCCCCTAAACCTGAACGTACCCAGTTCTTCAATATCGTTGTCTTCGCTGCCCATATAGTACACCGGTACAAAATACTTGTCGGGGTGCAGCGCGTTCAGCTCCTCGGCCAGTTTTATGGCGTGCAGTATTTTGTATATAAAATACAAGTAGCCGGTCATCAGGTTGGGCTGATGGGCAGTGCATATCGTGAAGGTGTTTTCACTGAGCAGCGCCTGTATGTTATCGGTTGCTTGGGGTGTTGTGGTCAGGTGTGCGTATTGCTTAGTTAGCGCCGCTACTAGCGCAGTTCTGTTTACATCATAAGCCGGTCGCGCAGCAATGGCTTCGTTCAGGCCGCTGGCAGTAGGCGCAAATCCGTAAAAGGGTTGAATTTCTGGTGCATTGTCGAGGTAATCTTTTACTAATGCCGAGAAAAAACCGGTGTTTTTGTATGGTAGGTAAGCAAAACTATGATCCACAGATATAGTGTTTAGGCGCGAAGGTAAAGGCCAAAGTTAACAAACGGATTATTGGCAAATAGCGATAAATGATAGACGGTAAAAAATATAAGTTCGACCTGCTGGTTTTACGAATTGAACATGTATTTTCATTGCTCTATGAACGAGTCGAAGAGCATAAAAAACTGGTCGGAAGACGAGCGGCCGCGCGAGAAAATGTTGCAGAAGGGCCCCGGCGCGCTTACCGATGCCGAGCTGATGGCTATTCTCATCAATAGCGGCACCCGCACCCGTAGCGCCCTCGATCTGGGCAGAGATATACTGGCAATGGCCAATAACAATCTGGGCGAACTGGGCCGGCTAACGGTAATGGATATGCAAAAGACCAAGGGTATAGGCGAGGCCAGAGCCATAACCATAAGCGCGGCGCTGGAGCTGGGCCGGCGCAGGCAAATGGCCGATGTGCTGATGCGCCAAACTATATCGAGCAGCCGAGATGCCGCCGAAATAGTGGTGGCTGCGCTGCAAGACTATAGCAACGAGGTTTTTTATGTACTTTACCTCAACCAGAGCAACAAACTGATAAGGCAGGAAACGCTCAGCACAGGCGGCATGACTTCCACAGTTGTAGACATAAGAATGATACTGAAAAACGCCCTGCTGCACAATGCCAATAAACTGATAGTGGCGCACAACCACCCGTCGGGCAGCCTGATACCCAGCCGCGAAGACAAAGATGTGACCCAGCGATTGAAAAACGGCGGCGAACTGATGGACATAAAACTGATAGACCACATAATAGTGGGCGGAAACAAATACCTTAGTTTTGCCGACGAAGGGCTGCTTTAGCGGATTTATGCGCTGGGCAAACGCGGCAATTTTATCTATTTTTACACTACAAGTACACTGCAAGTATGAGAATAATAACCTATAATGTAAACGGCATACGCGCCGCTGTAAAGAAAGGATTTATAGACTGGCTGAAAACCGACCCTGCCGATATAATATGCCTGCAGGAGATAAAGGCCAATCAGGAAGATGTGCCGATTGCCGATGTGTTGGCGGCAGGGTATGAGGTATTTTCCTTCTCGGCGCAAAAGAAAGGGTATAGCGGCGTGGCTGTGCTTACCAAGCTGGCGCCCGACTACGTGGGATATGGCAACGGCATAATGCAAAGCGACGCCGAGGGCAGGGTATTGCGCCTCGATTTTGGCGATGTTACGGTGGTGAACGCCTACTTCCCGAGCGGCACCAGCGGCGATGACCGGCAGACCTACAAATATCAGTGGCTCGACGAGTTTTTTGAATATATAACCGAACTGAAAAAGACGCGACCAAAATTGATTGTGTGCGGCGACTACAATATTTGCCACAAAGCAATAGATATACACGACCCTGTGCGCAATAAAAACTACACAGGCTTCTTGCCCGAAGAACGCGCGTGGATGGATAAACTTTTTGAAAGCGGCTTTGTAGATACTTTCCGCCATTTCAACACCAATCCGCATCAGTATACCTGGTGGAGTCAGTTTGCCGGAGCGCGCGCCAACAACAAGGGCTGGCGCATAGATTACCTGAATGTAACAGAAACGCTCAAGGATACGCTGAAGCATGCCGAAATCATGCCCGATGTGAAGCATTCAGATCATTGTCCGGTATTTCTGGAATTGGGCGTGTAGCGCAAAAGAAAACTGTGGCGGCTGTTGGTGGCCCAGTGCATGATAGTGTATAGAGTTACCAATCTCGGCCTACGGTGTTGCGATAAGCAGTGTGAATATAGCGCCAATAGCGCCGAATATAAATTGATAAAAAAATTGCCGCCGGTTTTAAAACTCCGGCGGCAATTGTATTTCTATTGGTTTTAGCCTCAGGCCAAAACCTCCAATGTGTTTTCTTTATCTAAATGCAACTGATGCGTAAGCGCAGCCAGCGAATCGAATTTTTGCTCATCGCGGAGGCGTTTTATAAATTGGAATGTAATGGCGTCGCCATAAATTTCACTGGCAAAATCGAACAGATTACCTTCTATGCGTAGCTCCTTTTTATCGGTTACGGTTGGGTTGTAGCCTATGCTGGCCATGCCTTTGTGCGTGCGGCCATTGTGTGTGGCCAGTATGGCATATACGCCATTGCAGGGCAGCAATTGGTCGGGCTCGGCGGGGTTCAGGTTGGCGGTGGGGTAGCCTATGGTTCTGCCCAGCTTGGCGCCATGCGCCACCGTGCCTGCTACGCTGTAGGGCCTGCCCAGCATGTGGGCGGCCAATTGCATATTTCCTTCTCTTATAGCATTGCGTATCTTGGTCGAGCTTACTGCTGCTTCATCTATCAGTTGGGCCGGTATTTCTATCAGTTCGTAGCCATATTCGGGCGCATACTTGATTAGCAGCTCTATGCCGCCTGCGCGGTCGTGACCAAAACGGTGGTCGTAACCTATGATGATGGTATGTGGCTTGAAAACCCTGGCAAGAAATTGCTCAATATAGTCGTGCGCCGACATTGCCGAAAATTCGCGTGTAAACGGCGCTACCACTATATGTTCTATACCTGTTTCCAGCGCATAGTCTATTTTTTCGGCCAGCGGCGTTATTATGCCCAGCGGTTTATCCGGAAACAGCAGTTTTCTCGGGTGCGGTTCAAAGGTTATCAGTATGCTTTCGCCGTTTACTTCGCGGGCGCGCGCCGCCACTTTGCGCAATATTGCCTTATGCCCATCGTGCACCCCGTCGTAGGCGCCAATGGTAATAACCGCATTTGTAAACGTAGGTACCTTGTTTATGTCGTAGTATACTGCCATACTTATGGGGCAAAGGTATAAAATAAGGTGTGCGGTTGCGCTGTGCAGCATTATAAAAGCGGCGGTTCCGCTGCCTGTGGGCATTAGTACCGCCGCTTAGCTATTTAAAAGCGCCTATATGCATTACAGTTCCAGTTTGGCGCTTTGTATGCGCAGCACCTTGCGGTTTTTCTTTTGCACGCGCATTTTTTCGGGCACCAGTTTCAGTATCTCATCCATCAGGCTTTGCAGTATGCCTGTGCGCACAAAATGACTATTGGTAGCCAGACTTATTTCGCGCACCGGCTCAGGGTCTTCAAAATACCTGATACGCTCTATCTGGTCTTCTGTAAACTCCAGCGTAGCCAGTTCGGGCAGTATCGCCATACCGCCGTTTTTCTCTACCATCTTACGCAGCGTTTCCACATTGCTCGACTCGTATCTGTAAGGGCGTTCGGCTTGCAGCTTTTGTATCTGTTCGCTACACAGGTTTATTATCTGGTTGCGCATGCAGTGACCTTCGTTCAGCAGCCATATACGGTCCAGCGCTATATCAGATGGTATAATCATGCGTTTCTCCAAGGCTTTTTCGCCATCGCTGAAGTAGCCCACAAAAGGCTCGTAAAACAGTGGATATTCTTTTATGCCTTTTTCTTCCAGCGGCGTGCTCAGTAGGGCGGCGTCTATTTCGTTGTTGCGTAGGGCGGCCAGTATCTGGTTGGTTTCCATCTCTTTTACCTCCAGCTTCATGTCCGGATAGGCTTTAGAGTAGTTTTCCAGTAGGCCGGGCAGTATGTTTGGCGCCACCGTAGGTATAGCTGCAAACCTGAATTTGCCCGACAGTATTTTTTGTTGCGTTTGTATTACTTCGTGTATGCGCTCGCACTCTGCCAGTCCTATCCTCGATTGTTCTACCACCAGTTCGCCCATATCTGTTACAGCTATGGGGTGTTTGTTGCGGTCAAATATTTTTATGCCCAGTTCATCTTCCAGTTTTTGTATTTGCATACTCAGCGTTGGTTGGGTAACAAAACACTTTTCGGCGGCAAGTACAAAACTCTTGTAGGTAGCCACGGCAACCACATATTCTAATTGTGTAATGGTCATGTGTAGAAATTAGAGTACAAACATACATTTATGCAAGATATAGTCAAAATCTATGGGGTGTTTTGTTGCTCTATATCCGTAATTTAAGGTATTGCTAACGTTAGGGCGCTATGCAAGCCTTGGTATACAGGCCGGGTATCCAGCGCAGTGTAGGCAGGCAGTCGCACGACAGCACGCCGGTGGGCATAAATCCGCACGCCGAATTACCTATTGGGCGCACGCACGTCATGGCGGGGTTGTTAATGTTGGCCACATCCCACACGCCGCCGATAGGCACAGCCAACAGATCGTTCCACCTTACACCGTCAGCGCCGGTGCCGTTGAGGGTAGTAACATCTTCGAAGTAATAAGCGGGGTATGGGCCGCCTGCCCGCACCAAAAACTGCGACGACACCAGCATGGCGCAACTGGTGCGCGAGTCGTGAGCGCTAAGGCTCACCAACACATCGCACGACGAAGAATCGTAAACGCCCAACGATTGCGCTCCCGCATTGGCAGCGCCGCCCAGCAAAAACAAAACCAGCCATTTAAATAGTTTCATCGTGCAATTGTTACCTTAAATAAAATTAATCATTTGGACGGTATATGCCAATTATTTGTTTTGTTGCCCGAAAATCTCGGTGAGCCCCGCCGAACCGCGGCATTTTTAAGGCTATAAAGGGGAACTAATACCATTGGAGCCAACGATGGCGGCCTTTTGTCTGTCCTTGATTTAGGCAAGGCATCTTTCCAGACTTTCGTGAAAGATTGTCTATTAGCTTGAAATGTATTTGATTTAAAATATTTATTTGTTAATTTAATTTCAATTGGGTTATTGCATAACTTCAAAAAAAATTGGGTTTTGCATACGAGCAAAACGACAAAAGAATGTAGTAATAGAACCTTGTAAGTAGCCTTATGAAATATCTGCGCCTAACATCCATTATTCGTAAATGCAACAGACGAGCATATGTATGCACCGCAACCTATGGCAGCGTAACTGGCGGTAACTTAAACATAGCATCTGCTACACATGCCAACGTTACCAATGGTATCTGGAACCTGGCGTCTGGCCCCTATTCATTTATAGGAAACGGCTGCAACCCTCCCCATGCATCGGGACCTTCATTAAACAACCAAGCGGAAGGGCTAATGTCGTTTATAGGCAATGGTATGGTAAACTGCGCCATGGGCGACTATTCGTTTATAGGCAATGGTACCGGCAATGCGGTGGTTACAGGCAATAGCCACAGCACAATAGGCGGCGGCGTGGGCAACCGAATATCTGCGGCATGTGGCACAATAGCTGGCGGCGGACAAAACCGGGTGCATACAGGCTCTATATTCGGCGCCATTACCGGAGGCTTAAGCAACTGTATAGGTAACGCCGCTGCTGCAGCAGACCCCGCAATTTATGGATTTATAGGCGGCGGCCGCAATAACTGTATTGACACTGGAACTACAGGAACACCCGCTACAGAAACACCATATGGAGTAATAGGCGGCGGGCAAAACAACTGCATAATGCCAGGCGCAGCACACTCAGGTATATTTAGCGGATGCGGCAATATTGTTTCTGGGCAATGCTCGGTAATTTTTGGTGGCAGTGGCAATAACGATAATGGCTTAGCATACGCTGGTATATTTGGGTGCAACATAAACAACCCACTAAATATGTCGGCAAATACACTTCATGTAAATTGTTTAAATGCGATTGATACGCCCAATAGTGGTGCTGGGTTGCCTGCAGGAAGTATCTATTACCTCCCTGCTTCGACACCACCGCCAATAGGAGCTAAAGTTTTATATATAATATAAATTAATGCTTATGAAAAAAATAATCGTTATATTGTCATTTTTTGCGCCATTATTGGGTTATGCACAAATAATAACACCATTGGCAGGAGGAGGTACTACCTATACGGAGGGTGCGCCGGCTACATCAGTTTCTGTTGGGGCAACATGTGGTGGCGCATTCGATAAATATGGTAATTATTACTTTTGTGCAACTACTGGTGCTAATAAGGTACGTAAAATTTCTCCATCAGGAATTATTACGACCGTTGCTGGCTTTAGCACTGGTGGTGGCTATAGTGGAGATAATGGGCCGGCCACACTTGCTAATCTTAGTGTTCCTTATGGGCCAGTTTTAGATAGTATTGGCAATGTGTACATAGCTGATGTTAACAACCATCGGATACGAAAAGTAGATGTTAGTTCGGGTATAATTAGCACCATTGCCGGCAATGGTACAGCGGGTTTTGGTGGTGATGGCGGACCGGCAACGAATGCGGTATTGTACGCTCCTCAGGATGTTTGTTTCGATAGATTTGGTAATTTGTATATTTCCGATTTGAATAATGGCAGAATCAGAAAAATTGGTCCTGATGGTATAATAACCACCATTGCTGGAAATGGCACAGGCACATCAACCGGCGATGGTGGGCCTGCAACGGCAGCGACTACAAGCCCATGGGGCATATGTACCGACGATACAGGCAATTTGTACATTGCACAATATGGAGTTGGTATATGTAGGATTCGTAAAATAAATACCGCCGGTATTATTACTACAGTAGCTGGCGATGGTTCCGGTACTTATAGTGGCGATGGTGGTCCCGCAACAGCTGCTGGTATTACCCCTGTAGATATGTACTTTAAAAGTGGTGAATTATTCATTGTTGACCAATATAACAACCGAATACGTAAGGTAGATGCAATGGGTATCATACATACTATCGCCGGCAATGGCAGTACTACTTTTGCCGGTGATGGCGGGCCGGCTACTGCCGCGCAAATATGGCATCCGGCAGGTGTAACGGTAGACACCTGTGGCAATGTGTACATTTGCGATAACAGCAATCGTCGTGTACGCCGCATAGTGGTAGATACCCCTTGCTACCTGCCCATGCCCTCGCTGGCGGTGCGTAGCGTGGCGCATACAAGCAGTATTGTGCGGGTCTACCCAAACCCGGCAAGCGATGAGCTGCATATAGAGGGCGCTGGCAGCGAGGCAGCTATAACCATTTGCAACCAAGTAGGGCAGGTGGTATATAGTATGCAAAAGGCTGCACCCAATACTACGCTCCCGCTCCGCCACCTGCCACCCGGCATGTATATGGTTCGGGTAACGGATAGCGGTGGTAATGCTACTGTGCATAAAATAAGTAAGCAGTAATTGTTGTAAAAACATAGCTCCGCAGTTGTTTTTATTAATTGGAAGCCACGCTTCCTCAAACTGTTTTTTTGCAAGCGGACGCTTGCTATTATCGGGGCCGAGCGGGATGCTCGGACCAGCATCTTATTTTTATATTTCAAATTGTAAAGCGCCACAAGGCCACGAGAAAATAGCCCATAAAAAATCTCGGTGAGCCTCGCCGAACCGCGACATTTTTGGGCGTTGAGGGCTTTGATCCCCCCTTACTGGAAAAAGCCTCGCTTCCGCAAGTTCCCTATTTTTCCAACCGTTTTTCTATACCGCAACAATCCACAAAAACCATTAATGCTTTGCTAACATTTATACAATAATCAACGCCTTTAATCAAGAGGTAAAATACAATGTCGGTGATGGCAAAACGATGTGCGAAACAAATAGCAAAAACGGCGATAGGGTGTAAGAATGTTGTTTTTTAGAGTTGGAGGAAGAGCGGGCGCTGCAAAATCTTTTTTTTCGGAATCGGCTAATGGTTTTTACCTGAAAATGAGCTATCAGCTAATATAGAATAAAATAATTGTTACCTTTAGAACAAGATTATTGACCACTGATATACCTTATAAAACCAATTTCGTGATGAAAAGAATATTACTCATCTGTCTTTTTGCGCTGCTATCTTTCTCGGGTTTTTCACAAGCCCTTAGTAGTTATAGCTTTAGCGCATTCAATTGTCCATATGTATCGGTTTCCGCGCCATTTATTACTTACTCGGGCGGTAGCACATGGGGCGCCGGCGGGGCTTACGACGATTGCTGGTACAGCGGTATTCCTATTGGTTTCAACTTCAACTATTGCGGTACTACCTATACTTTTTTGGGCGCCTCGGCCAATTGCTGGGCGGTGCTTGGGCAAACTTTTCCTACATCGGGCACCCCGAATACCTACGACAACGACTTGCCCAATACCGCTGTTGCCGCCAATTTGCCTCGGCCAATACTTGCGCCATGGTGGGTAGATGCGGTAACATCGGGCGCCAATGTACGCTACGCCACTACCGGCACAGCGCCCTACAGGGTGTTTACCATAGAGTGGTACAACGTATCGTTTTTTAGTTATTCAGGTTTGCAGCCCCCTGCGCTCAATGTAGAAATCAAGCTCTACGAAACATCTAATAATATAGACTTTACCTACGAGTTTTTGTATTACGAGGTATCTAATACTGGCTACCAGGCAGTGGGTATCACCGGCGGCTCTGCTCCCTATCCGGCTACAGGCACTATGTCTTTCTGGTCGCTCAATAATGCTACCTCATCGCCAACGCCCAGTATGAGTACTGCTACGCGCAGCATATCGGGCATGCCTGCGTCGGGTCAGGTATATCGCTGGTCGTATCAATGCGCGGGAACACCAACGCCGGGCACCGTGGGCGCCACTACCACTACGGGTTGCGCTACCTACACCACTGATTTATCGCTTAATTGCTCATCGCAAGGCGCCGGCATTACCTACCAGTGGCAAACTTCGCCCGACAACTCCACGTGGACAGATGTGACCGGCGCCACCAATGCGGTGTATACGGCTACCATTTCAGCGCATATTTATTACCGCTGCGTGCTTACCTGCAGTAGTTCAGGAAGTAGCGCAGCTACCCCCGGTGTGGAGTTTTTTAGTAATATACCGCCGTCGCCAATATCGGGCCCAACTAATTTGTGTATCGGTTATACAGCTACGTTTACCAATAGTACTACCGGCGGCACATGGCTAAGCAGCAATACGGGGGTAGCTACTATAGGGTCTACCACGGGTATTGCCACAGGGGTGGCGGCGGGCACCACGGTCATAACCTACAAGCTGGTCAGTACGGGCTGTTATTCCACCACCACGCTTACCGTCAATACCTCGCCAACATCTATAACAGGCCCGAGCACGGTGTGCACAGGCGGCACATCTACGCTGGGCAACGGCGTGCCCGGCGGCACATGGACCAGTAGCAATACAGGCGTTGCCACAGTGGGCACATCGTCGGGCATTGTTACCGGCGTTACTGTAGGCACAACTGTTATTACTTATTCGTTGGGCGGCGCGTGTATGGTCACAACAACCATTACGTGCAATCCGTCCCCGTCGGCTATTACGGGCACAACATTTGTGTGCGAGGGAAGTACCACAACCCTCAGCGACCCTACGCCGGGCGGAACCTGGAGCAGTAGTCGCTTGCCAGTGGCTACGGTTGGGTCTACAACCGGTATTGTTACCGGAGTTTCGGCAGGCACATCGGTCATAACCTATGCGCTTACGTCTACAGGGTGCCGAGCAACTACTGTAGTTACCGTCAGTCCGTTACCGGCCATTATCACCGGTCTTTCATCGGTATGCGTAGCCGCTACTATATCCCTTACCGACGGCACGCCTGGCGGATTGTGGAGCAGTAGCAATACGGGCGTGGCCACCGTGGGTTCAACAACGGGCGTGGTAACCGGCGTATCGGCAGGACTCGTAACTATTACCTACCGACTACCTACGGGTTGTTACGTAACCACCGATATTACTGTATTGCCCATACCGGCGCCCATAACCGGCATCAGGGCAATATGCGAAACTTATACAACCACCCTTTCAGACGCTACCACAGGCGGCGCATGGAGCAGCAGCGACGTGACGATAGCCGACATAGACGGAACCGGACTGGTAACGGGCTATATTGCTGGCACGGCTATTATTACATACGGCCTGTCTACAGGCTGTTTTGTAACCACCACCATGACCATAAACCGCACGCCCGATCCTATAACCGGGGTAACGGCTATCTGTCTGGGGCTGACCTCTACGCTTACCGATGCCGGCGGCGGCACCTGGATGAGTAGTAATACGGGCGTAGCCCCGATAGGCTCGCTATCGGGTATTGTTACCGGCCTAACATTAGGCACGGCAATAATCACCTACACACTGCCCACCGGCTGCTACCAGACAGTGCCGGTAATCGTAAATCCATTACCCACCCCTATAACGGGTTCATCGTTAATCTGTGTGGGTTCAACCACTACATTTACCTCGCCCGGCGGCGGTACATGGTCGTCCAGCAATGGCGCCGTTGCGCCTGTTATTACCCTGCTTGGCCTGGTTACCGGCCTTAGTCCCGGCACGGCTACCATCACTTATACATTAAGTACGGGTTGTATAGCCACAAAAACAATTACCGTTACCTCTTCGCCATCGGCAATATCGGGTACGGCAAGTTTGTGCGTGGGCGGAACAACAACATTAACGAACACACTACCCGGCGGCCGCTGGACCAGTAGCAGCACAGGCGTAGCCACCGTTGGCACCGGCACGGGCATTGTTACGGGCGTGGCTGTAGGCACTGCTACTATTACTTATTCGGTGGGTACGGGCTGCTATGCAACGCGCATGGTAACGGTTAGTCCCAACCCGGCTGCCATAACCGGCACGCGAATACTGTGCGAGGGCGCCAGCGTGACGCTGGCCGACGCCACAGCGGGCGGCAGATGGAGCAGCAGCAACACCGGTGTGGCCACAGTGGGCACCGGCACGGGAGTAGTAACCGGAGTGGCTGCGGGCACTGCGGTAATATCGTATACCATAGGGTCGGGTTGTAGCGCTATAGCTACTGTTACGGTCAATCCTTCGCCAGGGGCCATAGGAGGGCCGTCGGTTGTTTGCGCCGGTCAGTCGGTAACGCTAACCAATAGCGTTGGCGGCGGCTTGTGGACCAGTAGCAACACTGCGGTAGCTACAATAGGCAGCTCTACCGGCGTGGTCAATGGCGTATTGGCCGGCACGTCGGTTATTACCTACAATCTTGGCGCAGGTTGCCTGGCAACAGTTACTATTACAGTTAGTCCGGTGCCGGGAACCATAACCGGCAGCCTGAATGTTTGCCTCGGTCTTACCACTCCGCTGAGCAATACGGTAGGCGGCGGTTTGTGGACCAGTACCAATACCGGCGTAGCGACTATAGGTTCTACCAGCGGTATCGTTACAGGCGTATCGGCAGGCACATCAATAATCAGTTATACACTGCCTTCGGGCTGTTTTGTTACGGCAACCGTTACCGTCAATCCGGCTCCGCTGGCTATTGCGGGACCATCTGCGGTTTGTAGCGGCGCTACCATTACCCTTACCGACCCCATAACCGGCGGCAGCTGGACGAGCAGTAACACAGCAGTAGCTACGGTTGGCTCGTTGTCGGGCATTGTTACGGGCGTAGCTGCGGGTACTTCTGTTATTACCTATTCGCTTGGATTGGGTTGCGTAGTTACCAAAACTATTACCGTAAATACCTCGCCAACTGCCATCTCCGGCCCGTCGGCGTTGTGTGTGGGCGCTACCATTGCCCTTACCAACGGCGTACCCGGCGGCACATGGATATCTGACAATACAGCGGTAGCTACTATAGGTTCTACATCGGGCAGCGTGTTTGGGGTAGCGTTGGGTACCGCTACTATTACTTATACAGTTTCTGGCGGTTGTTTTGTTACTACTACACTTACGGTCAGTCCTACACCCGGCCCAATTTTAGGTTCGGCAACCGTTTGTTTAGGCGGTTCAACAGCTTATTCCAATATTGTTTTGGGCGGCTTGTGGACTTCTTCATCTACCTCAATTTCGCTTGGTTCCATTTCCGGCATCGCTACCGGCGTGTCGGTAGGCACAGCGATAATTACTTATTCTTTGGGCACGGGTTGTACCGCCTACCGTACGGTAACAGTTATACCGGGTCCGGCGGCTATAGTAGGGGCAGCAGGCGTATGCACCGGCGCTACCACTACCTATACCGATGCTACTACAGGCGGCACATGGACCAGCAGCACAACAACAATAGCAACCGTTGGTTCGGGTACGGGTGTTGTGTCGGGAGTAGCAAGCGGAACAGCTACAATCACCTACACAGCGCCAACAGGGTGCTTTGTTACCAAAACTATTACGGTTTATCCTACGCCGGTGGCCATAAGCGGCGGCACAAGTATGTGCATCGGCGCTACAACATCGCTCACCGATGCAACGCCCGGCGGGGTGTGGAGCAGTAGCAATACTGCGGTTGCCACTGTTGGGTCGCTAACGGGTACTGTGTTGGGGGTTACCTCGGGCACATCCGTTATCAGTTATACATTGGGCGCTGGTTGCGTAGCTACTATTACCGTTACGGTATTACCTACGCCGGGTCCTATTACAGGCGTGCCTGTTACGGGCGTAGGTAGCACAACAACGTTGGGTAATATTGTTACCGGCGGCGTATGGAGTAGCAGCAATACCGCTATAGGCACAGTAGATGCAAGTACAGGCGTTGTGGGCGGTATTTCGCTGGGAACGGCGATTGTAACCTATACCATAGGCGCTTGCTTCACTACTCAAACCATTACCGTAACCTCTGCGCCAACGCCTATTGGCGGACCGCGCAGCCTCTGTACTGGCACAACAGCCCTACTTACCAATGGCGTAGGCGGCGGCACATGGACGAGTACCAATACCGCTGTTGCTACCATTGGTTCGCTTAGCGGCGTTGTCAACGGTATATCTGCCGGCACAACTACTATTACTTATTCATTGGGCTTTGGGCTTGTGGCAACAACTACGTTAACGGTTACCACCTCGCCATTACCTATAGTCGGAACCTCCGGTATTTGCGTGGGCGCAACAACTCTGCTCACCGATCCTACACCGGGCGGTGGATGGAGCAGCGGCGCTCCCGGCGTAGCAACCATCAGCGGCGTGGGTCTGGTTACCGGCGTATCGGCAGGTACATCTACCATTACTTATGCCTTGGGTAGCTGTTATGCGCTCAAGGTGGTTACCGTGTTCCCAACGCCATCTGCCATCAGCGGACCAACGGGCGTATGCGCAGGCAATACAATTAGCCTCACCAACCTTGTGGGCGGCGGCACATGGGTAAGCAGCAGCACAGTTCGCGCAACGGTTGGCCTGACGACCGGTGTTGTTACGGGCGTACTGGCCGGTACGGCAACTATTACTTATTCGCTTGGCGGTAGCTGTATAGCATTACATACGGTTACTGTTTATCCTAATGCCCCAATTACGGGCCCTTCAAATGTTTGTGTGGGCAGTTCTGTAACGCTCGCCAATTCTGTATCGGGCGGGCTGTGGAGCAGCGATAATACTTTGGTGGCAACTATTGGTTCTACGTCTGGAATAGTGTTGGGCGTTGATGCCGGTACTGCTGTTATCAGTTATTTATTGCCATCTGGTTGCTTGTCATCTACTACCATTACTGTCAATCCGCTACCTGCCGCTATTACTGGCGTTGCAGGCGTATGCGTTGGCGCAACGGTTACTCTTACCGATGCAACGCCGGGCGGAACATGGAGCACAACAGGCACATTGGTTACAGTAGGGTCGGGCACAGGCGTTGTAACTGGCGTAAACCCGGGCGTGGCTGGTATCACCTATACGCTTGCTACAGGTTGCAGGGTAAATACCAACGTTACCGTTAATCCGCTGCCCGCTGCAATTGTGGGATCGGTAAGCGGCTGTGTGGGGGCTACTATCCTGTTTACAGATGCAACACCGGGCGGCGTTTGGAGTAGCAGCAATACATCTGTTGCTGATATTGGCTCTACTACTGGTGTTGTAATCGGCATAGCTTCCGGGCCTGCTACTATTACTTATCAATTATCTACGGGTTGTTTTATTACCCGTTCGGTTACCATATATCCTGTACCGCTGGCGATAGTAGGTACTGCTCAGGTATGCGTAGGGCAGACCACCATTTTGGCCGACGGCACTCCCGGTGGCACATGGGTGAGTAGCCTGCCGGGCATCGCAGCTGTCGGTTCATCGTCCGGCGTTGTATCGGGACTGGTTGCGGGTACTTCAGTTATCTCTTATGTATTGTCAACGGGTTGTTTTGCCACCACTACAATGGTTGTGGTGCCTGTGCCAACAGCAATTATTGGTCGCAGCGATGTTTGTGTCGGCTCTACCATCACGCTCAGCGACGCCATTCCCGGCGGTGTTTGGAGCAGCGCTAACACGGGAGTGGCAACCATAGGTTCTACAACGGGTATACTTACCGGCATATCTTCGGGTACTGTTTTGGTCGACTATACGCTGGGCTCTGGTTGTATGGCAATGACCACCATTATCGTAAATCCAGTTTCACCCATCAACGGGCCTAATACAGTTTGTCAGGGACAGGCTATAACGCTCTCCGACACCACCGAGGGTGGTGTATGGAGTAGTAGCGCGCCGGGCATAGCCACCGTTGCCCGCACCGGCGACACGACCGCTATAGTGCA
>CAIRYK010000018.1 GCA_903882805.1 uncultured Bacteroidota bacterium | reverse complement strand
TTGGCCCGGCTATTATGTGGGCTATACCTTGCGGGTCTACTTTGGTTATCCGGTTACGTTCTCTGCTGGTAAAATATAGGTTATCGTGTGCGTCTATTGCCAGTCCATCAGTCCAAAATTCAGCAACAGTAGCGGGTAGCCCATCATAATTTGTTACAGTGCCGCCACCTGCAATAGTGGTAGTAATCCCATTTTTATCTACCTTTCTTATGCGTCCATAATCACATACATATATATTCCCATGCTTGTCGGCTACTACTTCAGTAGGGTGTTCAAAATTGAATCGAACATAAGATATAATACTCGAGCCTGAAACCGTAGGCGCAAGGTTGCGCTTGTAGCAGCCGCCCAGCAGGGTGGCTGCAATAAATAGTGTTAGGTAGTTTTTCATAGTGGGTGTTTTTAGTATGGGTAATTAGATAATACAGTATTTATTCCGTAGGCAGTTTCATAAATCAATTCATGTACCTTTGCATCATTTTCGTTTATATATATCAGGTGTGTATTGCTCCTAAACTGTAGGCTATTGCCGGTACCTACTACAGGGTTATTGTTTGGCCCGTCACTTAAAAATGCATTGTACGTGGGTCGGATAAATTTATAATTCAAATCATCGCCTTTGTTGATACACAGGCATACAAAACCATCGCCAAAGTAGGCAATAGTGTTGCCATCGGGGCTTACACTTATATTGCCTTGCGGCAAGGAGGCACTCTGCCTACTTATATCGCCAGAATAAGACGGACTCAAGGTATTCCAGTTATCGCTACCTGCATCTGCTTCATACAAGCAGTGTACCCAATTGTCGTTGTAGCCGGTAGGCAGGTAGCGCGCTATAAAATATACCCTATTTTTGTGCAATGCAAAATTACCTAAAATGGCTAACTTTTGACGAATCAATTGGTTGTTGGCGCTGACCGGGTTGTGAAATCGATAATCGAATTTACTGAGTATTTTGAAATAATAGAAATAACCGTCTACTCCCCTGTAGTAGAGCCGACTGTTTGCTTTGCTGTAGGTAAGGCTTCCTGCCGGTTGCGCTTGGCGGTCCAGTTGCTGGTCGCGCGCGCCGGTGCCAACTGCTGCATAGGTTGGGCTAATTGTCTCCCATAAAAACGGACGCGATGTTTGCAGTCCATGGATTTCTGCTTTTAAACCTCGACTTCGATTCAGTCCAATATAAAAAATCAAATCATTCTCTGCAAAAACAAGGTCGCCCAATGGTAAAATATCGGGATCGTTTGGTAGTGTGAAATGATTGTAAGAAAAACCGGAATATACATTAAATCCATGTATCCGGTCGTCTTCGCCTATATACACTATTTTACTGCCGTCGGGGCTTGCCGCTATATTTGTTGCCCCCTTGTCTACAAAAGAAAATCTACGTCTGGCCCTCGCTCCAGGTGGTAAGGCTAATTCTGTATTTAAACACCAAGATACCCAGCAGCCTTGATTGTAGCCATTGCTGTGGCGGATGTAGCCATATATAAATCCGTCGGCACCTATAAAGTACATTTTTTCGCTACCCACCATCACTAAGCCCGACTTAACCTTCAATAAATTGGGGGCAATTTTGTAGGGTGCAACACTTTCGTTGGTAAAATTATGAAAAGTCCAATTGAAATAGGTATCAATACCGCCGTTCCATATTTTTTTTATAGTTTCTTGCTGATTGAAGCCGCCCAGTCCGGGTTTATAAGTGTTTGCTCTATATAGATAAATCGTTCGACCTATTTTTGGAATAAAATCAGACTTCAGATTGGTACCAGTTCTCCTGCCTGGAAATTGAAAATGAGCAAAAGGGTCAAGGCATTTAGAAATGTAGTAAGTATAGGCAAGTATTCGATTCCTTTTCTTAAAATCGAATGGTGCATCTATTGGGTTTTTCCATATTGTTTTGCTATCACCCTGATACATAAACCAGCTTATATTGTCGCAATTATATAAATCCAAACCATCGCCTAAAACTCCGAAACTACTGTTATGCTCGCAACCGAAATCCAATTCACAACCGCTGCCATGATCAAGTTCCATAAGTACCGGATTATGCGTACATAACCATCCCTGTGGATTTATACCTCCGGGCGAACTATTGAGTAATCCCGAACCATAAATGATACGTGCCGGCATATTATTGGGGTCATCGCAGCCGGGGACTTTGTAATTCGGGTCTATTTTTAAAAGTTCTGGATCTGGTGGCGGGATAGTTCTTGTATAATATACACCTAAGGAACTAAAATCGTAAAGCAAATGACGATCTAAAAACGGAGCTAACGACCAATGTTTTCCAAGTTTGGAGGTTATACCCGGCGTATAATACCAAGTGTTTTCGTAGGGATTATGTCCATCTATAAGTACTACTCCATTTCTTGCATGTGTTTTTGCATAATTTCTTATCAACCCCAATAAGTAATTGGTATGTTTCATACCCCATTGCCTGTCGCGCCAGAATTGGTTTGTCCCCATATGCAACGCTTCAATACCGCAGTCTATATACATGGTTGCCAAAAAGTAATACCACATCATTGTTTCAGTATTTGCAATGTCTGGTGTATCGCCCTTTGCCGGGGAGTTGTCTATGTCCGGTTCGGAGGTTTCAGGTTTATTAAAAGCACCGGGTTCTTTATCGAAATTAACAGGATCAATTCGAAACTCTTCTGCAAATAACATCTTTTTATAGTCGAACGTTCTTGGAAAAGGACCTTGAATCGGGTATCCCTTCCTATGAAAAAGATCGTAATAATGGGCGGGTATCTGAATGTCTTTGGAATAATCATCAACAGATTCAGTAATAAATGCCTGGCAAATTATATCACTGTCAAAATCTTGTATTTTTCGAATGTCCTCTGTAAGACGATCTATTATAGCATCAACTTCCCCTTGTCCTATAAGCCCCCAAAAATATGCGATTCTACCTATAAATTTTGGCCGTATATCTTTTATCATCTCCCAGTCCTGCTCCCTTTGTAAATCAGTCGGGCCAAAAGATGTGCCTGGGGGTTCGACGTATTCATTACTATACCCCTGCATGGTTATGGCTTTGTCCAAATAGCGGTGCATTACCTCTTCGGGCATATATCCGTTGAAGTAGTACGGGCCTGGTGAGCGGCGTGCAGTAGACATAGAGAGGCGGCTTTCAGTGCCGCTATCTCTTGGCGGCACATACTTTGTGGGTCTTCCTTCTTCTATGTCGCGATCCCTATAGGTTTTATCAATCTTCGGGTCGCGCTTAGGCTCTTTATAAGTGGGGTCGTAATAGGTAGTGTCGGGTGTTATATCTGTATTGTCGCTACGTCTGTCTTTGCTTATTATACTGTCTGTAGCAGGGTTTTTTATAGCAGTGTCGCTTGCAGCATCCGGACCAATAAGGGATTGTTTCATATTCCGTTTTTTATTTGTTATAGCTTGCTCTGTTATTTATTTGCCACAGTACATCATCGGGTATTGGTTGTGGGCTGGGTTTGCTACAACCGCAATTTTCTTTTGGTGGAATGTATAGTGGTATTTTTGGGAAACTTGCATTTTGGTTATGCATCAGCTCTTGAAAGCTTGCATTTCCGTTTATTGGGGTGTAGTTATACCCATCGGTTGGGGAGTTGAGCTTGTCGTGGTACATATATTGCGTTGTTTTTATGTTGATAAATTACATTGCATTTATGCCGGAATAGCTATTAAATAGGGTAATTCCAGTCTATACCTTCCACTGTAATAGCAAAACTCTGACCAATTTGTGTAGCTGCGCCTATAGTATAGCCGGCTTGGAGGCAAAAGTTTTCTTCGAGTACTATTTTGAAAGAAGGATCGAATCCCGATTGTACAGATTCAGGAATGGAAATCTCTTTCATAAGTGAATATGTAGTAGCATTAGGGCTGATGAAAAGCCTGATCATGCCTAAATTGGTACTTTGCAATGCTTTTATAGTAATAGTTTTAATTAGTGTGCCGTTTGATGGTGCTGTTGGTGCGGTGAAAATAGCTACGATTGCACCGCTGCCATTCAAATTGGTATTGGCAGTACTTATCGTACCTAAGCCGGTAGCGGCAGTATCCTGTTTATAATTGCAACAACTATCGGGCAGTGCAGCCGGGTATGCCCAATCCAATGCTTCTACAATTACATTGAAGCTTTCGCTGTTTTGTGTAGATGCATACAGTTTGTAACCTGAAAGCAATTTTAGTCCGCCACTCAGCGTCATTTCGAATGTAGTCAGAAATGGAGCAGGCGTGGGGGTGTTTGCTAACTGGGGTTCGGTAGAAATTGGGATTTCTTTGTAAAGTGAAATGGTGCTTGCATTAGATGTGCCGACAAACAGCCTAATCATGCCTCGAGTAACAGGGCCTGTAGCCTTAATAATCACCGACTTTACAATAGTTCCATTGCCACCCGCTGTTAAAATGGCGGTTACATTACCTGAACCTGTTAAGCTGGTATTGCCAACGGTGATATTTGATATCTGTGTATTGGCAGTTAATAGCGAATAATCATTGCATCCGCAATCGTGCATTAGATCGTTAATTGAATTTCCTTGCATAGAGATGTTCTTTTGTTGGTTATTTAATTATAAATTTAAAAAACCATTTTAAAAAAAAACAAATAAATTTTTATATGCAGTGTAAGTGGTTGTTTAGTAAGTATTATTGGTGGATTTTTAGTTTAGAAATGGTGTTTAGTATTTGCTTTTGAAATAGTAATACTCTTCTCATTTGGCTAATGCATACTGTAATCAAAACTTGGTTATAATATTGGTTTTTCTTGTTTCGGTATTTCATACCTAAGGCCGCTTTTCTTGGTAATAATTAAATACCTCCTCCCCCCCCAAAGGGTGATTTTCAACGTCATTTCCCATACATCGACATTCAAAGAAATAAATTTATCTTTTTTTGTAACTATTTTACTGCCCGTCCGATATACAATCATCAACCACTGCACAATGCTACAGATAACCAACCTCTCCAAGACATATCCTAATGGCGTACATGCGCTAAAAGATATTACACTTCATATATCCAACGGTATGTTTGGGCTACTGGGGCCCAATGGCGCCGGCAAGTCTTCGCTGATGCGCACTATAGCCACGCTGCAAGACCCCGATAGCGGTTCTATCATGTTTGGCAATATAAATGTGCTGCAGCAAAAGCAAGAGCTGCGCAAGGTGCTGGGCTATCTGCCGCAGGAGTTTGGTGTGTTCCCCAAGGTGTCGGCCGAGGAAATGCTGCACTATATAGCCCGGCTAAAGGGGGTGGTAAACGGCAACGAGCGCAAAGAGCTGGTGCAGTCGTTGCTGCAACAGGTGAATCTGTACGACCACCGCAAAAAAGCCCTGGGTGGCTATTCGGGCGGCATGAAGCAGCGCTTTGGCATAGCCCAGGCACTGATAGGCGACCCTAAGCTGATAATTGTAGATGAGCCTACGGCGGGTCTGGACCCTGCCGAGCGACTGAGATTTAACAACCTGCTGAGCGAAATAGGGGAGAACATAGTAATCATACTATCTACCCACATAGTAGACGATGTAAACGAACTGTGCAAGGATATGGCCATAATAGCAGGCGGCAAGGTGGTGCAGCGCGGTAATCCCGAAGACCTGGTAAACAGCCTTGACAACAAGATATGGACTAAGAAAGTGAAAAAAGACGAGGTTGCTACCTACCAAAAAGAGTACAAGGTAGTAATGGCCAAGCTGTCGGGTGGGTATATGATGGTGTACATCAACAGCGATACCAACCCCGGAAATGGTTTCAGGCAAGAAAAAGCCGATTTGGAAACTATCTATTTCTCACACATATCTTAATCCACCTCACAATCATACATCATGTTCGGAGCTATTTTTTCTTTCGAGGTGAGGCGGTTAATGACGTCTGTTTCCACCTATGTTTATTTTATCATACTATTTGCCGCCTCGTTTTTTCTGGCGTTGCTGGCCGGCGGCGTGCTTACAGGCGTTAAGTTTATGTTTGGTGGCGAAAAGGTGTTTGTCAACTCACCATTGCTTATAGATACCTTTTTTGCGGGTATCAATAACCTAATTGGGCTTATTATAATCGTGGCCATGGTGGGCAATGCCGTGCTCAACGACTTTAAGACCAACGCCTACACTATGATATTTACCACCCCCGTATCTAAGTTCGACTATCTGTTTGGTCGGTTTGCAGGGGCATTGTTTGTTTCGTTGTTGTTGCTTACTGCGCCTGCCTTCGGGCTTATGGCGGGTTATGCCTCGCCATGGGTCAATGCTGCCCGTATAGAGGGTTTTATGCTAATGCCCTACATCAATACCTATTGGCAGTCGGTAGTGCCCAATGCATTGTTGTTTGGCGCTATATTTTTTGCCGTAAGCCTTATAGCGCGCGATATTTTTATTATCTGGCTATCGCTCATCATATTTATTGTAGTTACCGGTATATCAGAGTCATTCCTCGGCTCGCTCGACAAAGAAACCATCTCTGCACTCGCCGATCCGTTTGGCGATTCGGCTAAAGGGTTGCTGAGTAAGTACTGGAGCGTAGACCAGAAAAACCACCTCAATATTCCGTTGTCGGGGTTGTTTTTGGTCAACCGCATTATATGGCTAAGTGTGGCTGCTATAGTGTGGGCTGTGGGATACAACTATTTTTCGTTTACTTCCAGTCCGCGCCGCTTATTCATTCGCAAGCCCAAGATTATGGAGCGCGTTAGTGCGGCTATTGTGCCTTCGTTTTTCAGCAGGGCAAAGTTGCCGCAGGTAACACAGTTGTTTGGCGGTGGCAGCTATTTGCGCAGTTTATGGGCATTGTCGGTAAACGAATGTCAGACCATACTCCGCAATATATACTTCAAGATCATACTGCTGTTTGGTATGTTGTTGCTGTTTGCCGTATCGTTTCAGATAGGCAAGATATACGATACCACCACCTTTCCGGTTACCTACAAGGTAGTAGAGACCTTTGGTGGTACGTTCCAGTTGTTTCTGGTGGCTATCACTATCATGTTTAGCGGAGAGCTGGTGTGGCGCGCCCGCGACAACCGCATGAGCAACATACTGGATGCTCTGCCCGTGCCCAATTGGGTGTATTATACCAGCAAGCTCACCGGTCTGCTGTTTATGCAAACCCTGCTGCTGTGCCTCATAATGGTATGCGGTATAATAGTGCAGTTGTTTAAAGGGTATGCCAATTTTGAGATTGTACTGTATATCCAATACTTGTTTGGTGTGGTGTTGATCAACTATTGGTTGCTGGCTATACTGGCATTTTTTGTGCAAACCTTGGTGAGCAATAAGTTTTTGGGGTATTTTATAGTAGCATTGTTCTACATCTGGAACCGCTTGTTTGCGCCTACGGTGTTTAAGCAAAATCTGTTTGTGTTTGCCTCCAGTCCCGGTATTCAGTATAGCGATATGAATGGTTTTGGACATGCCGTATTTCCTTACCTTGTATACAAGGTTTATTGGGGTTCGTTTGCAGTAGCTTTGGCTGTGCTCAGTTGCCTGTGGTGGGCCAGGGGCAGCGAAGACCGGCTGAAGCTGCGCATTAAAAATGCTCGCGAGCGGGTGAATATGCCATCGTGGAGGGTGCTAACGGTAAGCCTGCTGGTGTTTTTAGGTTGTGGCTCGTTTATATACTACAATACCAATGTGCTGAACGATTTTAAAACCGAGAAACAACAGAAGGAACTGCAAGCCAACTTTGAACGCAAATACAGCAAGTATAAAAATGCGCCTCAGCCTAAAATTACCGATGTACGTGTGCGGCTCGATTTGTTTCCCTACACCCGGGCGCTGCATGCCACTGGCGCCTATTGCCTGCAAAACAAAACCTCGCATCCTATAGATTCGGTACATGTGTTGCTGGATGCGGCTGTACATATCAATAAAATGACGTTCTCCAGCCCGGCTACGCTGGTCAGCAACGATTCGGTATATGCCTACCGCATATACAAGCTGGGACAGCCGTTGCAGCCGGGCGATACTGTAGGCTTGCAATTTGGGGTAGATATTGTTGCGCAGGGTTTCGAAAACAATTTCAGTGGTCTTGGTGCGCCTATAGGCAATGGCACATTTATCAACAATCAGGTATTTATGCCATCTATAGGCTACAATCCCGATATGGAAATAGCCGATAATAACGACCGTAAGGAATACGGCTTGGGCTACCGCCCTACCGCCAACTCTATTACCGACACTGCTGCCTATACCCGCAATGTGTTTGTGCACGATGCCGACTATGTAAACTTTGAAGCCGTGGTAAGCACTGTGCCCGACCAGATAGCCGTAGCCCCCGGCTACCTGCAGCGCGAATGGAATGAAGGTGGCCGTCGGTATTTTCACTACAAGATGGATAGCAAAATCCTGAATTTTTATTCGTTCCTGTCGGCTCGCTACACCGTAAAGAAAATGATGTGGAACAATGTGAATCTGGAGATTTACTACACGAAAGGGCATGAATACAACCTGAACCGCATGTTTAACGGTATGCAGAAAGCGCTGGGGTATTATACTGCCAATTTTTCGCCCTACCAGCACAAGCAGGTGCGTATACTGGAGTTTCCGCGCTATGCCAGCTTTGCGCAGTCGTTCCCCAATACCATACCTTTCTCTGAGGCTATTGGGTTTATTGCCGATGTAGACGATAGCGCTAAAGAGAATGTAGACTATCCGTTCTATGTAGTGGCGCACGAGGTTGCACACCAGTGGTTTGCCCACCAGGTGGTAGGAGCAAATGTTGAGGGCTCTAATATGCTGTCGGAATCGCTGGCTCAGTATGGCGCTATTATGGTGCTGGAAAAAGAGTATGGCGAGGAGCGTATGCGCAAGTTTCTGCACATAGAAATGGACGATTATCTCAATAAGCGGTCGGCAGAGTCGGAGAAGGAAAAGCCGCTGGCGCTTGCCGATCCCGGGCAGGGATATATACTCTACCAAAAAGGTGGTATACTAATGCACGCCATAGGTAAGTATATAGGCGAAGACAGCCTGAACAGCGCCATGAAGCGTTTTCTGGCAGCTTACGGGCTAAAGTCGAATCCATACCCTACCACCATGGACCTGGTAAGGTGCATACGTCAGTCTACCCCCGACTCGCTGCAATATTTTATTACCGATGCCTTTGATAAAATAATACTGTACGACAACAAAGTAGAGGATGCCAAAGCCACCAAAACCGACAGCGGATATAGTGTAGCCATAACCCTGAACGCTAAGAAAATAGTAGCCGACAGCGCCGGTAAAGAAACCGATTTACCCTCTGAAAACTATGTAGAGGTAGGTATATACAAAAACTCGACCACCATCATGCAGCTAAACCGCTGCAAACTGAAACAAGGCCAAACCAAGCTGACCATACCAACCAAGGACGCGCCCTACAAAGTAGTTATAGACCCACGCCTGCTGCTCATAGATCGCAAGCTCGACGATAACGAGTTCCGGCTGCAGACAACGGAAAAGGCAAAGCCGGCTGCTAAGAAAAGCGCATAGCGCAGACTGAATTGAAAATAAATGAACAATGAAACACCCAATGGCGGAAACGCTGTTGGGTGTTTTTCTTCAATAACGTTCGTTTCCGAATGTAGGTTACTTTTTACCAGTTGCCAGCAAATGTGTAGCAGCGCTTTCCAGGTCGGGATACTGATATTGGTAGCCGGCGCTTAGTGTTTTCTTTGCGCTTACGTTGCAGCTTTTCAGCACTTCTTCGCTTAGCTCGCCAAGTACTATTTTTAGTATAAAAGCCGGTACGTGAGCTTGTATCCGGAACCCGCCTTTAATGCGCGATATGGTTTGCATCAGTGTTTTGTGGCTTACCGGCGCGGGGGCTACGGCATTATATATACCGCTCATCTGGGCATTTTCCAGTGCATAGGCAAACAGTCCGGCAAGGTCGGCAACGGCTATCCAGCTTACTATTTGCTTGCCAGAGCCTAAGATGGGCAACGCCCCAAACGCCATAGGCCCCACAAACTGCGGAAAAGCGCCCCCCTCGTTGCCCAGCACAATACCTATGCGCAATATACAGGTGCGCATAGTGGCTGCGGCCTTGCCTGTGGCAGCCTCCCATTGGCGGCAGGTATCTCCTAAAAAGTCGTTGCAGGGTTTAGCCTCTTCTGTAAATGGCTGTCCGTCAGTAGTGTCCGGTCCGTAAAAGCCCGTTGCCGATGCGGCAATGAATGTCTTGCACTTTTTGCCATACGCTTTCAGTTGCGCCAGCAAAAAATCTGTAGCCTTTACGCGGCTGTCCACTATTTCTTTCTTCCGGCTTTCGGTAAGGCGTTTATCGGCCACGCCGGCTCCGGCCAAATGTATAATGGCATCCAGTCTGCCTAGGGCTTCGGCGTCGCATACGCCCAGATTTGCATCCCAGCGGGCAAAGGACACATTGTCGTTGGTCTGTCTGTTCTTTGCGTCGCGGGTAAAAATAATCACTTTGTATCCCTTACTAACCAGCAAACGAGTCAAATGACCGCCCACAAATCCCGTACCGCCCGTTATGCCAATAGTATTCATAAAAGTGTTTTTATTCAAGCAAAAATATCGGTATTACAACTGGTATAAGGTGGGTATTTACGGTTTAACATTAATTTTTGACCGATACGCAATATAAAAATGTCTTTCTGCGTTTTTTTCAAAACCACATTCCCGAATGAGCAAAACTTTACACAAAAAACACACTGATAAGCAAGTTTACCATCATTTTCCTACGCTTACTTATCCGGCAGGCGACTACATGCTTACCGGCATGGTAGAGGAAATGAAAATACTGAATGATGCTGCAAAAGATTTGCTACAGCCGCGTAGAGAAGCTATAGATGCAATTTTGAGGATGAGCAGGGCATTGTAAACAAACCGGAGGTTGAGGAGTGGAGGTGCAATTGTGGTGATTGATAAAACAAAAGCCTCCGGTTTGATGCTCTGTTTTCAGCAATCTATTCGAATCTGGTACTTTTTTTTAGCAGGATGATAGATAGTTATACTACATCTGTTAGGTAATGCTTGATTCCAGGCGCCGACAATTTGTACATTAAAACGTTGGTGTACGCTGTTTAGAATGCTTTTTCACTGCCAAATTAGTTTTTCCTGCCTACAAATCTTACTACATTGGCTTTGCCGCTATGGTGCAGCCCTTCGTCAAGTACAGTTTCGTATTCCTCAATGAGCTCCGGTTTTAGTAGCCTGTTTTCATCCATTATTTGCTGTGCTGTAGTCAGCATATTCAGGTCTTTGGGGCCGCCCGATGTGTTATTTAGCTGGTCTGGTGTAAACGACTCGAGGATAAAATGTCCGTTGGGCTTCATCCATTTCGCCGCATTGTTGTAAAAGCGCTGTCTTATTTCCGGTGGCAAATGAAAAAATATACAAGCTACTGCATCAAAAGTAGCTTCCGGAAAATCTATGCTATCTATATCTGCAACAATAAACTTAATGGTTACATTTTTTGATTCAGCAAGTTTAAGCGCTTTCTGTTGTCCAGCATCGCTTAGATCTACGCAATACACATCCCAGCCATTTTCGGCGGCATAAACCGCGTCTCGGCCCTGACCTGCACCGGGTACAAATAACCTTCCTGCTGGTAATGTGTCTATAATGCTTTTAAAGAAAAGATTAGGCTTATCGCCGTACATGTAGCCTGGTTGTTCAAATCGGGCGTTCCAAAATTCTTTTGCGTCAGAAGAACTCATTGTTTGTATTTTCTTGTGCTGTTTACGAATGTGAAAATACAACTTCTTTCACAACTATAGCATTAACCTTTACGGCTTAGAAGCATTTCCGGTAACAGAAATGCCATTGTTTTTTGATGAGGCTTTTTGCTGTTGGTTATAGCTTTTCCAAATAAGATTTTCAAGTTGGGCGCGGCTAATAATGCACGATCTGTAGGATGAAATTATGTTCCAATCATTGTTTTCATTTTTTCGTTCCGGTATAGCGCTCCACAACAATTGTTTGTTCCTGTTCACGATTAATGCCCTGTTGTATGGGTTGTTCATTAGTACGAACATGTCGCCATTTTGCATTTCACTTACACATCCACCGCCGCTGTTATCAAGTCTACCTGTCACTTCCTGTATCCGGCACTCATATTCCCACACTTTTTCAAGACCGCCCAAAACGCCACCTTTTGTTTCTTTAAATATAGCAATTTTGGGGAATCCGGAAGTGTCGTTTAGGTTGTTGTTTAGCAGGTATAGTTCACCATTTTGGGTTAGGTTACAGCTATGTTGGCCAGTAAAAAAGTTGTTTTTCAAGGCTTGCTCCGGCTTTTTGTTGTTGAGTTGAACATCTGGCTGTCCTTTTGCAATATATGTAGCGCCATAAGTTTTTAGCACCTCACCAGAGGGATAGCTTATTTTTATGATACGGTTAAAGGTTGAAAAACTCAGGTATATTACACTGTTTTTTTCATCGAAATAGAAAGCGTTTTCATGACCGTGAACGGCCATTTTTTTGAAGTTTTCGCGGTATAATGTAGCTATATCCGACTGCTCATAGTATTTCGTCGACTCCCAACTCCAAACTAATTTGCCCATTGCGTCAAATTCATAGAGCTGGCTGTGAAGCGGATTTTTAAAAAAGTGCACTCTTTCGCCATTTTTTTGAAGTTGCTGTTGGTAGTTTATGTTTTCTAGCAATGATTCCTCCGACTTACCTGCCAAATTGCCTAAAGCCATGTAATGACCATTGCGTAATTTAGTAAATTCGTGATGGAAGCTAAAGGACACATCACTCTTATCGTCTGGCGCAACGCTTTTTGGGGCAGACCACAGCAGTCTACCATTATAGTCTATTTCATTTGCTTCGGCTCCCATCAGCATTGTAATTGTTCCATCCTGTGAAACTTTTATTTCTGATGCTCCCTGGGCATTCGCTGAGGGTGGTAAATACCAAACAGGATTTCCTTTTAGGTCGTAAATAGTGAGCGCGCCTTCTATCAGTACATAATACTGATCTTTGTAAGAATTACTCAATACATGCAGACGGGTATTGTTGGTGTCAGTTAAAGGTGAGTTTTCGACAGTAAAATGGTGCAAATCACTTTTAGCGATAACGACGCCATTTCTATAATAAAGCGCACGCCATGTATATTCCGACCCGAAATTTTGAACTTCAGCAACCACTTTATTAGTGTGGTTGCTGCTACGGGTAATATTGCCGTTAAAATTGGCGCCATCCATAAGCATTCCACCTGCTATTTCTACTGCAAAATCGGTAGCATTTTTTACTACAGGGAAAGTAAACCCAATTATCCTGTAATTGACTTTTGAATTGTCTGAAGGGTATATATCTGAAAATGTGTTATTTGCTAGCAATAGCAGTAGTGCAGTAATTAATAAAAAAATATTATTAATGTTTTTAACTGACTTATGGCTGGTGTTGATATAGGTTTTGTTGGGCACGATAGGTTATTTAGGGGCTTTATTATTACTCAGGTAAAATTATGCGTAGGATATTAACTTAGTATAAATGGCATGGTAAGCGTGTAGGTTTCTTTTGTGAGTGTGTAAGGGTATTTAGTTAGTTTAACACCAGATGTTGTGTTTTTGTGTATTTTTTGTCATTGATAGTTAGTTGTTTATATAGGGTATAAAAGTTGATGTTATTTTGGCCATATTGCAATTATTTGGTTTTCAGTTAGTTATAGCACCAAAATAGAACGGTTTGCCGTATCGTACAGCCTTTTCAAAATCAATTGATAATGGAAGTATTTTTGAATCAAGTATCAACTGTAATAGTAAGAATTAGCAGATCGCATAAATAGTGATTGCAGTAAAATGACCGATATTGAATTGATAAATGATGATTTATTAGGGCAATAGTGGTCTTCGCTTTCCAGAAAAAGCGTCTTAGTAGGTTATTTCCTGAACATTTTCAGGAAGTCTTCTTTTCTTCTTACTGCAATTTCCAGTTTTTGGCCATCAGTCATCACAACTAAACCACCCCTACCTTTTTGGATTTTTGTAATGTGTATTTTGTTGACTATATGTCCATTGTGAATTCTGCAAAAAACAGACTCGGGCAGTATCGACTCGAAGTCTTTTAGGTTTTTTGTTGAGACAATTACTTTGCCAGCTGTATAAACGTGAGTATAGCTTCCGTCGGCTATGATATACATTATGTCTTTAATTTTTATTAGAAATTCCCTGCCATTGTCTGTAAAAGCTATCGATTGTTTGTTGATATCAGATTCATCAATATTTTTCAATAGTTGCTCCAGATTTACTGCGGCATTTTTTTCTTTTATCCGTTGCTCTGCTCTTTTCACTGCTGCTTCCAGTTCATCAATATTCACGGGTTTAAGCAAGTAAGCCAAGGCGGCATACTTAAAAGCATGCAATGCATACTGATCAAAGGCGGTAATGAAAATGATTTCAGCATCAAGGCCGGGCATAGATTCGAGCATCTCGAAGCCATTGCCATAGGGCATTTCTATATCTAAAAATACAAGTTGTGGTTTTAGCTCACCTATTAGTTGTTTACCTGCTGCAGCGCTCGTTGCCGTGCCCAATAGCATGACCTGTGGGCAGTATTGATGCAACAGGCTACGGAGCATAGATATATTTTTCAGCTCGTCGTCGATAATGATTGCAGTTATTCCGGTTATCATAAGTTCGTTGGAAGTTTGATAGTTATTGTAGTGCCTT
>CAIRYK010000017.1 GCA_903882805.1 uncultured Bacteroidota bacterium | reverse complement strand
TAAATAAATTATAATAAATACAATCTGTAAGCATGTCATGGCTACTATATATTGCATTTAACTATGCCAGAAAATTCTATTTTTGTGTAAAATTATTATATTTACCGTAATTCATATACAATATTGTGGGTTCGTGCTGTGGGTAGATAGGTGGTATCAAATAACAATAAAAAAAGCCACCTTTTAGGTGGCTTTCATATCAGTTAACTCATCATTTTTTCCAGTTTCAGGAATCCATCCGATGGGTTGAGGTCTTCCCACAGCATTTTGTATATGTAGGTTGCTATGGGTATGGGTATAGCATAGTTTTTAGATATAGACTGCATACCCCGGGCGGCGTAGTAGCCTTCGGCCACCATATTCATTTCCAGCATTGCGGCTTTTACAGTATAGCCCTTGCCTATCATAGCGCCAAAGGTACGGTTGCGGCTGTGGAGCGAGTAGCAGGTTACCAGCAAGTCGCCAAGGTAGGCGCTGGTATGAAAATCAGGGTGTTCGTTCGATGGGTGCACTTTCTCGAAATGGCTTTGCAAGAAATGAAACATTTCCCGGTAGCAATTGGTGATGTACACACTCAAAAAATTGTCGCCATAGTCGAGCGCGCGAGCTATGCCGGCGCCTATTGCGTAAATGTTTTTAAGCACGGCGGCATATTGTGCGCCCCATATATCGTGATTGAAAGTAGTATTGATATACGTGTTGGAAAAAGCGTTGGCAACAGTTTCGGCCAGGCTGTCGTCTATACTCGAAAAAGTTAAGTAGGAGAGGCGCTCATAGGCCACTTCTTCGGCATGGCACGGACCGGTAATAGAAACATACTTTTCCAGCGGATAATCGAAACGGGTAGTAAGAAAATCGTTGAGTAGCAATTTAGTATCTGGCAATATGCCTTTTATGGCCGATATGATGTTTTTTTTCTGCCATACACTTTTATCTACCTGCTCTATAACGCCCTGTGCATAAGCCGATGGCACTGCAAATACTACGGTGTCGCACCGCTCCAGCATACCATTGAGGTCTTTTGTTGGGTGTATGGTGTCGGCCAAAAAACGTACCGAAGTAAGGTAGTGTGGATTGTGCTGTCGTTCGTTGAGGTAGGCGATAGCCTCCTCATTTCTTACCCACCAGTGTATGTTATTGCCATTGTCTGTCAATATCTTGGCAAGGGCTGTGCCCCAGCTGCCGTTACCTATTATACCTAATTGTCCTAATTGTGATTCGTTCAAAATAAATTAATTGACCCAAACTCAAAAGTAAGGGATAATGAAGAAAAATTGAAACAGGATAGGGCTTACCTATTGTAAACCAAAATCTTAAATCCGACGCTATTTACGCTGATGGCAATATTAGACGGAATGTTTGTTTGCGCTAAGGATGATTGGCTCTATTGTTTGCGAGCAACTAATCCTTAGGTTTTGCTTCAAAAAGTTTGTCTTTATCTACAATTTTTACTTTTGTTTTATCGCTCAGTGTGCGGGCAATAGCGCCATAGGGGGCTACCACTACTTCTTCGTTTTCTTTAAGGCCCTCGGTTATTTGCAGGTATTTGTTGTCTTGCAAACCCGTTTTTACATCGCGAATTTTTACCATTTTGGCTGTAGAGTCGTAAACAAACGCTACCTGCCTTATGTTGTCGTTGCCATAGCCGGCAAGGTTTTTCATACTATCTGGCCAGTCGCGGGTAGTAATTGCATTTACAGGCACTGAAAGTATATTATCCTGGCGATTCGTCTGTATTTCTACAGATGCCGACATGCCCGGTTTGAACGGGAATTTTCCTTTTGCCAATTTAGCTGTAAGGTCTTCATAGCTACTGGGCAGTATAAGAATATGCACTGTGTAGTTGGTAACCTGTTCTGCGCTATTGCCCGACGATAAACCTGATTTAGTGCTGCTTACTGCCACTTTCGATACCACACCTTTAAACTTACGGTTGCGGTAGGCGTCGGCTTCTATAATAGTTGTATCGCCTATTTTTACTTTAGATATATCTGTTTCGCTCACGTCTACCCGCACTTCTATACGGCTCATATCGGCTATCGTAAGCATTTCTGTGCCGGCCATTTGCGCAGTACCCACTACGCGCTCGCCTTTTTTTACATTCAGGTCCGATATTATGCCGCCGGTTGGGGCAATTATGGTTGTTTTCAGCAGGTTTTCTTGCGCTTGTGTCAGGCTGGCCTGCGCTCCCTGAATTCCATACTTACCGCCCGATGTCGACGCTTTTGCAGCGTCCAGCGTAGCCTTTGCAGATTTATAAGACGCTTCGCCTTGTTCAAACTCCAGAGCAGAAATTACTTTTTGTTCGTAGAGCTTTTTATTTCTATTGTAGGTAGCCTGCGCTAGTTCAAATTGCGATTCAGCCTGCGCCATCATTTCACGTGTGTTATTGGCGCTTGCCCGCGACTGTTCTACCGATGCCGCCGCCTGGCTAACCATAGAATTGTAGATAGCAGGATTGATTTTTACCAGTACCTCGCCTTTATGCACGCTATCGCCCTCCTGTATATTCAGCATTGTGATCTCTCCGCTTACTTCGGGCGCTATTTTCACTTCGGTCTCCGGATATATTTTGCCGCTTGCAGTCACCGTTTCGGTAATTGTATGGTGGGTGGTTTTTTCAACCGCTACCTTTATCTCGTCGCTGTCAGACCGCTTTGCAACTACGATAAGCGCAATAATTACTACAACACTAATTATGCTTATCCACCAGACTGTTTTCGACTTCATACAAATTGAAAATTTCACTGCAAATATACTCCAATACAACAAACGGCAATTATAAAGTAATCAACCTCTTGTTCAATACTGCGATTTAAGATGCAGTTTGTTATTTTTAACTTTTAATTTGTGGTATGGAAAACCCAATTCTCGACACCGAAATACTTCTGGAAAGATATCCCGGCAAGGGCGGCTGGACCTATGCGCCTATCCCCGAACTTTGGCAGGATAAGTCGCAGCCTTTTGGGTGGGTAAAAGTAACCGGCTATATAGACGACTACGCGCTGCCCGAAACACACCTGATGCCAATGGGCAACCACCGCCTGTTTTTGCCGGTGAAAGCGGCGATAAGGAAGATAATTAAAAAAGAGGCAGGCCAAGCCGTAAGGGTAAAACTATACAGAGCCGAAAAACTACAGGATTACTCAACCGATTTTCTGGACTGCCTGAAAGATGAACCTGCTGCCTGTCGCAACTATCAGGCGCTGCCCGCAAGCGAGCAAAAGGCTTATCTGGATTACATACATGCCACAGACAAAGACGCCATCCGCATAGAGCGGATGGCGGAATCTGTTTCGCGTATTGCCGAAGGATTGTATGTAAAGAAATTGTAGCCTTTTAGCGCACCTCGCTGCCATTGTCGGCAGTGGTAACGGGCGATACAAATATCAGTTTGCCGTCGCCGTTTTGGGCCATCAGTATCATCCCTTTGCTCTCTATGCCCCTCATTTTTCGTGGCGCAAGGTTGGCAACCACTGTTACCTGCTTGCCTATAATCTCTTCGGGAGTAAAATGCATGGCTATACCAGATACTACAGTGCGCACCTCAAAGCCCAGATCTATTTCCAGTTTCAGCAGTTTGTCGGCCTTGGCTACTTTTTCAGCGGCTACTATTGTGCCTGCACGCAGGTCCATTTTTGCAAACTCATCAATAGTTATTTCTGGTTTTTGCGGCGCTATTGTGGGTATAGCATCTGCTGTTACCGCAGCTTCTGGGGTTGCGGTTTGTTCTGTTGGTTGTTCCATTGCGGGTGTTGTATCTACGGGTAGTGTATTTTTTAGTTTTTCTACTTGTTGCGCCACTTCTGCATCTTCTATTTTTCTAAACAGCAGCTCGGGCGCCAGCAGTGGATAGTTGGTTTTCAACAAGTCCATTCTGCCGGCATTTTCCCAGTCCAGCATACGCTCTACTACCTTCATTTTTTTACGCATTTTTGTGGCAGTGTGCGGCAAAAACGGATTGATGAGTATAGCAATATTAGCAGTAAGCTGCAGACAAATGTGTATGCAAATATCTATGCGCTTCTGGTTTTCGGTTTGCAGTTCGGGTGTTTTGGCAAGGCTCCATGGCGCATTGTCTTGCAGGTATTTATTGCCCTTGCGCGCCAGGTCTATCACTTCTGCAAGTCCATCTCTGAATTTATAACCTTCTATTGCCGCCTCTACGCGCGCCTTTGTTTGTTGTATCTCCAGCATCAGCGCTTTGTCGGCATCTGTAACAAACTCAGGATCTACAGGGGGCACACGGCCCTTGCACAATTTGTGCATCAGCACAAACACACGGTTTTCGAAGTTGCCCAGTATTGCCGACAGTTCGTTGTTTACCCTGTCCTGAAAATCCTTCCAGGTAAAATCGTTGTCTTTCGATTCCGGTGCATTGGCGCACAGTACATAGCGCAGCGCATCCTGCTGATCTGGGAAATCTTTGAGGTATTCATCTACCCACACCGCCCAGTTGCGCGATGTAGATATTTTTCTGCCTTCCAGATTCAGAAATTCATTGGCAGGCACATTCTCGGGTAGCACAAAGCCGCCATGAGCTTTAAGCATAGCCGGAAAAATGATACAGTGAAACACTATATTGTCCTTGCCTATAAAGTGTACCAGCTTGGTGTCTTCACTTTTCCAGTAGTCGCTCCATTGGTTGGTCAGCTCTTTGGTGGCGCTTATGTAGCCTATGGGGGCATCAAACCACACATAGAGTACCTTTCCCTTAGCATCGGCTACCGGCACAGGTACACCCCATGTACTATCGCGGGTCATAGCGCGGGGGTGCAGACCATTGTCGAGCCAGCTTTTGCATTGGCCATACACATTGGGTTTCCAGCTATCTTTTTTGCCTTCTACAATCCACTCTTTTAGCCACTCCTCATATTTGTTGAGCGGAAAATACCAGTGCTTGGTCATTTTCTTTACCGGAGCGGAGCTGCTGAGCGCGCTGCGCGGATTGAGCAACATTTCGGGAGTGAGCGACGAGCCGCACTTTTCGCACTGATCGCCATAAGCGCCATCGTTGCCGCATATAGGGCATGTGCCTACAATATAGCGGTCGGCAAGAAACATCTGTTTAGCCTCATCGTAATACTGTTCGCTTTCGCGCTCTTCAAACAAGCCTGCATCGTATAGCTTAGTAAAAAAAGCCTGAGCTGTGTCGTGATGAATTTGGTTTGATGTGCGCGAAAATATATCGAACGATATACCCATTTCGGCAAAACTGTCTTTGATTATTTTATGGTATTTATCTACCACATCTTGCGGGCTAACGCCTTCTTTCATAGCCCTGATAGTAATAGGCACACCGTGCTCATCGCTGCCGCAAATAAACTTTACATCGCGCTTGCGCACCCGCTGGTAGCGCACATATATATCGGCCGGTAAGTAGCAGCCAGCAAGGTGACCAATATGCACCGGCCCGTTGGCATAGGGCAGGGCAGCGGTTATTAAATATCTTTTGAAATCCATAGTACTAAGAATGATAAGTAAGGCTACACTTAATTCGCGCCTTGCTTTATTAAAAATCAGGCTGCAAGATAATTAATAAAGGGCGCTTTGTCGGAAACTCTATTTAGTTAGCAATGGAAAGTATTGAGATAGCGTGTGTAGCTCGGGAATATTAAACAATAGCGCCTCTATTTGGTTAGCAAAGCCCGAAAGTTGACAGCGTTAAACTACTATATAAGGTCAATGATTTATCTTGCGGCAAATTATAGTACAATTTATATGGTTTTCAGGCGATTTTTATTCTTGGTATTGTTATTGTCGGGTGGATTTTTCAGCGCTTCGGCGCAAAATATTGATTCTGTGGTGCAGTACACGTATATGAAGAATGCCCTGACCGAACGCTCCCGATTTTTCGATAGCGGCAGGTATGCCTACTACTTGCCTATAAGAATGCATAAAGACGATTTTATGTATTTTCTCTACGAGTCGAGAGATTATGTAGGGTCGGTTTATGTTCGCGACTCATCGCTCAAGGGAGGTATCTGGAAACACGACGACTCATCGTTGTTTGCACCGCTGGGCAGTAAAATAAAAATGCCGTTTAAGGCTCCCTTTACAGGTATTTACTATTTTATATTGACTACTAAGGATGCCCGCACACTGGGCAAATTTGGAATACACCTATTTTATTTCGATAGTAAAACTACCATTTGCACCAGCGAAAGTCCGTTTGCGCGCAAGTTGAGATACATAACGCAACATGCCAATACGGGATTTGAGTTTTTGAAAGAGAAAGAAGGAAAGGATGGTTTGGGCAGATATTTTCAGCCTTCGGTAAACTTACTTTCTGATGGTTACAATCAGATTGTATCTGAACCTACTGAAACCTACCTTGCAAATTATGCGCCTTTTAAATCGCTAAAACAAGCTAAAAATAAATTCAACGATTTGGCATTGATGATTGCAGAAGCTTTGCCGGATCATGTGAGTTCGGAGGTGAAGAATACGGAAGATGGGAAAACAAAAGAGCTGGAGTTTGTGTTGAAAGGCGATTTTAAAAAAGATATCAATTCCCTGCATTTTGCCGGAGGTTTCAAAAGTAAAGTAATCCTTACGTTAAAACCTGATGGCGACAACTATCTGGTAGCTATTCAGTTGCTGTAATTTATAGGTAATTCCACAATTCTCTTTCTATGCCCGATACCGAGTTGCGATACCGCATTGCCAGCCACGCTGATGTAGCTGCACTTATGGATTTAGGATTGGCGGCTTACGGCGAGTATGCAGCGCAACTTACGCCTGATAACTGGCAAACCATGAAATCAAATCTGGAATCCAAAGATAAAATGACGGCATTGCTGGACGTGTCTACCTGTTTTGTAGCCGAAAGCGATGGCCGTATTGTCGGAATGGCATTTTTTGTGCCGTCCGGCAATCCCAGCCACATATACCCAGCTGAATGGAGTTATATAAGGATGGTAGGCGTGTATGCCAATTTTAGGGGATTAGGTATAGGCAAAAAGCTTACACAACAATGTATTGCGTTGGCAACCCAAATGGGCGAACGAACCATAGCCTTGCACACGTCAGAAATTATGCACGCAGCCAGAGCTACCTATGAGCGGCTGGGTTTTACTATTGTGCGTGAGCTGCCCTTGCACCTTGGTATCAGGTATTGGGTATATTCCTTGAGTTTGCAATCAGCGCAATAAGAATAGCCTTTCGCCAAAACGTTGTTTCGGGAAAGGCTATATTTTGCAAAAAGTGTTACTACAAATTAGGCTGTGGCGTATACCTTAAGTAAGGTTTTACAACTCTTACACCTTTCGGGAATTTCTTTTCTGCATCTTCTGTAGATACATTGAGCGCCACAATTACGTCGTCGCCTTGCTGCCAGTCGGCTGGTGTGGCTACGCTATATTCTGCCGATAGTTGCAATGAGTCTATAACACGCAGCACCTCCGTAAAGTTGCGACCAGTAGAGGCAGGGTAGGTGATGGATAATTTTAGCTTTTTGTCGAGCCCTATAATAAATAGCGATCTAACTGTTGCTGTTGCCGATGCATTGGGGTGAATCATATCATACAACGTTGCCACAGTGCGGTCGGCATCGGCTATGATCGGGAAGTCCACAGTCGTATGTTGGGTTTCGTTTATGTCGTTTATCCAGCCTGAGTGCTTATCTATAGGGTCTACACTCACGGCTATGGCTTTTACATTTCTTTTTGCGAACTCCTCTTTTAGCTGGGCTGTACGTCCCAGTTCGGTGGTGCATACAGGCGTGTAGTCGGCAGGATGCGAAAATAGCACGCCCCAGCTATCGCCAAGGTAGTTATAGAAATTCAGTTCGCCCATCGTGGATTGCGCTGTAAAATCGGGTACTGTGTCTCCTAATCTGATGCTCATAGTTGGTGATTTAGTTTTAAAATTGAATATGCAATTTAGCAATTATTGGCGGGCTATAGTTTTTAAAGTTTGGTTAAATGACCGCAGTCTATTACCAGCCTGCTATAATGCCTGCTAATACCATCTTTTTGTAGCGTTAGTTGTTTTGTTGAGTACATATCTGCTTTTTTTGATGTCCTAAATAACAATACGCCTATCTGTTTTTTGTGACAAAACTTCATCACATACTTTGTAAATTGCAGTTTCAAAAAAACAAAAAACATGAAGCATCTTTTCTTTACCGCATTATTTGTTGCGGCTACATCGGCAGGATTTGCGCAGAGTCCGCTCAAGCTGCCTTCGCTCAGTCCTACTGCAAAGGTTGCTCAGGACTTTTCTACCTCAAACATAGACATCACGTATAGCCGTCCCTCTATGCGCGGCCGCAAAATATTTGGCGATGTAGTGCCTTTTGGCAAAGCCTGGCGCACGGGCGCAAACTCATCTACAAAAATTAAGTTTGGCGAAGATGTAGAAATTGCCGGCCAGAAAATAAAAGCCGGCGAATATGCAGTATATACCATACCCAATAAAACAAGTTGGGAAGTGATACTCAACACTGGAGCAGCCGGATGGACTGCCGATGGCCTACCAAAAGAGTTTGACGTGGCGCGCTTTACCGTAAAGCCAATAACAATGGAGGCCGATGTGCAAACATTTACAATTCAGGTTTCAGATATCACTTTTGTGTCGTGCAAAATAGAGATGCTGTGGGAACGCACTAAAGTAGTGTTGCCGGTACTTGCTAAAAATGGCGACAAAATACAGCAGAACATAGAAAGCGTACTGAATAAGCCAGTTACAAAGCCTTACTTTCAGGCGGCTAACTACTACTACGAAATGGACAAGAACATGGACCTTGCCAAGCGCTATGTAGATTCCGCATTAGACCAAGACCCTAAGGCTTATTATATGTGGTATCTGAAAGCGCGCATTGAGCGCAGACTGGGTCATAAAGACGATGCCGTAGCCGCTGCGAAAAAATCGATGGAGACAGCAAAGGGAGCAGCGCTGGAATATGAATACATGCACAACAACCAGAAGCTGATTGATGAAGTAAATAGACTCCGCAAGCCTAAGCAGGATGCTGAATAATTAGAACGATAGAAATGCAAATAATAAAAATAGCCGCTTATAAAAAGCGGCTATTTTTATTATGCTTCAGTGGTGTATAAGGTGTTTTATTAATCACCCTCTTTATTAAGACTGGATCCTAAAAGGAGCTCAGCTATTAATATTTCTTTTTGCCTTTGTAACCGCCGCCGCCGCCATCGCGATCGGCATATCCGCGCGATTCGCCGCCAAAGCGCGATCCACCCGGTCTTGGGCGGCCTCTGTCGCTTCCGCCGCCGCCAAAGCCTCCTGGCCTTCCGGCAGGTCCTTCGGTGCGCTGTTCAGCTTCTTCAAGGCGTACTTTACGACCTTTGAATTTCTTAGATGACAAATGCTCAATGATATATTCAGATGCATCGCTGGGCACATTGAAGAAGCTGCTCATATCGCGAACAGTCATACGCTCAATTGTGCTTGGGTCTACATCGGTAGATTCTGTGATGAACTGTAGCAATTTTTGTGCATTAAGACCATCTTTTTCGCCGAGATTGATAAACAACCTAACTGAACGACCGGTGCGGGCTCCACGCTCTTTAGATGCATAACCAGCGTTAAGGTCTTCGGTGTCCTGATACGCATCTATCGTGTCGCGCAATTGCAACCAGATCAGTTTACGTATCAATTCGTCTTTATCAACTTCTGCAAATGTTTCGTGAATAGAATCGCGATATAATTTAGCGAAATCGGCCTGAGGTTCTGCATTAGCTATTTGCTCCAGGTAGAAGAATAATTTCTTTCTAACAATCTCAGCGCCATCTGGAATATCGCTCTTATGGAACTTCTGTTTTACCAGGCGTTCGATCTGGCGGATATTAGATATCTGCTTTGGAGAAACAATAGACATACAAATACCAGACTTTCCTGCTCTTGCAGTACGTCCGCTACGGTGCGTATATACTTCCGGATCGTCGGGTAGTTCGTAGTTAATAACGTGGGTAATATCGTTTACATCTATACCGCGGGCAGCAACATCGGTAGCAACTATACATTGCAACTGTTTGTTTTTGAAGCGTTCCATAACCTTGCTACGCATTTTCTGATCCATATCGCCATGCAACGGACTAACGTGGTAGCCCATTTTCATAAGCTTCTCAGACACTTCCTGCGCATCTTGCTTGGTGCGGGTAAATATGATACCATAAATGCCGGGAGTAAAGTCCAGCAAACGGCGTAAAGTTTCAAAACGGTTATGGTGATTGGCAACGTAGTATTGGTGGTCTATATTTTCGTTGGTTACGTTTGCCGCGCCTGCTGCAAACTCTTTCCAATCTTTCATAAAGCGCTTGGCAATGCCGCGCACTTCGTTGCTCATGGTTGCAGAAAACAGCCATGTATGCTCGCGGGCAGGCGTGTTTTTAAGTATCACGTCTATATCTTCTCTGAAGCCCATGTTCAGCATTTCGTCGGCCTCATCGAGTACCACAAATTTCAGAAGGTCCAGATTGATGGCTTTACGCTCCAGTAAGTCGATAAGGCGACCGGGAGTAGCCACAATAACCTGTGGATTAGCGCGAACGTCTTTTATTTGTCCGCTAATAGATACGCCGCCATATACGGCTGTAATACGCAGTCCGCGCATTTCGGCTCCGTAACGGGTCATTTCCTCTTGTATTTGCATACAGAGTTCACGTGTGGGGCTAAGCACCAGACACTGCACATGTTTAACAGAAACATCTACATGATGGAGCAATGGCAAGCCATAAGCGGCTGTTTTGCCAGTACCGGTTTGAGCTAACCCAATAATATCTATGGGCTCCGATAATAGTTGAGGTATTACTTTTAATTGAATAGGAGTAGGCGTCTCAAAGCCAAGGTCAGAAATAGCTCGCGTCAATTCTTCCCGCATGGGGAAGGATGAAAAAGAATTCATTAATAAAGAACTTTAAAAAAATAATGCAATCGCCAATGTAGCGAAGCGGCTGCAAAGGTACGTTAATTAAATGATAGAAATTCAAAATTCAAAAGTTAAAATTCATGTACTACCTGTAGTAGTTCGCTATTGTCGTTATTGGGTTACGGCTCAAGGTATTTTACTTTGCCGTGTTTAATACTTCTCCCGTTGCTCTACACCTTAATCGTTGTTTCTTCGGGCCTTGTGTTTATTAATTAATTTGGATTTTTGTTGGTCCTGATTTGGCAGATGAAGTAATTTTCAATAAATTTTTTGAAAACTTTAATTAATTGCAGCCCCATTAACCTTGGCTATTTATTAATTTGCTGTTCAATAGGGCGGTAGGTGTTACGTCGGTGCATAGTTTTACTGGTCGTTTCTTGAAAAAAATACCTATTTTGAACCCCTAAATGATGTCTGGTTATGAAGCGATTACTCTTTTTGTTGTTGCCATTGGTGGGTAGTAACACTTTTGCGCAGAAGGTAGATTCTACCCATATGCTGGGTGTGGTGTTTAACGATAGTATATATAACAGTCAACCCATACAGAGTATGTATGAAGGCTCGTGGCATGTAGATATGCCCGCCGAAGCGAGCCTGAAAAAATATGCGCCTATGGCTGGAAACCAAGGTAAACTAAACAGCAGCGTGGGCTGGAGTGTGTGTTATAGCGCGCTAACGATTTTGCATGCCGAGCGCGAACTGGCTACTAATAGAAAGTCGATTACCGATAAAGCATTTTCAGCGCCGTTTATTTACAACCAAATGAAGGTAGGCGCAAAAGAATGTAATACAGGCGTATTTCTGCCCGATTTTCTTAATTATCTAAACGTAACAGGTTCGTGCAATTCGGCTCAGTTCAACCCTAATACCTGTAATATATTGCCAAACGACACGCTCCGTAAAGAAGCGTCTATGAATGCCACTCGCGATTTCGAAGCTTTGTTTACCACCTTTGCCGATGCCGCTACCAAGATTCAGAAAACAAAAATGAGTATTGCAGAGGGCAAGCCCGTGATTATTGCTATGTCGATACTTGAAAGCTTCAAAAATATATCTGGTAAAGACCCGGTATGGCATCCAGAAAGCGGGCAGAAGGATACTGCCGGCGCACAATCGCTTACAGTGGTAGGGTATGATGACAAAAAAGGAGCTTTTGAGGTAATGAACAGTTGGGGCGACAATTGGGGCGACAACGGTTTCTGTTGGGTGAAGTATGAAGACTATGGGCGTTTTTGTAAGTATGCGTACAACATTTATCTGGCCCGCGCAAACCGTACCAATATTTATGAGAAACTTCATTACAGCGCCGAGCTTAGCTTTATGTATAAACCACAGGGCAGTGATAAGTATCAGCCGGCTAAAGTGACCTACAATGCCAAAGAGACCTGCTACGAAACTGATATTAAGTTTTGGAGTGTAGGACAGCAGTTTCAGTTGCTGGCAAAAAGCAATGAAAAAGAACAATACATATATGTGTTTCGTATAGCGGCTGATAATAAAGTTTCGGTATTGTTTCCCAGAGCTAAAGAAGAAAATAAGGATTTTGGCTTTTCTGAGACACCGCTTGTTTCTTTCAAGAGTGGCGAAGTGTTGATGCCGTCGCCCGATAAGACGCTGACCCTTAAAAAGTCAGGCACAGATTATATTGTAATGTTTGTAGCAAAAGCCAAAATAGCAGCCTTTGAAGAGTATATTATAGATGTAAAAAAGAACAAAGACAACGGATTTATAGACGATATGAACCGTTTTTTCAGAAAACGCCTGATGCACAATGCAGATGTTAAATTCAATCAGAACAAGATGGCTTTTGAGCACGATGGGGTAGAACACGATATTGTGCCGGTGATACTAAAACTGAAAAGCATAGACCCTAAAAACAAGTAGTAGCGACTACATAGCCCTATCTCAGGGCTATTATAGAATATAAATTTTACGGTAAAAGTTACTAAAAATGCAGCGTGTACACCACCGCTGCATTTTTAGTAAGGCAATTCTGAAAAATGTATTAAATTGCATCTAAACTCATTACAACGAAATGACACACGGAATTTATATTGGTCGCCAGCGCGGTGTATTTGCAGCGATTGTTGCTTTTTTTGCGATTGTTGCGTTTTCCTTTACAGGCTGTAACAAAGTAACCAATACAGGAAGTACGGACGATGCTACAAGATATTTGGGCACATGGAATGGTATAAACCTGAAGGGAGAAACATTCAGTATCACTTTTGTGCAAGGCGCAACTGGGGTAAAAGTACTGGCTACTATACCTGTGGGTAATCCGGGTTGTGTAAGAGATACAATCATTAGTGGGTATGCCAATGGCAATGTTATCAACTTTCCGGCGCAAACATTGAGAGACGATTGCGATATTATGCACATGGTGAGTATGTATGGTACACTTGAAGGATATGTAAAAGATGGCTACACCGGTAAATTGACGCTTAAACTTACGATGGGTTGGTTGCCAGGCGGACAGCAGACCTATGTGTGCACCCGCGGCATTATGAACGAGGCTGCTCGTTTTGTAGGCTTGTGGAAGGGTACTTCTACCGGTTCTGGCTTGGGTTCATCTATAACCTTCAATGCCGGCGACAACCAAACAACGTTTAGTTTGCCCTATATGGTGGGAGTAAATCCTTGCGAGAACTACATTAATATTCAATGTGTGTCTACAGGCGATGCATTTACAATTTCATCGCAAGACTTTAATGATGGTTGCGGCATACCGGCTACCACTATTTATGGCGATGGTACCTTAAACAACGATACGCTAACCTTCAATCTGAATGTTGGCGGCACGCCCTATACTTTTACAGGCATCAAGTACTAATTTTAGTTCAGTATATTTAAAAAGGCTGCTCGGGAAACCTGGCAGCCTTTTTTGTATTTAATGCAAGTGGGTATTAATGCAGACCTTTTGAATGGTATAATAGCGTATGCTTGTGAATATTAGCTATTTAATAGCTTAGATTTTTGCTTTTCAAATTCCTGTTGGTTTATCACACCTATGTCGAGTAGGTCTTTTAGTTTTCTGAGCTCGTCGGCGACGCTTATCTGTACGGTTTTATTGCCTGTTGATGAAATAGCGTTGGCTAAAGAGTTTGCTGGATTGGTTAATCTTATTTTTTCGGTACAGATTTGTTTTATTTCGGTAACATCGTCTTCTGTAAAACCATGGCCCACAAGTTTTTCTCCGCCAACGACAAACGTAATAGTGGAATAACCTATCATGGGGGTGTCAATGTTTACACCCTCTATTTGTTGATAGACAATATGTCTTGATTTTCCGCTGAAGAAACCGGGAAATTTTAGCATTATTTCGGTATCTTCTATGTGTATTTCCGCCGGAAACAATCTGTTTCCTTCTGATATTCTAGATGCTACATATACTTTTGTTGCCATGGTAATTTGTGTTTTATTGTTTATTTAGTTTTGCAGCTTTTCTGTGGCGCCATATCATTGCTGCGGAGGTTACCACAAAAACGCTATTCGGCTGGCAATATAGGTAAATTTAGTAGTTGGCCAGTTGCTTTTAAAGCCCGATGCTAAATTAGAAAAAGCATGGCAAATACAACGCTTAGCTTTCGTTATTACGAAAAAGAATGTTTGAAAAATGCTTTGTAGTTACGGTTTCTGCGGTTATCTTTGCACCCTCTTACAGAGAAGGGGAGCATAGCTCAGCTGGTTCAGAGCATCTGCCTTACAAGCAGAGGGTCCGCGGTTCGATCCCGTGTGCTCCCACAGGTTAGTGAGACTTCAAGAGATTGAAGACTTTTGTTTAGGTTCTTCAAAACTACCATAAGCGAGAGGGTCCGCGGGTCGATCCCGTGTGCTCCCACACAAAACATTCAGTTCTTTAAAATGGGAGCATAGCTCAGCTGGTTCAGAGCATCTGCCTTACAAGCAGAGGGTCCGCGGTTCGATCCCGTGTGCTCCCACCACCACTACAACGAAACCCGCTCTCAGAGCGGGTTTCGCATTTTAATCAAGAAAAAGGTGGCGGTTTAGGTGGTGGTTTTGACAATTTCTCATTTTTATTGATTTTACGCACTTTTCTTCTTGATTGATTCATAGAACGTTTCAATTATCCCGTCATAATGTTGAATGTACTTGCCTCTGATTGATTGAACCGTATCTGGTGCGTCACGTAAGCATAAGAACGCACTTAATATATGAGCATATTTTTGCATAATTGCTGCACCAAATTCAAACGCATCGGGGTCTTTTTCAACACCATAAATCATATTCTCCATTATGTGCCTTATTCTCTCTTTGGGGTTAGGTATACTGGTTCTTAAACCATCTGCTAATCTAAAAAGTAGCATAATATGGAAAACTGCTGTTGCTCCAAAACAAGGGTCAAAAAATGTAAGATTTCGGTTTGAAAAATCGTCTTTGAGTAAATCAAGCATTTCTTCGACCAGTAAAGGTGGTGTGAATACCTCTCCATTTGCTTTGGCTCTAAGTTTAGATAAGTCAATGTACTTATCAGTTTTACCTTTTGTTGATTTGGCTTGGCTTTGTGCCATTTTACGTCTTTGCTCTCTGTTCATAATTGTTGTTTTTATTGTTAGTTAATATTGGATTAGTTACTCAGCGAACTCCTCATTTTCACCTTCCTGATTTTCTCGTTCTTTATCGGCTTCATTTTCTCTCTTTTCGTCAGCATCAAATATGTCCTTTACTTTCCCGGCATGTACTAAATTTTCTGCCTTAATATATTTAAGGAACACTTCTTGTGTCATATGACCTGAGATAGCCATTATAGTTGGTACAGGTATCCCTTTCAAATACATATTAGTACAAAAAGACCTACGTGCCGAGTGCGTCATAATTAAATCGTACTTCTTAAACACTTTGGGCCCATTATTACTTGAACGGGCTACTTTCTTTTCAAACTCTACATCAAGTTCAGGTATTAGTTTGCCTATATCTTTCAGGTATCTATTGAACACTTGATTTGGTGGGCATTTAGGCAAACCGTCAGGGTATTTTTGTAGTATCAGTCTTACCATCTTATGAACTGGTATCACAACTTTTGCACTCACCTTTTGTTGAGTAATACTAATGAAGCCATTATGAATGTTCTGTAAACGCAACCTTGAAAAGTCAGAGAATCGCAATCCAGTCCAACAACCAATGACAAACAGGTCTCTCACAGTTTCATATAACTTAGTGGGCAGGTTTTCAAGGTTCATAATAGCTTCTATCTCCTTTTCAGTTAAGTAGATATTGTCGCTCTTTGCCCGTGTAATATTGAACTTTAAGGTATGTAATTTACTACCATCAATAAAGCCCTTTTCGTTAGCGTAAGAAATTAATAGTTTAAACACCGTCAGGTATTTCGCACAAGCATTGAAGGCGAGGTTCTTGGTTACTTCAAGATAGTTGGTGAAAGCGTTAAGTAGTTTCTGGTCAACATCTTTCAAAAAGTATTCCTTCTTTTTTGTGTCCTGAAAACTCGTAAAGTGGTTCAGAGCAGATTGATAGGGCTTAATACTGTTGGGATTAAGTTTCTCCCTACGTGGGCCTCTTCGGTCACCAGTGCGACTATCTTCCATTAGAACTTGAAAAAACTCAGTGATTGACATTTCGGCTTCCTTCTTTTCAACCTTTTCATTCTTGGTTGATTTGAAAATTTTCTTGCCATAGATAGCCTTTTTGAGAACCGCCGGCGGGACTACACTTTCATATTCCTTATCTAATTTTTCATAGATTTCCGTTACACGGTCTTCATAATCTTTCAAATCAGAGATGAGACTTTTGTTTTCAGGGATAGCCTTAGGCTTGTTAGTGCCCTTCTTATTGGCCCATAAAGCGGTATCTATGCTCTTGCCGGGGAACAGTATTATATTTTTACCATGATACCGCACGGTAGCATAAATAGCCGTTCTGCCTTTCTTGGTTGGATTGCGGAGTAGGAAATGTATTTTTAGCATTTTGAGTTCTGATTGATAAATTTTAGTAATGATTTTTCACTAATGCGGTATTGACGATTGAAAACAGATGCGTGTAACAGTTTTTTTCTGATGTAGCCCGTTACATTATTTGGCGAACACTTCAAAAATTTCGCAACCTCATTTCTTGTGTAAACTTTGGTTGTAATACCGTCTTCCCGGCTAGGATAAGGAGTAATTCCCTGATTAAGGAGTCTACTTACAATTTCTGTAATCAGAATTATTAGTTCTTCTCTGGACATAACGATAATTTGTTGAGGTTGTTCCATTGTATTTGTGTTTGTTTTTGTATTGTTTTTTTAATGGGCAAAAAACTGTCTGTATCGGTGAGCCAAGTCACCAATAGTTTTATAATTGTTTAATGTGTTTGCAGATTAATTAGGTCTCAATTGAAGAACTATTTTAGCTACTTCTGCTCCCAGAAGTATAAGTTCATCCCTTGGCATTTTTGGTTGCTGTTTAGGTTTCATGATTTATAGGTTTAGGCTGCTTGCTGAATTTCGATGTCTTGATTAGGTTTTAAAGGGATGGTATTATCTCCCAGTTGCTTTGCAAAATCCATTTCTATATTTACCTTACTTGCTCTGACTGAAAATTTATTAATCTCAAAGCCGTGGTAAGTAAGACCCATTTCAGCGTATAAGGATGCTTTGGCAGTGGTGCTTGTACCAGAGAAAATATCTAGCAGGTGAGAACCTTTTTTACTGGATAATTTAACGCAGACGTATGGTATCTCTAATGGATAAGTGCTTGTATGGTCAAGATAAAAACCTTCCTTCTCACAAGCTTCTCTGAGCCTTGATGTATTTGCTCCGCTTGTTGTAACGAATCCTTGTTTGAGATTTACAAATGAAGCCAGTTTTATGCCTGGTCCCTTCCCAAAAGAATTACCCTTAAAATCACTGGTTTCATTAAGCCATGTGTAATCAGTATAAGGGTTTTGGCACAATGAGAACTTCATTAAATATTCTACATTCTGAAAACTGTTGTCCCCATCGCCCGGCTGTCCGTTCGTCTTAACCCAGTACAATTTATCGGAACATATCCACCCGTCATCAACCATTGCAGCCATGAACCTTTCAGGTACAAGTTGATAGCATCCATCCCGCACTACATCCATTAAATTCACCCAACACGTGCCATCTTCTGTCATTACACGCTTACATCTTCCGAAGCTTGTTACAAGAGCCTGTATATAAAGTTCAAGTGTTGCTTCCCTTCCAATTTCCTCGTCAGCCACAATATCTTCCTGAGCCGGACGCATCTTATAGTAAGGCGGACTTGAACATATATTTTGAACCGACTTATCAGGGATAATTGATAAATCACTGTTGGGCTTGTTGTATATACGGATACGGTCAGTAATGTAGTCAAAACGCTTTTGCATCTCAGGCTTCGCCTTGTCGTTTTCCTGAGCTAATTTTCTTGTTTCTTTCACAGCCGCCTTGACAGATTTTATCTTTGACCAGTAGTCCTTTTGTGCTGCTTTATTATCCGGAAAGGCTTTTTCAAGATTCTTTTGAATAGTGTTGTATTTCGTCCTCACAGATTTAGAGGCGATTTTATCCCTCTCTTTTATATACTCAATTATTAGAGGGTGTTTATCACTACGTATCCCTTGATGAATGCCATAGTAGGCATTTAGAATTTGAATCCTTGTATGTTTGGCGTATGGCGGCTCTTCCTTTCTTGTATCATGTGTGATTGTCTTATAGTCATCGATAAGCTGCTCAGGATTTACCTCTGACTTCACATGATGAAGAGCCTTTGTATCAATTTCTATTAAACATGGTACTTCTTTCAAGTCAAGGTCTAATGCTGCTTGCAAACGCATGTTTCCGCTACGTATGCAATTGTCCTCTGAGATTATTAGGGGTTCACGTATACCAGATATCCTCGCTGAGGTTAATAACTCCGGATATGCTTTGTTGTTTTTGGGGTCACCAAAAACACTAGCAGTGAGTTTGTTCGGGATAAGTTTCTTGGGGTCTTTGTAGACAACTTGTTGTTTGATTTGCATGTGCTTTGCTGTTTAGATTGCAAAGACACGTACATTTTGAAAAGTGAGGAAGCCACACTACATCAAAAATAAAATAGTGGACTTGGTGGTTTTAGTGGACGGCTATTTCTTCTCTTTAAATAAAGCCCGAAAAGGAATTTTATGTTCTTCTTTTATCAATTTATTTATTGGGATATTGGTAAAGTTATTTTTATCCTATGTGGTGTTATTAAAAGTATTTTTGCAGATGCTCATTAATTCTGGCGATGTGTAACTATCCTCAATAAAGCCTTTTTCCATACATACGAAAATGAAACCTGCAAGATATTTTTGAGAGACAAGTTTATGCCAATAATACTTCCCCTCTTTTAATGTTATAAAAGGATAGTCGTTTTCATTAATTGAATGTGTTTTTTTTAGAAAATCAATTGCTTTATGGTAATAGGCAGAATATTCTTCATCCCAAATTTTTAAAATAGTTTTTGCTTTTGTTTCTTTCTTCATACTACTACCTGATGATGGTATCTTTAATTTATTTACCATTTCACGACAATAACTTGCAGCTCTCGAATATCTATCAAAGTACGAGAGGGTAATTGCTGTAAAATTAAAGTACTCTATAAAAATAATCACCTCCCCTTTTTTAACCTTGCTTCCTAACTTTAATGAAGATGTTATGTGTCTAAAATAAAAACGGGAAGTATCTGAACTATGAGATGATTGACTCCATATAATTTCAATCTTATCTTTTTTAAGATTGTTAATGTACATTTCCAGATTGGGTCCAATTTCATACATCCTGTATTCATTTTCCAATTTCCTAAGTTGTACCATTATCTCTTTAACTACATAACCTTTGGGTCCGACTATTGCTAATGGTTCATACTCTGTTGCATCCAAATTCAAATGCAATAACTCTCCGCCTATTGTTGAACTAATTTGAATGCAGCCATGTTGGTTACTAACCTTAGTTCTATAATTTTTACTCCATGTCAATGATTTCATTAACTCAATGTAGAAGTAAGCACCTTTATCGTGGCTATTTTTAGCGTGTTTAGCTATGATATATGGCACGTCATCCACAGTTGTTTGAGGTGCAAATATTTCTCGTGCAATAATGGCATAGTCTGAATTTTGAAACCCCATTGGATAATTGATTTATTGTAAAGTCAGTATAGCACAAAACTATCCCAAGATACCGAACATAGTTGCTAATTCCCCTAAACCATAAAAAAGCACTTTTTTATATTAATATATATTATAATCCAGTTTGGACAAAAACACTACCATCAACAATGATTTATTTAAAGAGAACCTTCAAAGACTTTGTACGTCACAAGCTCAATGAGGAAGTAAAGAAAGAACCTGCTCAGGAACAACTTATAGCCATGGAAGTTAAAGCACATGGCAAGGCTTGGGTAGAAGAATTAATTGAAAAATATACAGAACTAATCCAAGAATATGATAACCTATCAAACAAGTAACAACGAAGCCCTTTATGATTTTAAAATGCTCACTGATATACTCCGTGTGCATCCGTCTTATTTGAAGACTTCAATCAAGAAATATGGCTTTACAAAAAAGGACTTTATCAAGTACCAAAACAGACACCTATACTCTCAAAATGCAGTAGTTGATTTTGTGGTGTATCTGGTGGCTGAAAAACTAAAAACTGAACTCCGCAAAATGGAATTGGCAGTAAATAAAAATCAATAACAATTATGACCTATGCAGCAGAAGACGAAAACTCTTTAAATCTGAAAATAAATGACATCAGAAAGAAATTAAACATTGAAACTGACCCAAATGAAAAAAGGAAATTACTAATGCAGGTAAAGATTTTGGAACTCAAAATCATGATAGCCCGAATTAAGTAAATATCAACTTGTACTTCTGGGAGTACAAGTTAATGTAAGAGAACGCACTCCTGATGTCGTGCTCTACACTGAGAACATCAACTTTTTTCAATTTCTGAATATAAATATCAAGAGGTTCATGTAGTTCATGGCGGGACTTGCAATCCCGTCTCCTCTTTAATATAACTACAACAAAAAGAAAACTACATTATGAATCACCAATCAATCCTGGTATCTATCCAGCACTCAATTAATCAAATCAAATGGAAATCTACATCACACAAAGAAAAGGCTACCAAAATCTGTAAGGCATTGTTCAATCAATTCGTTATTGATAATGAAAGATTTTCGGTGTTTAAGGGGTTTGCCCAAAATTATTTTACAAGTATTATACCTGCAAGAAGGGATTTAGCTATAAGGAAAGTATTAATAGGCAACGGCATTCTTGAATGTGACAACAAATACAAATTCACTAAGGAGGCTAACAATGGCATTCCAAAAGGGTATAGGTTTAACCAGAAGTTTTTCACAGAATCAAACATTTCAAGCACGGAAGTATCATTTACTTTTTCAACTACTAATATTTCAAGTATATCATTATATTGTCCTCACCAAAACCCTTGTTTTTATTATAGTCAACAAATCCCTTTTTCATTGCAATCTTATTTTAAGACAAATTTAGAACGCCTCACCTTCGATGACGATATAGACACTCACATCAAATATCTATCAGAAATACAAGCCCAGAACCTCACCATTAACGAAAATATTACCGACCAGTTTATTTACCTGACGTTAAACAAAGAAAAGTACCGATACTCATTAAAGAACGCAATTAAACTTGCCGTAGAATCTGGTAATGATTTAATACAATTCAAAGACAAATTTTACATAGACCAGCCGACCCGATTTATTGAAAACAAATCAAGGCTATTGAACATTACTTATTGTTTATCCGCATTTAATATTAAAAATAAACTGTTTTATTGTGGTAGGAATGATACTAACAACCGACTTGATTATAACTTAACCGGGTTAAAGAAGGAATTGTTTGGAAAACTCAGGTTTGACGGTGAGAAACTGGTAGAACTGGATATTGCCAATGCACAATTTGCCATAGCTGCTCATTTAAACACGACCATAGACGCAAATTTCATAGATAATGCCCGTGGAGGTACATTGTACGCTCTCATAGAGAGCGAGTTGAAATTGAGCAAAGGAACAGGCAAGGAATTAATGTTTAGAGTTGCATTTGATAAAGTAAAATATGATAATGAGTTTCAGCAGGTAAGAAGTCTCTTCCCAAAGTACATGGCTTGGGCTGATAGCTACAAAAAAGACAATGGTTATAAACTGTTCTCAAATCTCCTTCAAAAGACAGAAGCTGAGATAATGATTGACGGGTTATTAATGGATTTGGTTTCAAAAGGTTATGACGTTTTTCCAATCCACGATGCCCTTAGAGTAAAGGAGTCTCAGGTTGATGAAATCTATACTCTGGTTCAGGAATACTTTGGTCTGATTGGCTTTGAGTGTTATGTAAGGGACAGAAGTAAAAAATAATTGACTTACCGTGCCATCACCTTTACTAAGCGGTCACCTTGGTATTATTTCCTTATTAGTAGAATCATACCGATAGTTAACAATTTCCCCTGAAATAATAAACTGTATTGCTTGTTGAATAACATCTATCGGAGCAATGAACCATTCCCTTGGAGTATGCCTCTGTTTATTGCCATCGAAAATATCAATATTCAGACAGGAATTGCCGAAAAAATTATGAATTAATTGCTCAAACTTTTGAGGGTTCATGTTATAGCATTTGAAAACAGTAACTATTGTTACGGGTGCCATTAGATAGGTTGGTTCTTGACTGGCGTTCTTGACCCTTTCCTCAACTGCAACTTTTGAGTAACCGATTTTATAAAGGTGCTCTATCTCTTTTATGTTTTGCTTATCACTTTTAGATTTCAACACATAAATAAACCCGGCTTCTTTGTCTTCCTCAGTAATGTTGCTGAATTTTTCAACAAACTTTTCATTGACCTTATCAATATGCTCTGACACTGCTTTCCCATTATCTAAAAGTGCCTTGTATAAAGAGCGGTATAGCATATTTGATTCTGTGCCATTCTCAAAAATCACTCTCGTTCTACCATCTTTACGAAACCTACTGCCACTTCTGAATTGTTGAACCCCTTCTTCAAAATCTACCTTCTCTAATAACAGTAATACCCCATTATGAACAAAGAAATCACCAGCGTTTAATATTTCCTGTTTAAAAGGCATCAACTTTCTTTTTCCTCCTGACAGGTCTTTTTGCACTTCCTTAAACAACGGTTCATATTTGTCAAAATCTTTGCATCGCTTCCTCCGGGCAACAAAATCTGCACTTGCTCTATCTTCCGGCTTTTTTATATTTTTGAAATCAAATAAACCTTCGCTGTCATCATCTAGCAAACCGAATGTATCATCACTTAGAATATCATTTAATGAGTTTATTTCTTTTGGCTCATAATTCAGTAGTCCAAATTTGTCATGCTGTTTGAGCATAGCCATTTTATTCTGGTCATCTCTTATTCCCTTTAATCTTGAATATAACTGGTGTTCTTGGATGCCGCCTCCCAGTTGAGGTTCTCTTTTATTCTTTTCGTAAAATTCTACTATTTCTTGGAATGAACTTGTAAGCCTTTCATCCTCATTCCTAGCAGGTGAAGATGGCTTAACATTTAATAAGCCAAAGGGGTCATCATTGAATATGTCTTGTAAAGACTTCTTATCCGACATTCTGCTTTCTTTTTTGTTCTTTAATATAAATCAAAACTTCTGCCATTCTCTTTTCAAGCGGGTCGGTAGAATTAAGGCTCGGCTCCCGGTTGAATGTTGCGTAGAAATCCTTAATCTTTGACCATATAAGAACCGCCTCTTCTTCGCTTACCTGTATTCTTGTTGCGGCAATTACATCTTGAATAACTTTTAAAACTTTTGTAGTCACATCTTTTGATAAGATTTCAAATGCTTTTTGAAAAGGATTGATACGGTCAATTAAATCAATATGCAAGTCATCAATGTTTACAAATTGCCCAGCCATTCTTATAAATCGCTTATCTCCCACCTCTTTTATTTCACCTGATTTAACCACAGAGTCAACCACAACATACTGTCTCAATTCTTCAACCTCAACCTCTGTTAAATCAGGGTACTTTATTTGAATTATTTTTGGAATCAATACTTTATTAATTACTTCCGGGTCCACATTACCAGGCATAGCCTTTAACATCGTATCATCTTGCAGAATAGTTGCCTTCAAATCATTAAGGTCTGACTCTATTATATCTTTTACCCTTTTTGAACTTGGTGTTTTTAGCCCTCTGATTTTTATTTCACCTGCCTGAGCCTTATCGTCATCTGATAATTTTGTTTTAAACTTAAAACTTGGAGCAAGTACCTGCTCCATAAGTAATGATGCTGTTATTGCTTTCAGCATGTTGTTGACTGATAATTTGACCTCGTCATCTGCGGCATCCGGTTGAGCAATGAGGTTGGTAAATTGAGCATGGGTTTTATTGCTGCTATCTCTTGTACATCTTCCTATTATCTGTATGATTTCAGTCAATGACCCTCTATAACCAACCGTTAAAGCATGTTCGCAGAAGGGCCAGTCAAAACCCTCTTTCGCCATACCTAACGCAATAATCAAGTCCATGTCATCTAATCCCTTCATATTTCTCAGATACCCTATTATTTTCTCACGGTCATTTGGATTGTCATTTACTAAATCAGCTACCTTTAATAACTTTCCATCTGAACTTCTCTTAACTGAAATTACGCCAGTCTCCCGGTCGACTCCAATAACATCCCCGATAGTATCAAGGATAGTATCTACTTCTTTGTGTTTATCTTTGGTTGACTCCCCTGAGTTTACATTCGGGATATGCAGAATGGTTTTTTTATCAGTGTCTAAAATCTCAAAAATTGCAGAAGTATATTTTCCCTGATAAAAATGATATCCAATTCCTAATGACTTTAAATAAGTGTATCCGTTTAGTTGTTCATAATAATTATAAGTAACCTTCGTGAATTTAGCTTCACTCTCTGGCAAAAGAACAGGAACGCTATCTCCACGGAAATAAGACCCTGTCATGGCTATAACATCTGCATTTGACTTTTCCATAATAGCCCTCAGCAATTCACCCAATCGGCTATCTCCATCCGCTGAAACATGGTGAAATTCATCTATTGCAAGTAAGGTATTATTAAACTGTGACTCCTCTAATTCTTCACACGCAAAACGTAAAGTGGCATGTGTGCATATCAGTATCGTTTCGTCATTATTAATAAAGTTTTTGAATGCCTGTACCTTACTTTTACTGCCATCCATACCGGGTGTGCATAGATTATATTTGTCATTCGGATGCCAATTAGCAAAGAAGCCATAATCTTTAAGATTGGTAGCGGCAAAAGAACCGCCGATAGATTTTTCTGGTACTGCAACAATAACTTTCTTTTTGCCTTGATTAATAATTTTGTCCAGAGCGATAAACATAAGTGCCCTTGATTTACCAGAAGCGGGAGGGGCTTTTAATAGGATATATTGAGCATCTCTTACCTGATATGCTTTTTCTTGCATCTCCCGCATACCAAGAGCATTGGTTTTGGAACTTTGACCCGTTTGGGCATAGGTGACATGGACTATATCAGGCATGGCTATTTCTTTTTCTTTTTAAGCTTAGTTTCAGTTTGAAATAAGGTTCCTTTGTCTTTTTCCTCAGAAATCATTTTCTCATATAGTTTGAAAAGATACGCCAAGCGTTCTTCATCACTTTCAAACGGCTTGCTTCTATAACACCTTTCAATTGCAACGTCATTTAGTTGGTGAGCAACTCTTAACCTATCTGGCATTTTTTCTGGGTCGTAAAGTTGAGCTAACGTTTTTTCAGAATGGTTCTCCCTTTCGGCTAAAATTGTATAGACATTGTGTTCAATTTCGTCACACTGCAATTTGGTTATATCAGGAAATGGGAACGTGTTGTAGGAAAGTTCTGCTGAATACCGTATGCGAGATTCAAGTCTACCTGAAACAGCCTGGACCCATAACATGTGCATTTTTGATAGAATTAATCCAAGATGCCAAGGCATGGCTCCAAAGATTGCTTGTGTTGAATTATTAACGATAGTGCCAGACGCTAAAAATCCCATGGGTATATAGGTTCTTCTCTCAGAAGATGTCGCTGGAATAATTATTAATTCCGCCTCAACATGTCTGACTTCTCCGAATCGATATGGGAATTTTGAGAGTTTATTAGTTGCCTCTCTTTTACTTGCCATTCTATATTTTCTTACCTTCTCAAATCTAGTGTTTAAGAATGGAATTTTATTTGCCTTCTCAAATTCCTTGTCATTAACCCAAATACAATACCGCTTAATTCCTTTGATAAAATCTTGCCCTCCTAGCATTAATCTGACAAATGGCTTTATTGAAGGGGTTTCAATTTTGGCTTCATTATACTCTTCTTCGGATAAAATTAGATGCCCGTTATCATTTGGCATACTACCAAATCTAATTTCAGGCAATTTGGATAATGGCTTATTTCTACCAAATACATAAATATTTTCACCTGAAACTAAGTAGGCATTTATATTGTCTACTGACTTTCTGAATTTGTTATTGATGATAGTCTTCTGACCTGCCGCTTTATTTCGCAAACCGATAATTACACACGTAACCCCCGCATTACTTTTAGCATTGTTTTCCCATTTGAAAGGCAGATGGGCGAATTTTATTTCAATAGCATCTGAAATAATATTGGGCCAAATAATACCTACTTGCGAGCCTTGACTAATAGAATTTGTAGAAACAAATGCACACTGCGAGTTTTGTTTTTTTATGTATTGACAGCCTTTATAAAACCAACAAGAAATGTAATCTAAATCATTATAGCCATCAACTTTACCTTTGAAGACAAAATTCATATCGCCTTTTTGTACTTCATCTAAAACCCTTGCACCTAAATAAGGCGGGTTTCCGAGAATGTATATTTCATCTCCTTCGTTTTTTGGGCATACTTTTTCCCAGTCGAGACGGGTAGCATTGCCATGTACAATATTGCCCGTTTCTATCAATGGCAATGGTGGTTTTGTTCTACCAAAAGCATTAAAGAATTCTTTGTTCATTTGGTGCTCTGCTAACCATAAAGACAGTATTGCTATTTCGTGAGCAAAGTCATCAATCTCGATTCCATAGAAGTTACTCAGACTTATACCCGAATATGCAAGGCTATTTGTTTCTTTGAATATCTCCATTTCAAGCCTTCGCAATTGCTTGTATGCAATTATGAGAAAATTACCACTGCCACAGGCTGGGTCAAATACCTTAATCTTGGATATCCTATGTAATAGTTGATTTAGTAGTTTTTTGTTGCCTTTTGCTGCTTCAAATTCTTTTCTAAGTTCATCTAAAAAAAGCGGTTCTATTACCTTCATAATATTTGGGACACTGGTGTAGTGCATACCCAAACTACCTCGTTGCTCCGGGCTAATCACAGCCTGAATCATGGAACCGAAAATATCCGGGTTGATTGCACTCCAATCCAACTCACCACTTTCAATAACGGCTTGACGACTACGCCTTGTAAATATTGGTGCGTTTCTTTTATCACGGAATAAACCACCATTAACATAAGGGAATGCATCCAGATAAGCGGGTAAATTTTTACGTTTGCCCTGCTCAGTGTTCATTACCTGAAATAATTTGTCAAGGTATGAATTTAGGTCGCTGCCATCTTGTTGGGTATGACTACCTATCGCACTTGTGAACTGGGCATCTTCAAATATGCCTGTATCTTCTGCAAAAAAACAAAACAACAAACAGGATAGGAAAACATTTAGGTTGTGAACTTCTTCTTTTGTTGTGGTTGGATTGTCTTTCTTTATTTCGTCATACAGCTTTGCCATTCGCTCCGCTGCTTTTACGTCAGCGGGATTTTCGCTTTGCCGCTGTGCTTTTTCCATGCCAGCCCAGGGTAGAAAGAAATCAAAATGTTTGCCAATATCTAAAATAGGAATGTCTAATGTTTCATCTGTTTTTGTGTCAATAGCCAGAAATGTATCATAGTCAGTGGCTATAATAAAACGAGGGTCAAACTTAGTTACTTTGTTGTCAGTTTTTAGGTTGTCAATTAATTCATGTAAGTCATTGTCCAAATCAAATTTGAAGAATAGCTTTTTTTTCCAAACTATCTCTCCTTCAACTTTTGAGAGATTTAATCCGCCATGTCGTAAGCGACTGATTGTTGCCCTTGGATTGTCATAAGCCAATAGCAAATCATAGATAAATGTATCCTCATTAAATTTCTTAACAGTATCTTGTACGTTGTTTTCAATCTGGGCTAAATTCATGTTTTGCCTTGTTTTTTGTTCTTTATCTATGTCACAGGGTAAAGTTAATATTAATAAGGATACCCTTTTTAGCTAGTTCATTTGCCTTTTGGGAAGTTCTTTATTTTCCTTTCAAAAGAGCATTAGTTTGTTTCTCGAATACATCCCATCGGCTCTCATAAATATTCAGCCTCTTTATTGTTTTGTAATCAAGATAGGTTCTTTTTTGTCCTTCTTTTGGAGTGTCTTTGAATAGTTTTAATGCCTCTGGTTGAGTGAGTACAAAGAAGTCAGGCTTAGCAGAAGGATTATCTACATGTAGATTTACTAAAACCATAACAATTTTTTTGTCTTGTAATTTAGTCTTGTCCAAGTTCCAACAAATTGAAGCCGTGCTTTGTATCCCTTTCACTTGTACGGCAAATATTTCTTCGTTTTTGCTCACTAACAGGTCAATTGACTTTGTATTGCCAAATGTAACGGTGACATTGTATCCCAATCTCGATAACTCCCCGGCTACATAAAATTCACAAGCAATACCAGTTTGGTTCTTTTCTAGCTTGATTTTGGACATCATTAATTGTTTAGTGTAAACTTAATACATTTGACCATATGAAGCAGCCATTAAATACAATCGAAGACCACTTAGACGGTGCAATGCCTGAATTGATTTCAACTTATCGGGAAATTAATAGTCGTGTCCTTGCAATTAGCAAAGAGGTAGGAGAACCTTATGCAACAGGAGCATCAATTTGTTATAGAACTAAGGGGAGTGATGTTAGATTTATTGAGTTGCACGTTCAAAAAAAGAGAAATATTTTAAGGTTTTTTCTCCGTACAATAAAAATAAAACTAAATGACCCGAAACACTTAATAAAGGAAGCGGTTCCTGATAACCATAAATGGGGTGCAGGTGTTATTATCTGGCTTGACCCCACTGATTTGCAGAAAAAGAAATTCAGTTTAGATGACATTTTAGATTTGATAAAACAATCATTCAATTCCTGCAAATAGTTTGCTACTGATTATGAACTTGTACTTCTGGGAGTACAAGTTCATTTTTGATACCCGGTTACACTCAAAATCCACTCTCGGACTGTTTGCTCATTACCGTCCTTATCCTTGGTAATCTTCTCATAAATTGACTGGGGTAATTGAACGGATACACGAACTGACTGTTCCCGGTGGTCAACATTATACTTTACTGGTCGTTTGACCATAATCTCTTTTGTTTTTACTGCTTTTGCCATTTCACAAATCTACACACAATTATAAAACAGTGTGCAACTATTTCTTTAAAATGTGGATAAATAAGTGTGCATTATTTTGGAAATAATTGCACACTATTGTATCTTAGCTATGTCAATAACAAATGACAGATAGGATATGAGAAATCAAGCAGCAAACAACGAATCACAGACAGGAACAAGGACAACAATCGGAGCAGCAGTAATGCTCAATGACCTCAACAATCTCCGCAATGACAATATCTTCGTATCAAATGAAGTACGCAGCTTCAAGGATGTAACCGGGATAAACAGCCGTAAAGGTTTAGATAAAGTGATACTCTCTGACGGTAAGATTGTAAACGTTGTTAGCAATTCATATGGACACTTACCAAACCAGTTGTTTTATGCCGGGGTAGAAAATATGCTTTTAGAAGCTAACATTTCAACAGCCACCCGCAGCATCAACAGGGAAAACCGTTCATTCGCAGTTGACCACATTTTGAATGATGATTCCTTAGCTATCACTGTAAAGAATGGCATGGACGAATTAAGACCCATGCTCCGGTTTACTAATAGTTATGACGGTTCAACCCGTACTTCGGGCCACTTCGGTTTCTTTCGCAAAATCTGTAACAACGGACTTCATATTGCTCATTCAACAATCGGGTTTAACATCAAGCACCGGGGCGAAATCGCTGAGGTGGTAATGCCTAATATAAAGTACCTGATTGCTAAATTCATGAGCAATGAGTTTTATGATTTGAAACGCAAGTTTGAGGTACTGGCAGAAAAGCCTATCACAAACATTGAGGATTATGTAAAGCTGACATGTGAGGATTTGAAATTGTTCATGTATGAATCAAGTGAGAAAAATCCGGCACCATCGTTAAATGCCCGGACTGTTATCGAAATCATTAATAGGGAATGTAGCCAGTTAAATACAACTCCAAATCTTTGGATAGGGTACAATGCCTTTAATGAAGTGATACATGACAAACTGAAAAAGTCATTCCAAAATCAAAGAGATACCGATTCAAAGTTGTTCAACTATACTTTGGAGTTAGCCCGGAACTAAACACCCGGATATGAAAAAGAACTTGTACTTCTGGGAGTACAAGTTCTTTTTTTATGCCTACACAAGTCAAAAGAATCAATGCTCCCATTGAGGGCAATAATATGATATAGTTGACTTCTTTGAGTTCTTCAATTGCTGCCAGATTTTACCTGCCATTAACTACAAGAGCTCCCGAAAACACTTTTACATCAATCCTTTGAAATGCCTATGAGTAAACAGTTTCATACGTATATATTTATAATTATGTAAAACATTTTGAATATTCAATGATACAATAATTAAGAAAGTCAAAGAAATGACTTTCAATAAAAAAATAATTAAACACATGAAAAAAGAAACAAAACAAAAAGGTAAGACAGTAATGGATTTTTTAGAAATAGCCACAAAGGTTGGTAATGATATGAATACGGTATTAACGGCAATGAAAATTGCAGTATTGAAAACATACAGTGATTTGAACACTGCCGAACAAACAATACCAATACAGGAATATGATTTTACGATGAAAGGAGATAAAGCAATTGTATTTGAGTACTGGACGAACTCAGATAGAAGTCAGGGTTATCAAAGTATTGACATTTCCGAGTTGAATATTAATGTGACGGAGTTACTAACAAAAATTTATAAGAATGGAAAAAATTAATGAAGGTGGTAAGTTAGGTAATACGCATGGTACACTATGCCCTAATTGCGATGTAAAGAAATTGGAATTTGAAATCGTTGATGAAAATCTATTCAATTCAGATGGAAAACTTTTTGGAGTCGTTGAAATTCTACGATGTAAAAAATGTAGAACATTCCTTTCCTTTATCAGACATAAACACGCACCGAAGCCAGTACCAAGACAAACGAGAGAGCCAGTTATACAAAAATTCAAAAGAGATTAGGGTCATTTGAATACAAATAATCGGTTCAATGAACTTGTACTTTCAGGAGTACAAGTTCTTTTTTTATGGCTATATAAACCAAGTTGAAATGCCTATGAATAAAGCGTTTTTGAACGAATTTATTTAAAATTATGTGAAACTTTTGAATGTTCAATGATACAATAATTAAGAAAGTCAAAGAAATGACTTTACTAAAATAACATTATGACAATAGAATTAGAAAAGACGGTTGTAGCTAGGGCTCCCGCAATAGTAAAAGATGTAAATCAGTTCATTCTTGAAATGAATAGAACCATAAATAGTACAAACGTACCTAAAAGGTATGTTTATGTTATAGAGCATTTGTGGGAACGAAATGGGGCGGTTTACAAAAGGGAAGTGTATGATAATTTTACAGACTTAATCAAAAGAGGTCTCGAAAATTATGAAATACCATATCAAATAGCCAATGCGGATGAAGCAGCGTATTATTTTGATGAAACAGGTGTCCTGTGCGAAAATTATTGTGATTACTACAATAGCAGGTTTAAAGACGAGAATAGTTTTTTACCAAGACACTTACTTGACTTAGCATCTTATATGGTGTGTGATATGCTCAGTAAAGGGAAAGACTATGTATTAGTATATGACGGTGAAATCGTAGTTAGGAGAACCACCGTTAAGAAATTAGAAGCATTGAAAATTAAAGAAGAAAAATTAAAATCAAAAAATGAAAAATAATAATCAAAAAATGGTTTGTGCCGAATGCGGTAGTGGAAATGTAAATGAAGAGCGATTAGTCAGTCGTGGCATTAATGATAATGTTGTTTATGGTGAAGAAGTATGTGGTTACTTCTGCCGAGATTGTGTTGAAGTCATAGATGTTATGTCAGAGATAGATTTTTTGATAAAAATGTTCGACAGTAATGAGAAGTAATTAATTGCTAGTAAATGAACTTATACTTCTGGGAGTATAAGTTCATTTACTCTATTACTTGCCTCAATATAATTCAACAATTAAAATGAAACGCTAGGAGACCGTTAAAATGCCCGAAAACAGGGGTTATACCGACCTTTTGTTTTAATTTTACTGTTATAAGATTAATTGCTACAAAATGAGAGTAAAATACATTAGGTGGAGCACAATAGGGCAATCCGGGTCAAGGCAATTGCTAAATTCTGAAAATTGCGATTTAATCCTGCAAGAACAAATCAGCGGGTCAATAGCATTCTCAAAAAGACCAAAGGGAGCGGAACTTCTTAAACTGATTGAAGCCGGGAAGGTTACTGATTTATATGTTGAAGAATTTAGCCGTCTTGGTAGAAATGCCTTTGATACCCTTACAACTTTGAATGTATGTGAGCAAAAAGAAGTAACTGTTCATATTCAGAACATGAACCTTGATAGTAAGGTCAATGGCAAGCCAAACCCAATTTTCAAATTATTCAGTCATATCGTATCGGTCATAGCAGAGCAAGAGAAAGAGCTAATAAGAGAAAGGACGGAAATGGGCAAAATTGCAGCCCGTCAAAAGGGAGTAGTTTTTGGTAGGAAGTCTGGCAGTAATGAGAGGAAAGTTGATTTTCTGAATAAAGAAAACAATAAACTCATTTTAAAATACCTGAATGAAGGTAAGACTACTATTAGGGAAATTGCCAAAATAACTGATGCTTCAACCGCTACGATTATGAAAGTTAAAAGAGTTGCATTAGAAACCAAACAATTAAAAGCAGTAGCATAATAATGAAAATAACTATTCAACATCAAACAGAAAAAACTTACCACACATTTTGTGTTGTGGACCCTAATAAACTTATCCCGGTAGAAGTCTGGGCAATATGCTCTGAAATGAATGTTACGGCAATTTTAGTAAATGGAAAATATTATGAGTACAAATAAAAACAGTAAAAAATAGAAAAAATGGAAGCAATAGAATTTGTAATGAACTACGAAAATTATCTCAACGAGATAGAACAAGTTGTTAAGCCGGAATACCTCCCGGCTATTGAGCGGTTGAGAGCCAATGACCCGCACGATTTAGTAAGACCTGATTCCTGGTTCCATGCTGAAACTGATGCAAGGGGCTATGTCTGGACATTATTCTTAAAAGAAAAAAGAAAGTAAATATGGCATGGGATTCAAAGTACCCGGCATTCGGGGTAATCAAAATACAAGGTGACAGAGTACACTTGTATAGTTCAAGAGATAATTACACAACCGTTAGCGTGGGCAAACTCGTGACTAACGCTCTATGGGCTGGCAGTTTTCTCAATGTTTCAATGTCAGATGGAAAAGTGAGGCGGTACAGTTCACGGGATAGTTATAGCACTATTTAGTTGTTGAATTTTATTAAGGTAAAATGAGACAAGACTATTTTGGCAATGCGTTTTTTCTTGAATTATCTCTTGCCTTAGTAATAGTACCATGATACCATCCTTCTTCATTATGGTCAATATTTATTGGCGGTTCGTAATGCTCAATGTATTCTATTTCAACATCCCAAGGGCGATTGTGTTCAATAGCACTTATTACAAATTGACTTTGCAATAAAATGGTAATGCGTTCTTCATCTTGAATACTAACAGAATATGCTTTTCCACCTGATTTTTTATCTTTTTTATAAAACTGACATTTCAATAATGAAGCGATTGAATACCGTATAGTAGAACCATAAATACTATCTCTAAAATGGCTACTGTATATTCTTCCGTATAAAGTGTTCTTCGACCCTTTATCCATCGGACCTATTCCAATATAAAAGAGGAAATATTCTTTTGAGTTCTTAACAATATAGGAAAGGGAATCACTAAGGGGGATACCTAAAAGTTCAAGTGCTTCTTTTGCTGCCCACCAATAATAAACCCCACTCAATGGAAAGCCTTCTCGTCTCGGATTAATTGTTGGGACTTTTAAATGGCTATTGAAGATGTTTGTTATGTTTTTCATTAGGTGTCTATTTTGCTAAAACGTTCTGCGATATAGTTCAAGGGATAATTATAGCACAATTTAATTGTTGCCTATTTTTAATTTTCCCCTCTAACATTTCATTCCTCATAGGTCATATCTTTCTAAACTCAGCTAATCTATCAGGTAGTATTTTCTCCTCAAAAAACAAATGAGTAAAGACATGGTAAAACTCCATTGACTTCTTAAATTCGATGCCAGTAACTAAATAGGGTACGTCATAAATCGTCCTTACATTATTGACATTTTCACTCTCTATTGGCGGTTCCAATAATTCCTCTATGCCTAACTTTTCATATTTGCCTACCCACTGCTGTAACCTAAAATTATCATGTGCTTTTGAGTTCGCTAATAGAATTGAATCGTATTCCTGCATGGCTGTTTCGCATAAGGTCTCTAAGCGATAATAATCCATAAGCATGTCAAGGTGCATATAGACCCGTTCAAATTCACACATGGTACGCCCGTGTATCTTCTCCGTAGTTACTTGTCCTCTCGCCTCTGCTAACATTTCTTTCGATACTTCTTTATAGTCTGAGAGCCAGATTTCAATAACTTCTTTATACAAAGGGTGTTTTGCAGCATCTACAATCTCGTTGATGGCTGCTCGTAGCTTTATTTCAAGGATGCTGTTGTTCATAATAAATGATACTTTCCAGTTAAAGACCTATTGCAGTATTGATTGAATTTTCTCTCCAACCGCTTTTATCAGTTCAATATCAACACCTTTAATTGAACTCTTGTCTGATGTGTTTAATATTGCCCGGTAATTACGCTCTTCATCCGGCTCAAAGGTAACCTCAACGCCGCTTATTACAATATAGAACTTATGGGTGTATCCAACTGTTGCCAGTCTAGCTTCAAAACTATATTCCTTGCCTTTAAAATCAACATCAATACTAAAACTGTATTCCATAATTAAAGGTCAATACGAAGGTAATTATAAAAATAGATTGAATTTAAATGAGGTAGCTTAATATCTGCTGACGGCAGTTTTGGGATAACTTCTACTCCCAGAAGTACAAGTTGCTGCCTAATTGGGTAATTGAATTATAAACTGTCAAGCTCATTTTGTTTAAATTGCGTTATTACAATAAGCAGGTAATTTTATAAGGATAATCTTTTACTTATGGACGTAAATTTAAAAAAAATTAAAAAGCAACTTTTGCTTCTTTACTATTTGTTGAATGACCAAAATGATATTGAGCCTCAACGGAAACAATTGTTCATACAGGCCGTAAAAGAGAATATTTCAAAAAGCAGAAAGAACAATCCATTAGTTGTACAATTAGCAAATGAGTTGGCTGCGGCGATGCTAATAATTGAGGAACAGAAGCAAGTTATTAAAGAACTGGAATTTGAATTTTATAGCCCATTAAGACTTCATTCTGATTTAGAGGCAATATTAGAGCATGACAAGAATTTCTATGATGCTCAGAGAAAGTTAAAAATTAAAAATTCAGATGGTGATGCAATCCCAGTAGGATTAAATCCAAAGGACATTATTTGTATTATTACATCAAATGAAAAAGATGATAAAATAGTTGGTCGTAAAAAGATTATTTATGAAAAGAAGGAGTGGGTTGATAAACCCACTGAGATAAATAAATACTATTTAAATAGTCAAGAATTGCCGAATGGTGAAAGCCTAAATCTTGAAAATCTATGTACTTATTTAGACCCATGGAGACATCATTTATTGAATGTTTCACAAGGGGCAATTATTAATGTTGAGCATTATTACTTTGAGACTGAAAATTGTTTACAGCTGAATTTTAATGCAGAAATTGATATTGAGGCAATTCAAATAAAGATACCCAAAAAAGGCACTGAAATAAAATGGGTGAAAAGTCAAATGGTAAAAATTAGGGAAGACAGAAATAATAGAAGGATTTTACAAAAAAAGGCGAAATCTTACATTGATTCTAATAAGGCTACCGATTAAAATAGTTTTGTGTCTTAACCTTTAAAAATTAAGATTATGACACCAGAACAGAATGGTACAAATCAGCAAAATGCCAACAAAGGCACATCCGGTACAAACATTCAGTACGACAAAAATCAAGGAAACAGGGGTACTCAGCTACAAACAAACCAGGGAGGTAAAGGCGGAGGTAAGGGTGGTGGAAGTAAAGGCGGAGGTAAAAGGTAAAATTACCGTAGTTAGCCTAAAAGCAGACTGTCAGGATTGATAGTCTGCTTTTATTTTGCCTTAGGTTTTAGCTAATGAGTGGATTTCTGTTTTCTCACCTAAAAGGAATGCTAATAAAAATATGATAAATGTTAAGGCAACAAAAATGTTATCATTTCAAACGCATCACGTCAAAACATAACCATAAAATCGATACCTTTATTGCTGTTTTTTTTAACTATAAAATTATTTGAATGGCTGATATAAAGAGTTTTAATTTATTTCGTGTAAACTGCTTATTGAATGATTCTCAATCTTCAACCTTGAACTCGATTTTGATTTCTGTTATACATGAGAAGTTTTTTGAGTGTCAAAATAAGGCAGAAACACTTGAAGATATTTTTGCTTACATTAAGGATTATTTACACATCCCAATTGAATTAGATTTTTTAGATAATTTAATACAATCATCGAAAGAGTTCAATATTGTTCCGACTCAAACTAGTAAACTAATTAATCTATTACCGGAGGAATTTAAACGTGTAGAAGCGGCAATTTCGTTAAATTCTATTGAAACACACATAATTAAATACCTTCAAACAAACAACCTCAATTCGGATGGGAAAATAGTAATTGAGAAAATGTTGTATTCTGCTGTTTTTGAAAATATTAATTCATTTTCGGTCGATAACCTTAAAAGTTTGATTCCTAATGTTGATGCATTTGACTTTACGAAAGAAGAGATAGATTTATTTAATGCTTTTTTAGATGAAAATAATGATGAAAAAAATAAGGCTATTTACAATGTATTTTCTAGGGCGGTTGAGTTTGCAATTTTAACTACCGGTAAGGGTATTAAGCAGATAGATTTTAAGTTATTTGAAGACAAATCATTTATATTAGACACAAACATAATATTTAGATTAATTGGAATAGGGGGGAAAGAAAGACAGGAGTCAACAATGTATCTTCTGGAACAGTGTAGGGATTTGGGTATTAAATTTATTTATACGGGCAAAACACACATAGAATTAAATAACAAGCTAACTCAAATTGTCAATGTTCTTAAAAGTCAGAAGTCTCAAAATACTATTGATTTATTAGGGCAAATAAGTGATGAGCATAGTGAATTATTTCATGAAGATTTTATTATTCATTATTCGCATCTCTTTCATAAAGGTACAATCAAGACACCGGACCAATATCAAAGACATTTATTTAGTGAATACAAGACCGTTTTGGATAAATTAAATGCTGAAATTAATAAGATTGATTCGATTGACCCTAATGATTTAAGGAAGTATAGTAAGTTTTTGTTTGATAAGAAAAAGGAGAGATTTCATTATTACGGAAGAAAGGCATCTGAGGTAGACGCTTATAATCTTTTATTGGTAAAAAAAATAAGAGGTCAAAATAATTACAACTTTAATGATGTAAAATCATTTTATTTGACATCTGATAGGACATTGAATAATATTGTGTCAAAACAGAATGAGTCAATAATTCCTGCAACAATTCTTCCATCCCAACTATTTATCCTTGCTAAATCTTTTTTTAGTTCTAATGAAAATGATTATGATGAATTTATTAAATTCATTAAGAAAAGAAAGACGGATTTTAAGTATAGTGGCTCACAAGTTCTCAGCTACATCAATTCGATAAGAGAAATAACAACAGAGGTTACTATAATAAGTGAATCTTTAATTTTATATAGCGATATTACATACCATCATGCCAAGGAACAAAATATCAAATACGCAACATCTGTTTCTAGCTATAAGGATGTGCTAAATACAATTATTGACCAAAAACTTAGCAAAGGAAATACAGCACAAGTGATGATTAATAATCTT
>CAIRYK010000016.1 GCA_903882805.1 uncultured Bacteroidota bacterium | reverse complement strand
TTATCAAAATTTAAATGAATTGCAGATAACGAGCCACCGGCTACAATTCCACAGAGGCCGCTCCGGGTCGCGTAGCGAACAGTAAAACACGTTACTATCTATACCAAACCCCGATAACCGTAGACTGCAGTCTACGGTTGCACGGCGGCAGGTCTCTGACCTGCGAAATGGACAATAAAGCACTTTATCAACAAAACCTCCACCTCGTCTACCAGCACACCGGTCGGAGACCGGGTACCGTGCGACCGTAAACTGAAGTCTACGGTCATCAAAATATAAATGAATTTCCAGATAACCGTAAACTGCAGTCTACGGTTGCACGGCGGCAGGTCTCTGACCTGCGAAATGGAATAAAGCACTTTATCAACAAAACCTCCACCTCGTCTACCAGCACACCGGTCGGAGACCGGGTACCGTGCGACCGTAAACTGAAGTCTACGGTCATCAAAATATAAATCAATTCCTGATAACAGTAGACTGTAGTCTACTATTATCAAAATTTAAATGAATTTCCAGATAACCGTAAACTGCAGTCTACGGTTGCACGGCGGCAGGTCTCTGACCTGCGAAATGGAATAAAACACTTTATCAACGAAACCTCCAACTCATCTACCAACACACCGGTCGGAGACCGGGTACCGTGCGACCGTAAACTGAAGTCTACGGTCATCAAAATATAAATCAATTCCAGATAACAGTAGACTGTAGTCTACTATTATCAAAATTTAAATGAATTGCAGATAACGAGCCACCGGCTACAATTCCACAGAGGCCGCTCCGGGTCGCGTAGCGAACAGTAAAACACGTTACTATCCATACCAAACTCACTGTAAGCAAATACGCTACCTTCTATACACCGTCAAATAAGCAGCTTTTGGGTTTCGGCTCCATTGTATCATGCTGCTGTCGGTGAGGTGAACAATAATGATCGGTTCCTTTTTTCTAGTAGATAGTTTCAGGGCACATTGGTCTGCGGCGAGCGTATATCGGCCTGCATCTTTTATATGAGCCAATGGATATTCGTACAAAAAAGTACCATCGGCATTAAATGTCCATTGCCTTCCGGCAAGGGTAGGGCGTTTGCTGAAAGCTGTATATAGACTGTCGGCATTTATCTTGGTCGGCGGACTGCTGTAGCTGGCCGATTGCACAATACCGCAGTCCTTCCATACGCCTGCTATATGGCTTTGTGTGCATGGCGTTTGTGCCGCGTACTGGCTATAAGCAATCCACGAAAGGATAAATAGAAAGGGTGATTTTTTCATAATAAACAGCAACTAACAGCAATTTATCGAAATTTGAAACACCATGGTGAGCTGCAACATTTTTTTACCAATTCGCACCATGTAGTGGCATTCTACTTGTTGTAAAAGTGAGCCTATAGATATTGTTTAGCCAGCAAATGCAGGCGTTGCCACACACAAGTTTACCCAGAGTGAAGTATGGGATATTTCGGTATGATGGTATATTAAAGATTACCTTTGTGGTAATGCTCGGGAGATTTGAAATCGGGTAGGGAGTTATCTTCCTACTCTGATAGCGAAGCAATTTAGCTGATACTAATGTTTGGTGAATGCCAGGCAACTACTAATAAAAAATCAGCGCGCACCATGAGTACAGCTCCTATTGAAGGCAATAACGAACCGCTACTCCCCAAAAGCGTTGATGACACGGCCTCGGCTACTCCGGGCAGCGCTCCCAAAAAACGAAAAGCAGGCGCTGCCGATAAAAAAGTAAAAGTAAACCCCACGCCTGAGCAGGCGCACAGCGACAACCCGTTTCCGGTGGTGGCCATAGGCGCGTCGGCCGGCGGACTGGAAGCGGTAATGGAGTTGCTTAAAAACCTGTCGCCCACTACGGGCATGGCTTTTATATATGTGCAGCACCTAAGCCCCGACCACAAAAGCATATTGAGTTCTTTGCTGACAAGAGCCACCAAAATGGTGGTGCAGGTGATAGACGACATGGAACGTATAAAACCCGACAATGTGTATGTAATACCCTACAACAAAGACATAGAGGTTACAGACGGACACATAAAGCTGATACCGCGCATACACAAGACTTCCAATCTATCGATAGATGTACTTTTCGCTTCGCTGGCGCAAACGCATAAAGAAAACGTTATTGGCATTGTATTGTCGGGCAGCGCCAGCGATGGCACCCGGGGGCTGAAAGAAATAAAAATGGCCGGCGGTATTACCTTCGCGCAAGACGATTCTGCAAAATTTGGCAGTATGCCTCAGTCGGCTATAGCATCGGGCGTGGTAGACTACGTCTTGTCGCCGGCTGCAATAGCAAAAGAGTTAAACAAACTAAGCAGACGCCCGCTGGCTGCCCGAAAAGCCATAAAACCTCAGCCGGAGGCCGAGATAGAAAACGGCAATCCCGACCTGCAAAATATACTGCAACTGCTCTCGAACCGAAAAAATGCCGATTTCAGCCATTACAAAATGACCACTATCAAGCGGCGTATTTTGCGTAGAATGCAAATACATGGCATTAAGACATTAAAACAATACTCGGCCTACCTGGCCACAGAAGTCGGCGAGCCCGATATGCTGTACAGCGATATGCTCATAAATGTAACTGAGTTTTTCAGAGATACCGACGCATTTCTGTACCTGTACAAAACCGAGCTGCCGCGCCTGCTCAAAACCAAGACCCAGGGCGAGACACTGCGCATCTGGATATCGGCATGCGCCACCGGCCAGGAGGTGTACTCGCTGGCAATGATGATACTCGAGCTGCAAAAAAACACCGCCAGCAGCATACCGTTTCAGATTTTCGCATCAGACCTCAGCGCGGAAGCTATAAATACTGCCCGTATAGGCGAGTATACCCCGCAGCAGCTAAAAAATGTATCGGCAAAACGACTACAGCAGTTTTTTATCAAGTCGAAAGACAAGTACCGCATATCTAAGGCGTTGCGCGATGTTTGTGTGTTTGCACAGCACAACATTTTGCAAGACCCACCGTTTTCGCGCATGGATTTCATTAGTTGTCGCAATCTGCTTATCTATCTCGATGCCTTTGCACAGAAAAAAGTGTTGTCTACGTTTCATTTTGCACTCAAAGACGGCGGTTGCCTTATGCTGGGCAAATCTGAAACAATAGGGACATCTACACAACTGTTTACGCCGCTCAATAAAAAATACAAAACCTATAGCTGCAAGAAAAAAACAGAAAGCAACCGGGTGTCGGAAACGGCGCCAATACTACCTTATAATACCCAGCTGCAAATTGTGAACAACTTTACCTCGCCCAAAAAAACAACAAATACTGCCGCAAATCTGGGCAGCGCTTTCGATGCCATGTTGCCTGGTCGCTACATGCCTGCAAGTGTAGTCATCAATCACGAAATGGAGATATTGGAATTCAGGGGGCCTACAAAACTCTACCTCGGCCATACATCCGGCCGCGCCAGTTTCAATATCTTGAAGATGGCCCACCTTGAAATAACCTTCGAGCTGCGTAACGTCATTCACCATGCAATAAAAACTAAACAAACGGTTCGCAAAACCGGAATAGAGATAAACCACGACAAGCCTGGGCATATAATACGTATTGTAAACCTGGAAGTTACTCCGCTGCATATAGATGGCGAAGGTCCGCTGCTGGTGGTAGTGTTCACCGGGCAAGAACTGGACGAAGTAACACCAAGCGCAAGCAACGGGAAAAACAATACGATAGCCAAAGACAGGCGAATAAAAAAGCTGGAAGAAGAGCTTGCCGCCGCCCGATTTGATATGGGCACCATTACCGACGATCAGGAAGCGGCCAATGAAGAACTGCAGAGCGCCAATGAAGAAATAATATCGAGCAATGAGGAATTGCAGAGCCTGAACGAAGAGCTGGAAACATCGAAAGAAGAAATAGAATCGACAAACGAAGAACTCACCACCAGCAATCAGGAGCTGCATGGCCGGATACAACAAATAGAAGACCTTTCTACCTATTACGAAACTATTCTCGACACCGTACACGAGCCTGTGTTGATACTCGACAAAAATATCCGCATCAAGTCGGCCAACAAATCGTTTTGCCGCATGTTTCATGTGGCTGAAGATGACTGCCAGGGCGTATCGTTGTATAAACTGGACGACAACCAATGGAATATACCGCGCCTTCGTGAATTGCTGGAAGATATAGTACCTAAAAACAATCGTTTTCAGGATTTTGAAGTGGAGTATGTGTTCCCTGATACAGGCGCCAAAACCATGTTGCTCAATGCCCACCGCATTGTTCAGCCCAGCCGTAGCGAAGAACTGATTGTATTGACGCTGATAGACATAACAGATGTAAGACGACTGGCGGTAGAGCTGCAACTGAAGGAAAAGAGAAAATTAGAAACGCTGCTTGAAAAAGGTAAAGCATCGCTGAAAGCGGTGGAAGACAGCAACAAGCGCTACAATATGCTGCTGATGCAGTCTATATTTGGCTTCTCCATTCTTAAAGGAAGGGATAAAATTATAGCTCTCGCCAACAATAGTATCAAAGATATTTGGGGCAAGGGCGATAACGTGGTGGGCAAGCGATTGCTCGATGTACTACCCGAACTGCAAGATGGTGAGCTACCAACGCTGCTGGACGAGGTATATGAAACCGGCATTCCCTACAATGGGTATGAAGTGCTGGTGCCATTATTCAGAGATGGCAAGCGGGAAGACGCTTATTTCAACTTTGTGTACCAGCCTTACCTCGAAGCCGACGAAAGCATTTCGGGAGTAGTAATAATATCTTACGAGGTTACCGAACATGTTGTGGCAAAAAATGAGCTGGTGGTGGCCAAGGGAAAAGCCGAACAACGAAGGCAGATAGCGGAGGAAGCTGTAAAATCTAAACAACAGTTTCTGGCCAATATGAGCCACGAAATACGCACACCCATGAATGCGATAGTGGGATTTACCAATGTAATATTGAAAACAAAACTGGACGGAAGTCAGCGGGATTATATAGACGCTATAAAAACATCGGGCGACGCCTTGCTTACCATTATCAACGACATTCTGGACCTGGCAAAAGTGGATGCTGGTAAAATGATTTTTGAGCAATCGCCGTTCAATCTGTTTGCATCAATCAACACGATGCTGCACATATTCGAATCGAAGATCCAAGAAAAGAATCTGGCCCTGCATGTGGAATATGATAAGGCAATTCCGGATACGCTTGTAGGAGATTCACTACATCTGCGGCAGATATTGCTCAACCTTTTAAGCAATGCTGTAAAGTTTACTGCGGAAGGCTCAATAACAATGGGCGTTGCAATTCAGCATGCCGGACCTGATGAAATGGCATTAGAGTTTAAAGTAACCGATACCGGCATAGGCATACCAGAAAATAAACTGGAGAGCATATTTAACGATTACGAGCAGGCAGGTCGCGAAACATCGAGCGCTTATGGCGGCACCGGATTGGGACTGGCTATAGTAAAAAGGCTGGTAGAGTTGCAGGGTGGAGCCATCAACATAACCAGCCAACTGGGCAAAGGATCGGTTTTTAGTTTTGTACTGAATTTCGGTATTACAAAAATAGCCGATACGCCCAAGGCTCCGGAAAAACCAAATCCTGCAATGCCAACGGCCGAAACTAAAAAGCTCCGTGTACTTGTAGCCGAAGACGTAGCGCTGAACCAACTGCTTATTAAAATAATTTTGGCCGACTTCGGCTTCGAAACAGATATTGCGCCAAACGGGGCAGTGGTTTTAGAAAAACTCCAATCGTCAACTTACGATATCATACTCATGGACCTGCAAATGCCAGTGATGAACGGCTTTGAGGCTACCTCCTATATACGCAATCAGCTACATTCAGGCATACCTATAATAGCCCTCACTGCCGATGTAACTGATGCTGATGTAAAGAAATGCAGCGATGTGGGTATGGACGACTACATATCTAAACCCATAGACGAAAAATTGCTGTACAATAAAATGATGAGTTGCATGGGTAAGGAGCAGGCGCAAAGCGACAACCCATAACGGCGCTTTGCGCTTATGCCTCACACCTAAACCATCGGAAACACCACCTCATATGGGGCTACCGTGTACACACAAGTATTTGGTCGCAATATGGTCAACCTGCATTTGATATTTTTTGTACAATTGGTTATTAATACATGAACATTTATTAAAAAAATAAAATGAAGGTCATTGCGAGGCACGAAGCAACCTCACGCTGATAATTTCGCGCAAGAAACTCTTCGTGAGGTTGCTTCGTGCCTCGCAATGACTCCCTTTTTTTATTAATGTTTTTGCCTCGAAAGATTGTCATATCAATATTGCATACTTGTGTGTACGCAGTTGCATATGGGGAGGAGCAAGCAGCTACTTTGTTCCGGTTTCGGCTGTCAAGTCGCCTTTTTCACCTTCTACCCATCGGTTAAGCATTACACGCTCAGCAGGTGTCTGGTGTGTGCCTCCTGCGAGTATATCGAGAAAAGTATCCCATAGATTTTTTTCCTGACCAAGCTCTTTTTCAAGGTCGTCCATTGCTTTCAGATATTCGCGTTCATATTTTTCCGCTTCTGCAAACGTGAATGTATCGGGTATATTATTGAGTATTGTTTGGGTTACTTTACTCAGTTCATCGGGGGTGTATTTTTCTATCAGCTGTAACTCCACCTTGTATGCCATTGCATGCGATACAAACAGCGGCAATATAGATTCCTTGAAATTTAATATATTGGTTTTCCAGTTTTTCAACTCCTCGTCGGTAAGCTGCTCAAATCCCATGTCTTCCATATCCTTGCATGCGGCTTCCAGCTTTTCTATTTGTTCCTCTATCTGCCGCCATAAGTCCGATGAATCTGAGCGATCTTTTTCAGCTACTTTTTTATTGGCCGTGTCCAGCAGCATATTTATGGTATAGGCGCCGCTATTTATTCTGTCTAAAACCGCCTCCCATTTTTCACTGGCGCCGGCATCATTGCGCTCGCCCAAAAGCGCCAATGATTTTTTACTAAGATCGCTTAGATCGTTAGCTATTTGCTTTAGTTGGTCGCTGTGCTCCTGTAAACCCGCGCTATATCTTTTTATGGTCAATAACGTTCTGAGTTGGCGGTTATGATTGCCGCTTACTTTTTCTATACTTACCATTCCCGGCTCAAGGTCCTTAGCCATATTTGTTGTTGCATCGCTGTTCATCTATTTTGCTTTTTAGCGCTATTCCATTATAACATTACAAAGGTTGCATTACAGGAAAGTACTACCCTTACATAATTATATGAAACTATTGCATAATTCATTCCCCGATTTCGGAGCTTTCGTTACAGTTAGCCTCCGAAAAAAGGCGATAAACACCAGCATATTTAGTGTTTTGTGAAAAATAACTCGACCGTATGTGGATCCGTTCCTGCCAACAAATAAGTAGTTGAACAATACCTAAGTTAATGATTACTACTAAAGTGTAATGAACAACCTATTATAGGGAGATACCTTTACCTCCATAAATTCATGTTGCCTCACACAATGATAAATGTATAAAACACTTAAAGTTATGGCTTGCGCTTTGGCCATGCTGGCTGCCTTTGATGGGCAAGCATCAGAAAAAAAAGATAGTACCATCGCTAAACCTAAAACGAGAAGGCGACCCGCCGGATACATGGGGCTGATGGATGCCAACTTTTCACTGGGGTATATGAATAAGCACAATAGTAGCTTTTCACCCAAAACCAGCAAAGTTGGTCCTCCGGCATACACCACCACCGGCAGCACAAATATGGTGTATGCCTACTTCCATTTTCAGGAGAGTATGTTGTGTAATTACTTTTGGGCCGATGAATCGGACACCCGCTTGAAAATAGGCTTTCAAGAAACCCTCGATCTGGGTTACGGTCGAGGTACCGGAGTAGAGAAGTCATCACTCAGTACCAACGAAATAAAAAGCACATCAAACGAACTTGTTTTTAGTTACCTGGCTGGCCTGGCAGCTGTGGTCCGGATAAACAACGACATTGATGCTGGTTTTACCTTCTATCCGTTAACCATCTCTTATTTTACTGAGGCGCGCCGCTATTGCACATTCCGTTTTCGCTATACCAATTTTATGGCCGAAGTATCGACTTTTGGTAAAAACTCAATTGATCTTAAATACATGCAGAGGATAGACAAAGACGATCGTGACATAAGTTTTTACTACGGGCTATCTTATATTTACAAAAATCAGGATAGATTCAATACAACAGGCAGCGACAATTTTTGCCACATAAGCATTGGGATACTTTTGTAGTTTCTTTAAAAAACGGCAGGTGCAAAACGAAATTGCATGTGTTATTTGCAGAACAGCATATAAGAGTCTATTGTGTTGTCATAGACTCTGCTCGATACCATGCATAAATAAAAAATGGCAAATATTATAGCAGCTGTATTTTTGTACAGCCGCAATAATATTTGCTACTTAACTAGTAATGTTCTTTCGTTATCAACCAAAGAACAATTGCCCTCAATTGACGTTCAATATATTCAACTATTGCTTTACAAATTTGAAGTTTTCAAGATTATTGAGCCGTAGAAAATAGATGCCGGGAACGAGGTCTGATAAATTTATTTGAATCTGTGCTGTGGCAATATAGTTTTCGCTGAATACAACCCGGCCTGTTAGGTCGGTAATAGTTGCTGTCTCTATTTTGTCGGCTACCGAAGCTACGTTCAATTGTGCAGTAGCAGGATTGGGAAATAGTGTAATTGCGCCATTTAATGATAAAGTAGCTACGCTCAGTGAGAAGCCGCCTACCTTACGGATTCTGTGATTAGATAAATCGCCTATCAGCAACCCATTGGTTACATCCATAGCTACAGTTATGGGATTATACAGTTTTGCAGCGTTTGCCGGGCCGCCATCGCCGCTATATCCGGCTGTGTAATTGCCTGCATAACAGCTAATAATACCAGCAGTGTTTACTTTCCGTATCACATTGTTGTTCATATCTGCGATATACATATTGCCCGCGGTATCAACTGCAATGTCTGCAATATGATCAAAACCTGCGGCCGTAGCCGGGCCGCCGTCGCCAGTCCTACCTATTGAGTAATTGCCTGCCACTTTTGTAATGATGCCTGATGCGATATCAATTTTCCTCACTACACTATTACCGTTGACCACATAGATGTTTCCGTGAGTATCTATAGCCATTCCCGATGGATCTAAGGTTGCCGCTGTAGCAGGGCCATTGTCGCCTGATGCGCCCAAGGCGCCTGTACCGGCAATGGTTGTAATAATCCCCGTTGCAGCATCTACCCGCCTTACTCCATTTTGCACTTTATCGGCAATATATAGGTTTCCGGCTGCGTCGGTAACTACATCTGTTGGTAGTAGGTGTGCATTGGTAGCCGGTCCGCCATCGCCAGCCGGCCCTCCAATAGCTCCAGTGCCAGCTATAGTTACAATGTTACCCGCGGTGTTTATCATACGTACGCGCCGGTTGCCTTGGTCTGCTATATATACTTTGCGCGTAGCATCTACTACCATACCCGATGGCATATTGAAACTTGCTGCGGTTGCTGGCCCTCCGTCTCCGCTGCTCAGGCCGGCAGTGTCGCTAAAGCATGCTGCTCTGCCTGCAAAATGGGTTATAATACCCGAGCTGTTTACCTTACGAATCAGGCAGCGAGCCCCATCAATCAGGTAAAAATTCCCTGAGCCATCGGTTGATACCGCAATCGGGGCATCGATTGAGGCATTTGTTGCTGGTCCACCATTTCCTGATGTTGCCTGAAAGCCATTTCCGGCTACTGTAGTAATGTTTTGCGCGTTAAGGTATAGCGGCGCAAGAAGAATAAGGTATAAAAGGCGCTTCATTTTTTGAAGTTTTAAGAATGCACAAATCGCGCATTCCGTTACCTATATAGACGTGTATGTCGTTGAATAGCTTGGCGCATTTATAGTATTTATTAATACTCAATTGCTGCTTAATCTGCAATTAATTAAAATCGTTTGTTTGCGCCTGTGCTATCATTAATCTAAGGTGTTAATTATTTGCCTTCGTGTGGATTTCAACAAGAAATCTGGCAGTATTGCAAGATAAAATGGGTTCGTCGTTGTGCATTCTAAGAAGAATTAGCTTCTACCGGCTACTTACTTTCGGGTACTGCTGCCAAACGGAGGGAGCAAACAAACAATAACAGCGTTACCGGTGTAAAGGCTATTCGTTCAAACAGGTTGCCGGACAATAAATTGCCAATAGTGTTGAGTAAAAACAAGGCGGCTATTAAGAATAGCGCAACTCGCAGCGCAGTGATCGGCACAGGCAGTCGCAGAAGCGCTGCTCTGATGAGTACGATTACAAGTATTACTACATTTATACACACAGAAATGGCCTCGAAATTCAGCATCTCCGCGCGACTATTCAAGCGGCTACCCCATACTATACCGTAGGGTATGATACCAGCAATCACAAGCAGGTGAAACACCAGAAACAACGATAGAGTAATCAACATAGCTCTTATCGCCAATAGTTCCGGAATAATTTTCTTCATCATTTGCTTGTGTAGTCGTGTTTATAACCGGAATGAGTTTCCACAAAAATAGGCGCTTGTATTTGCAATCCGTCAAGTTTTGCACACTGCGAACAGTATTATTTCTTACTCAAAATTAATATTTTGATGAAATACCAACCTTTTTACGAATATATACGCCTATTAATGAAACTACCGCTCTTATGCAAAAGCTCATACCTATTTCCTTAATTGCGCTCCTCTGCTCTTTTACAACAATGGCATCAACCGGCATAACATCGGCTTCCGTTTCCGGACATTGGACGCTTGCAGGGTCGCCGTATCTTGTTTACAACAATGTTAGGGTAGATAGCTTTTCATCGCTCACCATCGACCCTGGCGTTCAGGTATTGTTTCAGGGGGCTTTCGGACTTACCGTTGACGGCATTATGCACGCGGCCGGTAGCTTAGCGCAACCCATCGTATTTATGGTAGGCGACACAACTGGCTTTACAACCAGCCCCACTACTGCCGGCGGGTGGCATGGCATAAAAATAGAAGAATATGGCGGTAGTACGCCCGACAGTTCGATCCTTGCCTATTGCAGGTTTTCTCACATGAAATTCGATACGCTCGACTACCTCAGCGGTTTGGCCAGTTTGAGGGTTAAGCGTAAACTGACTATTAATAATTGTGATTTTTCTAATACTCGGTCTTTGGTGCCCACTTATGCTTATCAGGCATGTCCGTTGCTGACTACCTATGTTGAAGATACGCTGCGCATAACCAACTGTAACTTCCATAACAATCTGGTGTCTACTCTATGGCAATGTTCAGGTCCATTTAGCGGTGTGTGCTTTACTGCCAATAATTCGGTCCAGCATAATATCTGCTATAACTATCCTATGATATTTAGTTTGATCAGCGCTTTTATAGAAAACAATGAAATTCACGACAATACACAGCTGGATGGATACTATTGTACCGGCGGACTGCTCGTTACTACCGATGCAGTCGCCACTATTAAAAACAACAAAATTTACAACAACTCAAACGGCCATGCCGGCGCTATATATGGTTATTTTAGCGATATGAAGATTGAGGGTAATCTAATTTGTAATAACCAAACTGGTATCAGGGGCTGTGGCGCCACCGATGGCGGAGCAGGCATATTTATCACCGGTGGGGGCACAGGCTATCGCATCCCATTTTATACTATTACCAACAACGTAATAGCCAACAACTACTCTTATAGCTGGGGCGGCGGCATATGTATGCAATATGTGAATGGCGCTGTTATAGCCAATAACCAGATTGTAAACAATACGGCCAGCTTGGACGGAGGTGCAATGCTCATACGGTTCGACAGTCAGGTGGTTATAAAAAACAACCTTATAGAGGGAAATACATCTTCATCGCAAAGCGTAGATATCAATTGTTGTGAAAACATATTGTTTGAAAATAACTGGCTGCAGCACGGCTACCTTGGCGATGTGGTGTGCGGCGACAGCAGTATAATAGGAGATACAGCTACAAATATTACAGGAGCATCGCCCAGGATGATAAACCCTACACTCACGGCCGACGTAACAGAAAGCGCCCTAACCCACAACTTCGGGGTACTGCCAGCTTCGCCCTGTATCAACCAGGGCGATACAGCCATGGCTAGATTGACCGCAGTAGATTTTGCCGGCAATGCGCGTCTTATGGACGGAGTTGTTGATATTGGAGCGTTTGAGGTACCTACCGGTATACTGCATTTGCCAGCGCGCTCGGTAAGCGTTTTAACTACATATCCTAATCCCGCGACCAATACTCTATACGTAAGCGTACCCAAGGCTGTCGGCACAATAGAATTGGTAGATGTAGCAGGCCGCCGGGTTGCCATATACCAAGTTGCAGCGTCGCCCTCTATAATCGATGCAGCGGCATTGCCGCGCGGTATATTTGTTGCCAAATGGCGGACGGATAGCGGACAATATGCCGAACAAATGGTGGAACTGCAGTAGTATACAAGCAGTAGTTGGGCGGGTATTGTGATTAGCTCTTCTAACCCTCAGATGTATTTACATTAGATACTATGCTCCCTCCCACTTCTTCAACAACCCTGACAACCGCTGCACAGCGCCGCTGCTGGCCATGTAAAGTACCAATATAGGAAACATACGAAACAGCCCACGCTTAATGGTGTTTTGAATAACGATGAATGGAAAGAAGTAACACATAAATGCCAGGCCCGCATATACTACAGCTATACCCAACAACGACATTTTGGCTTCCCTGCTGAAACTGCGCGGCCAAACAATATCTATTGCCAGCACACCGAGAAATGCATAATAGAGGTACCCGAAAATCCAGACGCCTTTCTTCCAAAATATTAGCTGCTGTGCTATATCCGCAGCCTTTGTAAATACGATGCCTATTTCAGCAGGGTTGGTATTTACCATGCCGTGCAGCGAAAGTGGCACGGGAATGAAAGCGCGCATCAATGCGCCGCTTAGATACTGAAAAGCCAGACAACCAACCATGTATACCCCTATCCGTAGTATTATTTGCAAAGCGCCTACTTTGTCTTTTACAAACCGGTAAAGCAAAGCAGGTAAGAACAAAGCCTGAAAAATAATGGTTTCGCTACGCATATACATAGCTATGCCAAACAACAACGACACCCATGCCAATTCATTTGATCGGCCGCTTTCCAGATATCGGGTAAGAAAATAAAAAGCAGAGAAGAAAAACACCATGCTCATGTAGTCGTACATAACTATGTAGCTATATGAAAACAGATCGGGGGCGCACAACAGCAGCAACATAAGCGCACCGGCAATAACCGGATGTACCCGCTCGCGAATGACGCTATACAACCAAACGCTAAAACAAACTGCATAAACGCTCAGCCATACCTGACCAAAGGGCTGCACAAGTAGCTTGTACACCACCTGCATACCGGTCATAAATGGCGATTTGAAAATATTGTGCGCAGGGGCCATACGCAAATCGATACCATTGTAAATAGAGCTCACTAATGTACCTTCCTTCACCGCAAATTCGGCAATCAGCTCTGTGCCTGTCAGCATGTCGCGCGGGGTCATGGGCAGGTAGAAACAACGCCATACGCTTACTACTGCCAGCGTTGCAAAAACAACTAAAAACGGAGCTTCGTATAGCTTTGGCCATACAAACCGGGGCGCTTTAAGCGTTTTTCGCTGTAGGGCGAGCGGTATGGCGCACAGCGCTGTTAAGCCGGTAATACAGTAGTACATGTGCAAATCGATAAGCGGTAGCCCTAAAGCCTGCACAATAAAAGGCGCAAACGATACCACGCAGCCGCCGCACATAAGCGCAAAACAAACCATGGCGACAGCCAACAGTTTCAACCTGAATAGCTGCAGTATGCCCCTGCCAGCCACAAACTGCATCAGCAACAAAAAGAAGAGTCCCGTAAAATTCATAGATCCAGTTTGTATTGCCTGTACTGCAGTAGTAATTGGTTGAGTTCCTGCGGGCTTTTTATTCTTTTCAGAAATATACGGTCGTCGCTCGCAAACTCGAGCGCCAGCGTGGCCCTGTACACGTCCGGACTATCGTACCACACAGCTTTGTAGCCGGTAAAGTAATAGAATATGGCAGGTTCGGGTATGAGCAGGTTTTCCACTTTTTTGTCGTTTACAAACCCTTGCGGCGGTAATAACAACACAGGTTCTGCTGTTTGTAACCTATGAAAATTCGCGGTAAGATCTTTCAGTACTTTGTAGCTATTGCCAAACCGGTTTATCATACGCTCCTCGCGGCTCATTTGCGAAAGCTGTGTCGCTATGTTGTTTTCCTCGCTAAACAGTCGCGTTTTCACCCACGTTTTGTAAAAAGGCAAATTGAAGAAAACAACAATTACAACTACCGATAGCAGCGTTAGTTTTATTTTGGATACCATAGTTTTTTATTTAGGATAGTGCAATCTCTTTCATTACAAATTACACAGTTTATATGCCCCATATATGCACAATATAAGCATGCCAAGGTACAGGAGGTTGGCCCTGGGGCAGCGCTGCTAATATTTATCTCTTTTCTTGATCTTCAATTCGCTAAGCGTTATCAGTTTGTCGCAGCATTTAAAGAACGCAGTTTCTCTTTTGGGCGCCCACCGGTGCACCACATGGTATTTGTCGGCTGTTTTACCTTCCAGTATCCATTCTGCGCCGTCGTTACCATGGGGGTAGGTATCAATTGGCATTTGCCAGAAGTCTATATTTTTTATTAGCGCTGCAAAATCATCCCAGCTTGCTCGGTCCAATGTTTTGTGCATATCGGTTTCCAGCTTACCCGGGTCGTAGCCGCCTGCGCCGCTGCTTTCCTTCCAGTATAGTGTGTATTTATCGCCGCTGCGTTCAATTCGTATAGCTACCGGACTGTGGAAAGAGCGCAACCAAGTAAATCTATATACTTCGTCCACATTTGTAACAGTATATAATACAGGCTCTTGCAGCGCCACCAACTGACCAGAGTACCAATTGTTTAAGAATGTATCGGCGCTTGACATATCTGTAGCATTTTCTAAAGCGCCGACAGGGAAATACCAGGTTATTGGCGTCGGTTTAGTGTTGGCTGAATCTATACTGGCGCTTTTTACCACCTGTTGAGCGCTTGCCATCTGGCATGCCAAAAGCAAAATCATAAAAGATATCAATTTCATAAGCTATGGTTGTAATGCGAATATATGGAATTTGGCAACGCTAATGTTGAATGCATTGACATATGACAGCCGTAATGCTTTGGCGCTATTTTCACGCCGCCAGCGTATATTTGATAACACTACTACAAAAAAAAGTACACTAACTATGAGCATGATAGCCATTCCGTTTGCCGTGGATATAGACAAAGTAAAAGCTGCTTTTGGCTGCTGCGACAACCAGCTACTCGATAAAATTAAAACTACTAACCTTTACGATCACTACGCCTCTTTCGAAGATGATTCGCTATCGCCCGAACTAAGTTTCAACTTTGACGATGTACTCAATGATATCATCTTCAACTACATAAAGCCCGAAAACAGAGCTGCGCTAACTAAAAAAAACTTTTGGAACTTTGGTCGAAAAAAATCTATTTCTACCGGACTCAACGAACAACGCGCCTTTGCCTATGGCTATGCACTGCTTGTTATGTGCGACTATTTTGGCGAACAATTGTTGCCGGAGTCCGATGGATTTTATTATGGAAAAACATACGAAGCGGCAGTGCAGCTATTAAAGAATAACGGGCTAAAAATTGATCTGCTCGATATTATTGAACACCATCAGGTATTTGATATTCCCTGGTACCACGACTTTCCTTCTATTACCTACTACACACTGGCCGATGTAGAACACATAGCAACTATTGCCAACAAAACGCCGATATATGAAGCAAAAGCAAATATAGATAGCGAAGACTTTGATGAAGTACAGGATATGCTACTCGATATCCGCAAATGTTTCAATGCTTGTAATTCAGCAAACCTTGGGATGATCTCCTTTACACACTAACTGATGCTAAGCGCCTAACCGTATAAACTTGCCCGATGAAAAGTATATTCCCGGATAGTAACAAAACACCCACCGATGATGACTTGAAAAGCGCATTATCTGCTACCTACTATCTGTGGCATAAACTGGCCAACTATACACTTACCCTGTATCCGGAAGCAATATGTGGTTGGCATTTCTCGGGCGAAAATATGGCTGGAGCTACAGAATCAGCGATAAGAAACGAGTCTTGCTTTACTTATTGCCGCGCGACGGATATTTCAAAACGGCTTTTGTATTCGGGCAAAAAGCGGTCGCTACCATAATGGATTCTACTATCTGCGATACTCTTAAAACAGCGATTGCTGCTGCTAAACCATATGCCGAAGGAAGAGGTATAAGAATAGACGTGCAAGACAATACGCTAGTTAATGACATTCAACAACTCATAACCATTAAGCTGTCAACTTAGCGTCTACGTTAAAAGCACAGCATTTTATAGACAATAGTGTTCATCGGGCGTTAGAGCGATTATTTGCCGCAGCCCAATTTATTGTTTTTCCGGTAACGTAACAGTCACCGTCGTCCCCTTCCCGGGTTCGCTTTTGGCTACTATTGTACCTTTGTTTGCTTTTACATATTCAAAACACAATAGCAACCCAATGCCTGTGCCTTTCTCTCCGGCTGTACCAAAAGTTGAATTGTTTTGCGCTGGTATAAATAAATTATTGAGTTGCTCCTTGGTCATACCTACCCCTGTATCAGTCACAGTTAGCGATACTTTGCCATTAGCATTTGTAGCTGCAACGGTAACACTTCCATTTGCATTAGAAAACTTAATTGCATTTGCTATCAGGTTTCTTACAATAATATCTAAATGGGAAGGGTCGCAAAAAGCAGTAATGTTATCTGGCGCTTCATTAGCAAGCGAAATAGATTTATTGTTAGCTGAATCCCTCAGCAAATCAATATTCTGATTTACAATTGGCGACAATAGCGTATCGACAGGCATAGCGACAGCGTTTCCCTCCATAGAGCCCTTGGCCCATAAAAGCAAATTGTTGAGCAATAGGGACATGGAATTGAGTTTCTGACCCATTTCAGGCATAAAGGTTTTTAAGTCGTCGTAAGAGATCATGCCGTTGTTGACCATATTAACCGCCGACGCCAGTGCGTTGACAGGTCCTTTAAGATCGTGCGAGATGATGGAGAACGTCTTATTTTTATATTGGTTGAGCGATTCTAATTCTGTAACATGTTTTTCTATCTCCACGTTTTTTTTAACCACCTGCTCATTGGCTTTAAGTTGCATACGCCTACTTCGAAACAACAGGAACACAATAGCTATAAGCAACAAAATACCAATACCAAAAGAGTAAATGAGTAGTAAATGCTGATTTGCTGCAGCTTTTGCAATTAGCTTTTCGGCTTGTAGTTCCTTAATCTTATGCTCTTGTTTTTTCAGTTCGTAATCAAACAGTACTTGCTGTATCTTTCGGTCGTTTTTAGCTATCGTAATGCTGTCTTTGAAGTCGCAGTAGATTTTTTTGAAAGCTAACGCCTTTTCTATATTGTGCTGGGCTTCATAGGCTTTACTCAATTCTTCGGCAGCTTTATAGGTCGGGTCGTTCAGTCCAATTTCTGTAAAGATCTTATAGGCGGTCAGTAACTCAGTAATGGCGGCCGCAGTCTGGTTCTTTCTCAACAAGCATTGCCCTATTCCCAACCGGCATATTGCAATATCGAAGGAGTTGTTCGTCTGTTCTGCATGACTTAACGATGTGCGATACAAAGCTATAGCAGAATCGCAGCGGCCCATATTAAAATATACGCCAGCCAAATTTACAATACACACATTGCGCCAATACATGTCGGCTGCAGAGTCGGCACGGTGTATACCTAAAAGTAATAATGCTTCTGCCTGGGCAAACTGGCTTATTTCAGCCAACACAATTCCCTGATTACACACAGTGCCCAGCGAACCTCTTATGTTGCCTGTTTTTTCATAGAGTTCTTCGCTTTTTCTGTTATAATCTAGCGACTTCTTATAGTCGCCCATAAGCAGATAAAACGACGCAACGTTGCTGTAGCAGTTTGCCAGATCTTCCAGGTGGTTACCCGCCTCAAGTATTTTCATCGATTGCAGATAGCAATCTATTGCATCAGTATACTTGCGGTTATCGCTATAAATACAGGCAATATTCATGAGGGTTGCGCCTGTATTTTTGCTGTCGCCTGCCCTTTTACTAATAGCATAGCTTTTTTTATACAGCGAAAGGGCAGAATCTAATTCGCCTTTTCCGTAGTGCATGTTACCTACCGCCATCAACACTCTCGTCTCGGTTTGCGCATCGCCCAGTTGTTCGGCTATTTTCAACGCCTTGTATAGAAAGTGTGCTCCGGTATCCATATTGCTACGGGCTACATAAGCGTTCCCCAACAGGTGAAGACTTTTCATTTGCCCCCTATCGAAATGTTGTTCAACGGAAAGTGAAAGAGCCTGTGTTGCATAAAGCAGTACCGAATCGGTATTAGCTCGCCGGTACGCATCCCCCATTGCTAGTAGCAGATTCGTCCTTGTTGTATCGGCGGCGTTATGCCTGCTCAGTTCCTGCCTTAAGCTATCTACGTTTGTTGCATTGGCAGCATATGCGAAAAGCATAATTATCAGCGCTACGGTTGCCCTTACTGCTGCCAAAACTCCCAGAATATTTTTGTTCACTATTTGCGGGCGTATCATTACTATCGTTTTGCCTGTACTTACACCAAAAAACTACCATACCCACAATCTACTAATGGACAAAAATACCATTAGTGGCGAATATCGAAAAGAAATAAACATAAACACTTGTTAATGAAGCTGAAAGTTTGGATTGCTGTGGCATTTGAATTTCAAATACGCAGGCAAGCGTTGTGGTGCAATTTATAATTTAGGGCGCTCAGGGATAAAAAATATGAAAATTTAACTAATAAAGCAATATTTTCACCTGAAATAAATCAAACCGCCATGATCATTAAATTAACTACACTTTTTACGCTGCTGTTCTGCAGTGTATTATCAACCTCTTATGGAAACATCCGTATCTCCAATTTATGTCGTTCCGGAATAGCGCAGGCGGTAAGTGCGCAGTGCATCAATCTAAGTACGTTTCAACCGGCTGATGTATCAGCGTTTGATTATATTGGATATACGGTTCGCAAGCGCAAAAGCCGATATATTAAAATACATGCCGTAACGGTAGTTGCCGTACCGGTAATGGGTATCGGATTAGCTGAAATAATAGTCTCGAATGCAACCCACGATAGCAATGGTTTCAAAGGTCTGACACTTTTACATGGCTATGCGCACTTTATAGGCGGTATAGTTTTAATAGTTGGAGGATTGATGTATGACATGTCTAAACCTTGGCCCAGACGGATAACGCTAACAAGCCCCAAAACAAATGAAATTGGCTTTGCTTACAGACTGTAATACCATTAAGCAAACAATGTACTACATGCGGCTCCACGGAAACTTAATCTTCCTCGAATACATGCCCTTACTCATGCCGCGCCAATGGTTGGGTAGCTTGTCTTCATATACCCTATAGGTGCCCTTGTACCGACTGCAGCGCGCCAAAGAGTAGCCAATATTGAGCATTAAGGAAGATGGAATTATTTTATTGTTTTTATCGCCATAAGCATCTATGTTGCTCAGGCCATACACATAATGCCCGCGCAAATAAAGGTGACGTTTGAATTTGTAACCCACGCTTATGTCTAGCCCTGCGCCCCGCTTAGTGAGATCGTTTCGGGTATTAGATCCTATCTTCAACTCTTTATAAAAGCCCTGAAACTTATCGGTAGTTTCCATGGTATATGTGCCGCTCATATTGTAGCTGATATTCAGTCCCAAGCCAACCATGAAGCGCGCACTGCACTTGTCTTTTGTTTTGTATATCAGGGCAAGAGGTAAATCTATAGAACTTATTCTCATTTCCCCCTCCGGCTTACCGGTTATCTTACAGCCGCCCATTTTAAAATACAAGCCGGGTTCGAAATATAGATGTTGCGCTTCATCTATAGGCATCCCCAAAGTGATACCGAAATTAGATACATATTTGTAGTCGGTAGCAATATCTTTTCCTTTTTCCTTGAGTGTCAGATTACTCATATTTAGCCCGCCCTCAAAGGCAAATTGAGCTGTAGCTGCACTAGCGCACAGCATAACCAAAAATAGCGTTGCAAAGATGTTTTTCATAAAGATTTGTTGTTGTACCGGCTTAGGAAAGCAAGATATTACTATCGCTTAAAATCTGTAAAAGTAGCAAAATATTGCAGGCAGTGCAAACAATAAGCTACAATAAATAAGCAAAATTTCACTACACACCAATACGATGTTCAATTGCGGCCGTTCGCTCTAGGAAAAAACAAAATGTACAAAGTACTGTTGCACAGAAACGCCTCCCTAACGTTAGTAATTTTCGGCGCTATACACCCTTAATAGCCAAACATTTATCTATCTTTTGGTTAATGGGCGTACATTTGCAAGCACTGCTGCGCACGTTGTAAAATGCGTTTTTGAGTAGCTAAAAAAACCTTAAATTAAACAGGATGCATGCTCAATTTGACTATTTAAAGGACATCCTCAACAGACTAAACAATTTTTTTATTGTTGTAATTGATTTAGAGGGCAACTACAGTTATACAAACATAGCTTTTGTAAAAAGTTCGGATACCTAACTCAAAATTTCATTGGAAGGAATTGCATGAACGACGTTCATCCCGACGATCACCAACAGGTGCAAGAGGTAGTAAAGCATTGTTTTGATAATTCAGGACAGTTTTTTTCTATAACCATCAGGAAACCTGTGAGCGAGGAAAACTATATCACTACCGACTGGGATTTTATCGCTATTGCCGATGAGCAGCTGGCTCCTCACGGTATTATGTGTATTGGTTATGAGATTACCCATCTACTTAATTCTATAGACGGGAAGCGAAAAAAGATAAACGACATGATTAATGCGCAGTCGCATATCATACGTAGGCCGCTTGCAAACATACTGGGACTCGTAGGACTAATTGACCGAACGGCATTAACGCCGCAAAATTTGCAAATAATAGACTTTCTAAAAACCAGCGCTTTAGACTTGGACAAGGCGCTGATTCAAATGGCCCAAAATAGCGAGTAGTAGCGCCAAGCCGGAGGCGCAAAATAGGTAGGGTGGCATTATTGCGACAGTATGGTTATAGTAATAGAATTGTCGGTGAGATAATCCATAGAAATTACCGTCCCCTCATTTCCATTTACCAACATTACATTGCGTTTTATGCGTTCGTGCAGCTTCACCGTTTTATCAGTTTGCGAGTCTTTTACTGTAAAGCCGCGCGGAGGAAGCATAACAAGCATATTGCAATCGACAACTGCAGCAGGAGTATTGGATAAAGCTACAAATGCAGGCATGTCAGCTTTACTATCGTCAATATAGGTGTCAAAATGAGTAAGTGGCAAACGGCAGTCGTAAACACCCGCTTTTGATATTTCACGCGATTTTTCGCCCTTTATAGTGCGTATACCTGCTTTTGATGCCTTGAGTATTTCAGAGATTTGTTTTTCAAAAACAGGCTGTGCCCAAGTATTTACTGAAACAAACAATAAGAAAATAGAACAAAGAATTGTTTTGGTTAGCTTTTTCATGGTTTTATATTGATTTATAAATGTTCGTTTTCGCAGGATAGGCGGTGACAAATGTACATGCAATAAAAACCATCGCAATACCACCTTCGTGTTATCGGTTGTTTGGCCAGTAGCAGCACATTCACTTTAATTAACCTTAAACATGCCTGAATGAGCCCTTGTTAACATTCTGCGGACTGGTATTTGCAGCTGTGTGCATAAAAAACTACTCACATGTACAGCACCCCAACAACAGCGCACATCCAGAAGCCGTCGATTCGTGAAACGGTAGCAATGATAATCGTGAATGCTATGAAGCCAGTTTATTTTGCGCTTCGTAGCCACCGCAAAACCTGGCGAACTACCCAAACAGATCTCGCAGCAATGCCGGAAGGAACGCTCGGTCGCGACCTTTCAGTCTTTCTTCAGAACAACGGACTAACGCTCATGCCCAAGGCCGAATTTCATGATGTATACCATGTATTGTTTGGTTTCGGCACAACTATGCGCGAAGAAACTTGCATACAGTTTCTGCCAATGGGCAATGGCAGGTATTCTATTCCGCACATTATTACCAATGCGGTATCGTTGGTGTTTTATCCCGAGCATTGGGGCGACTATTACAAGGCTTACCATATGGGGCGCCGCGCAAACACGTTTCACGACTGGGATTTTGAACCAATGCTGTGTCTGAAAACAACCGTTGTACGCAAGTTGATTTTTGGGGAGTAACTCAACAAAAGTTATAGCATAAAAATGTTGGTTTTTACCAAGTATTACTTTTCCGGGCAGCGCCACCTTTGTGTTACAAAAAAATCAACAACATGAACAAACAAAAAGTAGCGCTGGCCCTCTCTCGTACCTTCATGGGCCTATCGGCAGTAAGTATGCTTATGGTAAGCGTTATGGCTTTTGCCAATCCGCAGTCGGTTATGGACCTGGTAAATGTAAAACTCTACAACACCGACGCATATAGCTCTATACGCGGCGTGTATGGAGGCGTAGGGCTTAGCCTGTTTGTAGCTATTGTGTACATGGCATGGAAAGATGTAAAAACCGGCTTGCGGTTTTTGTGTATGTTATGGGGCTTTTATGCATTATCGCGTATCATCACCATTTTTGCGGAAGGTAGCCTGGGCGCTTTTGGCTCGCAGTGGTTGAAAATAGAAAGCTGCTTTTTTTTAATTGCGCTGGCGCTAAGCTTGGTTTAGAAGCCTGCCCCCCGCCGAAATAGTATAGCCTGATTACAGGTAATGAAAATTACGCAATCCCCGGCACGGCATGATCGTCTCGGGGATTCGTCTTGTTGCATAGTTCCTATTTGCCGCGCGGGCACCCATGCGGCAACAAATAGTTCGGACAAACTAATAGGAATAATAAGCGTCGGTCGCATTGCCGGCTCCTGCGCTTATATGTATGACCCTAGTGTAACTTAGCCGGTTAGTAAAAAAATTATAGTCCAGTGAGTTGTGCACAACCGGATATAGGGCATGAGGTGCATAAAAAGATATTGTAGAGTCGGGGTTGAAACCCGGATACATTACCATAGTATCATTGTCTAAAACAATATGCAAAGGATCGACTACCCTAATATTCAAGGTTGTGTCTGGTTTTACATAGGTAGTATGGTAAGGCGCCCACGGATATGCGTCGATATACGAATGGTGCATATTCCATACGCCTGCAAGCCTATCTGTATATCTGGAGCCAATAACGATGGAATCGGTGACTTTGCTTGATATATCGCCGTTTACGGTCAGGGTAACGTAGTATTTGCCTGCCGCTGCATATATATGCGCAGGTTTCGCCGATGCATCAGTGGAACTATCGCCAAAAGTCCACATAAAGACCGATTTGTCCGGGGCGTTGCTCGAAAAAAATACCGTGTCACCCGCATTGGCTGTTGCTACATGCGTAATTGTGTAGCCAGTTACTTGTTTTACGTCCTTAGTACAAGCCTGCGCCAGTAGGGTCAGCAGTGCGAAGGAAAGAATGCGTTTCATAAAGAGTTATCATTTGTTACGTAAATTTATAATAGGGCTTTTTAATAGCAAAGCGTATTTCGGATAACATAATAACCGAAGGGGGGGAAGTAAATAGCAGCCTACTAGCTGTATTTTTTATTGTGCATTAGCGGCGCCTCATTCCGCCCTACGCGACGGCAGCATACGCATTATATTTACCCTGAAATAGTCGTAAAATAACGCAACAATCAATAACATCACCGGTATGTAAAACGCATTATAACTCCACGTTATAAACACCATACCCCCGGCAATACCGCCTAACAAAAAACAAAAAATAATGGTGAGTCTCAGCGCTATACGGCTTTTCAGTCCATGATGGGCTGCGCCATCTTTCGAGAACAGCGACGATATATCAATACCTAAATCGGTAAACATACCTGTGAGATGCGTGGTGCGCACCACTGACCCGGAAACCATGGTAACCAGTGCGTTTTGCATACCCATGGCAAACAACAGACTACCGGCGAAATACTCAGTTTCGGGTAATGTATGATTATAATCGTGTCCGAAAACAGCTACAAATAATACAATGATAATAATAACGACAATGGGTAGGGTATAGGCCGATGTTTTGTCGCGCCCTACTTTTGATATTACCATAGCTGATGAAAAAGCCCCTGCCAAAAACAAAAATAGCCACAACAATGCCATTCGAGCAGATCTGAAATTGGAAGATGCTATATCAATAGCCAACAACGCTGCATGGCCGGTAATGTTTGTAGTAAGCGCTTTAAAAGCTATAAACCCTGCAGCATTGATAAACCCGGCATTAACACACAATAGAGCGGCGAGCCGCAGATTATGTCTAAAACTTCTTTTTTGTCCGGTATGGCGTAACATTTACTACAAAGGTGAGTAGATTTTACAACAATTGCTCTGTATTGTTTGCTATGCGCGCTTACAGCATAAAGTACACGGGTATTTTGTGATTCATTACCAAGGCTATGTGTTTGCAATCAATAGTTTAGATAACATAAAAAATAAATGCGCGGCCGTTAAACATATCTGATTATTAGTAGTCGTAGGTAGTAAATATACCCATGAAGCGCTTTATTGTTACCCAGATATTACTTTTTACAGTCGTCGCACTACATGCCCAAACGGTAGGTTTTTTCAGCCAGACGCCTGCATCGCAGGAGGGATATGTACTTTTCGCACCAATATCATCAAACAATACCTACCTGATAGATAAATGCGGACGGCAGGTGCATACTTGGATGAGCGCGTACAAACCCGGTCAGTCGGTCTATTTGCTTGGCGATGGGACTTTATTGCGACCCGGAAATAAAAACAACGCCATATTTACCGCAGGCGGTGCAGGCGGAATAGTGGAACGTTACGACTGGAGTGGCGCTATACTATGGTCCTACAGTATTTCGGGACCAACCCAATGCCAGCACCACGATGTATGCCAACTGCCAAACGGCAACATACTGGCTATAGTTTGGGAACTTAAATCAACTGTAGAAGCCGTTGCCGCCGGTCGCAATCCGGCATTACTGGGAACATCGTTGTGGAGCGAGAAAATTGTTGAGTTGCAACCCTCTGGCGCTTCGGCAAATATTGTATGGGAGTGGCAGGTATGGGATCATTTAGTACAAGACTTTGATGCCGCCAAACTAGGCTTCGATACAGTTGCCAATCATCCGGAACTCATAGACCTGAATTACACCGGCGGGCCTACTACCAATGCCGACTGGCTACACATCAACTCTATTGACTACAACCCACAACTCGACCAGATAATGGTGAGCGTACATAACATGAATGAAATATGGATAATAGACCATAACACCACAACTGCGCAAGCGGCCAGCCATACCGGCGGCGCCCACAATAAAGGCGGCGATCTATTATACCGTTGGGGGAACCCTGAGGTGTACCGGCGTGGAAGCCTTACTAACCGTAAATTGTTTGGTCAGCACAATGCCCACTGGATAGCCAATGGCCTCACCGACTCGGGCAAAATAATGATTTTCAATAACGGAGGCGGACGACCTGATGGCAACTATTCAACGGTAGATGTAATAGACCCGCCGGTTGACGGAGCCGGCAATTATAGTCTGCCCGCAGGCGCGCCCTACCTTCCGGCAACGTGGAGCTGGCAGTACAAGGCAGCGGTTCCCACCAGTTTTTATGGTATGAATATTTCTGGCGCACAGCGGCTCGCAAATGGTAATACATTAATTTGTCAGGGGCCGTCTGGTACTTTGTTTGAAGTAGATACTGTAAAAAACATTGCCTGGAAATATGTAGCGCCTGTAAATAATTCGGGAGCAATAACACAGGGGACAACCCCAACTCAAAACGCTACTTTTCGTTGCACTTTATACCCTTCTAGCTTTTCCGGTTTCTCTGGGCATACGCTCGTCGCTACACAGCCTATCGAGATCAACCCTCTTACCTATGACTGTTTGCAAGATGCGGAGGTGAGCGGAACGCAAATAAACAACGAACGAATAAAAATCATCAATCCAGTATCAACGTCATTAAGCATTCTGGCTAATACCAGTTTTAACGATGTGACGATCACAGTTTACGATATTAATGGCCGCAAAATAGCTGAATACCCTCCCCAGCAATTAAGGCAGGGAAGCCCATTAAACCTACCATTGCCGGAGCGCCTGACCAACGGCGTTTACCTACTGCAAATCATGAACGAGCGCCTCTGCATGCGAACTATGATTATTAAAGTCAGCTAAAAGGGATATTTATTTTAAAAATCACCAAAACAACTACCATTACCCGCCTATTCCGACAACAGCCGCCAAACAACAGTATATTTACTGTGTATTATTTACAAACTAAATACAGTTTATGCGTAAAGCGATTGTTTTTGTTTTGTTGTTTCTATCGGCATATTGCTATGGTCAAACTTTTCCTGTTATAAACGATGCAAGGCCGCGCATACTTATAGATTCATCGCGCATTGCCTGGCTGCGGGCAAATATGGGTTCGGGCGCCTGCGCAACTACCTACAACGACCTGTTGTACCGATATACCTGCAACTGGATAACCGACCCGCAACTGTATCAGGTAGGAAGCGACACTACCATCTGGACATGGCAGTGGTCGAGTAAATGGTCTGGCGATCAGACAAGGATATCGGCTTTGTTGTACAAATTAGGGCTGGACACCCTGCAGAAAAAACGCATATTGTACATTGTCGACCACTTCAACTGGATGGCAGATACGGTAAATTGGGCAGCCATGGACTGGTACACAAAGGAAACCATGATAAGAAATATGAGCAATGCGGGAGACCTTCTGCTCGACTGGTGCTACGATTCCATACCCGTTGTCAAACGCCAAAAACTTGCACAGTCTTTGTACAAGATCAACCGCGAGTTTATGAATGTGTATATACTGTCGTCGGCAGGTACTGCTTATGTGGGTAGCCATAACGATCTCAACTGCGTTTTTGCCAATCAGAACGCTATAACGCTGCACAATGCAGATGGACTTTCACCTGCCGAAAACGATACGGTAACACAATGGTTCGACAGCGTTTATAATAAGTGGGTAAATAATTTTTTTCCTGTTTACAGCTATTACAGGGGCGACGACGGCGGCTGGAACTGGTCGGGCGCCTATGCTATGTGGAGCCTAACCGACCAGTTTGTTCTGTTTGATAATATGAAATTCGGCACAAACAAGAATTTCTATGCCGATGTGCCCTGGATACGCAACTCAATAAATCAATACTGGCACACTATTCAGCCAAATAATAATTGCATCAATCAGGGCGACGGCGGCACAGCTGTAACCGGCGACAATGTAATATACCGACATGCAGCAGTATTTTCTGACCCACGCAGTTTGTGGCTTGCGCAGTATTATGCCCAGCCTTCCATGCTCACCTGGACCATACCTGTATTCAACAAACTGATGTACTTCGATTTTACGGCAGCTACTATCACAAAACCAACCTTGCCGCTTGACTGGCAGGCAGTAAAAAAAGGACTGGTAGTAAGCCGCACCTCATGGGACAGTAGCAGCGCGCTGGTATGGCATTTCAACTCGCCAAGCAAAAAGAACAACCACGAACACTGGGATAATAATTCGTTTTGCGTTTTCAAACACAAGCCATTGCTGATTGATGCAGGCGACTACGACTCTTATGGCTCAACACACTGGTACAACTATTACATTCGCACGATTGCGCATAACTCAATTTGTGTTTTTGATAGCGTCGACCGATATACCTACGGAACAATGCCCATAAGCAACGACGGCGGACAAAAGTACAACCAGACGCTTATTAGCTATGCCGACATCTTCGCTCCCGAAAACCAGCGTGGAACATGGCTGAAATATGCTCCCGGCGCCAATTATTGCTACACAATAGCCGACGCCTCGCTGGCTTACGATACTGCCAAACTGGATCGTTTTGTGCGTAGAGTTTTGTTCGATAAACCAGATCATGTTATAGTACTCGACCATGTGCATTTGCGCAATACTGCCAGCCGACAGCGTGATGCCAGCTTCCTGCTACACTTCACCAATAAGCCTACGGTGAGCGGCCCGCTGCGCACCAATACAGTGCCCGGCCATATAGAAACCTATACCGGCAAAGATTATACTATGGCGCTTGGCAAAGGGAATATCGCTATACGTACACTTTTACCATTGGCGTCGAACACTACGTTGATTGGCGGAGCCGGTTACGAATATTGGGTAAACGGCGCCAATTATCCACCTTCTGTTGTGCCAGATTCAATCTATCAAACACCGGGTAAATGGCGAATAGAGGTAAGACCAGATGTAGTTGCAGACAGCCTGTTGTTCTTGCATACCCTAAAAATTGGCGATAGTTTGTCGCCTTCGGTTTGCGGTGGCGTAGGTCAAAAAAACAACTTTAGTATAGGCGTAGATTGGGATAATACACTCTATTATTTTTATGCAGCCGGCGATACCTTCTGCGACTACCACCTGATGACCAATGTGCCCGGGAGCAGAACTGTGTCGATAGCAGCCCACGACCTGGCTCCAAATACTGCTTACCAGATAAAAATAAACAATACGGTATTCACCTCAGCTACATCAGACGCATATGGAGTTGTAAAAAGTATGATTATTTTGCCCTCCGGATTGTGTAAAGTAGAGATCGTACGGCGGGTTGTAAACACTGGAATTGTAGAAAAAGAACAACCAGTCTTTCTTATATACCCCAATCCGGCGAGCGACGGAATTTCTGTTATTGTTAAGGATTCAGTAACAGCAGAAAGAATTTCAGTGGCTGTGTTTACTACCACTGGTCAATTATTGGTAGCCGGAACTATGGTATCTGGCCAATTGTTCCCCCTTCACCTGCCCAATGGCGCCTATTTTGTAAAAATAGATCAGAATGGCATTTCCCAAACAAGTCAGCTTATAATAGTGCAGTAAAAATAGGGGCTGTTACAAAAAAGCAGCCCCTTCGTTACTTGTATTCAGCGTTAATCAGCCTGCTTTGTTTTCGGATTGGAAAGTGGTATATGGGTGCCTACTCAGTAGCATCTTGCGCAGCCGTCTGATTCTTTTGTTTTAATGCATGCTGTATTGTTCTCTACTTTTTCTTTATCACCCAGTTTGGCATCGGTAGTTGAGCTCTCGCCATAGTGCATATAAGTGATGGTTACATTGTCGCCTATGTTGTGGCTGGTAATGGTTTCCTTCAATTCTTCTTTGCTGTTGATGTCCTTGCCGTTAACTTTAGTAATGATATCACCTTCCTGTAGGCCTGCTTTATCGGCAGGGCTACACGGAATGATGTGGTCAATTTTTGCGCCGCCATTACAATAAATTGTATAGACGCCAAGCAAAGCGCTGGGTGTGTTCGTGGTATATGTTTTTGCCGGTTCCGGCACGATGGCAGGAGGGGCGGTATAGTTGATCCTTACGGTATAGTTATCGTTATACGGGTGTTTGGCTGTAGCTACCAGATTGTTGTTTACGTAAATCCTACCCTTTGTATACTGCACTACGGCCGGGCTTACAGCGCTATTGACTTCAACAGTTTCTGCATGAGGAATAATTGGTTTGCGGGGTTTTGCCGGTACACAGACAACCGGTTCTTTGATCTGTGCCAGGCCATCGATGCTGCAAACCGAAAAGACCATGAATAGTGCAATTGTAAAGTTCTTCATAAAAATCAACTTTAAAAGGTGAGATTAAATTTGCTTTGACCGGAAATCCCGAAAAAATGTACTTCAACTTACAAACCGTAATTGTAGGAACACAAAGGTGAGGGCAACCAACGCTTCAGCAATTACATAATTGTATAAAAAAATTGCATCATTCGTGCAGGCCGGGTTCGCTGCTTGTTTTAGTCAGTTGGTAGGTAATCGCTTTCTTTTGAGCTGCCAACTATATACTTTTCGCTTATTAACTAACTTAAGTCGGTGTAATTTAACGCATTAACAAATCCTCTGCGAGAACGCCTGGTGTACAAAATGCGCCAAAAGATTTTGAAGTACTTTTTTTTTGGGGGGGGGCGCCATGAAGAAAATTAGCAACCTGCACCTTTTATAGGGGAACATCAAAACGACAATGGAAAGCCATTTTCCGCAAATGGAAGTAGCTAGGGGGAGTTATTAAATCGAGGCGCCTGATAAGTCAGGAGGGTGATTTATACCGGCGCTAATAACTGAGGTGGCATTTGTGAGAGCCGATGATAAATTGGTGTTCCTGCAAATCCGATGCCGCCTGTTAATTGGGTATAACGGCATTTCCTAAACAAGTTAGCCTATTATCGCGCATTAATAACTACGGCAACCCATGATCAGGTTGCCGTAGTTGCTTATCCTATTTTCTGTATTTCGATAATACGTTTGGTAATTTTACGCCTAGCGGCTATTCCTCACCTCTTTTTGCCTTAGCCAGATGCTTGAATATAGTGCGATGAAGATTGTCAGGATTGATGGGCTTGAAAATAAAATCGGACACGCCAATGTCGACAAATTCTTTCTGCAACCCGGTAGACGTTGATGCGGTTAGCGGGAAGATCGGTATTTCTGTATTGAATTTCCTAATCTCCTTGCTTGCGGTCAGACCGTCCATCACGGGCATTTGCACATCCATAAGTATCAGGTCGAAATGCTCCGCGCGCACCTTATCTACCGCAATTTTTCCGTTAGCTGCAAGCGTTACATGAGCGTTCCAGCGCGACAGCATTTTTTCAGCAAGCACAGCATTAAACTCCAGATCCTCTACCAGCAGTACCTTCAGTCCGCCAAAGCCTTCTTTTTGCTCTGCAACCTTGCTTTCATCAATCGGCTTAAATTCTGCTTTGTCGAACCAGATTGAGAAATAAAAACGCGACCCTTTTCCGGGTGTGCTCTCCACAAAAATCTCGCTGTTCATCAGTTGCAGCAAGTTTTTTATGATAGCCAAGCCAAGACCGGAACCGCCATATTCGCGGGTTATGTACTTGTGCGCCTGCGTAAATTTATTAAATATGTTCTTCTGATTTTCTGCGCTAATGCCAATGCCGGTATCGGCTACGGAAAAGGATATTTCAACGCTATTGCCCACTACAGATTTGAGTTGGAGCTCTATAGTTACTCTTCCCTGCTTAGTAAACTTGATAGCGTTAGACACGAGGTTGTTGAGCACCTGAGTAATACGGGTGATATCGCCCTTCAGGAAACGAGGAATGTCTTCGTCGAACATTACCTTGAGCATATTGTTATTTTCCTGTGCGGCTATCTTATTGGCCAGCTTCACATCGTTGAGCAACTCTCTGATGTCGAAATCGCTTTCTGCAAACACAATCTTCCCTTCTTCTATTTTACTAAAGTCAAGTACATCGTTAATCAGGCTGAGCAGGTTGCGCGCCGAAATCTGCAATATATTCAGGTACTCCACCTGCGATGGCAGCGGATTCTCATTTTTAAGCAGGTATATATAGCCTATTATGGCATTGAGCGGCGTGCGTATCTCGTGGCTCATTACAGACAAGAAGTCGCTTTTAGCTTTCGATGCATTTTCGGCGCTCTCTTTTGCCTGAATCAGGTAGTTTTCAATTTCCTTCGATTTGGCGATTTGCACCTTCAGGAAGTCGATGATATAAAATATGTCCTGATTGGTATTGTTGAAGTTGTCCATGGCTCCGGTGTCGAGCGCCATAACTGCCTCCTTTAGTTGCAGGATCGATTTTTGGCGTAGTTCGTTTTGAGCCCTGAGGTCTTCTACTACTTCCAGATATTCTTTTTCGCTTATAGCAAAGGCGTGGTCGGCAATTTTTTTATCACGCTCAAAGCTTGCGTAATAATCGCTTATAGCTGCCAAAAAGGTATTCATTCCTTGGTCCTCTCTTAAAGGTGCGGGTAAATACTTTTTTATTTGTTTTTCTAAAATCTTATTATAATTCATGTGAAATATTTTTTTTCACTACAGTTCATAAAAGGTTGTAATGGTCATGGTCTGGTTATGAAGCTCACATTTAGCTTCAGTTTTAAACGGCGAGATTTCGCCATAGGAGTAAAAACCGGTAATAGGTACATCGTCGCCGAAAATTTCTCTTGCCGCCTCTACCTCCTCATCTATCCTGTGTTGCAATATTAGTTTTCTACCCACACAGCTTATCAGTATCGCCAAATCTGGTTTATGCCCGCTAATTCCCTCAAACGATCCTTCTGCTGCGTTTGAAGAGGCGTCTATTAGTTTATCAAAGTTGGCCTTCATTAGTCGCACCTTACTGCCTTCAGGCATATTGCCGGCAAAGGTCATACTGTTATCAGCATCGCTGATAGCTAATATAGTGCGTACCACAGCCGTTTCGGCATTAGTTTTTTTCAACGATAGCGGAAACAAAAGCGCCGATCCCGGCAATTCGTTTACATAATCGCCCAGGTATTCCTTGTAGAGGCTCAGCGCGCTTTTGTTATCTATCTCATACAGCACATTCTTGTCTGATTTGGTAACTACGCGCTCGTGCCCAAACTCATCCCAGCCGCCAACCGAACCATGTCCGATGCGTAAATTGGTTCCGTAAAACCCAATGGCAATTACATTGCCTTCGCTTGGAGCTGCATTCAGTCCGGTAACTGTTGCCTGAAAGCGCGCGCCATCGCCGGCAAGACCGCCCGTAACAGGTATATGCCGGGTGTTGTCGGCGTTAAAGCCAGATACCAACTCGCTGCCATTTATTTTGGTACCGTCGCTTATCACAAACACATATGAAAGGTCGTCGGCGCTAAGTTGTTGCATTAATTCCTTTCCAGTTTCGTAACTGCTTCTGGTCGCGCTCAGCGACAATACCGAGCTTCTCGTTTTCGACTTTTCGAGATCAATAGCTGTGACCGCCAGCGTGTTATCATAAACCATGTCGTCTATAATCTCGCCCGCAGTCGATGCGATTATTATGTCGGCATTAGGATACTGGGCTTTCAGGTGAGTATAATGATCAGTTTCTGTAATAACTGAAACGCTGCCAAAAGCCAGAACTAACTGGCAACGATCGCTATGAAAGCCGTCGTCGGTTTTTACATCCTGCCATGCGCCATGAATGAAATGTTGTTGCTTAACCTTCATACCTATAGTGTTTACTGTTAATGATGAATTTCTGTTTAAACCAAACTTACCTGATTAACTTTCATTACATTAGGCTATACCCCCACTTGCCCGGCTGCTATTGGGTATTTATAAATACGCCAACCGATACTTATCTGCTGCAAATTAACAAGCAATTAGACAATTGGCAAAGCACAAGTACACCATTATTACACGATAACCATTCAATAAGCTAAGGTATAAGTTATTAAGCATTAACACAAACATAATTATCAAACAATCTAAAATATTTAATACAGCTATAACCTTACCCGGAACTGACAACTGTAACAACGGTAATAGAGATTTTCTATACACCCAAAATCAATTAAAAGCGAAGGCGGCGTACGGTATAATACCGATATGGTTACTTTTGTCCATCGAGTGATTATGAGCCAGAGATTAGAAGATTTAAAACAGGAGATCAAGCCATTACGCGATCAGTTGGTAAACCACAGTTTGTATAGCCAACTTACCACTGTCGCTGATTTGAAGGTGTTTATGGAACACCATGTGTTTGCAGTTTGGGACTTTATGTCGCTGCTCAAAACATTGCAAAATGCCCTGACCTGCGTGGCTGTGCCCTGGGTACCCGTGGGCAATCCCACCACCCGCTACCTGATAAACGAAATTGTGACTGGCGAAGAAAGCGATGTAGACGAGCAGGGCAACCGGTTAAGCCATTTTGAGCTGTACCTGAAAGCCATGAAACAGGCTGGCGCCAACACTACGCAAATAGAAGCGCTGCTGCAGCATCTTGCCTCCAGCAACATATACGTTGCGCTACAGCACAGCAACCTAGCACAACCTGTTCACGATTTCATTGCCAACACCTTCCAGACTATTGCCACAGGTAAGGCGCATATACAGGCCGCCGTGTTCACTTTTGGCCGCGAAGATCTTATTCCTGGAATGTTTATATCGTTTGTAAAGGAGCTCAACCGCACTAATACCAATAGCGTAAGTACGTTCTTGTATTATCTGGAGCGGCACATAGAGGTAGATGGCGACCACCATTCGCACATGGCCTACGAAATGACCGAACAACTATGCGGCGACAACGATATGTATTGGGTAGAAGCAACGGAAGCGATTAAGCATGCGCTGAGCGCCCGAATCAATTTGTGGAACCACATTTTGCAACAAGTACAATAGAAGATGTGGTAGTAATTGGCGCTAACTGCTATTATTATAGGCAGTGGCATGTTATACCTGTTCACTTCGCTTGCTTAATATAATACCAAATCGATTGTCATTCGGCGCAAACGCATGTCATTGCGCAGTTATCTGCAATGGGTATGTAGTTGCGTGGTGTATTATCAATAAGCTGCGCCCCATAGTTTTGCAACAATCCCCGCATGGCGCTTTTAAATGTCCAGAAGGTATTAGTAGCAAGGAAACACGAATATAAAGTACAGTTGGTCCAGTCAAGTTTACCCTACTACATCAATCCTGCTGCGGCCGCCGGCCAGCTTGGTTACTTTTATTTTGGTGCTTATGCGTTCGGTCATTTCGCGCACATGGGTTATTACCCCTACTTTGCGGCCCTGGTTTTGCAGGCGGTCCAGCGCTTCCATTGCTACTATCAGGGTTTCTTCATCAAGGGTGCCAAAACCTTCGTCTATAAACAGCGATTCTACTTTCATCCGGTTCGACGATAGCGATGCTAAACCCAACGCCAGCGCCAGCGATACCAAAAACGATTCGCCGCCCGACAGCGAGTGCACCGATCTTATTTCGTTGCCCATATCGGTATCTATCACCTGCAGCGCCAGCGAATTGGGTATGCGCTCCAGCTTGTAGCGGCTGGCCAGCGCGCGTATCTGTATGTTGGCAAAGCCCAGCAAGACATCGAGCGTATATTCCTGCGCTATCTGTCTGAATTTTTCGCCCGTTGCGGAGCCTACCAGATCGTCGAGTTTCTGCCAGTTTTCGCAAATGCCCTGTTTAGCCGCTATCTCGGCCTCTATGCCGCTTATCTGCGCTTTGTTTTCGTAGTGTCGCCTTATCCTGAACGACTGTTCGTTTTTCTCTTTAGCGGCCGCCTCGGCTTTTTCGTTGGCGGCGGCCAGCAGTTGCTCCAGTTCCTCGCGGCTTTCGTCGGCCAGGCTGCGGGCGCGGTGGCTGTTGGTTTGCAGCATGCGCTCGTTGTAAGTGGCTTCTGCTGTTTTTATAGCGTCGTCTATCGCGGCTATGCGGTTGCGTTCGGCGGTTATCCATGCGCTGTTGAGCGCCAGTAGCTGGTATAGGCCCACCTCGTCTATAGGTTGTGCACCGCTGTCGTTTGCATGGCGCAACCACTCGTTTATCTGGCGGTCTGCCTCCTGAAGCGAGGCTTCGTTGTCGGCTATCAGGCGCATCAGTTGTTCGGCATTGCCATTCATTTTGTTCAGCTCAGCCTCTGTCTGGTCCAGTTTTGTTTTCCAGTTTCCAGTCTGTTGTTTCCATTGTTCTATATCGGTTTTAAACTGTCGCTCTACCTCCTGTATGGGTACACCGGCAAACAGCGCTTTGCGGTCTTCGACCAGTGTCATAAGCTCAGCGGTGCTGGCGGCAAACGCGGCATTGGCTTTTTGCCTTGTATCGTCCAGCCCGGCCATTTGCCGGTTCATGTACTCAACCTCCAGCGTCAGATCTTCCAGTTTTTTTGCCGCTGTTTCCAGCATTTGGGTCTTCTTATTCCACTCGGTTACAAACGCCGTTAGCCTTTGCTCAAACGCCGCCGGTTCGGCTTGCCAGTTTTCGTGCCAGTCGGGCTTTACAAAATACGGACTTAGTTGGCCCACTATAGTAGCTATGTGCTGTCGGGTGTCGGCCTGTTCGTCTTTCAGCCGGTCCGTTTCTGTTTCAAACGCCTGAATATCGCGCTGCGCGCCAGCCAGCGCCTGCTGCAGGCTGGCAAGGTCGGCATTCAGCGAGGCTATTTCATCTTTTTGTTGTTGCTGCGCCTGTAGCGTGCGGTCGTGATTGCCTATCCGGGCTTTAAGCTCGGCCTGTTGTTTGCGTAGCGTTGCAATATGGTTGCCCAGCCATTCGCTACGTTCATCCGGCGGCTGGCGTTGCACTGTGTTTTCCATGTCGCAGGCCGTCCAACGGTTGGAAAGATCGGTTACCACATTGCTTATGTCGGCTGTTTCCTGTTCCAGCGTCGTTCTGGTTTTTTCCAGCGTCTCGCATAGTTTTTCCAGACTACCGTTTTGGGTAAGAAGCCCGATGTAGATAGTATTACAATGTTCGTACTCTCGCAGCAGGCTACCCAGCACATTGTTTAGCGGCTGGCTGTGCCCCGCTGCATAAGGGTGATGGTTACTGCCGCATACGGGGCATGGTTCGCCATCGGTCAGGTTATCGCGTAGCTGCTCTACATTGGCGGCGCTTTCCAGTCGCGCCCGGTCCAGCATTTTTTGTGCATGGTTTTTTAGCAGGGCGGCATCGTGCAGGGCTGTTTTGTTTTGTTGCAGCTCGTGTGTACGCAGGGCTAAATCGGCAATGCATTGGCTCAGCTTGTCGGTATGCTTGTCCAGTTCGCTGCGGCGGGCATACAATATATCCCAGCAGTTTTTGGCCTCGGCGGCGCGTTCGGCCAGTTCGGCGGCGGCGGTTTCTGCTGTTTTTAAATCCGTTATGTTGTAGCCGGCTAGTTCGGCGCTTTTGGTATTAGCCTCGGCCGTCAGTTGGCCCAATACAGCTTCTTTATCTTTTACCTGCTTATCCAGCGCGGCTATATGTTTTTCGTTGGCTACCGCTTTGGCCTGTGTTTCTGCTATTTTTCGTTCGGTAGTTTTTTGTCGCGACAGCGCCACGCCGGCGTCTGCCAGTTTAGATAGTATCAGTTTTAGGTTTTCGGCCACCGGCTCGTTGCCGGCATGCTTACTTTTCCACTCTTTTAGTTCACCTATTTGCCGGGTTATCTGCGTGCGTTCGGTTTCCTTGTCGGTTATGGCTTGTTGTTGTTTTTGGGCATCGTGAGCGGCCAGCTCTACAGTTTGCTCGGCTTGCCTGTTTTGGGCTTGCTTTTCTTTTAGCAGCGTATCCAGCGTTTTGGCGCGGTCTATGTGGGGCTGCGCTTCTGCAAAAGCCTGTTCGCTCTGGCGCAGCCGTTCCTCGGCATTGTGCAGTTCGCTTGCTGTTGCGTTTTTTTGCGTGTTTTGCAGGGCTATGGCCGTGTTCAGGGTTGTCCATTCCTGTTTTTTTGCCTGCAGCGTGTTTTGGGTAGCCGCTTTTTTTTCAGTGAGCGCCCTGGCCTCTTGCACCAGCTCTACCAGTGCAAAGTAGGCAATGCTGTCGGCGGCGCCAGTTTTTACCTCTTGGGCAGCTTGCAAAGCCAGTTCGGCTCGCTGCTGGTTTGCTTCCAGTTCTTCCAGCGCTTTGTGCCAGGTTATGCCAGCCGTCAGTTTGGTTTGTGCGTTTTGTAGCTGCGTTAGCTGCTCGCTAAGGGCTATTATCTGCTCTTCGGTAGCCGTCAGGGCGTCGGGGTTAAGTAGCTCTATTCCTGCTATCTGGCGTTGCAGGTGTTTTATCTCCAGGTCGGCCTCCTTGTAGCGTTGGTATATCAGTTTAGAAATATCTGAATACACATCGGTGCCCGTCAGTTTTTCCAGCAGCGACGATTTCTCGCTCTTCTCTGCTTTCAGAAACGCCGTGAAGTCGCCCTGAGCGAGCAATACCGACCGGGTAAACTGCTCGAAGTTGAGCCCCGCCAGCCGCTCTATCTCTACAAGCGTTTCTGTTTTCTTACCCGGAAACTTTGCATTGGTTGTCAGGTTGGTCAGCTCCACGTTTTCTGCCTGCATGGCGCCGTCGGCCTTGCTGCGGGCGCGCCGCACACTCCATGCGGCATTATATATATTGCCGTCTATACCTGCAAAATCTACCTCAGCGCGGCCTTCGTACTCGCCCTTACGCAGTATGCCGCGGGTGTCGCCCAGTTTTATTTTGCCGCCAACATCGTTTATATCTATAGCTTTTTCTTTGTTGTTGTGGCGGGGCGTCTTGGCAAACAGCGCCAGACAAATAGCATCGAGTATTGTAGACTTGCCCGAGCCCGTAGGGCCCGTAATAGCAAATATACCTGCCGATGCCAGGGGTTCTTTGCGGAAATCTATTTCGTAATCGCCTTCCAGCGACGCCAGATTTTTTATGCGCATGGCCAGTATTTTCATAGGTCTATGCTTCTTTGCCGCTTACAGCCTGCGACACTTCATTAAACAATTGCACCAGTACCGCCGGGGCTTCGGCATTGTATTTCGATTCGTATATTTTCTTAAACACATCTACCGGCATCAGCCTGTTCAGCTCGTCTACGGTCAGGTGTTGTTTTTCTTCGGGGGCCGCATTTGGGTAGCGCACATCTATACGGGCCAGGCGCACATAGCGTCTGTCTATGGCCTGTTCTATTTTGTAGCGTAGCGCAGGTTCGGGGCCGTCCAGCAATACCCGCACCTCCAGGTAGGGGGCCAGCTCCATAGGGCCGTCGGCAAGCGGCAGCATACAGAGTTCTGTAAGCGCTTCGGTAAGGGGGCCGGGGCGCGCCGGTATGCGCAGCAGCGGCACAGTAACTGGTATTGACAGTATTTGCTGGCCTACGTTGCGGCCGTTCTCAATATCTACCAACACCACCTGGTGCTTGTAGTTGACCTCTGAAAACGACATGGGTATAGGGCTACCCGAGTAGCGCACATTGTCGCGACCGCCTATTTTTTGCGGCCTGTGTATATGCCCCAGAGCAGTATAGGCTATATTATCATCAAATGCAGAACCGGGTATCAGCTCTACGCCGCCCAGTATCAGCCGTTCGCTTTTGTCTTGCTCCGATATTTCTGCGCCCGATGTGTGTAAATGCCCCATCGCTATTATGGCCTGCCCCGGCTGTATGCGGGCCAGCGCGCGGCGGTAGGTTTCTTTATACAGCTCCGCTACGCCTTCGGCATAGGGGGCAGCGGCATCGAGTAGGGCAGGGTAATCGCCGTTTCTGAGAAAAGGTATGGCCATGCACCATGCCGTCACTACGCCATTGCCGTCTTTTAGCGGCACAATCAGTTTGTCGTAGTCTGTATCGCCATCGGGTGTGCGCTCTACCGTGCCTACAATGGCTATATTCATCGCTTCGAGCAGGGGCTTGGGGGCCTCCAGTCGAGATGGCGAATCGTGGTTGCCGGCCGTAACCACCACCTGAAGATGGGGCATAACCCTGGTGGCATCGCTGAGAAAACGGTAAAACAAAGACACTGATGCGGCCGAGGGATTGGATACATCAAACACATCGCCGCTCATTATCAGCGCATCTACCTTATGGGTTTGCATGGTTTCAATGAGCCAGTCCAGAAAAGCCTTTTGCTCGTAGGTGCGGTCGTATTCGTAAAAGGTTTGTCCCAGGTGCCAGTCTGCCGTGTGTAATAATCTCATAAGGTTGTCCCTTTGCTCTGTAATGTGAAATTAGTGGATTTTAGGAGAGAATGCGATGGGCTGTGGGAAAAAATACGGGTTCAAAACAAATAGCCGATGATGAAACTAAAATGGACTGTTATTGTGAAATTTATATGATTGCTTATGCACTGCGGCTGTACATCTGAATACCTAAACCATTATTGAGGTAGGTTAGCGATATATGTCTGTGGGCTCTTTGCAATTGCTTTTAGTATCACACCCTGAGAATGCCTAACTTTAGAGCATATGAACTGGCATTTACTACCCGAAAACGAAGTGGCGCGACTGCTCAATACCACTCCGTCGGGCATCAGCAATGCCAAAGCTGAACAGGCGCTGCGCGAGCATGGAAAAAACACTATACAAGAGCAAAAGAAACGCACGGTATGGCGTATGGCGCTGGCGCAGCTCACCGATTTTATGATTCTTATACTTATTGCGGCCGCCATAATATCGGGTTTGCTGGGAGACCTTACCGATACTATTGTAATACTCTGCATTGTAGTACTGAACGGCATAGTGGGCTTTGTGCAGGAGTATAATGCAGAAAAAGCCATGGATGCGCTGAAAAATATGGCAGCAGGACAGGCGCGGGTGGTGCGCGATGGCGAAACCATAGAACTGCCCGCCGCCGAACTGACGCCGGGCGATGTAGTACTGTTGGAAACGGGTAACATAATACCGGCCGATGTACGGTTTATAGATGTACACCAGCTACGGATAGATGAATCGACGCTGACGGGCGAATCGCTGAATATAGAAAAAGAAACTGGGGCGCTGCCGGATGGCGACTACACCCTGGGCGACCGACTGAATATGGGCTATAAAGGTACCTATGTAACCAATGGCCGGGCCGCAGCTTATGTTGTGGCTACGGGTATGAACACAGAGCTGGGCCATATAGCCCAGCTAACGCTCACTGCCACGCCCGCCACCCCGTTGCAGAAAAAACTGGAGGGTTTTGGCAAGCGTCTGGCCATTATAACGATAGGCGTTTGCGGAGTGGTGTTTGTAGCGGGTTATCTGCGCGGCGAGCCATTGCTTAGCATGGCGCTCACAGCTATATCGCTGGCTGTGGCCGGTATACCCGAGGCGCTGCCTGCGCTGGTAACGGTAGCGCTGGCGCTGGGCGGCAAGCGGCTGGCCAACAGCAATGCCTTGGTGCGGAAGCTGCACGCGGTAGAAACCCTCGGCTCGGTAACCTACATCTGCTCCGACAAAACGGGTACGCTCACCGAGAACAAAATGACGGTTGAGGAGCTGTTTGAGTTGGAAGCGGCTGTTCCGGGCCTAGAAGGGAAAGGGGCGCTGCTAACGGCGATGGCGCTGAACAACGATGTGACCATTGATGCCGATGGCAAATGGCTGGGCGAATCGACAGAGACTGCGCTGGCGCAATATGCCGTAAAAGAAGGCCTGCTGCGTACAAAACTGGAGGTACAATACCCACGCATAGGCGAACTGCCTTTTGATGCGGTGCGTAAGTCTATGACTACACTGCATACCACGCCTTATGGAGTACTGGCTATAACCAAGGGCGCTATGGATGTGTTGCTGCAAAAGCTGACAGCTGGCGCTGTAACAGCAGAGCCGGAGCGACTGGTAAATGAAATGGCCGCCAAGGGCTACCGTGTGCTGGGTTATGCCTGCCGCATGCTGCCCGCGCTACCAGACCAGCTTGATGCAGCAATCATAGAAACTGACCTGCAGCTGATAGGCTTTGCCGGCATGATAGACCCTCCGCGCGAGGAAGCCAAACAAGCCATAGCCCAGTGCCGCCATGCAGGCATAACGCCGGTTATGATAACCGGCGACCACATACTTACCGCACGTGCGATAGCAAAGGCGCTGGGTATAATAACCGCAGATGACGATATGGCGTTAACCGGCGCAGAGCTGGCCAACCTGAGTAAGCCAGCCTTTGCAAAAATAGTAGAGAAAGTAAGAGTATATGCGCGCGTAAGCCCCGAGCAAAAACTACAGATAATACAGGCGCTGCAGGCGCACGGACACTTTGTAGCCATGACCGGCGACGGTGTAAACGATGCGCCAGCCCTGAAAAATGCCGATATAGGTATAGCCATGGGTATAAATGGCACAGAGGTATCGAGAGAGGCGGCGCATATGATACTGCTCGACGATAACTATGCTACCATTGTAGTGGCCATAAAGCACGGAAGGCGCATATTTGACAACATCCTGAAATTCATCAGGTTTATAATGACCGGCAACTCGGGCGAGATATGGACTATACTGCTCGCGCCTTTCCTCGGTTTGCCCATACCGCTACTGGCCATACAGATACTGTGGATCAATCTGGTGTCGGATGGGCTGCCAGCGCTGGCGCTGGCCTACGAGCCTGCTGAAGCCAATGTAATGGCGCGCCCGCCCCGAAAAACAGGCGAGAACATTTTTGCCGGCGGCATGGGCATACATATATTATGGGTGGGCCTGCTGATAGCAGCGGTAACGCTGGGCACCCAGGCATGGGCCATACACGCAGGCAACCCCCACTGGCAAACAATGGCGCTCAATGTACTGTGCATCAGCCAGATGGGACATATTATGGCTATACGCTCGGGTAGACATTCGGTGTTTAGCGCCGGTTTGTTTACCAACAAGCCGCTGGTGGGCGCGCTACTGCTCACCTTTGCGCTGCAACTGGCCATCATATACCTACCATTGCTCAATGCTGTATTCAAAACGCATCCGCTAACATTCAAAGAAATTGCCATTACGGTTGCCATATCGAGCATAGTGTTTTGGGCAGTGGAGCTGGAGAAATGGATAAAACGCAGAGCTGCTAAGCGGCATGCGCACAAGAAAACGATATAAATAATTGATTATCTGCTCACTGTGTAGCGTTGGTCGGAAAAATGAGCCACAAATAGCAAAAAGTGTGCAAATGTAATGTTTTCCACAAATTGAATAAACGGGAATAATACCCTTTTTAGCCCCAAAAGGCGTGCTTAAATTGCAGTTATATTACATCTTTTCGCTCAGTTAAGGTGTAGTTGTCTCACTATTTAAACCCCCCTTTATGCCCCAGTTTTTCATTGATCTGCATTGCCATCCGCAGCTAAAACCTTATGGCAAAAGTTTCGACCTGATGCCGGTGGGCCGCAACAGCGCCAACAACCGCAACCACAAACACAGTATATGGTACTACGACCCGCCAACGCTTGCCGACAAGGCCATACAGGGTGTTGGCGGCATAGTGAAGTTTCGCCAGTCTGACTTTACTACGCTGGCCTATGCGGCGGTGCGGGTGGTGTGCGCATCGCTCTACCCTGTGGAGCGCGGCTTTTTTAATAGCGAGCTAGGCGATGGCAACCTCAGCGACCTGGCAAACGATTTCATTACCAGCGTAGGCCGGCGCCGTATCAACTACCTGCAGGGCATTACCAACTATTACGACGATGTGTGTCGCGAGTACGAATACTACAAACAACTGGACGGTGCAACCATACGCACATCGGCAGGCGATTACAAATACATAATGGCGCGCAACTATGCTGCCATAGAGCAATACACCCAGCAACATCCCGACGACCACAGCGTGATATTTGTGGTAATGACTATAGAGGGGTTGCATGTGCTGAACACCAACATAGATGCGCCGCCCGTAGCCAAAACCATGATAGACAACCTTACGGCCATCAAAAACTGGGATTGTCCGCCCTTTTTTGTAACCGTTGCACACCATTTCTACAACCACTTGTGCGGGCATGCGCGCAGCCTAACGGGCATTGTAGGCAACACCTGCAATCAGCAAGAGGGTATGAACGCCAGCTTTACCCCCTTGGGCGAGCAGGTGGTGCGCCACGCCCTGGATGCCGCAGCCGGCAAACGCATCTACATAGACATTAAACACATGAGCGCGGCCGCCCGGGCTCGCTATTTCGAAATACTGGCTACCGACTATGCTGCCGAAAAAATACCGGTGATTGTAAGCCATGGCGCCGCCAACGGTTTGCGATCTGCGGCCGAACCGGTGACAGATGGTAAGGATACGGCCTACAAACTACTTGCCGAGGATATAAACCTATACGACAACGAACTAATTATGGTAGCCAAAACCGGCGGCATATTCGGCTTTCAGCTCGACGAGCGGCGCATAGCCAGCCCGGGTACGCTCAAAAACACTAAACACTCGGCGGCCATGAACAAAATACGCCACTACCGCGCCGAACTACTCTGGAACCAGGTGCAGCATATGGCCGAACTACTGGACCGCCACGACCTGTTTGCCTGGGAATGTATGGCTATAGGCAGCGATTACGACGGCATCATCAATCCGCTGAACGGCTACCTCACCGCCGAAACCTTTGAAGACCTGCTGCAATGCCTGGAGCGATATGCCTACAACTACATGGCCGGCCGCGGTAAGGCACTGCGCCCTTACAACCAGCTATCGCCGGCCGAAATAGTGAACCGCATATTTTACGATAACGCAAACGAATTTTTGAAAAAGTGGTTTTAACGGCTGCGCTCTTAACAAAAACCAAAGGGCCGGAGTAACGACCTATCAGTCAACTATTATTATCAAACTCAAAAACCAATAGAAAATGACACTTTCAAAACTCAACTACGTAAACGTAGGAAAAAACGGAACTTTCCGCCCATCGGGCAACAGCGAATTCGACACCGCGCCAGCCGATGTGGACGCCCTGTTTGCGCACCTGCAAGCCAATGGCAAAAAGAAAATAGGCTTGTATTTTCATGGCGGACTGGTAAGCGCTAAATCGGGTATGAATACCGCTAACCACATTACACCGCTCATTACCGGCAATACCGATGTGCACCCCATATCATTTATATGGGAAACAGGTCTGTTTGAAACAATAGGACAAAATCTGGGGGATATTTATAAAACGGCTTTCTTCAAGAAACTGCTCGAAAAGCTGATAAAGGTGGCCGGCGATAAGCTGGGCATCGATGTGCCGGGCATTACTGGCGCGCGTGGGGTAGGCGGCATGAGCTATACCGAAATACGTACCGAGATGAACACCGATGCACCCTTTGATAACATAGTGGTGAATGTGGGTAAACGCTCTGCAACCATAACCGCCGGCAACGACAAAGCCCTCAACGACGAAATACTGGCCAGCATAGAATACGAAATAAGCGATGGCACAGACCTGGAGCAGGCTTTAGCCAACCTCGACGATACTACCAACCGCAACTTGCTGAATATAGACAAGGTAACCGACGGGCCAAACAAGGGTGCACGTGGGTTGTTTTCGGCAATAAAACTGGTGAAATCGGCTGCAGCCATACTGATACGGGTAATAAAGCGCCACATCAGCGGTCACGACCACGGCTTTTACCCTACAATTATAGAAGAGCTGCTGCGCGAGCTGTATATGGACGATCTGGGTGTATGGCTGTGGGGCAGCATGAAAGATAAAGCCGAAGAAATGTGGGCCGACGACGCGCCGGGTACTACCGGCACAGACCAACATGCCGGCCGCTACCTGCTTACAAAACTTAAAGCCTATGCCGATGCGAATGCCGGTGTAACCATAGACCTCATTGGCCATTCGGCAGGCTCCATTGTTATTTGTCATTTCCTTACGCAATACCTTGCCTCCGGCTGCGCGGCACAAATAAGGCACATAGTATTTATGGCCCCAGCTTGCCGGTCAGATTTGTTTCATGACACGCTATTAGCCAACAAAAGCAGTTTCCAAACTTTCCGCATGTTTACCATGCAAGAGGAATACGAGATAAAAGACCGGTTATTTTCGCCCATATATACCCGTTCGCTGCTGTACCTTATATCGGGTATACTGGAGCACGATGAAAACGATGCCCGCATACTGGGTATGCAGCGATATCTGTTTGGCCAGTCGCCCTACCAAAACGAAACTATGCTGAACGATATTTTAGCGTTTATGAACCAGCCCGGCCATGCGGTATTTTCTGTAACCGACAAACATGCGCTACCCGGCTTCAGGAGCGAATCTACCAAGCACGGCAACTTCGACAATCAGTTTGAGCCTACGTTGGATAGTATTGTAGAGGTAATAAAATAACCGACCATGCCCACTGAAAACACGCCGCCGGCACAACAACCGGCGGCAAATAACAATAAAGACTATGCCATAGTAATAGGCATAAACGACTATATGGAGCTAACGCCCCTGAATGGTCCGCTCAATGATGCGCAGTTGTTTAAAGACTGGCTGCTGGATGCCAACGGGGGTAACTTGCCGCCCGGCAATTGCCACTTTATACCCTCCGACCCTACACCCAAACCGTTTAGGCCGCTGCAGGATGATATTGATGCTGCACTCGACGTGATATTTACTGACGGTTCAGCCAATGGTTTCCGAAGGTTGTACTTCTATTTTTCGGGTCATGGATTTGGCGCTAAGTGGGATATCAACGGGCTATGCCTGCCCAAGTGGTCAAACCGCTTTCGTAATGCTGCGCTGTCGTCTAAAAGCTATTTCGACCTTATTGTGGAGTCTGATTTGTTTGAAGATGTGTTCCTGTTTTTCGACTGTTGCCGCGACCGTAAGATAAATGCCATACCCACGCAGCCCATGCTGGGTTGGCCCCGTCCGGGCGGCGGCACAACAATGGCCTTGGCGCTGTTTGCCAGCGAGTTTGAGAATCCGGCATTCGAAGCGGCATCGGTAACTGATGGCAATGCTTTGATTACCGGGCATTTTACGCGGGCTTTACTTGCCGGCCTACAAGGCGGAGCTACAAATGGCAGGGGCGAAATAACTATAGAGTCGCTGGTGAATTTTGTGAAAAAGGGTACCGAAGACCGCGCTAAGAGTAGCAACCAGCGGCAATCGGCCGACTTTTTCTTTAAGGGTAGCCCGGCAAAACTGTTCAACCCGGTCATTTTTAAGCGACCAGTACAAACCACCGAGCTTACATTGCGCTTTAAGACCGATGGCGACTATACGCTTGTAGACCCTGCGCTCGACCCTGTGCGGCAGGGTAGCGCCGCAGCCGGCGATACATGGGTATTGCCCCTTACCAAGGGCGTGTACACCATAACCGATGCCAATACCGGCAGGGAAGAATATATTGTAATAAACGTTTCTGCTCAAGCACAAACCAAAAACTATGACTTCTGATAAACAACTTTATAAACTGCATGTGCGCGCTGCCGGACCAATGGAGGAGTTTGCACATCTGAGTATAGAAAACGGCTATATGGAAGAAGTGGCCAAGGGCTACTGCCAGATAAATGCCGAACTACCCAAGGGCCTGTATCACGTAACCCTGCGCCTGAACGAAGGTATGGAAGAACAATACGTGACGCTGGACCGCGATAAAACAGACGTAGTACTGCAAACGCCGCCGGTAGTATCATCGGTAGTGGCGGCCAACTTTGGCTCTACCCACGAATACTATAGCGATCAGGTAAAAAGGTATGCCACACAGGCCACCTGCAATAAGCGCTCGCTGCAGGTGGGCGATGATGGTAATGGCTCGCTCTTGTTGTTTTTCCGGTACCTCGACCACTCGGCCAGCGCCGCCAACAATAAGCGCCGCCGCAGCCTGGGCAAGGGGTTCTCGCTACTGGGCCCCGACCGCAAGCGACTGCTGCAGCTAAAGCCGCCGCACATAGCGCAAGATATAGCCTACGGCTGGATGGCGTTTCAGTCGCCGCTGGCGGCCGGTACCTACTACCTGCGCTACGAGGGCAAGGGGGCTAATCGCGAAATGCCGGTATATGTGGCCAACGGCTGGCAAACGCAACTCTTTATGATGTTTGGCAGCGAACCGTTGTTTGCATCGGCGCGCATAGCCATCAATCAGCCCAACGATTATTATGCATTTAGCCGAAACAATGCGGTAATAGAGGGCGTATTGCAAAAAATGCAGAATGGCATATACTACTTTCCGCCGCAGGAGCTGAGCGCGTTTGTGCACGAAAAATGGTACAACCCCATGCTGGCTATGCTGGCTGCCTATGTGTACTTCCTAAACCCTAAATCAACGCCCGATCCGCTATACCAGACCGTAACCGAAAATCTGCCGCACCTACTGGGCAAGGAAAGCCCCGATGTGCAGGCCTTGCAAATAATGGCGGCAAAACACTTTGGGTTGCCGCTGCCGCCGGTTACTGTTACGGCCCCATGTATGTTGCTGGCCGGTATGCGCGCCATAGTGCAGGCCACTACCCAAAACGAAGAGATAATAGCTGATGGCGCGATTGCCGACAAAATAGCAGAACACCTCTATACCGACACCCTATGGACGACTTATCATCCCGATACGCTGGATGTACCGCTGGTGAGGGCAGCCAAAATTGAGTACCGCCAACTGAAAAACAATGTGCAACGCAGCATTAAGAACACGCTAAAAAACGCACTGCGTGAACACCTAACCGACCTGACCAGCGGCCTGAAAACCTACAGCGCCAATGAACCCAACAAGGCCGACGTATGGCTGGCCGATGCACTGCTTTACTATACCGGCAAGCTAAATACCAAACTGGAAATAAACGACCTTGCCGAAAAACTGCAGGTAACCCCCAAAGCAGTGCGCAAAACCATAGCCGCCATAACAGAAAACGAAGCCCACTACACCCAAATACAAGACGCCGACCCCAACTATAAGCAAAGTATTGAGCGGCTGAAAGGGCTAGTTACTGAACCCTGATTTTAGTTAATTATTGGATAGTTTTCTGAACCTTGATTTTAGCTAATTATTAAATTGCCTTGATGATTTTCGAATAAATAATATAGTCAATTAGGCATCGTAGAGCCCCGCCGATGCGCGACCATTGCGGGCAATTCTGATAGGAGACCAAGGTTTGTAGCCACTTGCGAAATGCTCTGTATATTTTGTGCGTATAGTGGTTGTTATTGATACTCATTACGCCAGTTACAAACCGGCTACTTAAGCAAGACACGAGTGATCCTGCGGAACACTCGCGGCAGATGGGTACTGTAGCGGTGCGTTTTGTGCCACCCCTTACTCCTTCAAAAACCTAACCGTTTCCGTATCGTTTATTTTTACAAAGTACATGCCGATGGGCAAAGCTGTTACATCTATTTGTGCATTACTGCCGTTGTAATTGCCGGTGAAAACCTGTTGACCCAAGGTGTTAGTAATGGATAGACGAGTTATGATGGCGGCGGCTTTGATGTTTACTATTTGTCTTGCTGGATTTGGGGAAACGGTTATTGTATTAGTTTGCGCAACATCAGCTACACTGCTATGTTCGCCAAACTTCACCACCCAACAGTCTACATGGTCATGATAACCAGAAACATCGCCATCAATTGCATCTGTATATCCTGCAGCTATGGCGTTGCCATCGGTAGTTATGGCTACCGCATTAAATCTTGTACCATAAGGTGGGTAGCGGGAATCTGATGCACCTCCATATCTGGATACCCAGTCGAGTGCACCGGTTCTTGTTAGCTTGCCAAATAATGCAAATGCATCGAATGGACTGTTATTATCTCTTCCTGCAAAAAAGTAACCTCCATCTGCTGTTTGTGTAATTGCATCTATTCCAGTTCCTGCGCTCAATACAACACATCTGTCCCATTGCTTAGCGCCGCTTTTGTTCAATTTTACTACCCAGCCGTTACCATTCTGGTCGGCTAAACCTACGTATCCAGTAACATCATCTCCTCCCGAATAGGTAGCCCCTGCTACAACATAGCCGCTATCGCTCGTTTGTATAGTAGCCCCGCCTAATTGCCCCTGCGAGCCAAAGCCGGAATAATGCCCCAGCGATCGCTCCCATTCCAGCCTACCGGTATCCGTTATCTTAATCACCCAAAGATTGCGGTTGTCATTTGGCCCACGGTGGGCTGTTACATCGCCATCTACCGACTTTGAGGTGCCGCCTACTATGTAGCCGCCATCAAAAGTCTGCTGCACAGAGGCCGGATAGTCATTAGCACGTCCTCCGTAGCATTTTGCCCACGCTATACTGCCTGTATCTGTTAGTTTTACTATCCATTCATCTCCGCTACCATGGTTTGCAGCCACATCACCATTATTATCAGACCCTGTATTGCCGGCAACAATATAACCGCCATCATTTGTAAGCCCAACGGCATAAGCGTTTTCTCCTCCATTGCCGCCAAGGCACTTTTGCCATTGTAGCGCACCGATGGGTGATAACTTTAAAACCCACATATCGTTATAGCCATGGTTGCCTACTACATCGCCATCGGTGGAGTAGGTGGCGCCCACAACTATATATCCGCTGTCGGGGGTTTGCCTTATGTCGTTCAAAAAATCAGCATCGCTGCCGCCAAAGCATTTTTGCCATTCTATGGCTCCTGTGGCAGTTATCTTCACCACCCACCCATCAGCGCCGCCATGTCCGCCGCTTACATCACCGTCATTAGAACCTGTGTACCCTGTAATTATGTACCCTCCATCATAAGTTGTCCTTATAGCATTACCTTGGTCTTCTATAGCGCCTCCATAGCATCGTTGCCATTGTATTTGTGCTTGTGCTTGTAGTATGCTACATGTAAGGAATAGTAGGGTGAGGATAGTTTTCATAGCGCGATATTTATACAAGTAAAGTTAGGTGGTTTTTTATTTTTATTAGTGAAAAAATGGGCGTGTGGGTGTGTTTTGCAGTCAGCGCGCTAAGCGCTACAATTGCCCTGAATGGGTTTGGCGAGGGGCGCCTCCGCGAACCGTAACGCCGGTTACAAACCGGCTACTTTAGCAAGACACGAGTGATCCTGCGGGACACTCGCGCCAGATGTGAAAGGGATGATTACAACTTCTGCTATACACATACTAAAAAGCCCGCATCAAAGCGGGCTTTTCGTTTATCATATCAATGTTATTTATTTTATCTCGGGGTGTGGGGGAGGCACTACGCCGGTGCCGGCTTCGTCGGCATTGGCGGTTCTGAAGGTTACAATGTTTTCATCGCCGGCCTCGCCATACTTAAATATAAAGCGGTCGCGACTTATGTTGTTGCTTTCGCTCATGTACTCAATTATAGCGTTTACATGCTCCCACGAGTGTTGCTCTTTTTGCTTGCTGCCGCTGCCGCCGCCTATTATCACCACCTTGCAGGTAGGGCTGGCCGACATTTGGCTGGCAAGGTTAGAAAGTTTTACCTTCATACCATTGCTTATCTGCATAGATCCTCCGGTAAACATAAGCGTACCCGGCTCTATAGCGCCGCACTTGCCGCCTCTCGGGTCGCGACCGCCCATCTTATCCAGGCAGTCGTCGGGGCAAGGGCAGTGGCCCACGCCGTCGGCGTCTACAGGCTGGCACTCGGTTGGGGTTATCAGCTGCTTGTCTTTATAGTCCGGCACACCATCGCCATCAGCATCCAGCGGACAGCCATGAGCGTCTACCGCCACGCCTTTAGGCGTTTTGGGGCATTTGTCAAACTGGTCTGTTATACCGTCGGCGTCTTCGTCGGGCAATACAGGGTTGGGCAGTATCATGTGGCGCGGGTACGACATTTCGCTATAGGCATGATCCAGCGGATTGATCCAGTACAGCGGCTCAACCGATTTCTTCTTGTACTTTACATTGTAATTGATGCCCAGCGAGAAGTAGTTGATAGCGTCGTTGGTGCGGCCGGTGGCTGCAGCGTTATCGCCCAGGTTTTTACCAAATATAGTACCGTCGAGGTAGCCGTCGGTAGGGAAGGTATACCGATCCTCTATCTGGAAGTTGAACTGCTTGTTTATTTTGTACTGAAACCCGAGGCCCATGCTGGGCGCAAAATCGAGCGTTTTCTTGTCAAGTATAGTAGCTCCGTTGTTGGTTTCGGCAGGGGTTTCGTAAGTTTTGTCCATTTTACTCTGCAGGTCTTTCCTGATCTTAGAGTTCTTATCGTTGGGGTTGCTTACTATCGTGCCAAAGTTGTAGGGCTGGTATTTGCCATCGAGCGCATTGACGCGGGTTTTGTAGCCCAAAGCGCCAAAGCCAAAGTAGGCGAACACCGAAAACTGATTGCGCGCGTGGTGGAAATTGATATTGTAGGCATTGAGCATGAGGTCGAGGTTGAGCTGCGACGACTCCATACGGGTGCTTCTATACACCGGCGTAGGCTGCCCAACAGACGGATCGTAATAGCCCGGCACATAACCCCACTGCGTGTAGGGCGCGCCAAAACCGGTAGTAGACTGGCGATCGAGGTTTTTGGCAACGCCATATATATACTGCAAGCGGGCAGAAAACACATAGCCCAGCGACTTGCGCACATGTATATGAAAGCCCCCGCCGCCTTTATCCCAAAGCATAAGCGTAGGCACATTGCCTACAACATTATATAGCCCGAAGCCCAGCCCGGCCTCCCACATATTGCGGGGCTTGGGTGGAAAAATCTCCTGATGATCTAAATATTTTTTGAACTGCTTGCGACGAAACTTAGGATAATAAGCCGAATCAAGCACATCGTAGTTTTTACTCCGGTAAGTCATGTCGCGATTAGACCATTGCATAGACGGACGCTTTGTAGTATCCGACCCTGACTGCTGCGGCTGGCTTTCCTGCGCCATAAGGCCGGTAGCCATAAGCACAGACAAGCAGGTGAGTAAAAAGTACTTTTTATGGAACATTGTATTGGTGTTTAATATTTTATATTTATGCAAATTATATAAATACGTTGGTAAAGATAGACACGAACGCAACAAAAAGCAAACAGAAAAATGAAAATAACCCCCATTTTACCAAATTATTGTGCGTATATATGCCCCCCGATAAAAAAACAACGTTTATACAATTCTTATTTCGGACTTTTACATTTTATACCATCACAGTATCATTGAATGCAACTTGTAAATAAAGTAATAGGTCAGGAATTACTGCAATTTGAAAAAAAGTTTTCAGAGAGCGTCAAGAGTTCAAATCAATTGTTGGACCGTATTATGCGGTTCATCATCCGGCGCAAAGGTAAGCAGATGCGGCCAATGTTTGTATTTCTGTCGGCCAAAATAGCAGGTGAAATAAATGAGGTGTCTTACCGTGCCGCTTCGCTCATAGAGTTGCTGCACACCGCCACACTGGTGCACGACGATGTGGTAGACAACTCTATGAAACGCCGCAACTTTTTTTCTATAAACGCCCTATGGAAAAACAAAATAGCCGTGCTGGTAGGCGACTACCTGCTCAGCAAGGGGTTGCTGCTATCTGTAGACAACGGCGACTACAAAATACTACAAATAACATCGCGCGCTGTAAAAGAGATGGCCGAAGGCGAGCTGCTGCAAATGGAGAAAGCCCGCAAACTGGATATAGACGAGCAGGTGTATTTTGATATTATTCGCGCCAAAACAGCATCGCTGCTATCGTCGGCCTGCTCGGCCGGCGCCTACTCTACCACCGCCGACGACGCTGTGGCCGAAAAATTCAGACTGTTTGGCGAAAAAGTAGGTATTGCCTTCCAGATAAAAGACGACCTGTTCGACTACGGACAAGACAATATTGGCAAGCCCACCGGTATAGATATAAAGGAAAAGAAAATGACCCTGCCCCTGATATACTGCCTGCAAAACGCCGACACAGCCACCAAGCGAAAAATAATATACATAGTAAAAAACAACAGCACCGACCGCAGCAAGGTAGACGAGGTAATAGCTATGGTGCAAAAGTCGGGCGGGATAGAGTATGCCTACAAACGCATGATGAACTACAAAAACGAAGCGCTTGAAATACTATATACCTACCCCGACAGCCCTGCCCGCCAGGCAATGGAAGAACTGGTGAACTATGTGATAGACCGTAAATACTAAACGCTACAATGCGGCCAGCTCGCGGGCCATGTTGGCTCGGGCTGAGGCCTCGTACCTGTCGGCAAACTTCGGTGTTTTGTAGATGCGCGGCATAGACAGAAAATGCGCCAACACCTTTTTGCGGCCCGGACGGTAGAGCAAATCGGGATACATACTGTATTCCCTTCTCACTTGCTCGGCATACCTACAATAGGCATCCCATGGCTGCCCAAGGATGGCAAGGTCGGCATCGGTAAATAGATTAGTGTCGGTATCATTGGCAATGGCATGACTTTTTGTGGCCAGTATCTGCGCCTCGCAACGGGCTATCATTGCCTCCGTAGTTCCCAACTCAGTCATGCAGCGGCGCGCCAGCGCTGCGCTTTGTTCTTCATTATCGTTTTTTAGCGCATTATATACAGCATCGTGGTAAAAGAGGGGAAACAACAGGGTATCCCCGTCGCTTATCAGGTGGCTAAAAGGTGTAAGTTCGTTAACCAGCGTCTCCAGATGAACCAACGTATGGTAGTGGCGACCCTTGCCGCAATAGGCGGCCTGCAGCGCAGCAAATTGCCTGGCGCATAGGCTTACATCGGCACAATAGCGCCCCGCCAATGATAAAAACAGATCTTGTAACATACTGAAAATACAGCCTCAAAGGTAGTGGAAACCACACGGGGTTAGGGGAGGAAATCAGACTCGCTCACTTCTTTCTCGTCCTTGGGCACGCGGCCGCAGGTAGCCAGGCGGCGGCGCCAATACTTGCTATCTAGGCTGCTGATAACAACGCCTTTGGAGCGCGACGCATGCACAAAATAACCATTGGCCAGATAAACGCCTACATGCGATATGCGGAAACTGCGCACATGAAAAAACACCAGATCGCCCTCTTTGGCGTCGGCCAACTGCTTGATGCGCTCGCAACTACGGCGCTGCTGGCGCGCGGTGCGCTCAAGGTCCATACCATAAATATCTTCGTAGAGCCGCTGCGAAAAAGCAGAGCAGTCTATACCCGACTTGTCGGCGCCGCCATACTTGTAGCGTGCGCCATACCAGTTGTCTATAAAGTTGTAGAGCGAATAATTATTGATTTCGGTGGGTTGCAGATTAATCATTTCGGCATACTTGTTGATGAGTTTGCCGGCATCGCCATGGCGGCGCGGCGCATCTTCATCGGTAGCGGGTTGGTCGGTTTCTGTATTGTCTTCCTTGGCTATTTCTTTCAGGGCCAGCGTATCGGCAGTCTTGGCGAGCGTTGCGTCGGCAGCATCTGCGGTATCGGCAATGGGCTTTGCGGCCACAGGCTTGCGCAGGCGTGGCGCCGTAGAGAGCGCATAAGGTTTGTTTTTTAGGGCAATGTTGGTAGTGGCGATCACCACAGGAGGATCTGTATCGAACAGGCCGTCTACAAAATTGGGCAACGCCGATGGAATGCCCGCAATAGCAATGAAGCGATAAACCGAGAACGCAGCATGAGCGCGGCTTTGCACAGCAAAAAGCAAGCAACCAGCAAGCAGATACAACGCTAAACGGTTTTGCATAGGCAACAATTTTTCTAAAGATAGACGGCAGACTGTAATAAGTAAAGCCCTGAAAGTAAAATGTGGATAAATATTGGTTTATTCACATTTTTATTATTGCAAATGCGCTTTTGTGTGGATAATAACTGAATGAATCCTCAGAATTGCTGACCCATAGCCTGCGCAAATAGCGCAAATAATTTTTTGCACTTTTCAAAACTTATACTACATTTGCACTCCAATTGACGGTCAAACGTCGGTCCTATAGCTCAGTTGGTTAGAGCACCTGACTCATAATCAGGGGGTCCTTGGTTCAAGCCCGAGTGGGACCACAAGAAAAAGAGTTGCTCACTGCAACTCTTTTTTTATGCTGAAAATTAAAGGAAAGTGACCAGTCATATTCAGGGGGTCCTTGGTTCAAGCCCGAGTGGGACCACAAGTATAGAAAGAAAGCTGAGTGCATAGAGCGTTCCGCTTTTTTTATGGGTAAAAGTGAAGGAAAGCGACCACTCAATCAGGGGGGCTTGGTTCAAGCTCGAGTGGAATCAATTTAAAAGAAAGGGAGCGGAGCGCGATAAGCGTTCGGATAGTATAGTTTACAATCATTCCTCATGACACTTGAAGAACTAATAATCAAACTTGATGAGCTGGGCATGCCTGAATGGTATTTTTCGACCGATGAACTGAAGGAGGGTATACACGTAGCCTATTATGAGTATAACAAAAAATGGCGCGTATACTCTCATGAAAGAGATGTCTATTCTATAGACGAGTGTTTCGCAAACCTAAATGACGCCTGTAGCTATGTTTATGAAAGGGCTAAACAAGATGTAAAATATTACCCTCGCAAGAAATCATAATCAGGTCGTCCCAAACAAAAAGCAGTCGCATTCATTTGTAACTGCTTTTTATTTTTTAGGATTTTAGCCGCACTTAATCGTACAATTTGGTTCTGCGAACTATGGTTCCCCGCAGTAATACCAATTGTATTTCATAAATCGGCAAGCTATTGTCGAAAATTTGTCACTCAATTTGATTGTAATTCGTACTTAGCCCGATAGGGCTAAAATGTGCGTAGCCGGAGGTGAAGCCTCCGGTATTAAGGAAAATGAGGTACAACTCTGAAAGAGTTGAATGTGCTATTGTATACTACAAGTCCATATTGCCTATTCACATTCAACCCATTCTGGGTTGGAGTGTTTGAAATTCCTTACCCCGGGATACTCCAGAGGCTACGCATATTAAAGCCCATTCGGGCTTTTCCTCAGCAAGGCAATCTACCTCGATTGTATTTGAAGGACAAATACACGTTTGTTTGTGTGCCAATGTATGCCGAAAAATGAACTCTTATTGGTACATACACAGGCTGCGTTTCGTAGGGGAGCAACAATGCCCGCATGGCGATTTTTAATGTCCAAACGGTATAAAGAGCGAAAATAGCTGCAACTTGCTGTACTCAATTCTATTTTTGCCAAGTATCGCGTGTTTTTAAGTCTTGTTAACTTATTTTGACAAAAAATGTAGATCAGGTCGAACTAGTAATGAAAAATGTACGTACAAAGATTATATTTGTTGTGGATTTGGTGTAAAAGGATGATAAAATAACATATTGGGTAAATTAAGTACTTGAGTTAGTTTTTCAAACAAGGTACTCCACGACTTAGCAGAGTCTTAGCTTATAAGGGTTGTGCGATTTTCTGATAAAAGGCAGTAAAGTGTAGCGGCTTTTTGCGTTTTATATTGGATGGTGCATTACCAATACTATTCATGTTGTTTAAGTACTTACACAAGATTGCGACATGGGCTGAGGGGGGTAGAAATAATGTAAAATTGTAGAAAAAAAAGATTAGGTTGCACCGCGCAACATACCAATAACAGGACTTGTAAATTTATGATTAGTTCAAATGCAGTTCGTTTTATTCTTATCGACGACGACCCGATTAACAATTTTATCTGTGAATCGATATTGCGCATTTGCGCAATTGGCGCGCCTGTGAAGGCATTTACAAATCCACAATTAGCCATCGACTACATTCGCGACAACTATCCACTGGCCGACGGCGAAAAGACCATTCTATTGTTGGATATTAATATGCCTGTATTGAATGGTTGGAATGTACTGGACAAGCTGGCTGGTGTAACCCTGGGTAGTTTTATTACGTATATGCTCACTTCGTCTATTGATATGAAAGACAAAGAAAAAGCGGAGCAGAATCCAATGGTATCCGGATTTATAGAAAAACCACTGGATCTGGAGCCATTCAGCGCTTTGATAAAGCAACATATGTAGTGGGCTTAGGCGTTGCTTGCTCCAGTGATTTAAAGTGATTTTTTATCACTTGTTTGCATATATCTTCTTGAATGCATTAAGTACAGCCTGATGGCCAATAGTGGCATGGTTTTCGTCGGGCAGGTAATCGAAAAATAATTCGGTTTGTTTGTTGCCTGCTTTCTTTAATTTATCTACAAGCAAATTGGCATCCACTTCCATCACATGCGGCTGTGCGGTAGGCGCCAGTCCTTCTTTTCCTACGCCTATATACACCCAAGTTTTTGTTTTTGGGGGCGCCATGGGCTGTTTAAGCATAGCCCCGTTGCTCCACCACAGGCTAGGGCTGACGATAATATACCTGTTGAACAACGATGTTTTTTTAAATAATATTTCTGTGGCTAACAGCCCAGCCAGCGACTGACCAATGATGGTGTTGGAGCCAGAAGTGTTGTAGTGTTGGCTGATGTATGGTTGCAACTCTTTTTCTATAAAATTTATAAAATTATCGGCGCCGCCGGCTGTAGGGAATTTCTCTTTTTCTTCGGTTACAGTAGTAGGGAAGGTCATGTCCTTTTTGCGGTCGGTGTTAACAATGCCTACCACAATAGAATTGGGTAAACGCTCTACCCACGACAAAGTATTGAACTGCACCAACCCTATGGTATGTACAAAGTCTTCATCCATACCGCCATCAAGCAGGTAAATAACAGGGTACGTTACAGAGTCGGTTTTGCTATAACCATCAGGCAGGTAAATATTCAGTGTGCGTTTTTCGTTGAGAATCTGCGATTGTATTGATACGCTATACCCAATGGTAATGGGGGTAGCGGCGGTCGGGGTATTTTTTTGTTGCGCATTTGTATTGGTTAGCAAACAAAGCAATGCAGTAGCAGCACAAAGCACGCGCTTAATAGTAACAGTATTCATAACAATAGTGAAGGTATAATTTTGCCAAAGGTATTACATACTTGCCTTATTGTGAGGAGTAGAAATGTTTGCAGGCAGATTCAATAAATATATAACCAAGATGTTTTGATGTTTAATGTAATGTACTGTCATACAATCTGTCTGCAGCAAGCCCGCTGCCATCGGCTGCCGACCCTACATTTTGCAGGTAGGGGAGGTGTAACATAGCCCACAAGCTACACCGCTACCGCCATCTGGGCCACCGATCTTGTGAAAGCTGAGGAGATTGATAATGGCGGTGTTGTATAGGTTGTAACTGGACGTATTAGGATATATGCAACAATGTGGCAAATAGTGCTGGGTGTAGTAGGAAATAATTGGTTTCAGCACTTTATTTTCTACAATCCCCCAAGGTTTATTTGCATTATTACGTCTATGTATATACATTGCCTTGTATTTTTACTTAGCTACTATTTTACAATCATGCGCAAACTATTACCGCTCCTTCTTTTGCTGCTGTCATGGCAAACAGCCCAAGCACAGGTACCCACCATGCAGGAAAAGCTTTACTACACATGTAAGGTGTGGGGTTTTGTAAAGTATTATCATTCTGAGGTATCTGAGTGCCGGGGGCAAAACTGGGATAGTGTGCTGCTTCATGTATTACCCATGGTACGGAGCGCAAGCACCAACGATGAGTTTAACAATGCACTGGATACCCTACTGGCACTTGCCGGCCCCATGGCTATAGCCACAACACCTTTACTCGACACCCTACCTGTAGAACTAAAACGCAACCGCGATTGGGGCTGGATTGCTTCGCCGGTTTTGAGGAGCGATGTGCAAGTGCAGTTAGATACGATTAAGAATAATTTTAGACCACATGCTGGGTGTTGGGTTGAAAGAAATACATATACTACATCAAATGTTGGGTGGTTGATTTTCCCACAAGACAGCCTTGGATTGAACATAAACACTACTGCTAACTTTCCTGACTATAACCATAGATGCTTGATGCTGTTCAAATATTGGAATATCATTCGGTATTTTAATCCTTACAATTATGTTTTAGATGTGCCTATTGATAGCGTTTTGTATAATAAAGCTGTGCCCTTTGTAAATGCCACTAATGCTAATGCGCTTAACTTAGAACTATTAAAGACCGCAAAATTTCTGGATGATGCGCATGTATACAATCTAACCTACAGTTCTTATTATCAAGAACCACGTGGATACTTTATGCCTCGCATAAAATTAAAGTATTGTGATAGCCAGTATGTAGTAGTAAGATCGGCAATCGCCGGAATTGCTGTCGGCGATGTTCTAATTTCAATTGACGGATTGACAATGACTCAATGGGAAGATAGTTTGAAAAATTACTACTCCCATGGCAATCAGTCTGTATTAGGTTGGATAATCTGTGACAAGGCACTAAGGCGACAATCATGGGGGGCAATTGAACATTTAGTTGTTTTAGACAGCTTAGGCGTTTTAAATAGCATAAGTGTAAGTTGTATTAATCCAACTTCGCCAACTTCAATTTCCTTTTTTTATGATGTTTTTTATCCCGCAGATTCTTTGAAAAATGTAAAATGGACAAATTACACCTGTGATATCGGTTATGTAAACATAGGTAATATGTATGACGCCGACATTAACCCGATGTATGATAATTTCAGGAGTAAAAAAGCAATTATTTTCGACTTTCGTAATGGCGTAGGGGGTAACCTTATCACCAGATTGGCGGCGAAAATTTTCCCCGATCAACGAATCGTTGCTAAATTCCTAGAACCAGATGTTAGGTATCCCGGTTTATATAAACGGAATTTTGGCTATTTCGGTTTAACAACTTCCTCTGAGGCGTATACTGGTAAAATAATTCTTCTTTTTAATGAAAATACATGGAGTACACTTGAATATCAATGCATGGTTTTGGAAGCAATGCCCAATGTAACAAAAGTAGGCAGCCAAACAATGGGTTCAGATGGCAATATTACCTATTGGCGTCTTAGTCAAGACTTGAATGTAGGGTTCACATCCATAGGTGTATTTTACCCCAATGGAGACAGCACACAACGCATAGGTATAGTGCCCGATATAGTAGTGTATCCTACACCTGCCGGCATACGGCAGGGTCGCGATGAGGTACTGGAAAAAGCATTGGAGGTAGCTTGCGGGGTGGGTGTGAAAAACACGACAGCAATACAGTCACAGCTATCAGTATATCCCAACCCTGCCGGAAATATGGTAACCATATCGGTAGGCACTGCTACAGATGTGCCGGTTTCTGTTCAGCTTACAGATATTACGGGTAGGGTACTGCGCAATACTTCGATTGCTACGGGGGCAAGTGGCGCATCAATAGATGTACACGACCTTGCGCCGGGTATTTATTTGATTGTGGCTGGTAATGGGGTACAAAATAGAACTGTGAAATTTGTAAAGGAGTAAAGTATAGTGTTTGGGGGGATTTTTATTTTTGCGCTTTTGCTTTGAAAATTTATACGTACAGGTTCAGTATGCTATTGGCAAGGACAAAATGTATTTTGGAGTGCCAGGAAACCTTGTTGCATTCGCTTGCAAATTGTCGTTTGATAAAGGTTATGACGGCTATTTAGTTTTTGAAGCAAAGTCTTCTTTAATAAAACATTACGAAGTGTCGCTGGGTGCAACACACTTTAAAGGATTAAGAATGATTATCGAAACACCTGCATCAATAAAATTAATTACTCAATATTTTAAAAACTAAAGGTATGAAATTTTTTAAAGAGCCGAGAGATATTGACTTTTCTACTAAATCTACGCCACTTACGGAAGAGGAACATAAAGAAATCAGCGAGTTTATAAAGAAAAGAAAAGCCGCTTACAAGTCACGACATAAAAGAAAATCTATCCCAAAATCTGCTTAGTCTGCTAAAGCTTCATAATGTATGGGGTTTATAAAAACGTTATTTTAGTTTTTTGAAACGCGGATTAGCCCCACGGCCTTTGGGGATTTTGCTGTTATCGTTACCTATCTCAGTATATGGATAAGATATTTAAATGAATTCCGGGTAGATGGTCTACAATGCTTCATTCAAATGCATCTTTCCTTTTGAACTCATATACAATTTGCTAAATTCGGATAGCAACCGGCTGAACACCGTAACGCTTTATAAAAGTCAATTGAGGGTGTTTTAGCGGGGGAGTTTGCGCCTGCCGTTTCTGTTGGTGCGGGTATTTTACTATATTGTCTGCTGAAACATTTTTTGTAGCAGTATTAGCGCAGCAGATACACATGAAGAAACTATATTTTGTCCTGTTTTTATTCTCGGCGGGCACAGCCTCGGTAATAGCCCAACATAGCAATGTAACCCAACAATACGACCCCGGTAGCGTGATGCGCGACCACCCAGTCGATTTTGTGCGTATGCGGCTGGCAGTGGAGTTTGTACCCGAAAAAGGATTGGTTAAGGGCAATATCACCCACTACTTCACCCCCATTCGCGACAAGGTAGATTCTTTGTTTCTCGACGGACCGGGTATTCAGGTGAAATCGGCCACGCTCAACGGCAAAACGGTTACCTTCAAAACCACTGCCGAGGGCATCTCTTTTTACCCATCGACACCGCTGCGCCGCGGTGAATCAGATAGTTTGACTATTGAATATGAGGCATACCCGCGTAGGGGTATTTACTTTATTGGCTGGAACGACCCCAACAACCTATCGCGCAAGCAAATATGGACACAGGGGCAGGGTATAGACAACCGTCAGTGGTTTCCGTGCTACGATACGCCCAACGACAAGCTGATAACCGAATTGATTGTAAAATTCAACAAGGATTATAAAGTACTGTCGAACGGCGTTAAGGTGTCGGAAAAAGAGCAGAAAGACGGTACTATATTGTGGCATTACAAAATGTCTAAACCACATGCCTCTTACCTGGTTATGTTGGGCATTGGCAAGTACGATATCCGCGAAACCAAATCGACCAGCGGGGTGCCATTGCGCCAGTGGTATTATCCCGAATGGAAAGACCGCTACGACTATACCTATAAGTACAACGAAAAAATATTCAACTTTTTAGAGTCGGAGATAGGCGTGCCTTATGGCTGGGAGTCGTACTCGCAAATACCGGTGCAAGACTTTATGTTTGGTGCTATGGAAAACACATCGGCAACCTTGTTTGGCGATTTTTTCCAGGTTGATGCCCGCAGCTTCAACGATCGCAATTATGTAGCCGTAAATGCCCACGAGCTGGCGCACCAGTGGTTTGGCGACATGGTTACTGCCCGTAGCCCAAGCAGTCATTGGTTGCAGGAGAGCTTTGCTACCCACTATAATATTACCGCCGAGCGCGAGTGCTTTGGTCAGGATCATTTCGACTGGGTAAGGCGGCAGGCCTATCTGTCGGCAATAGGCACTGCCGACAAAAAATCTATATCGCACAGCCAAACGCCTACATCACTCATTTATCAGAAGGGTTCCGTGGTGCTGGAAATGCTCAAGTATGTAACCGGTCGCGAGGGTTTCAACAGATCTATAAAACGCTACCTGCTGGCGCACAAATACGAAAACGTAGATGGCGACGATCTGATGAATGCTTTTCAGGATGAGCTGGGTATGCCGCTGGAGTGGTTTTGGGATGAATGGGTATATCGCGGTGGCGAACCCGACTATAAAGTAAGCTACAGTGATGTAACTGCCGATGGTAACCGCTATACACAGTTTGTCGTAAATCAAACCCAGCCTACCAATGAGGTAATGGGATTATTTAAGATGCCCATAACGTTTGAGGTGCATTATGCAGATGGTACAATAGATAAAAAGACTGAATGGATAGAAAAAGAAACCCATATAGTGAACGTGCCCAATACCCGCAATGCACGCATAGCCTATGTGCTGTTTGACCCCAACAGCGAGGTGCTGAAAACGGTAACCTTTGAGAAACCCTTTGATATGCTGAAAGCACAGGCGCTGACGGCCCCGCACATGATAGACCGCTACGATGCCGTATATGCAATGCGCAGTACACCCGCCGACAAAAAGCGCGATCAACTGAAGCAGATATACGAAGCCAATACGTTTCATGCCATACGCACAGAAGTAGCTACCCAAATGCTGGGCATTAACTCCGGTGAGGATATAGTGCGGATGGCACTGCACGATAAAGATGTGCTGGTGCGCAAAGGCATAATGGCTGCTACCAAAACAATACCTGCATCGCTTATGGCCGACTACGAGCCACTGCTAACCGATTCGAGCTACCAAACCATTGTTGTAGCGCTCGAAAAACTGTGCGCCGCATTTCCTGAAAATACGGCACGCTACCTTGCCGCTACAAAAGGCGTAGAGGGTACCAACGGCCGCAATGTGCTGGTAAAATGGTTGGAAATATCGCAGACAGAGAAAGCTGACCAGTCCTTAATGGATCAATTGGTGTCGCTAACTTCCGACTCTTACGAATTTGTAACACGCGGCAATGCCATGGCAGCGCTTCGTCGGCTCAACTATTGCGACAACAAGCTAATTGCTGGCTGTCTGAGCGCAGCATTGAGCAGCAATGGTCGCCTTGCCGGGCCGGCATCAGAGACCATCAGGTATTTTTATGCCCAAAACAAAAACAAGCGCACCATTGCCGATGCCATAGCTAAAGCAAATGTGAGTGATAAAGACCGCGAAACATTGAAAAAACTGATAGAATAGTATGCCAAGATAGATTATTGCAAATCCGCTGCCTTTAGGGTGGCGGATTTGTTGTTTATGGGGTATGCTCCATTTATATGGTTATTGGATTTTCAAAATATAGTCCTACTCACAGCAGCCATAAACAACTTCCAGGGTACGCTGATAGTGGTGTCGCACGATGCTGTGTTTTTGAAAGAGGTGGGGGTAGTGCGTGAAGTTGATTAGGGGTAGTTTCTGTTTTAGAAACAGCGGCTACTCCTTATTTCCCAACCACCATTTTACTCATATACACTCCGCTTGCTGTGCTTACAGCTATATAATAGATACCAGCAGGTTGGGTAAGCGATATGGTTATTGGTTGGTTGGTGTTTATGGTGGTTTGTTTCACTTTTATGCCTACAGCATTGGTAATGGTTAGAGTGGCTTGCTGTGCTATAGGCGATACCAGCCGGATGGTGCAATTACCATCGCTCGGATTGGGCATTATTTCTATGGTTTCTTTAGCCGATTTGTATTGTGCTTGTATGCCAGTATTGCAAGCTGTATGTGGCTGCACATACAGGTAATGCAGTATAGTAGCGCTGCAATACCCGTTTGTAATGGTATAGCGCACCGTGTCGCGGCCCGTGGTATGTGCTTGCACTCTACCTCCTGCCGTAATAGATGCAATGGTTGTATTGGCGCTTGCCCAGCTACCACCGGGTATGGTGGTGGTGAGTGTGGTGGTGTCGCCGGGGCAAAGTGTGTCGGCGCCGGCGATGCTTCCGGCATCGGGAGCCGGTAATACGGTTATTGTTTTGGTGGCTGTGGCAGCGCCGCAGTCGTTGGTAATAGTGTAGGTTACGGTTGCCGAGCCTGGCCCCGTACCTGCCACCGTGCCACCTGTTACGGAAGCGCCACCTGTACACGCCCATGTGCCGCCTGTCGCGGTGTCGGTAAGTGCAATTGTAGCCCCACGCACACACTATCTCGTCCGGTTATGGCGCCGATGTGAGGCATAGTGCGCACATTTACGCATATAGTAGTAGTGTCGCTTAGGTTGCCGTCGGTTACTCTTACTTTAAAGGTATCAGGGCCTGTGTAACCAATATCGGGAATATAGGTTAGTCCAGTAGGTGTAATAAGCCCGCCGGTAGAGGTGGTGAAATAATCTGCAACTACTGTGCCATGAATTGGTAGCGATAATGGACTCCATGTTACTGGTTGTCCGGCATCTGAATCAACAACAGCCAATAATGTGTCTGTTATTGCAACCGCGCCACATACATCTACAACCTGTAGGTGTCCTCTAATAAAATAAGGTTGATTATTAAAAGGCGAAACCACCCTAATTCGCCGATTTATTAAATCGCATATGTACATTTTTCCTTCGCGGTCGATTGCGATGCCACTTGGTTGATTTAATTTGGCCATTGTTGCAGGTCCGCCATCTCCGCTAAAACCTGCAATTCCTGTACCTACCACTGTAGTAATAATGCCGGAAGTGTCAATTTTGCGCAAGCAATGATTCTGGTAATCTGATATTATTATGTTTCCATTTGCATCGTGGGTTGTGCTAACGGGAAATCTGAATAATGCAAGTGTTGCTGGACCTCCATCGCCAGAGTAGCCAAACAGTTCTGTTCCTGCAATGGTCGATATTGTTCCGGTGGGCGTAACCTTACGAATTCTATTATTGCCGCGCTCAGATATGTATAAGTTGGAAAAGCGGTCAAAAGATACAAACCATGGTCGGTCCAACTGAGCATTTGTAGCCGGACCACCATCACCACCAAAAGCAAGGCTACCATCGCCAGCTACAGTAGTAATTACACCGGATATGGCGTCTATTTTTCTAACTCTATTATTGAAAGCATCCGCAACAAATACATTACCTAGTCTATCAACAACAACTCCCTGAGTTTCGTTTAATGAAGCGAGTGTCGCCGGGCCGCCATCTCCTCCAAAACCTACAGAGCCTGAACCTGCTATTGTGGTAATTACACCGGAAGTTGAGATTTTTCTAATTCGGGCATTACCCATATCTGATAAATATAAGTTGTAAGCCGAATCAAATGCTATACATCTTACTGAGTTTAATCGAGCAAGAGTAGCAGGGCCGCCATCACCGGTATATCCGGCTATCCCAGTTCCGGCAATAGATGTTATTATCCCGGTATGTACGTCTATTTTACGTATATTGTGATTAGATACGTCGCTAAAGTATACGTTACCGGCTGCATCAATAGCTATGCCCCAAGGGCCATTAATTTGTGCCAAAGTTGCAGGACCTCCATCTCCGGTAAACCCAACCACTCCGGTTCCCGCTGTGGTGTTGATGATTTGGGCATGAGTTGTATTTATAAAGCCTACAAACAGAATAAGGATTAATAGGTTTTTCATTGAGTGTCGCTTTTCAATAGTCAACACTAAAGATAGCGATTAGTAATATTGATTTCAATTTAATTTTTATCTGGTTAGTTCAAAAAATGAAAACAAAGTTGACAATAGAGGGTATTTAGTTTTTTTAATGGGTTGTTCGTTAGTTGTCAATCTATCTTGCATTTTTATTTTCCCTACAATTGATTGATGGTTTTTTTTGAATAGTTATTTGGTTTGTTTTTGTCGCAATAATCCCTAAAATGGTAAAAAAGCTACCCGCCGCTATTGCGAATGACTGCTATTTTTGTAAAAAACTATGTAATATGAGAAAACTGAAACTACAAGTGCAAATGAGTGTAGATGGCTTTATAGCAGGCCCCAACGGCGAACTGGATTATGCTGTGTGGAACTGGGATGATGCGCTGAAAAACTATGTAACAGCTATTACCGAGCCTGTAGACTGTATGGTGTTGGGCCGTAAGCTGGCGCAGGGTTTTATACCATATTGGGCATCAAATCCCGAGCAGGAAGGTGCAGCTAAAATAAACAGCTCACAAAAAGTAGTATTTACCAAAACCCTCGATACCCACGAATGGGCCAATACCAGACTGGCTACCGGCGACCTTGCCGAAGAGATAAACTGCCTGAAAAATGAAGATGGCGGCGACATGATAGCCTATGGCGGCGCAGCCTTCGTATCGGCGCTTGTAGCGCACGATCTTATAGACGAATACCATTTGTTCATCAACCCTACTGCTATTGGCAGCGGTATGTCTATTTTTGGAGCTTTATCTGCTAATAAACGACTGAAGCTTGTAAAGTCTGAAGCATTTGACTGTGGGATTGTTGTGTTGAATTACGTGCCGGAGCGAGGAGCGTGATATTTATAATAGGTGGAAAATTGGACAAAAAGAGATAATTTTGTAACTGAAATTTAGTCGCAATTGTTTTAATGTCTGATAGTGAGTAAATATGAAAAACTAATCGAGAGAATGCTATCTAATCCTAAAGATTTTACTTGGGATGAGTTAGTTAGGTTGTTAGAGTATTATAGGTATTCTGAGCGGAAAAAGGGAAAAACCGGTGGGTCTCGCAGGAAATTTGTAGACGAAAAAAACGCTGTGATTAGCTTGCATAAGCCACACCCAGGGAATATTATGAAAGTATATGCTATAAATCTGGTAATTGACCATTTAGTTGCAAACGGTAAACTGACAAAAAATGAGTGACGTATTGGAATATAAAAACTATCTGTCTACAGTTCAATTTAGTGCAGAGGATGATGTTTTTTACGGAAAAGTTATTGGCATAAATGACTTGGTTACATTTGAAGGCGAGACTGTAACTGAACTAAAAGCGGCTTTCAAGGAAGCCGTTGATGATTATCTGGACACTTGCGTAGAATTGAACAAACAGCCTGAGAAAGCGTATAAAGGTAGTTTTAATATTAGGGTTTCCGCAGATATGCACAGAAAAGCTGCAATAATGGCTGCTGCCAAAAAAGTTACTTTGAATGAATTTATGAAAGTGGCAATTTCTTATGCATTAAGTCATGAAAAGGAAATAGATAAGGAGTTGTTACATTCTTAATTCAAACTCTTGGAAGGCATCATGTCTGCAGATAATCGCAATAGCTCGATGCATTGTTGCGCTTAATTATGTGCCTGAGCGGACGTAGTTGGGCCAATTTCTAGAGTAGGCGAGTAGCTTTATGTTGTTAGCTACCCGCCAAATGGTCTGTTTATTCAATTTCCGTAAAAGTATCTGTATACTCCTCCAAACCACCAGGTTTAGCAGGGTAGTTGAGGTCTGAAACTTCAAATTTGAACGAAATGTCTTTGCCGACGTTAAGTTCTATTTTCAGATGCCCGATTCCGGTCGGAAATGGCTTTGCGGCAGTATTATCGGCAGCATTAGTGTCTTTCAGGTAACTGAAAAATTTCTCGAGCATTGCTTTGCTTTGTTCGCCGGCTGCGGCAATCGCTTTGTCTGGTGTAATGTTTTCCATAGATGGTTTGATTTTACTGCCAAGTTAGGTGCTTTTTGAAATTCAAAAAAGCAATCAGCTATATTAACTTACTGCTATGCCGGCATAGGGTGTTTTATTTCACTTCTTTTCTGCCAATGAGGAACGAGACATAAAACAGCGAAAAGAAAGCCAAGCCCGCAACAACCGATAGCACGCAGGCGCCTATCACGTATTGCAGCATGTGCACATGTATGTAGTCGCGCGTTATTTCGTGTATACTGGCCAGCTCCACTTTGTTTTGTACGAAAAATCCACCGGCATAATAGCTCGAGAAAATAATGAGCGGTATCATGGGCGGTAGGCTGATATTGGCCGCGGCTATAAACAACACTTTGTTCATACGGAACAAAATAGCCAGTGGTATACCCACCAGCAACTGAAACCCCCAAATAGGCACAATGCCCATAAATACTCCAAAGCCTATAGATGCTGCCTTCCGCACATTGCTTTCCTCGGCTTTCAGGGCTTCTTCCTTTATTATGTTCATCAAGCCTCTGCGAGCTATCTTCTGCAATATTCGTTTGGGTAGATAATAGAGCAGCGTCAGGGTAACAAAGTAGGTGTTGAGTATGCTGATGCGCGTGAAGTCGCGAAACGGACGGAAGTGCGATACGCGCGAAGCTTTGTCGTACAGCACATTTATTGGCGCTGAGTAAATGGGCACATCGCGCCACGCCAGTTTTACAATTACCTCTATCTCGGTTTCAAACTTCGTAGTAAATAAGCTGAATTTACTGATGGGGTCGAGAGGGTACAGTCTGAAACCCGTTTGCGTGTCGGGTAGCGTGAGCCCGGTTTCTACCCAAAACCAGAAGTTGGAAAATTTGTTGCCGAACGAGCTTTTGCCGGGCGCGCCAGCCATTTCCATATTTCGTGAGCCCATAATTAGCGCTCCGGGATGTTGCGTGGCCAGCGCTATAAACTTGGGTATGTCGGCAGGGTAGTGCTGCCCATCCGAGTCTATAGTTATGGCGTTTTTAAATCCGGCGCTACTTGCGTAAGCAAAACCTTTTTTCAACGCAGATCCCTTGCCTGTGTTTTGTTCATTGGCCAGCAAGCGTATGCGGCGTTCATATAGTTTCAGGATAGCTGCAGTGCTGTCTGTCGATCCATCGTTTACCACTATTATATCATTACCCTCGCTATACTCCAATACGCCATCCAACACCTGTGCCAGGGTGCGCTCGTTGTTGTAGGTGGGTATTATTATACAGCAATGTAAAGACGACAGGGTCATTGTTGGTAAACAGCGGTAAGTTTATAGAATGTAGATTCATTGTGTTGGGCTGCGGCGGTCACTTTTAGTTGTTCCACGGCCGGTATCGCGGTTATATTCAGTGTCACTTCAGGTGTTTCAACGGGGTTGAGTATTTTCAGAAAGTTGCAGCGAGATATACTCATAAGGCGTATTGTGCAACCCAGATGCCGCTCTAACACTTTTTTTACCAGCTCTATTTCTACAACCCCGGGCGTTATGGGGTTGCCCGGAAAATGCGCAGCATATATCGGATGGTCTGCATTCAGCAATATGGTTACCGTTAGTTTTTCGGCCTCGGCAGTAAGTGATTTTATTTCAAAAAAACCGTTGAGCGACATAGGTTAAAAATTTACAAACAAGTTATCGTCAAGTTTTACATTCACTACGTCGTTATAAAACTTCATTACGCTTTTATCGCCCGATTTTTCAAAGAAATCCATCTCTTTCAGGCGCATATTGTCGGCTGCAAAGGTAAGCAACAGATAGTCGAATACCTTAGCCATGCGTTTGTTGCGCGGTATCAGCTTTACCTGGTAGGCGGCATCTGCTTTGTAGCAGCTAATGGTGAAAAGTTTGTTTTTCTGAAGTTCGCCATTCACCAATACAATCATCAGGTCTTTTATCTTGCCAATACCTTCATTGAACGACGAAATGTCTTTTTCCTTATTGTTGTCTTTGATTTTTACCTTATCGCCATTTACTAAAAACACGTATGGCGTGGGTTTTATTTTTTCCCAGCGCAGCATATTGGCTTTTTTGTAGTAAAAGATACCAGTTGCTTTCGCAGGTTCTTTGAGATAAGACAGGAATTTCTCTTCGGTAAATTCTGCTCTTATAGATGTCGTTGCCGCTGAGGTCTGGCGCAGTTTGTTGAAAAAATCAGAAGGGTCTGCTATAGGTTGTCCGGTTTGAGCATTAAGAAGTTGAGTTGCAAAAACAAAAACAAAAAACAGAATGGTCTTCAATTCAGTCATACGGACTTTTATTAATCAACTCAGGCAAAGAAACGATTTTTAAATTATTGTCCCGACAAAATCTGATAACATCGGGTAGTATATCGAGCGTTATTTGTTGTGTATCATGAAACAATAAAATGCTGCCATTACCAATAGTGCGGGTGGCGCATTGGGTTAGGGCTGCTTTATCTTTCAGAACTGTGTCAAAGCTACGAATTGTCCAGCCAATGGATTGCAAACCAATTTTTTTTAACACCCTTGCATAAATAGGGTTGGTAACGCCAAATGGCGGCCGGAATAAAAGCGGTCGTTTGCCTATAGCCTGCTCAATGGTAGCGGAGCAGTGGTCAATGTCGGCTTTGAGCTTAGCATACGGAAAGAACCCAATAAAGTTACTGTGGCTATAGCTGTGGTTGGCTATATAATGCCCTCGCCGGTCTATTTCTATCAGCAATTCAGTATTTTCTGCAGCCTTTCTGCCTATTACAAAAAAAGTAGCCTTAACCTGTTCCGCCTCCAGCAAATCCATAAACTTTCGAGTCAGGTTTTCATCGGGGCCGTCGTCGAAAGTAAAAGCTACACCCTCATTCTCGCCTTTATTTATAGATTGAACAAAATAGTTGGCCTTGATTTGAGCCGAGCCATAACCAACAATGAGGTGATACACAGCAACAATCGAAACTACTGGTACCCACAAATGTCCCGTGCCGCGCAGCAGCAACCATGCTGCCAGCAACGCTAATACCGATACAGTTGTTATAATAATGTGTTTCAATACCAGTATGTGTTCGTGAAGCTAATGTTGCGTTACAGAAGTCCCGCGCTTTTTTCCCAGGCTTTGTAGAAGTCCGGTTTGTTTATTTCCAGCTCTCGCGAAGCTGCATTTAGAAAAATCTGGATGGTTTTACCTGTTGCGCTTATTCTGTTTGTATTGAGGTTGAATATTTCGTATTCGAAAATAATTTTTGCAGCCGGCGAATACAAAAGGCGAGCTATTATTCTGGCTTTCTCGCCATAATGTATGGGCGATTTGTAATCTACTTCCGATTTTACAATTGGGGTAAAGTAGCCAGCATTGTAAAAGTCGAGGTAGGCCATATTATGTACAAGTCCAAACGCTTCGCGGGCATCCTCAAAGTACTTGAGGTAATTGCCATGCCACACAACGCCCATGGCGTCGGTTTCTCCAAATCTTACGTTTATGGTCGTTTCTGCTGTCAGGGTTTTCAATTCAGTACAATTTTCATTTCGCATTCCAGTAATCGCTCGCCATTACAAAAGTTCTCGCCCTTTGCAACAAATATATTTTCCATGCTGTACACTATACTCACCTTTGTTTCTATCAGGTCGTGTAGGCGGGGCAACTTATGAACCATTAGTTTTGTAATAGCGCCAATAAAACCCAAACGGGGTTCGCCTGCGCCATGGCTTTGCAAAAAGCCGAACCCGGCGCCGCAGGTTTGCGCAATATTTTCTATAAGCGATGGCTCCATAAGCGTATCGTCTTCCAGAAAAATGTTATCTGTCCTCACTGTAAATTGGCTTTCAAAGCCCGTTTCGGTAGCGTCTACAAGGCTGTCTACCATAATAAACGGGTGTTTTTGCGGTAAATATCGGCCTATGTTTTCTTGCGTTACTTTCATTACTGGAAATAATTGTAATAGTTAAACCATTGTTCCGGATGTTTTCGTACTTTCTTTTCCAGCTCTGCTATATATAGTTTGGCCACCTCCTCCGGTTTCATTTTGCCATCCAGCGGCAAGGTAGCGCTTAGTCCGTAATGTGTGTCAGTTTCTTTTACTGCAAACACAAAAGTAACCGGCGCATTAAACTTTGCAGCTATTATGAAAGGTCCCATCGGGAATTTTGCTTTCTTGCCTAGAAAGTCAAACTCAGCATACTTTGCCCCCTCAATAAATCTGTCGGCTCCTATTGCTATCAATTCATTATTACTCAAAGCATTGTTGATACGTATAATATGCGACAGATCGTCTTTTATAGGGATAATATTGAATTGCGGACCGCCGGTAGTGTTTTGCAGAAACTCCTTAATTTTCTCCATTTCTGCATCCAGCATTACTACGTTAATGGTAGATGAAACCCGTTTTTTGAGCAGGTTTCCGGCTATTTCCCAGTTACCTACATGGGCGCTTAGCAATATACCGCCTCGGGAGCCGTTTTGCATATCCAGCAGGTATTGTTCGTTCTGAAAAGTGTACGTAAAAATATCGCCTTTGCCTACCAGAAAAGCAGAACGGTCAATTAGTGTCTTACCGAATATGAAGAAGTTTTTCCGCGCAAGCCGGACTGCCTTCTTTTTAGTAAATTCCAACCCTTCAGTGTAGAAATCTATAATTGCCTTGCGGTTTTTTTCGGCAAACAGGAAGTAATAATAAGTTACAAATCGAACTATCAGGTAGGCGAATCTAACTCCAAAAGTTTTTATGAAAAAAAGGAAAATTTTGTACCCAATTACCGACCCCCGACTTTTACCGTCCCATCGTTTCATTGGTTATGCGGCCAACTTTTGTTCTACCAACGTGTAAAAATCATCAAATGTCACTACGTTTTTGAAATCTTCGCCTGTTAGTACAATTCCAAAATTCTCTTCAATAACCACTACGAGGTCTACATAGTCAAGGCTATCCAGGCTAAGTGTGTCTTTTAGCGAGCTATCAGGGGCGATAGATTCCCTGTCAACTTCAAATTCTGTAGACAAAAAATCCTTGGTGGTTTCAATTATTTTGGCTCTGTCCATTGGTTTATGAAAAATAATTATATAAAATATTTTATTTGAATATTGAAAGTACGTAAAAGTAATAAAACACCCTTAAAAAAACTGACCACCCAATATCAAGCAAAGTAAAGGTATTTATTAGCGACGCTAGACTTTCCTGCAAATTGCAAATTTAAAAGAAAGTTTTTAAATAAATAGTTCCTTTCAGCATGCCAAAATGCAGTGTCAACACAATGTTGTCGCACATAGATTGGTTATTGTCAGACATTTGGCAAGATTTTGCGCTACAAAATGGAATATTGAAATGGTAGTTATCGTATTTAAGCAATGTTGTAGACAAGGTAGCAATTATGGGATAAAAAATGTGGTTTTGGGTTGAGGTTTTATACCTAAATTTATAGCAGCAAATTTGCAGTATGGAGTTTCAAAAAAAATCTTTAATATATTTTGTTGCCGGTTTGGCAATAGGGGGTAGCATAATAGCCTGCGTGGCGCTCAATAAAGTAGAGCCCGGCACAGCGTCTGTTGCTGTTAGTCCGGAAGGTAGGCCACAGTACAAATGGTTTGCTCCGGCATTGCCATCAAAAATGGACTTTTGCGGAGAGCCTGTGCCTTTAGAAAAATGGGAAGTGCGCGAAAAACTGGATAGAGAAGTGCTTGTAAATTCTTACTTGCATGGTAGCCAGTTATATATTCTCAAGTTGGCAGGCAGGTACATGCCGCTCATTGAGGAACGCCTCAAAGCCAACGGTATACCAGATGACTTTAAGTATGTATGCGTAGCCGAAAGCTCGCTGCAACAGAATGCACTGTCGGGCGTAGGCGCTGCAAGCTTCTGGCAGTTTATGAAAGATACCGGCCCTCGCTATGGGTTGGAAATTAATGAAGAGGTGGACGAACGCTTTCATGTGGTTAAGGCTACCGATGCCGCTTGCAAGTATTTTAAAGAGTCGTACAGTAAGTTTGGTTCCTGGACGGCCGCTGCGGCCTCTTACAATTGCGGACAGGCAGGCTACCAAAGTCAGGCCGATTTTCAGCAGGCAACCAATTATTATGATCTTATTTTTCCCGACGAAACAAATCGGTATTTGTACCGTATAGTAGCGCTTAAATATCTGTTGTCTAATGCCAAGAGTTTGGGCATTGTGCTGGATCAAGGCGAAGAATACCGACCGCTGAAATATAAAATTGTGACTGTTGACAAGTCGATAGCTAACCTGACAGACTTTGCAAAAGAGAATGGCAGCAGCTACAAAATGCTCAAAATATATAATCCGTGGTTGAGGTCGCACAAGCTAACGGTTAAGCCGGGTAAGAAATACGATATTGCTTTTCCGCTGTAACAGCAAGCGGTAGATAATAGTTCAATAACATAGTTCATGTTTCGGGTATGGGTAAAAAAAGCAGTTTACTAATTGGCGTTATTCTAACTGCAACCACATGCGGCTTAGTGTATGTGCTTAATCGTCCCATCGGGGCGCTACCTGCGTTAGGGCGTTTGCTTGACCCTGTAAATGGATGCTGGGCAAATGCTGAACCGGTAAACGAAGATTTTTCTGGCGTCCGCGATATACCCGGTGTTTTGCAGGAGGTGAAAGTGTGGTTTGACGACAGACTGACGCCACATATACATGCCCAGAACGACCGTGACGCCTATTTTGTACAGGGATATATACATGCCTCCTTTAGATTGTGGCAAATGGATATGCAAACTCGCGCCGCTGCTGGCCGCGTTAGCGAGGTAGTGGGCGAAAAAGCATTGCCATTCGACAGAAAGCAACGCCGGAAAGGAATGGTATATGCTGCCGAAAATTCGCTAAAGACCGGATTGGCTAATCCGGCTTCGAAACTAATGCTTGAGGCGTATACCGATGGAATAAACGGCTATATGGCAACGCTTACCGAACGCGCAATGCCGCTGGAATATAAACTTATGGGATTTAAGCCAGAGCCATGGACGCCGCTAAAAAGCGCATTGCTGCTTAAATATATGGCCGACGACCTTACGGGCAATGTAGACGATATAGCGCTTACCTATCTGCGGGATGCTATGCCTGCCGATCAGTTTGCGTTGCTTTTTCCGGAAAGAGATACCACCAGCAGCCCTGTAATACCTAAGGGTACTATTTTTGAAAAACCATCTTTGGCTGCGCCTTTGGCGCCGTCCGATAGTGCAGCATTTCCGCATTTTACGCCGGCGGATTTTGGCGAACGCCGCGAAGATGGAAAGGGTAGCAACAACTGGGTAGTGAGCGGCAACCGCACAGCGAGCGGCGCGCCGATATTGTGCAACGATCCGCACCTTGCGCTCAATCTGCCATCGCTGTGGTACGAAATACAGCTACAGTCGCCGGGTATGAACGTATACGGCGCATCGTTGCCGGGAGCGCCTGGCGTAATTATCGGCTTCAACGACAGCGTATCATGGGGCGTTACCAACAATTACCGCGATGTGAAAGATTATTACCTGATAAAACAAGTGGCCGGTAATTCTGGTAAGTACTGGTTTGCTGGTAATCAGGTTGATTTCACGACCCGGGTTGAGCGCATAGCTGTAAAAGGTAAGCCAGATGTGGTAGACACGGTAAAATACACCATACACGGACCAGTAATGTATGATGATAAATACAAAGATAAAACCGGACTTCAGCGTATGTTGGCCGTGTGCTGGATGGGTCATAGAGGCACCAACGAAATGCTGGCGATTTATAACATGAACCGCGCAACGGGCTATAATAGTTTTGTGTCGGCAATAATGAACTTTGAGTGCCCTGCTCAAAATATGGCCTATGCCGACAGACAAGGCAATATAGCTATTTGGGGACAGGGTCAATTTGTAAACAAATGGAAAAATCAAGGTAGGTATGTGATGGACGGCAGCGACAGTGCAACGCTGTGGAAGGAGCTGATTCCTATGCGCGAAAATCCGCATGTGCTTAATCCTGAGCGGGGATTTGTAAGTTCGGCCAATCAAACTGTTACGGACGCCAGCTACCCATATTGGTACAACGGATCTTTTATCGAAACCCGCTCATGGCGTATTAATCACGTACTGGGCGGAATTCAAAAAGCAACCATACAGGACATGTGTGCGCTTCAGCAAGACACATACTCGATACTCGCGGAAAAGATGTTGCCTAAAATGTTGAGCAAGCTCAACGACAAGGCAAGTAGCAGCGAGCATACTATTGTAGCAGCCCTTAAAAAGTGGGACTACAAACTCGCCGCCGATAGTAAGGAGGCAACCGTTTATCAGATATGGTGGACGAACCTGTATTGGGACTGGTGGCGCAATAGGTTCGACAAAGTACCAGATCAACTTTGGCCCAGTGTAGAACGGACCATGCAACTATTGCAGTCAGATGATATAGACCAAATTGGATTGTTTAGTGAAAGGGTAAATGCGAGTTTTGTTAAAGCTATGGATAGTGTGCATGCGTTGGAGAAAGTGAATAGTACCAAAAAAACAGATGACGGTGGGAAATGGTATATGGCTAAAAACACATCTGCTACACACCTTACCAAGCTGCCGGCATTTAGCTATGATCACCTGAAGATAGGAGGGTGGGGTAATACCGTAAATGCGGCCAAGGGTGGTCACGGCCCGTCTTGGCGTATGGTTGTGCAAATGGGCAAGGAGATAGAAGCTTATGCCGTTTATCCTGGCGGACAGTCAGGCAATCCCGGTAGTAAGTATTATGCCAGCTTTCTGCAAACATGGGCTGCGGGAGGGTATAATAAGCTACATTTTTTGCCCAATGCGGCTAGCCAACCCAATCCGGCAATTAAATATACACTCACCCTAAAACCAAAGGCGTAGATATGAGATTCGTGTTGTCTATAATTTTAGTTTTGGCTTTGTCTGGTCTGGCAGAGCTGTGGCTGCCTTGGTGGTCGGTTGCAGTTGTTGCTTTTGGTGTGGCCTTGCTTATCGGTAGCCGGCCGGCAAAGGCATTTGCAATGGGTTTTTGCGGTGTGGGGCTTATGTGGCTTACAGTTGCATTATTGTACGATATATCTAACGATCATATCCTAACCGGCCGGATGGCAAAAGTATTTTCATTGCCTAATTACGGTTTATTTATAGTCGTTACTGTATTTGTCGGGGCGCTGGTTGGCGGTATGGGGGCATGGTCGGCAAGTTTGCTTCGTCGCGGCCTTAGTAAAGAAAATTAGTTACCTTTACACCGGTGCCAAACCTCGAGGCTGTAATGGGTGAGCAATTGCCTTTATTGCAGCAACAACAAAGCCTCTGTGAAAGCAGGGGCTTTGTCATTATTACAGATCGCGATATTGATTTTTAGCGCTTACAGTGCGTTTTGAGGGCGTAGACTCCTTATTTTGGCAATTGAACAAAACAATTATATTTCCCGGAGCATACTTTCTGTGGCAAAGGTTTTGGAGAAATGAAAGTTTGCCATATCTTTAAGCCTTCGTAACCATATTGGATTAACTAAACCAACACAACTGCTTTAAATAACGTTTTATTATGCAAAGAAAGCTCTCTGTTATTTGTCTTGCTTTATCTATGCTTTGTTTTCTTCCACGCACTTTTGCGCAAAGAGGCAAAAGCGAATTTTCATTAGGTTATAGCTACTATAGCGTCTATTCATTTGCTAATAAAACAATGAATAATTCTGCATTCAGCGCTTCTGGCGGTACTCCTAACTTCAGCTACAGATATTATCTCAATCGCAATGTTACGCTGGGCGTAGGCTTGGGTTATGAAAACATCAGCTCATGGGGTAGCTTTTTCACTATAGCTCCAGAAATGACTGTTGCTTACATGGACACAAGAAAAGACTACATACGCGTAAGGTTGTATGGTTCTTTGTCTTATGGCGTATCTATTATGGACGATAATATTACCGGCATTGGCGAAACAGACGAATCTGGTCCTAAGTTTTATGCTTTTCAAGTTACCCCCTTCGGCATCAGAGTTGGTCGTCAGGTAGCTGGTTTTGTAGAGCTTGGTTTCGGATATAAAGGCATTGTAAACGGCGGTTTGTCGTTTAGGTTCCCAAGAAAATTGAAGCCACGCGAACCAATCGTTGACTAATTTTGCTATATCATTTATAAAAAGGGAGCGGCTTGCACAGATC
>CAIRYK010000015.1 GCA_903882805.1 uncultured Bacteroidota bacterium | reverse complement strand
TTTACAACTCTTGAAGCTCCAAGTGCAATAACAGGTACAAGAAGCGCCTGCGCAGGAACATCTACCACGCTAAGCAACAGTGTTAGCGGCGGTATCTGGACCAGCAGCAACAATACTGTGGCTACAATAGGCAGCGCCAGCGGTGTAGTAAACGGTCTTACCGTAGGTTCAACAGTAATTTCTTATATACTTACATCAGGTTGTGCCGTTACAGCCACGGTAAATATCACGAATGCGCCAGGCGCTATAGGCGGCGCATCTACGGTTTGTACAGGCTCAACTACTACCCTGACCAACAATGTAACAGGCGGTACATGGGTAAGTTCAGATCCTGCGGTTGCAACAATAGGCCTGACATCGGGCGTAGTAACCGGAATAGCAGCCGGAACTACAACTATAACCTATTCATTGGGTACGGGTTGCACCACAACGGCAGTAATAACAGTAAATGCAACACCAGGGGCTATTGGTGGTTCGTTGGGCGTATGCGTTGGCGCTGGAACAACCCTTACCAACGGAACATCGGGCGGAACATGGGTTAGTCGCAATACAGCAATTGCAACTGTCGATACCTTTGCCGGTACAGTTAGCGGCATTGCTGCAGGCACAACGGTTATTTCATACACAGTTGGCGGTTGTCGCGCAGTGGCAACGCTCACTGTATATCCAGCTACTACAGCGGGCACAATTACAGGTTCTTCCTCAGTTTCTATTGGTTCGACTATAACATTAAGCGATGCAGTTGCTGGCGGCATGTGGAGTAGCGGCGACGCAGCGATAGCTACCGTTGGTTCAGCATCCGGCATAGTTACCGGCGTTTCAGCAGGCAGTGTAGCTATCAGCTATAGCGTTTCCGGCACATGCGGCACAGCTACTGCTACAAAAACAATTACCGTTACAGCGCCAACAGGCGTGTCGCCTATATACGGTACACTTACTGTATGTATTGGCGCTACAACGCCACTATACGATTCGGCAGCTGGCGGTACTTGGAACAGTGACAACACCGCCGTAGCTACTATAGACGCTACAACCGGTGTGGCAACGGGCGTTTCGGCAGGAACGGCTACAATATCTTACACTCAATATGGAACAACGGTAACGGCAATATTGACCGTTGAATCATTGCCAATTACAGGCGCAATATCTGTATGTCTGGGACAAACAACAACCCTTAGCGATGCAACTGCGGGCGGATATTGGACAAGCGGTAATATAACTATTGCTACAGTAGGTTCCTCTACCGGCGACGTTACCGGAATACTGTCAGGTATTACAAGTATTAGTTACACCTCGCCTGGCGGATGTATAGTTACTTCGCTCATGACGGTAAACACTGCATCGGCCATAACCGGCAGTACCGGCGTATGCGTAGGGCAAACGACCACATTGAGCAACGCGGTTTCTGGCGGTGTATGGAGTAGCTCAGATGGCTCCGTAGCTACCATAGGCTCGGCCTCTGGAACTGTTACAGGCGTTGCTTCCGGCACAGCCACTATTTCATATTTGCTTTCATCTGGCTGTTTATCTACAGCGGTAATAACAGTTAGTCCGCTATCTGCTATTACTGGTCCTACGACCGTTTGTATCGGTCAGACCATAACGCTGTCCAATGCAACTTCCGGTGGTGTTTGGTCTGTTACAAATCCAGGTATTGCAACCATCAACTCAACATCTGGATTAGTTACCGGCATTGCTGGCGGCGGCACAACTGTTACCTACACATTAGGATCGGGCTGCAGAGTAACAGCGCCGCTTACTGTAAATTTGCTTTCTGCCATAACCGGCACAACAAGCGTTTGTACAGGGCTTACCACTACATTATCAAACGGTACAGGCGGCGGTGTATGGAGCAGCGGCGATGTAACGATAGCAACTATAGGTTCGGCTACCGGTGTTGTTACCGGCGTAGCTAATGGAACAGCTGTTATTTCATACACGTTATCTACCGGATGTGTTGGTACTACTGTTGTTACTGTTAATCCGCTTAGTCCAATAACTGGCGCTACCAGCGTATGTACTGGGCAGACCACAACGCTTAGCAACGCCACATCTGGCGGCGTATGGACCAGCACCAACCCAACAATTGCCAGCATTGGCTCATCGAGCGGCATTGTAACCGGTATTGCTGTTGGTTTTGTAAATATGACCTACACAATGGGCTCGGGCTGTAGGGTAGTGTCTCCAATAACCGTTAATCCAATTCTTCCAATATCAGGCGCCAGCTCAATTTGCGGCGGGGCGACAACCACGCTGACAAATGGAACTGCCGGTGGATACTGGAGCAGCAGCGACGTAACGGTGGCAACAGTAGGTTCTACATCGGGTGTGGTAACAGGAGCTGCCGGCGGCGGAACTGCGACGATTACTTATGCTGTGGCAACAGGTTGCTTTGCTACGCAACCAATGACGGTAACGCCCAATTCGCCTATAACTGGCGCAAGCTCAGTATGTATTGGTCAGACTATTACTTTGTCAAACGCAGTAAGCGGCGGCACATGGACCAGCAGCAACTCTGCAGTAGCTTCAATTGGCTCTGCAACTGGCGTTGTATCTGGCGTAACTGGCGGTGTAGTAACCATAACTTATACGGTTGGCGCAGGATGCCGCGCTACACGCTCGCTTACGGTGAGTGCATTGTCGGCAATATCTGGCGCAAGCAGCCTCTGCGGAGGGCTAACAACAACCTTAACAGACGCTACAACTGGCGGTTTATGGAGTAGTAGCGATATTACAGTGGCAACTGTTGGGTCTACTTCAGGCGTGGTAGTTGGCGGTACAGCTGGTGGGTCGGCAACCATCACCTATATGCTGGGTACCGGATGCTATGCCACCAAGGCGCTTACCGTGACAGCGTTTGCTGCAACAACCGGACCTTCGGGCGTTTGTACAGGGCAAACAATAACGCTAACTAATGCCGCGCCCGGCGGGCTCTGGAGCAGTAGTAATACGCTTGTAGCCAGAGTGGGTTCTACTACCGGGGTTGTGTCTGGCATCGTTGGCGGTGGCGCAAACATATCTTATACTATTGGCGCTTGTCGTTCAGTGGTTCCCGTTACTGTCAGCAATCTGGGCGCTATTTCCGGACCTACGACAGTTTGCGCTGGTCAAACAATAACATTAACTACATCTGGTGTTGGCGTATGGAGCAGTTCTGATGTTTCGGTTGCAACTATTGGGTCATCAACTGGAGTTGTTACAGGTATTGCTGCAGGTTCAGCCGTATTATCTTACACTATCGGTTCCGGTTGTTCAGCAACTACTACGATCACTGTCAATCCATTGTCTGCTATCACTGGACCTACCAGCGTATGCGTTGCACAAACAGTTACGCTTTCAAATGCCACACCCGGCGGCGTATGGACCAGCGGAAACGGAACAATCGGTACAATAGGCAGCAGTACAGGTGTGGTTACCGGCGTTACCGGTGGTACGCTCAATTTCTCCTACACTATTTCAGCCACTGGCTGCCGCACCTATCGCGGATTTACTGTTAATCTCTTGTCAGCTATTTCCGGACCTTCCAGCGTTTGCGCTGGCCAGACCATAACGCTTTCAGAAGTTGGCGTGGGTACATGGAGCAGCAGCGCCACCGGCATAGCAACCATTGGAGCTACATCGGGCGTAGTAAGCGGTTTATCTGCTGGTACAACTACTATTTCTTATATCCTTACAAGTACAGGTTGTACAGCCACTCGCGACTTAACCGTAAATCCGCTATCGCCTATTACCGGCGCAGCAAGCGTTTGTACCAGTACGCCCATTACTTTGTCTAACGCTACGCCTGGAGGCATATGGGCAAGCAATAACCCAACAATTGCGTCTGTGGGCTCAGCAACCGGTCTGGTAACAGGTATAACTGGCGGTATTACAACTATATCGTACACCATAGCAGGCACAGGCTGCAGAGTTACTGCGCCTATGACCGTTAATATTTGTCGCGAGGCAAATGGTACGTCAGTAGTAATAAAGCAAACAGAGTTGACAATTGTTCCCAACCCCAATAAAGGCGAATTTGTATTGCATGGCAACCTCAATTCAAACGACGACCAACTCATCAATGTACAGATAGTTGGTTTGCTTGGTCAGGTTGTGTACGATGGTAAAATTCCTGTAAAAGGCGGTATTGTAGAAGAACGTATTAAGATGAATGACGCTCTTGCCAATGGCATCTATATACTCAACATGCATTCTGCCACCGAAAACAAGGTGTTCCATTTTGTATTGAGCAAGTAAGCATGTTATTCCCAATATCGGGCGGGGTTGGCAACTAGCCGGCCCCGCCCGATTGTTTTGTAACAACAGTATTGTACAAAACAAAAAAGACCCCTCGCGGAGTCTTTTGGAAGTTTACTGAAACAAAGAGATTAGTGTTTGTGAGCCGATAGCATGGCTTCCACTTCTTCAATTACATGATTAATCACTTTGCGGTACTCATATTTTTCGCGAACAAGGTCGTGCGCTCTTTCGGCCATTGCCTCTGCTGCAGCTTTGTTATCTAGGCACCATTTTACCCATCGGGCAAAATCCTCGGGTTTGCGGGCCAGTAAGAAATGCTCGCCTGGTTTTGCATCTATCCCTTTTATGCCATTGGTAGTTGTAATTACAATTTTACCAGCGGCCATTGCCTCAAGAATTTTTACACGGATACCGCCGCTCGACATGATGGGCACTATAAGAATCTTCTTGTCGGCAATAAAATCGTCGGCGCTGGCTACCTCATTCAAGCAGTGAACGCCTGGGATGTTTAGGTGTTTAAAATCCTCGGGCATATTACGACCCGCAAAATAAAATTCAAAGTTGGGCGCTGCTTTATGAATACGCGGCCATGCTTTATTCAAAAACCAATGCATACCGTGGCGGTTGGGCATCCAGTCCATTGCGCCTATGTGATAGCCCACCCATTTTTCACTGCTGTGGGTTTCTTTGATTTTTGTAACGTCTATACCAAATGGAGCAACAATTATATTGGTTATCTCCTCGAGCCTTGTTACCAGATAAGCGTCTTTTTCTGTAATAGGCAACAATAGGTCGTATTCTTTCCATGCTTCGCGCTCAAAGTCGCGTATACGTTCCGTTAAGCTGGTCAGGTAGATGCGCTTAAGCATATTCCTTCTTGTGCGTTTCTTTACACCTTGCCATATCTGGTACTCCACATTGTGCATACGCAATATAGTAATTGCATAGGAGTGCTTTTTAATGATAGGCATGTACGTGGAAAGGTAAACGCTTTCTACCTGAACTACATCGGGGTTGAATGCTTTAAGAACATCCTTTAATTTGTCCCTGAATTCCTCAGTATAAAAACGCCTTGCATGCTCTGGCTTGCTGCTAAAGAGATAGTTCTTTAGCATATCCATCATTTTCAGGTTATTATCTACATCCACCCATTCGAAAGCGTACAGATGTGTAAATAGCTTTTTGAGCTGTTCTTGTTTCAGGTAGTGACGGCTTGTATTCATTGCCAACAGATATACCTGCCATCCGGCGCGGGCATAACCCTCTATCATGGCATTCATAGCCAGATTTCCGCCATCTTTTAGAGGAAACGGCACCCTGTTGGTAATAATTAGTATTTTGCGTGGAGACATTTCTGGTGCGAAAATAGAATAACTTTTTAAAACTTAATTTTTACTGATGCCACAAAAGAAAATTATTTTTCTGGGCTCTAAGCCTATCGGATATGATTGTCTGGCTTTTTTGATTGACAAAAGAGAAGAACTGCAACTGAATATAGTAGGGGTTATGACACAGCCGCGCAAGGAGTTTGGCGATAGTCATGATCTTTTGGCGCTAGCGGCAGACAATGGTATACCTGTTATTGCTCAACTTGATGAGCTGCCGGAATGTGACATAATATATTCAGTACAATATCATCAGATCCTTAAGCCCGACCATATTGCAAAAGCGCGGCAGATAGCGGTGAACCTGCACATGGCTCCACTACCCGAATACAGAGGTAGCAATCAGTTTTCTTTCGCCATTATAGAGGGCAAGACCGAGTTTGGGACAACAATACATGTTATGGACCCGAGAATAGACCATGGCGATATATTGTTTCAGAAGCGGTTTAAAATACCCGAAAACTGCTGGGTAAACGACCTGTACCTGCTTACCTACAAAAGCTCGCTCAATTTATTTAAACAAACGCTGAGTCACATTGTTGCTGGAAACTATCATGGCGTACCGCAGGCAGCGTTAGAGTCTAAGTTTGGCGTGAGTCTGCACTACCGCAACGAAATAAAAAATATTAAAGAAATAGACCTAAACTGGCCGCCTGAGAAGATAAGGCGGCACATACGAGCCACATTTATGCCCGGCTTCGAGCCTCCGTATTTTATGCTCGATGGCGAACGAATATATTTCAGCAAAAGCTACTAACGGGCAATTGTAGTACAATACTATAAATAACAACGGCTGTTTCTCAGTAGGAAACAGCCGTTGTTATTTATGATTTAGATTGGTATTTTATCTGCCTCGCATGCCGCCAGGAGTAGGGTTGCTTTCCTGACCTCTGCCCGGCGCAGATTGTTGTGGCGCTGGTTGTGGTCTTGGCGCTGGTTGCGGACGATCGTTGAACTGCGGCCTTGGCTGCGGAGCCGGCGCCGGTTGGGGAGCAGGCTGTGGTCTTGGCGCTGGTTGCGGACGGTCGTTGAACTGCGGCCTTGGTTGCGGAGCCGGAGCTGGTTGCGGTCTTGGCGCTGGTTGCGGACGGTCGTTAAACTGCGGTCTCGGCTGTGGTGCAGGAGCTGGCTGAGGACGGTCGTTGTATTGTGGTCTTGGCTGCGATTGCGGTTGCGGCGTTGGCTGCGGGCGATCGTTGTACTGCGGACGGTCGTTATACTGTGGCCTTGGCTGCGATTGAGGTTGCGGCGTTGGCTGCGGGCGATCGTTATATTGTGGTCGGTCGTTGTACTGCGGTCTTGGCTGCGACTGTGGTTGCGGCGTTGGCTGAGGCCTGTCATTTACCTGAGGTCTTGGTTGAGATTGAGGGTTTGGTGAGCGATCATCGAAACGATTTGCTGGAGGCGTATTGTTGTTATAAATCTGCCTGTCGTCCGGGTTTCTGAAGTTGCCAGGTTGCGGTCTGCCATCGTTTTGTTGTCTTGCAGGTTCTGTGCGTCCAGGAGTTGGGCGGGTGTCAAATCGGTCGTTTGGCTGCACCTGGTTGTTTTGTCTTGGGTTAGGATCAGTTTGTCCCTGATTTCTTGGGCCTACTACGCCGGTATTCCCGTTTGGCGCTCTGAAATTCGGGTTTTCCTTTTGCATAACGGCTCTGAATTCAGGCTGGCGTTCGTAACCCCTGTCGCCCAGGCGTTGCGGAGCCCCTATTGGTCTGTCAGCCTTAATTACATTTGGCGGTCTATTTCCTCCGCGCTGGTTTTGCACTACAACCGGGCGGTACACCTGCACTACATTGTCTCTGCCGCCGCCGCTGCCAAAGCCTGTTCGGCGAGGGTTGTTGCTGTTATCTACCTGATAAACGCGCACTGGTTGGCGTGTATCCCTTTCTATAGCCTCGCGGCGTGGGCCGCAGTTGTAGCGGTAGTTATAGCGAGTACGGTTATCTATTCGTGTTTCATAAATAAATGTTGTGCGACGTATATAGCGATCTACATAGTAAGGGTTGTAGTAACTAAACACATTTGTGCTGTACAGGTACTGAGGACCAACAAACACCCAATAGTTGCTGGGGTAGTTGTAGTAAACGCCTGCATTGCAGCCGGGAGGCATTGGCGCCCAACCATAGTAGCCGCCGCCGGAGCGCCAGCTAACCCATGCCGGAGCCCACTCTGTGCCGGGCACCCATACCCAGCCGTAGTAAGGATTGTAGGTCCAGCGGCCGTAGTGATAGCAGGCCCATCCCCATGGCACGTCCGACATCCACATGTTGCCATATTCAGTCATCACCCAATTACCGCGAGTGGCATAGGGGCGAAAGCCCATTTCTTCATTAGGAACCCATACGTTGCCATATTCAGGGTCTTCCACCCACTGGCCATAGGGCGAAAGCTCTTCGTAAAAAGTCTGATAAGAAACCTCTACGTCCTGCGCTCTTGCTTGTTGCAGGGGTACTGAGAGGAGCAGCAACGCTGCGATGATGATGCCAGTGAACCGGCTGAAAAACGTTCTCATTGTTTAATGTTTGAAATGATGAATACAAATAGCGTTCCAAACTTTTTAACCGGTTTGGAAGCGCCTTTAACTATCAGGGTTTTATACGGCACATTTTTATCATTTTAAGGGCGGCAAGGGCAGCTTCTTCACCTTTGTGGCCATGTATTCCGCCAAGTCGCTCCCATGCCTGTGCGTCGGTGTCGAGCGTTAGTACGCCAAAGATTACAGGTATGGGCAGCGATAGGTTGAGTTGCACAATTCCGTCTGTAACGGCCTTGCATACGTAGTCGAAGTGCGGCGTACCGCCTCGTATCACTGCTCCAAAGGCTATAATCGCCTCAGGTTTTACCTCCTGCTGCTGGTAATGACGCCATATACGCTGGCAGGCAAAAGGCAACTCGAATGCTCCGGGAACGATGATTTTGTCTATGATGCTACTCCCGAATTTATGGAGTACACTTTCACAACCATTTATCAATTCTCTAACAATTTTGTCGTTCCATTCGGTAGCTACAATAGCCACATGCGACAATCCAAGGTCGTCGATCAGGTGGGTATCAGTTAAGCTGCTGCTGTTGGTAGCTTGCGCCATTAATTACAAAGTTTTATTTCACCAAAGGTAAAACAAAGGATTGATAGGTTTTTATAATTTGCCCGTGCCCCGTTATGAACAAACCGATTTGAAATTGCCATTTTGAATTGTAGAAAAATCATCATTGTCTGGCAGCGCCAGAATAAATCGGCTCCACTCATGTTGTTGTTATAGCTTTGCTGCATACCCGACGATTATGACCAAAGCAACTGTTTTTCTGATTCCTGTGCCGATAGCTGATGGCGCCAACCATACCTTGTCGCCCGATGTGGCTGCACAAACAGCGTTGTTGCGTCATTATTTTGTAGAGAATGTGCGCACAGCCCGGAGGTTTCTTAGGTCGCTGCACCCGGCATTGGTGATTGATGAAATACAGTTTTCAGAAATTGACAAGCATAACGGGCCCGACATTGCACTGCTGCGTAAGTGGCTAAAGGAAGGTAAGAATGTGGGTATAATGAGTGAGTCGGGATGCCCGGGTATTGCCGATCCCGGCGCAGAGCTAATAGCTATAGCGCAACAAATGCAGGCGCATGTATCGCCATTGGTAGGTCCAAGTTCTTTATTGCTGGCGCTTATGGCATCGGGTCTAAACGGGCAGAGTTTTGCATTTACAGGATACTTGCCTGTAAAAGACCCCATGCGCGCTAAACGAATTAAGGAACTGGAAGCTATTTCGGTAAAAGAAAAGCAAACACAGTTGTTTATAGAGACGCCCTACCGGAATAACCCAATGCTCGCCGACCTGATCAAGACATGCAACCCCAAGACCATGATTTGCATAGCTCAAAACATTACTGCGCCGGACGCATACATAAAAACAAAATCGGCAGCCGAATGGAGTAAGGAAATACCTGTGCTGGTTAAAGCTCCAGCAGTGTTTTTATTGCAGGGGTAGTTATTATTTCACCTTCCGGCCCTTCCATTTATAACCGCCAATAAATCCGAGAAAACCTGCGAGCACGATATAAAGTATGTGTACCGGTTGTAAAAACGGGAAATACAACAGCGCCCAGTTGCGTCTGAAAAAACGGGCTACCTGCTTAACAAAAAAGTACTCGGTTATGGTCTTAACTAGTAACATACCAAGCGCTACATAATAATAACTGTGTTGGTAGTAACCGGCTATGGCTGCGGCTGCTATTGCTACATTAAATAAATAGACCAAAGACAATACAGCAGTTAGCCTGTAATCGTTGTACTTGCCCGATTTAGATGCCCATCTTATTCGTTGTTGCAGAAAATTCGTCCAGGTGTATTGCGGCGTTGTGGTAACAATAGCCTGTTCACTTTTCAGGTAAGCAATAGATTTGGGGCGCAGGCGGCTAATTTTTGTGGTAAGCAGGTAGTCATCGCCCGACGCCAGATGTTCTGAGCCTTCATATCCGCCTACAGCCTCGTATGCCGATTTGCGAAACGACAGGTTGGCGCCATTGCTCATGTTGCCCAGTTTTAGCTGGTGCGCTGCGGCAGTTATGCCCTGCATGGTCATGAAGTCGATGAGCTGAAATACCTGTAGTATGCTGTTATTGCACTTATATATTACGGGCGCAACGACCATATCAGGTTGCTGCAGTTCATAAAGCGCTGCTATATGCATCAGCCATGCATTTGGCGCCACACAGTCGGCATCGGTAGTCACAATCAGTTCGCCCTTGCTTTGCGCTATGCCTGCGGCCAGCGCGGCTTTCTTAAATGCTGTGTTTGGCTTTTCGTAATCCAAGTGCGCAGCCAGGTCCAGACAGCGAACGTTGTATTCAGCAAATTCGCCAACAATTTCAGCGGTATTGTCGTAAGAGTGATCATCAACTACTATTACCTCCAGCAACCCCAACGGATATACCTGCGCCAATACCGACTCTATACAAGCGCCAATAGTATCTTGCTCGTTTCGTGCAGGTATAATGACGGATATGAGAACAGATGGGGAAAAATCGGGGGGTATGACAAATGTTTTTTGTTTTCCCCAGCCCAACAGGTAAGCGCCTATCAGCGCTATATAGCACGCACAGAGCGTTATGCATATGATGGTTGCTGTGGGCATCATTATATAAGTTGCGCGGCTATTGGCTGCGCAGTTTCGTTATCAAATATTTTATGGCCTTTCTCCAGAATAATCAGACTGGCTGAGTCAAGGCCGTAAATGAATCTGCGGGCAATACCTGGAGGCATTATTTTATCTTGCGCGCCCATAAATATGCAAACCTGAATTTTGTATTGGGCAATGGTGTGTTTTATCTGCCTTGGCGACGGAAGCAACCCGCTCAGGCAAGGCCACACCTGCAGCAGCATGGTGCGTTTCTCTGGTGTGCGCAGCGCCTTTTTTACAAAGGCGTTGCGCGATGGGTGTAACAGTTTTGCTCGCTCTAACATATCGGCAATGGCGAAGTAAGGACCGGGGTAGGTAAGTAAATGCCGGAATACAGCGCGGCCCAGCCATGTGCGCGTAAGGAAAAGGTAATAACCATTGATGGTAAGCCCGTCGGTAGCCAACAACACTATTTTATCAATGCATTGCGGCATGCTTGTAGCAATAGTTAAGCAAATGCGTCCACCCAGGCTATAGCCAAGCAGCGATATCTTGGCAACGCCGTACTGCTGTATAAGTTGTTTTGTAAGGTCCGTTAGTTGTTGTAGCGTTAATGGAGTGTCGTTAGTCCAGTGGCTGCCGCCGTGGTGTGGTAAATCGAAGGAAAGCATAGTAAAGTCGGCAGATGTGTATTCCTGAATAGGAAAAAACATGCCGGCATCGTTACCATAGCCATGAAACGCCAGGGCCAAACGCTTGCCTGCGCCCCAGATTTGGTAATGCAACTGGTTGTTTCCTACGCTTATATACCCCATAATGGAAGGCGCAAAGGTCTGAAAATAAGTGGTAAACGACAGATTATAATTTTCGTAAGTACTTCTAATTGGGCTTATTTATTGATAGTTGCCATCGGTTTCAAGCTTGTAAGGTGTAGATATGTAGGAAAATCCCCCTATTTATGCCCTTGGCCTATATAGCGCAGATGGTAAATGGAATAGATTTTTTTCTACTTTTATGCTCAAATTGAGTAAATATGAAAAAGTTCTTACGTTTCCTTATTATTACAATATTGGTTGTTGCTGCGGCTATTCTGGTAATAGCTTTGTTAGAGCCTAACGATTTTACAGTTTCGCGTACTGTAGTCATAAATGCGCCCAAGGAGGCGGTTTTTGAGCAAATGGTGAAATACAAAAACTGGACGCACTGGAGCCCATGGTATAAACTGGACAGCACAATGAAGCTTACCTACAATGGTGAAGAAGGCGCTGTGGGTAGTAGCTACCACTGGGTGGGCGATGAAAAAAAGACAGGCGAGGGCGAAATGAAAACAGTAACCATAAATGGTACTAGCATGGATTGCGAATTGCATTTCCTGAAGCCGTTTGAAAGCAAAGCAAAAAGTTTCCTGATAGCTAAAGATAGCGCAGGCATGACGAAGGCTACATGGGGTTTTAGTCAGCATATGTCTTTCCCATGGAACGCGGCTTTACTGGTAATGAATATGGAAAAGTTGCTGGGCCCCGATTTTGAAAATGGCTTGAAATACATGAAAGAATACGTAGAAAAAAATGTGGTTCCCGCAGCTAAAATAGTTGTAAAGGAAGTTGACTATGCAGAACATATTTTTGCTGGTATCCGTAAGGTGGTTAATATGAGCGACATTGGCAGCTACTGCGCCGTAAACTGCGCCTCGCTGGGCAAGGATTTGGGCGACAAAGTAACAGGTCCGCAGTCCAATTTATATTACACATGGGATACTGCAACCCATTCTACCGATATGGTAGTAGCCTTCCCTGTAACTGACACTACTAAAATGGCTAAGGGCTTATCGCTGATACATGTAGGTCCTGCGCGGGCTTTTATGGCTTATTACAAAGGCGCGCCGTCGAAATCGATGGAAGCGCACGTGGCTATTGGTAAGGCAATGGCGGCAAAAGGGCTTATGCAACAGGTGGTGATAGAGGAAAACGTGGTGACCGCACCCCAAGAGCCCGACAGTACAAAATGGGAAACTAATATCTACTACATATTAAAATAAAAAGCTGGTCTTTTTGCCATTGTATGGTAGGTTGTTATTGGCAATAGGCTGTTGGCAGCGCATAATACGCTACCTTGCAGCCTATATTTTACTACATTGGCCGACGATAAATTTATAATGTTCAGAAACCGTTTGCTGAAAGTGTATAAACACTTCAGCAAACTGGCGCGCAGGCAGGATATTACCTGTTACCGATTTTACGACCACGATTTGCCCGAATTCCCATTTGCAATAGAGTTGTACAATGGAGCAGTGCATGCTGCCGAGTACAAACGCAGGCATGGTATGGAAGAGGCTGAGCACGAAGAATGGTTGCTGAGTTGCAAAATGGTGATATCGGAGGTACTTGAGTTGCCGCTGGATCTTATATTTATGAAGGTGCGGCAGCGTAAGGCCGGTCGGCAGGGTCAGTACGAAAAGTTTGACGAACTAAAAGTGGAGCGCATAGTAAACGAAGGTGGGCTAAGCTTTATAGTGAATCTTACCGACTACCTTGATACGGGTTTGTTTCTGGATCACCGTATCACCAGAGGCATGGTGCGCGAACAGGCGAAGGGAAAAAACGTACTCAATCTTTTTTGCTATACAGGTTCATTTAGCGTTTATGCAGCTGCAGGCGGCGCGCGTATGGTTACATCTGTAGATCTGTCTAAAACCTACCTCAACTGGGCTAAGCGCAATATGCAGTACAACAAACTGTATAAGGACACGCAACACGATTTTATACATGGCGATGTGCTGGAGTGGCTGGATTATTTGCCTGCAAACAGCTATGACCTGATAATATGCGACCCGCCAACCTATAGCAACAGCAAGCGCATGGAAGGCGATTTTGATGTGCAGCGCGACCATGTGCAGCTACTGAAACAATTGCTCAAAGGCCTGACCGAAGGCGGGAAAATATACTTTAGCAACAACAATACCGGCTTTGTGCTGGAGCGCGACAAGATACCGGCGCTCACGGTGAAAGATATTACTGCTACCACAACTCCATTCGATTTTCAGGGTAAGCTACACAGGAAGTGTTTTTTGATAGAGAAGTAGGGTCTTTTTTATGTGCAGGTTATTTAAAAATCCCGCGAGGGATTTTTTGCTTTTACCCCACAAATCCGTTAATTTTAGTTTGCGTTTAGTAACGTACCCAACCTTTTATTAAATGCCGCGGTCTATCATCGTGTATCTTATTAATAACCAATATACTTGTCTATAGCTTTGGCATATACTGTTCCCGGCCATGCCAGTGAGTTGGAACAACTCATTCAAGGTTGCATACGCAATGAACGCGGTGCCCAGGAAAAGTTATACCATTTATTTTACCCCAGAATGATGGCTGTGGTAAAACGATATATAGATCACGACGAGCAGGCAGAAGAAGTTATCAACAACGGATATTTAAGGGCATTTCAGAAGATAAAACAATACAATTTTCAGGGTTCTTTTGAGGGGTGGCTGAGAAAGATAATATTTCATGCTGTGGCCGATTATGTAAAACAGCACGCTAAATACGCTGATCAGATAATGTTGGTAGATAAAGACCAGCATGTGCACCATGATCATGCAGATAAATTGTATTACGACCAATTATTAAAGTTGGTGCAATCCTTGCCCGACGCTACACGAACGGTGTTCAACATGTACGTTATGGAAGGATTTACACACAAAGAAATAGGCAATTTATTAGGAATCAGCGAAGGGACGTCAAAGTGGCATTTATCGGAAGGGCGACGAGTATTGAAAGAAAAAATTGAAAGACTGGAACTGCATTTCAAAATTTAAGTTTGGTAGGCGGCAAGAGTGAAAGAAAAACATTGTTAAAAATATAAATTTATCCAAATGGATAAAAATTTTGTGAATATCGATGACCTGGTAAGGCAGCGATTAGGCGGAGGTGAAGAGCGAGAGCGGGCGGGCTCTTGGTTGCAAATGAAGGATTTGCTTGATAAGGAAATGCCTCAGGATAAACCTGCAGGCATTTACTGGAAGCGAATGCTTGGGGTTGTGGCCGTGGGCGCATTGCTTGCAGGATTGAGCGTTGGCGGATACGAAGTTAATTCGTTCGTTCGACGGTCTGTTGGCGATGTGCATCCGGCAATGGCCGATGGTGCAATAGCCGAAAATGATGCGATGCACGATGCGGGTGTAACTACATCAGCGCCAAATCATAATACAGACAATCATTTAGCCGCCAATGAGTTGTCTGAAAATACTACTTCGCCCGCCAGCGAAAGCAATAACAATGTTTCTTCAACAACTACTTCACCCGCTACAAAACACAATACCACTGGTAACAAACACAGCCAACGCAAAACCATCAATAATACAGCCGCTAATACATTGGCGGCCAACAATACAAAGGCCGATGCAATAAAAGAAGATAAAATCGCGGCACAAGACAATAACCCTGTCGTTGCCAATAGCAATCAAACGAAGCCTATTGCAACCAATAAGCATGCTGATGATATTGCAACACCTGTTGGCGCAACAAGCAGTATCGCTTCAAACAACAGTAAATTGGCTGCCGGTACAGCCGACGCAGTTACTTCAAATAACGTAAAAGCCCCGGCTGTAACAAGCACAGGTGTTAATAAGCCTATTGAACAAGGCCCGTCCCACGAAGCAAAGAATGCCAATAAGGGCGTGACTGCAAGCAAGAATGGCAATACCAATACCAATATTGCGGGAGCCGCAATTGCAGCTAACAACCCTAAGGTAAATGGTAATAATCTTCGGCACAATCGCGGCAATATTGCGAAATCCGCTGGAAGAGTTGAAACTAAAAACGCTCCTGGCAACGCCCAAACAATGGGTACTGCAGGTACGCAAGCCACAACTAATGAGGCTCCGAAGGCAGGCAGTAACAAAAATAGCTCTGGACTGCAAGTACTGAGCGCTTCTGCGCCAGTTGCTAATGCTCCGGGTAATGCTGTAACAACAGCAGTTAAGACCACCAACGATACCAAAGTTGCGACAAACAAAAACAAGGTTGTAGCGGGTAAACACGGAACAAATGCGCTTACAACAACAAAAACTGTAACTACAAAGGCTACATTGCCTACACAAGGGGCAGCGGTGGGCGCTGCTACGCAAAAAGCGAATACTACTACGCCAACGTTGCCAGGAACAGATAACGCTACGAGTGTAAAGACTCCGGTAACAGTGGCGGTAAAACCAGCTGACGAAGCAACAACGCGCAATAATAAATTAGCGGAAGAGAATCAACGCTTGACAGCGGCAAGAACCGCCCAAATAAACAACAAACGCAATGAAGCAAAATTGAGATTGCGCGCGCTGAATAGCAAATTGAAATCTATAAACAATTCTGGCACGGCAGCGGAGGCTCCAGAAACTATTGCCGACAACGCAATAGCAGGAAGCGCAACGCCTGCGGCGGTGAAGCCAACTGGCAACAACACTGCCGGAGGAACGACCAGAAGTAAATCTATAACGAACAGATTGCCTGTTGCGGGTAAAGCAATTGCGGCCAACGGCGGGGCAGGCGCTCCTGCAGCAAAAACGATAGCATTCCCAACGGGCGGCGCAACTGCTAACAACGCAGGTAGCATGGTTAAGCCCAATGTCCTTTCTTCATCTGCTGGCGCTGCTAAAACAATGCCTGTGGTTGGTAAACCTGTTGCGGGCGGAACAATTCCCGGCGGCGCTAAGCCGACTGGTAATAGCGGAGCTAATGGTAATGATGTAGATACGAAAGGCCAGACCCGTGGAAAACGTGTTATAGAACGCCTCACCATTTTACAACAATACGTGCGCACCTCGCCCAATGCCGGATATTTGAATATGGACACCATTTCGCGCGAAACCCTTACGCAGGAGTTTGGTATTAGCGCTGAAGCAGACCCAGCAGCAAACGCTCGTAAATCAGGTTCGGTATTAGCTGCAGGCAGCAACAATGCGCAGTCCGGTATTAACAAATTAGTTCCTACGCCATCTACAATATCTACCAGCAAAACAGTGTCGGGTAGTATAAAGGAGATGCCATCAGAAACATCGGCGAGTACATCGCAGTCGCTCGAGAATTTGAGCGCTGCGTTCAATGACATCAAAACAAAAGTTGGCGCTATTCAGTTTGCTCCGGGTTTGATAGCAGGTATCAACGGTACGTTCTTTGGCCCTGCCAATTTCAAAGGATTCCATTTCGGTATCACCGGCAATATCATCTTTGATCCTAACTGGAATGTGATGGTAGAGTTAAGGTATTTCAATCGCATTAATAACGATTATGCGATGAACGACGATTACTATAACTACACTGCCAATGGCGCAGGCGGCTATACTAAGCAATTGCAAACAAACTCGTACAGTTTTGCTACGTTGCACAGTTTAGAAATGCCGGTAGCCTTAAGGTTTACAGCAGGTAACTTCAATTTCTACGGCGGTGGTAACTTATCGTACAATTTTGCAGTGAATACAGGCGCAGCCGCTTCGCCTACAACAGTTGATCCGGTTGTTGTATCTGCTATAGGCACAGACAATCAGCCAAAACTAAAAGCAGCAGATTTTGACGCTCGCTTTGGCGTAGGTTATTTGTTTGGCGCATCGTTTCAGGCTGGGCCAAATGTATCGTTCGATTTCCGCTCTGTACAAAACGTATGGGATAATGCGCAGACAACAGGCGGCAAGTCAATATCGAATGAGTTGTATAAAAATCCATCTTTCCAAATATCCTTCGGTTACCGTTTAGGCGGAAATAAAGAGAATAAATAGATGGTTTAGTTGAGTAATATATAAGTAGTAAGAGAACCTAAAAGTGTGCGCTTTTAGGTTCTTTCTTTTTATGGTATTGCGTATAAAAAAGGAAACAGCGATAGGTCTGATAGACGCCGACGAAACGGTAATTCAGGTAGTGGCTAACCGAAAATGGTTAGTTTACCGGAGTGCGCTAACGCTCCTTTGTTTTATTCGTTTTCTTTCCCCATAGCTGCATTTTTCATTGCCAATGTTGTTTCCTTACCCAGATAGTTGTTGATACCTTTTTCTATGGCATAAATGACCGGTGTAAGTATCAACGCCATGGTAAATTTGTAGGAGTAGTTGACCAAGCCAATAGCTATGACACGCTGATAGCTCCACCCCTTACCTATTTTGAAGGCGATAAATAAAACAATAAAGCTATCTACAAGTTGAGAAACCACGGTTGAGCCTGTAGCCCGCAGCCATACATATTTGTCGCCAGTAGTCTTTTTTATTTTATGAAATATCCATACGTCTACCAGTTGGCTGACGAGGAATGCCATCAGGCTGCCGGCTATTATCCACATACCCTGTCCAAAAACACCAGTGAAAGCTGCCTGCATATCGGGGATACCGGCATCTTTCTGGCTACCTACCCAAAACGATGTTTCGGCCGGAACCTGTATAGCCAGATAAAACATGACAAATGCATAACAAATAAGGCCTACCGCAATAAACGAGATCCGCCGCACTGCTTTGGGACCAAAATATTCGTTTACAATATCGGTCATAATAAACTCGAGCGGCCATAGTAACACGCCGGCAGTGAGTGTAAATGTGAGTCCGCCTTCGCCTAACAGGGAAAACGGATGGGGTGCAATGCCAAACACCCGCTCCAGCGAAAACAGCTTACCGCCGATACACTCAGCTATTAGCGCATTGGCTACGAAAAAACAGGATAAAATAATGAATAGCTGTGTTGGCTTATCGCTGAGTATTTTTTTTACCATAAAAAAACTGTTTCGGTACAATAATACCCCAATTGATGCTAACATAATATCACAATTATGAAAGGCAGTATAACTAATTAAAGCCTGTTTTATTAAAAGGGTTTTCAATCCGGTTTTTAGGGTATAATAGCTAACTTTACTTAGTAAAATACAGATAATGAGTGTAGCTAAAAATGTACTGCCTGTGGTGGCAGGCGCTATGGGCGCCATGATGCTGATAACATTGGGTGAAACAGGGATTCATAAATTGTATCCATTGCCTCTTGGCGTAGATATACACAACAAGGAGGCAATATCTGCTTCTATAGCCGCATTGCCGGTAATGGCGTTTGTATTGTTACTTCTTAATTACATGGTTTGCTCCATAGCTGGCGGCGCCATTAGCGCCTTGGTTTCGGGACGCACAACGAAAACGCCCTCAATAATAGTAGGCGTACTGCTTACTTTAGCCGGCGCTTTCAACCTCCTTGCAGTTCATCACCCACTTTGGTTTTCGTTAATCAATTTTTTAGTTTATTTTCCTTGTGCATATTTGGGTTATTTTATAACGCGACAAAAAGCGAAAGTAATGGGCTTATGAGTTTTAAGCCTAAAAGAGGCACAATAATTGCGACATTTTTTTTACTTTTAATGATTGAATAGCTCCCTTGGTATCACTATCGGCTAATTCCAATCTTTACAGATTTATATGCGTAAAACTCTTTTGTCGTTAATTTTCTTATTTGTGCTCTCGCCTGTATTTGCACAGCGCGTAAGAGATACATTTAAGTTGTATTTCGACCTTGGGGTGCCGTCGTTGAACGCAAAGGCTGAAAAGAAGATAGATTTACTTATTTATAACGACAAGATAATAAATGGTAGCAACGTAGTAATTGTAGGTTATGCAGATTATCTGGGCACAGAGGGTTTCAATAAGAATTTATCAATGCAGCGGGCTAAGAATGTTCGCGACTATCTGGTGAAATATGGGATAAATGCAAATGATATTAAAATGTGCTTGGGTAAGGGTGAAGTAGAGCTTCGGGGCGTTGCCAAGAGCGACGGTTCGCCTACCGACCGCAGAGTGGATATTGTAGTCAACAACCGAACGCGAGCAAAACCACCTGTAACAGACAATACAAAACCGGGGGGCAGACCTGGAAAGGATACGCTGATAAAAGTGGCATTGGGAAATTTTGACGACATGAAGCGACTTAAGCCCGGTTCGCTGTTTTTGCTGAAAAATGTATATTTTCCTCCCGACAGGCATGTGATAAAGCCCGAATCGGCAGAGACGCTGGAGAAGCTATATGTAGCGCTGCGCGACAATCCGAAGCTGAAAATTAGCATAGAGGGGCATGTATGTTGCATATCTGATGCTCCGGATGCATTGGATATCGACACTTACGAGGCTACATTGTCTGTAAACAGAGCCAAAGAAATATATAACTTTCTTGTAAGAAAAGGTATAGACAGTAAACGCCTGAAATATGTGGGCTTTGGTAAGCGTAAGCCCATAATTCAGTTTGAGCGTACAGAGGAAGATGCCGACAAAAACCGTAGGGTAGAAATCAGAATTACCGAAAATTAGTAGGTCTGAATTGCTAAAATGTTTAATCTGCTATTGCGCCTTTGTTCTTAATCCATTCCACTTTTGTAAAAACAGGGTAACATTCTCTTTAGATTAATGTGCATCATCGTCCATAGTAGTAATCTATTGCGCATGCACCTGTTTGTTGTTTGTAGGTGATTTTTTTTGCAACAAGTTGTTTTTCAATAGGCTTGCCCTACCTGTTACGGTAACGCTACCTTGCCATGCTCTATACGATGATGCAATTTGGTTGAGTTATTATTCATTCCTGTCTGTAGTTATTGTTTCCGGTTTCATCGGATGTTGTTTTCTTTACAATTATTTTTCGTAGATTTAACATGATTTTGTACATTGAGTTACAAAATTGCCCCTTATTGAAAGTAGCCGACAGCATTGTTGGCTTTTCATTAATTGCGCGTTTTAATCTAGGCGTTGATCTATTAACTTTCTATTAAACTAACTATTAAAAACATTCAGAGGCCATTGTTCTCATTCTCGAAACCATAACAGTGATTACCTGAGTTCTTTTATCCTATGCCTATTAAATTCTTAAAGAGCTTATTTATCCTATCTCTCTGCCTGTCCTTTTTTACATCAAATGCACAGGTAACTGCAAGTTTTACTGCCAGCGATACTGCAGGATGTTCCCCCCTTATCGTTCGTTTTACAAATACATCTACTGGCGCCACCAGTTATTCTTGGGATTTGGGCAACGGTTCTCCGCCCACTACGCTAACAGATGCATCTGGCAGCTATATCTCTGTTCGTTCTTATACTGTTACGCTTACGGCCACCAATGGCGTTTTGACCAGCGTTGCGTCTATGGTAATTACTACCTATGCTGCGCCCACAGTAGCATTTAGCGCAAGCCCTACCAACGTGTGTCCCGGTGCAAACTTAACCTATACAAGTACTACTGTTCCCGGCGCTTGGGGAGGATTGACTTATAACTGGAACTTTGGAGACGGAGGCTCGAGTACCGCCGCTTCGCCGGTTTACAATTATGTTTCGCCAGGCGACTATAATGTTACTCTTTTTGCAACAAACAGTAAAGGGTGTATGAGCTCGTTAGGGCGCAGTTCTTACATACATGTGTTCACTCCGCCCACTTCCGGCTTTAGCGCCTCGCAAACGTTTTTTTGCCGGGCTCCGGCAACTGCTGTCTTTACCAACACCAGTTCCGGGTCGGGCCCGCTAAATTATTTGTGGCGGTTTGGCGATGGGCTTATTTCCACCGCTCTGGCGCCGACACATACTTATACAGCATCGGGGTCTTACAATGCTTCTCTGGTAGTTACCGATGTCAATGGTTGCAAAGATAGTATGGTTCGGCCAGGCTATATTAACGTAAATGGATTGTGCGCTGTCAGTGTATTCCCCTCTACAGCCTGTGTATTTATTCCTGTTGCGTTTGGCAATACCAGCACTACGCATATTTCCAGCGCATGGAATTTTGGCGATGGAGGAACGTCTTCTTTGGAGACGCCATTTCATACTTATGCCGCAACAGGAACCTATAATGTGCGATTAGTCGTTTACGATGGTTCTTGCTACGATACTGTAATTAGATCTATTGTTATAACCGATGGACGCTCTGGCGGTACATTTACTATTTCACCAGCCAATCCGTGTCCTCCGCCTATTACATTAACCTACACTTCTTCAGTTCCCTCGGGCAGTACAGTGGCCTGGCGTTTTGGCGACACCGCTGTCGGCTCCGGATTTACTGCTACACATTTATGGCCCAGACAGGTGGTAGACTATGTGGATATGATAGTAACCAATCCTGCAGGTTGCAAGGATACAATTCACAAAGTAGATACCATTCCCAATTTAACCATTACTCCTACTGCTACAGCTCGGTCGGGTTGTGTGCCGCTCACTACAACGTTTTCAGTTTCCTTGTCTTCTACAAACGTTTATGATGCTATTAATGGCCACTATGTATTTTTCTTTCCCATCAATTATTTGTCCTTTACTTATCCATATGCGGCCACATCTTATCTCTGGAATTTTGGAGATGGCTCGCCAACGAGCACATTACCAAGCCCGTCGCATACTTATACCGCCGAGGGTGTTTACCTTGCATCTTGTAGAATTACAACAGCCAACGGCTGTAGTGGCACAGAAAATGTTGTGATTAAGGTAGGTAGCCCCCCAACTGCATCTTTTACTATGAGTCCTTCCCGTATTTGTGCTGACAGGATGGTGACGTTTATTAATAGTTCCTCTGGTGTTTACGAAGATGTATATTGGGATTTTGGCGATACCTATTCTTCTACATTGCCTAGTCCAGGCCACGTTTACGCTACGCCCGGATTGTTCAACCCCTCGCTAACTATTTCGCACTTCGATTGTCCGAGCGCTGCTTTCAGTTTACCGCTTGTCGTAGATTCTCCGAATGCGGTAATGCACCTCAACTACACATGCATCCCCTCTAATGGAGTTGTTTTTACTAATCTGTCGTTGGGCGATGACAGGCATGTGTGGATATTCGGTGATGGAGATTCCTCAACAGTGGCTAATCCCACGCATTACTTCCCCACGTTATCCAATTATAATGTAAAATTGGCAACCTATAACACCCGAAGCGGTTGTCGCGATACTACCACATCGTTGGTAAGCCTTGCGCGGCCCACCGTGCGTATCTACACGCGCGACTCAACGATATGCCGCGATCAGCTCGATACTTTTTATTCTGTCGTTACCGGGTTGTCGGCAATAAGGTATAAATGGTATGTTGATGGTGTTTTGCGCGATAGTTTAAACAACAGATTTATCTTTAACTATCGCGTTAGGGGCACGCATTTTGTACAATTGATCATAACGGATAGTCATGGTTGTTTTGATACCTCCAATAGTAATTCTATAATAGTATCCAAACCAATCGCCAACTTCACGGTGTCGCCAGCTACAGGCTGCGCACCCTTGAATGCTGTGTTTACCGACATCTCGACCGATGTGCCTGGACCAACGCTTACCCGGTTTTTTTGGAATTTTGGCAACGGAGATACTGCAACGTTCGGCGTGCCCACAAACACGCACACTTACACAGGAGCAGGCACATTTACAGTTCGTGAGATTATCACTAATGACTATGGCTGTCGCGATACCCTGAACCGAACTTCGCTCATTTCTGTTTTTAAGCCAGTAGTATCTTTTACGGTTACTGGAACCAGTGTATGTGCGCGAGCCAGTACCCATTTTACCAATACTTCGCCAACTGCCGTTAGCGCCTATTGGTCGTTCGGCGATGGCTTTACCTCCACCGATTTATCGCCCGACCATGCATATGCTGCGGCAGGTACGTATAATTTGAAAATGGTGGTTACTGACGCCATGGGCTGCGTATCGGACACATCGCGCCGGACAATGGTGGTGAACCCTCTGCCTACAGCCGGCTTTACAATGAGTGATTCATTTGCAGTATGTCCGCCGCTGAATATTACGTTTACCAATGCTTCAGTAGGCGCGATTTCTTATTTATGGGCTTTTGGAGATGGCACGTTTTCAATTGCTCCCAATCCAAGTGCAAGTTATTTAAGTCCATCATTGTACAATATTCGCCTGGTTGCCACTAATACTTTTGGTTGCAAAGACACAGCATATCGTCGCGCGAGTATTTTTGGGTATACTGGCGCATTTACCTACACGCCAACCGGGGGCTGTTCGCCGCTGTCGGTGCATTTTAGCGCGTTCCTTAGCCATGTTACGAGTATCGTGTGGGATTTTAGCGATGGTATTACCTCTACATCCAGTATGCTCGATACGATCACCCATCGCTACATGCGGTCGGGTTCGTACCTGCCTAAGCTAATACTTACAGATACCAGCGGTTGCACAAGTTATAGCCTCGGACTGGATACTATAAAGGTAGATACAGTGAGAGCTGGTTTTGTGGTTACTCCATCGCCGGTTTGTCAAAACAACGCTATTAGCTGCCGAGATACTTCGTCGAGTTTATCTTCGCCGGTTACAGGTTGGTTATGGACGTTTGCAAGCGGCGCCACGAGCACACTTTCCGCTCCTTCGTATACTTATACGCTGGCCGGGGTAAATACTGTTACGCTTACGGTCACCAATGCGCGAGGCTGTTCGAATACGGCAACGAGAACAGTTACAGTCAACCCGGTTTCGCCAATTACGGGCGTTACTGCTATGTGCACAGGCTATACCACATCATTGTTCAACGCCACACCCGGCGGCCGTTGGAGCGCGCCCGGCTTTGCGGGCATCGCCACTATAGGTTCGGTGTCGGGCATTGTTACCGGTATTAGTCCGGGAACGGCAATGGTTACCTATACTACATCGTCGGGATGTATAGCTACTACATCTGTGTCAGTAAATTCCGTGCCGCCGCCTATTAGCGGTTTGCCTTATGTATGCGTGGGTTCGACTACATTGCTCACTGATCCCGGTGGAGGATTGTGGACCAGCAGCAATACTGCTGTGGCTACAGTTGGGTCATTAACAGGTTTAGTATATGGCGTAACGGCGGGAACAGCGCTTATTACCTATTCATTAGGCACCGGCTGTATGGTATCTACATCCATTACTGTCAGTCCAATACCATTAGCCCTTTCTGGCTCCTCTGCAATATGTATGGGGCAGTTGTTGCCTCTGAGCGATTTGACGCCCGGCGGTACGTGGAGCAGTAGTAATACGGCGGTAGCTCCTGTGGGCATAACCTCGGGCGTTGTAGCGGGCGTTACAGCCGGCACAGCCGTAATTACCTATTCGTTGCCCCCCGGTTGTCTGGCTTTAAAAACGGTTACCATCAACCCTATTGCGCCCATAACCGGCATCACAGTAGTGTGCGAGGGCGCTACTACTGCCTTGGCAGATATTGTGCCGGGCGGTTCGTTTACAAGTAGCAATACCGCAGTCGCCACTGTTGGCGGCACTACGGGCGTTGTGTCGGGCGTTGCATTTGGCACAGCTATTATTACTTACTTACTACCAACAGGCTGCAGCGCTTTTACCACCGTTACCGTAAATCCTGTGCCTGCGCCTATTGCAGGTATTAGTCGGATTTGTGTAGGGTATACAACAACTTTGTCTGGCCCATCGGGCGGCTCCTGGACCAGCGGCAGCCCTGCAATTGCAACCATACATCCGGCTACTGGTTTTGTTACCGGCGTCATTGCAGGTACAGCCATAATAAGCTACACGCTACCTACCGGGTGCTACGCAACTACTACTATAGAAGTAATGGATGTGCCGCTACCGATAACGGGCGTAGCGGCAGTGTGTCAGGGGTTGACCACAACGCTATCCACCATGTCGGGCGGAGGAACATGGGAGAGTAGCGATCCGGCAATTGCTACTATTGGCATATCTACCGGTATCGTCAGCGGCATAGCTGCTGGTACAGTAGTTATTACATATACCCGCGCCGGTTGCCCGGCTTATACTACGGCTACAGTACAACCGCTACCGGCGCCTATAGCCGGGCCCACGCAGGTGTGCGTAGGCAGCACAATAGCGCTTACTGATATTACACCTGGGGGCGTCTGGAGCAGCAGCGCAACTACCTATGCCACGATAGACCCTACAAGCGGAATAGTGAGCGGTATACTTGCTGGCAGCGCAACCATAACTTACACATTACCAACAGGGTGCATTACTACAATGGATGTGACCGTAGTGCGAATACCCCCGGCCATTACAGGCGTAATGCAGGCTTGCGAAGGCGCAGCCACAACGCTCTATAACTCGCTGCCGGGCGGCACATGGCTAAGCGGCAACCCCGCCATTGCGTACGCCGACTGGAGTACAGGTATCGTTTCTGCTATTGCCGCAGGTACGGCTACCCTAAGTTACATTCATACGGGGTGCGCTATTACGGCTACCTATACCGTTAATCCTCAGCCGGCAGCCATCACCGGTAATCTGGCAGCCTGTTTCGGACTGACTACTACGTTGGGCAATACACTTGCCGGCGGAACATGGACAAGCAGCAGGCCGGCAGTGGCCAGTGTGGTAATAACAACAGGAGTAGTTACAGGTGTGGCGCTCGGTACAGCAATCATCACCTATGCAATGCCTACGGGCTGCAGGGTAATGGCTACGGTAACGGTTAATCCTGTACCACCGTCTATTACAGGCGCGCCGCGTGTTTGCATCGGACTAACGACGGTGTTGCGTAACTCTGCTCCAGGCGGCACATGGAGCAGCTCCGATCCCGGTATTGCATCTGTCGGGCTTACCACTGGCGTTGTAACGGGCAATACCACAGGGCTTACTGTAATTAGCTATACTCGAGGTGGATGTCCGGCCATGGTTACATTCGAGGTCAATCCATTACCGGGTGCAATAACAGGCGATAGTATTGTTTGCGCCGGAGGGCCATCGGTGCGCCTGTATAGTATTGATACCCCAGTTGGCCGATGGTCGAGCGTATATGTATCTGTGTCGCCTGATGGCGTAGTAACCGGCTTTGCTCCGGGAACAGGAACAGTAACTTACACAATGCCTACCGGATGTCTTGTGTCTAAAACAATAAGCGTATTGCCATTACCGGCTGCCATTACAGGTCCCAACTACATTTGTATTGGCGGTAGCGTGCCCTACTCGTCTTCGACAATTGGTGGATCATGGACAATAGCGGGCGCAGCTACCATAGATGCCACATGGGGGCTGGTAAGCGGGGTGGCAACAGGTACGGCAATAATTACTTATACTGTTCCATCGGGCTGCTACCGAACAAAAACAATTGCGGTCAATCCATTGCCTACGGCTATTGTTGGCGATAGCGCTTTGTGCGTAGGGGCAACTATTACGCTCGCAGACACGTTGCGCGGCGGTGTATGGACCAGTAGCACACCGGCGATTGCTACTATAGGTTCTACTACTGGTGTGGTAAATGGCGTTTCGGCAGGTAGCACACTTATTACTTATACCTTTAGCAACCTATGCGGCACAAATAGCGTGGTGCGGTCGTTAACAGTCAATCCTTTGCCATTTGCAGGGGTTATTACCGGGCCTTCGCAGGTTTGTGTGGGGCAAACGGTAGCTATGACTACTACAGGCGCTGGCGGCGCATGGGGCGTTACCAATGCCCGTGCCTCCATCTCAGGCGGCGGTGTCGTAACTGGTGCGTCGGTAGGCGTGGATACAATTATTTATCTGGTGATAAATGGCTGCGGAACTGCTACGGCTACCAAGACAATTACAGTAGGCGCGCTACCCAATGCAAGCGCTATTACTGGCCCCAACGAGGTGTGCCAGGGCGCCACAATATCGCTGAACAACACTATACCAGGCGGAACATGGAGCGCTACAAATGCTCGCGCTACAATTTCTGCTCTCGGCGTTGTTACAGGGGTAGCCCCAGGAAACGACACTATTGTTTATGCGGTAGCCAATACATGCGGTATAGCCTCGGCAAGTAAGGTCATTACCATCAATCCGTTGCCCGATGCGGGGGCAGTAATTTGCGATACCACAGTTTGTATTGGCGCAACAACTATAGCTACTGCCACGGTTGCCGGCGGGGTTTGGACGGTAACCAATGCCAATGCGTCTATATCGCTTTTAGGTAGTGTTATGGGTCTCAGCGCAGGGCGCGATACTATTATTTATACTGTAACCAATGTTTGCGGCATTGCGAATGCAACTCATGCCATTGAGATATTACCATTGCCGGTAGCCGGAACTATTAGCGGCGCCGACAGTTTATGTCCGGGCGATACATCGTCGTTGCTAACGGCATCACAGCCGGGTGGGGTATGGAGCGCAACCGCTGCGGGTATCATTACCATTGCGGATGGAAAAGTAATCGCGCTTGGATCGGGAGCTGATACGGTGTTTTATACTGTTACCAATAGTTGCGGATCTGCAGTCGCATATTTGCCTTTATTGGTGAAGACAGCCGCAGCTTGCGACACAGCTACACCGCCGCCGCCGCCACCACCGCCGCCTGTTACTAATCCACCCACGGTGGGTTGCTCAGGTATTGGCGAAATAGCGATTTACCCTAACCCTGCAAGAGCGGGCAGAGTAAATGTGAATATTTATTCGCCTTACCAGGAGGATGTGAAGATTATTGTAACCAACATAATTGGGCAGAAGCTGGAGAAATATACCCATACTACCAATGTGCCGCTACAAGTGCAACTGGTGGCGCCGGCGGGCGTTTATTTCTTCACTGCCATTACATCGCACGGAAAATGCACAGAGAAAATTGTGCTTGAGGTAGGACAATGACGACAGCAAACTATTTATTGAAAGCCTGTTAAAATTGTATTATCAAGGCTAAATGACATGGTTGCGCGCAGTTTTTACTTTTGACTTACGACACGATACAAGTAACTTTGGGGGAATTAATTTCCCCCATTTTTATTGTTAAACATATAGGTTTTGAAAAAAGAGAGTTTATCGGTTTTTGATATTTTTAAGATAGGAATAGGCCCCAGCAGTTCGCATACGCTTGGTCCTTGGAGGGCTGCGCTGCGATTTATAGACACTATCAAAATGCAGGGCATTGATGAGTTAGTCTCGGCAAAAGTGTTGCTGTATGGCTCGCTGGCTAAAACAGGAAAGGGACACGGCACCGACGTGGCTGTGTTGCTGGGTTTGTGCGGCGAAGACCCGGTAACATTTGATGTAAACGAAGTGACTCCGCGCATTGAGTACCTGAATGAACATAAACGAATAGCTATCAATGGCGAAAAGGTGATTGTTTTCGACCCATCTGTAGATGTAGTTTTTTTTATGGACGAAAGCTTACCCTATCATCCCAATGCGCTTACTTTTTTGGCGTCGTTTAGTAATGGTATAGAGATCGCAGAAACCTATTATTCTATAGGCGGCGGTTTTGTGGTGAAGGAAGGCGAAGAGGATGGCGATGGCAATTTTGTGGAGCTTCCTTATCCGGTCACCATTGCCGATACGCTTTTAGAGGCCTGTATAGAAACAGGGCTGAGCATATCGGAAGTAGTGATGGCAAACGAAAAGACGTGGCGAAGCGAAGAAGAAACCCGTAAAGGGGTATGGGCTATATGGGAAGCCATGCGTGATTGCACCTACCGCGGTTGCCACATAGGCGGCACGCTACCAGGCGGACTGAACGTGGTGCGCAGAGCCTACGACATGAACAAACGACTGATAGATGGTCGCATCTACAACAGCTACGACGAGTGGATAAAATTGCTGAGTTCCGGAGGCAATTCGTTTATCACTACGCTCGACTGGGTGAGTTGTTTTGCATTGGCTGTAAACGAAGAGAATGCGTCATTTAGTAGGGTTGTTACGGCGCCTACCAATGGCGCCGCTGGCGTTGTGCCGGCGGTGTTGCAGTATTTCATTGCCTTTTGCAACGGTTACGACGAAGATAAAATAATCAGGTTTTTACTTACGGCATCTGAGATAGGTTGCATATTCAAGAAGGGAGCCACACTAAGCGCAGCAATGGGCGGGTGCCAGGCAGAGATAGGCGTATCATCGTCTATGGCGGCGGCGGCGCTTACAGAGGCGTTGGGCGGTTCGGTACGGCAGTGTCTGATGGCAGCGGAAATTGCCATGGAGCATCACTTAGGCCTTACTTGCGACCCTGTAGGCGGACTGGTGCAGGTGCCTTGTATAGAGCGAAACACAATGGGCGCAATAAAAGCGATTACAGCATCGCAACTAGCGTTGCAAAGTAACCCTAACAACGCCCGCATATCGCTGGATAATGTAGTGAACACTATGTGGGAAACTGCGCAGGATATGAACAACAAATACAAAGAAACAGCCGAAGGCGGACTGGCTATGCAGGTTCCTTTAGGCTTAAGCGAGTGCTAATAAACAGGTTTATTAATTCAGTTTTTTCATTGGATAATAGCTAATGCCGGGCATTTTGATGGTTTGCCGCATTAGCTATTATCTTTTTATTTTTGCACCAAAGCGCTATGAATTATGAAAAAATAGCGCTACGTTTATTGTAAATATTCTACTTATGGAGCCTCTTGATTATTCTATTTTCCCGGAGCAAACAGTTACGCCTGCCACCTTTGGCCAGCGCCTCGGCGCATCGCTTTTAGATGGTCTGATTGTTGGCGTTGCTGGTCTAATTGTAGGCGCAGTTTTTGGTAGCTCTGCCAGTTTTTGGGGTGGTTATAATCCCATAACTACAGTAGTGAATGGAGTAATAGGTTGGCTTTATTTTGCACTGCAGGAATCAGGTAATAGCCAGGCAACTATAGGTAAAAAAGCGTTGGGCATAAAGGTTACCAATATGAATGGCGGCAAACTCACTTTCGGTCAGGCTACTGGTCGTCATTTCGCCAAATGGATATCTACTATATTGTTGCTGTTCGGTTATTTTATGATGTTGTGGGACGATAAAAGCCAAACCCTCCACGATAAGTTGGCCGGGGCTTTGGTAGTAAGGGCGTAATCTGCAGCCCCATGAATTATATACCCAATAGTGATTCATTGCAAGGAATAACCTACGAATGGCTGACTAAGGATAATTGGGCGCTACTGGTGGAGTTGTTTGGAGAACGCGGCGCCTGCGGCAATTGCTGGTGCATGTATTTTCGGCTGAATAAAGCAGCGTTTATTAACGGCAAAACAGATGGCGGCAACAAAGGCGCACTAAAGCAACTGGTATGGAGCGATTTGCCCACGGGCGTTCTGGCCGTTTGCGACGGCATTGCAGTAGGGTGGTGCGCAGTAGCTCCCCGTGAACATTACCTGAAAATAGAACGTTCGCGCGTACACAAGCGCATCGATGATAAGGCGGTGTGGTCTGTTTCGTGTTTTTTTATACATAAACAGTTCAGGCGAATGGGCTTATCTGTTGCATTGCTTAAAGGTGTGATAGATCTTGCGAGCCAACGTGGAATCGCAGTATTAGAAGGCTATCCCACTATACCCACCAAGGAACCTCTGCCTGATTCGTTTGCATGGATAGGATTGTACAAGACTTTTGAACGCGCTGGCTTTGTAATTGCAGACCAGACATCGCGCAACCGACCAATGATGCGTTATTATTTGTAACGGTATTTTCAGGTATTATTCCCAATCTGGGTATTCCGTATTCCAGTGTATTTTCTCTCCACCCTTGCCTATACCTATCAGCTTATTGAAAGCCATAGTGAAGCTAAGCTCGTTGTAGGGGCCTGATACATGGTAGAAAGTTCGGCCATAATGCACCTGAAACTTATTAAGGTAAAGACCAGCGCCAAATGCAAATCCTGCGAGTCCAGGGCGTGTAGATAGCGCCATTTCCTTGCGCTGCATATAGTTGTAAGAGCCGGTTACTACCAGACGCTTACCCAGCGTTATCTCTGCGCCAAAAATAAAATGACGGAATAGTTTGTCTGCAAAGTGCGAGTCGTTATCTACTGTAGTATCGTTTTGGCCTAGTGCGTTAGTTCCCGATAGGTCGGCGGGATTGTTATAGCGCACATCCCACTGGTACAGGTGGTGCAGCGTAGCAAACAGGCGCAATGGCAGGTGCTTAAACTTGCGCGACACGCCCAGCTGCAAATCAAAAGGCATGGGCTCGGCAGTGTTATTGGGGTTGTATTTTTGCAGCATTATTCCCATATTTTTGGCGGTAACGCCAAAATCCCACAACGATGAAGTGTCGTAGTAGTTAATACCTATGTCGGCCAGCAGCGCCGTAGCTTTGTATTGTTCCAATGTTGAGTTGGCCAGTTTCAGGCTGGCGCCGTAACGCCAGTGTTCCAGGTATTGCCGCGAGGCGCCCAGCGTTATTGCATAGTCATTGGCTTTGAATGACCCATTAATATTGCCCTTATCGTCGGTTTGGGTAAAGGAGCCATAGTTGAGGTACTGCACGCCCAGCAAGAAAGACGTGTTTATTTTTTGTGAATGGTAGCCATAGGCCAGATTCATCACCTTGATATCGGCATAAAAATTATTGTACGACAGTTGCAACTCATTGTGCAACCCGGGCCTCATCATCGATGGGTTTTGCAGCGCAAACGAAATATCCTCGCCGGGATTGGCTATACTGATGCCGCCCGAAGCGGATACATGTGCAGAATTGGATAATCGCAAATATTCGAATGCATGCTGACCGCCGGTAACCTGTGCCTGAGTAGCTGTTGAACCCAATAACACACATAATACACCCGACGTTATCGCCTTGAGTATGCGGGTTTTAGCCGAATTTGTTGTCATGGTAGCTAATCTAAGTTGCGTTAGTCGCATAAGTAATGATGCAGTTATACAATTAAAAGAGTGAACAAACAGTAAAACGGCATAGCGATCCTATTATTGCCCCTACTCCGAAATACAGCAAATTCCTGATAGTGTATCAGGAATTTGCTGTTGAAAATTATGTATTTATATTGTTTTATTACGTTGTATAAAGCGCTTGTTATACTGCTCCGTTTGCAGCATTAAGGTCTTCTATCAATCGCTGGCTAACGCCTGTGTTAGAGAAACCTCCGTCGTGGAACAGGTTTTGCATCGTTATCATGCGTGTATAGTCGCTAAACAAAGAAATGCAGAAGTTGGCGCAATCTTCACCGCTTGCATTGCCTAATGGCGACATTTTTTCGGCATAATGGTAAAACACATCGAAGCCCGACACGCCCGAACCAGCAGTTGTAATAGTAGGGCTTTGAGATATAGTGTTTACCCTAACTTTCTTAGCAAAGCCATATTGGTAACCAAAACTACGGGTGATGCTTTCCAGCAGCGCCTTAGCGTCGGCCATATCGTTATAGCCAGGAAAAGTGCGTTGAGCCGCAATATAGCTCAGCGCCACTACCGATCCCCATTCGTTTATAGCATCAGCCTTCATAGCGCTTTGCAGCACTTTATGCAGCGACAAACCTGAAATATCCAGTGTTTTCAAGAAGTTATCGTAATTGGTATTGGTGTATTCTATACTCTTGCGCACATTTGGCGACATGCCTATGCTGTGCAAAATGAAGTCCATTTTGCCGCCCAGAACTTCCATGCTTTTTTGCATCAGGTTGTCAAGGTCTGCCACACTTGTGGCGTCGGCTGCAATGACTTTTGCATTACACTGTGTAGCCAGTTCGTTTATTTTGCCCATACGCAACGCAATAGGGGCGTTGGTAAGAACAATTTCAGCGCCTTCGGCCACTGCAGCAAGCGCAGTTTTCCATGCAATGGAACGCTCGTCGAGCGCGCCGAAAATGATTCCTTTTTTTCCTTTAAGTAGTTGGTGCGACATATATTTTGGTGTCAAAAAATGATACAAGTTTTGTTGTCAACGGTCTGATTACACTAAACGCAATCGTGCTGTAAAGTTATGATGATAAAGGTGGTAAAAGTAGAAAAAAACAGGAAGTTTACTAAACGCTGTGTTTGTAAAGTAGATACTTTACAAACACAGCGTTATTTGCGCTTGCTTTAATTAGATCAATACAGTGTAAATGACCAAAGGATATTACAAAATTGTTCTGCTATTGCTTGCAAAAAGCTTAAGCAGTAATGCTATTTCATTTCGTCGGTATTTTTCTTCAGGTTGGCAAGGCTATAAGGTTGTTTTATGGCATAGCCAATCAAAAAAATAATGGTTAATACAAAAAACGCTCCGATAAGAATCATTAATAGTTTTTCGGCAAGACCCATATATTGTACTGTTGTAGTGATTGTTAAGTTGATAGTTCGGCAAAACAGAACAACGTTCATGTAAACGCTTATGCAAAACTAAGACAAGTTTGCATAAGCGTATTAGGGTTTGGCTGAATTAACATGATTGATGGCATTTAATAATCCCTCGTCATAAATTGTTCTACGAAGAACTTTTATGCCGATATAGTATTCGCATCTGGGTTTATAATCTTCATTTATAGGAAACATGCGGGTTTCTGCTAATACTTGCGCTCTTGAAATGGGGTAAGATTTCAGGCTGTCTTTTTTTGCATGGTTGCGCAATGCTTCATGCATTATAGGGTCGTATGCTGTAAACAGCAAGTCGCGTTTCTCATTGTCAGGATTAAGTTTTGAATTAGATGCTATACAAAAATAATTATACTGAGCCATGTCTGCGAAAACACTTGCAATGGTTTTAGGTATTATTACAGGCTCATCTGTATAGCACATTGTAACCCCGCCGGGGTTTAGATGTTCTTTAATAAGCGTAAAAAACTCTTTAGAATATATATTGTTGCTGTAAGATGTTGAGGAAATAAGCGGATCCATCAATATTGCATCAAATTTGTCAGGGGAATTATAGAGGAATTTTCTGCCATCGGCATAAATCAGGTTCACATTTTTGTGATGTATAATTTGCTTCATTATTTCAATCTGATCGAGCGCCTTTATTAATGTCTCGCTCAGTTCCACCAATGTTATTTGCGGTTGTGGATTTAGTTTTAATAGCGCCTCGACAGTAGAACCCGTACCAAAACCAATTACCAAGGCATTATTGATTTCCTTCCTATAGCTTAGCGCTATGTCGGCTTCGTAATAAAAGCCCACATAGGGTCGTCCTCCATGTCCTGTGCCGTTTATTACGGCGCTGAGGCTATCGTTGTGCTCGTGGAGGGCTACTACTCCATCTACTCCCTCTTCAATTATTTTACGTTCATGAACGTTGTAAATTGGCTTATTGTGAATTAAAAAGTAGATATCTTCTTTGCCTGGAAAGGCAAGGAAAAAAGCAATGACAGTTGTAATAAAAAATATCAATTTGCCGCTTATGCTTGGAATGAATCGAGTATTGCCGGTGAAGAAAATGAACAGCAGACCAATGAGCGAAAGAGTAAGCAGCGAGTATTCGGTGCCCATATAATGCAAGAAAACAAAACCGGTAGCCAAGCCGCCTGCTACATTACCAAGTATATTGTAAAAGTATATAGACCCTACGCTGGCGCCTTCTTTATTGTTTTTGTACGAAATGGAGGTAATCAGCGGGAAACTTGCACCCATTATCATCGTAGGTACAAGTACAAAAATCATTGGCCAGAATATAATATCGCCAACGCACCATATCCATTTTAATAGTTCATATGGCGTATAGGCAGTTGGTTTGATCATTGGAGGGTGGAGGGGATGACCAAAAGAGAAGGCGCTCAATCTGTTGAAAATCGGTACATGTTTAACGAGAAGATAATAACCGGTAACTGATAACAATACAAAAAGTGCAAGAGCTACCTGTAAAATGAAAAATAAGTTCTTTTTATTTGTAGTGGTGTTATTTCTAAGTCGCCTGTTCATGAGGTAGCTGCCCAAGGCAATTCCCATTAGGTAAACGAAAAGTATAGAAGAAAAGGCGTAAGGCGATGCCTTTACGATAACGCTAAGTAGTCTGAACCAAATGATTTCATATCCTATTGCTATAAAACCAGTAATAAATACTATAAAAAAGGCAGTATTGACATTGTCAAACCGCTGACCCACTGGTGGTGGCGCTTCTTCGGCTTCATTCATTGTTTGGGGTGACGCGGTGTTTACAACAGGTGCATCGAACTTATGCCTATTAAGGAAGGTTAATAAAGCAATAGATATGTTAATTGCCGCAGCTATATAAATACTAGTGTCGAGACCCCAAAAAGAAATTAATACAAAACTGGTAATTAGCGCGCCAACTGATGCCCCAATAGTATTGATGAAGTATAAATAGCTAATGCTTTGTAGAAAGTTATGTACTATGCTGTTGTAAATTTTGGTGAGTAGGGGTAGCGTCATGCCCATGAGCAAAGTAGGAATGCACAAAAATGAAAACATACAAAATGAAGATACCAGGTAGCCTGAACCTGCTGTGTTTCGCCCAAGAAATTCTAGAAACGGCAAACTTATATAGCCAAATAAACCAATGAGAAGTTCGATGGCAAAGTACAAGCCTATCTTGTGCTTAGTCTGTTCAGCCAACTTGCCGCCAATAATAGCCCCCAATCCAAGGCCAAGCATATAAACACATACTATGAGCGTTGTAGAGATGTTTTCTACACTGTAATACAATGTAAGAATGCGTTGCCAGGCGACCTGATATATTAAACTCGAAAATCCATATGCAAAAAATACAATGCCTAATAATGTTATTTTGGTGCGTTTCCTTTTCATTAAGTGAAAACTAGTTTGTTTTTTAAGGTGACTCGTTTTGTTTTGGCGCAGCTTATTGTGTTTTTTTAAAATAAGAAGCTATATTTTAGTTATCGTTTTTTGGGTTATAGTTTTCAAATACACAGATATAATACACAAGCTTTGTGTTTATTATGAGTTAGCAAGAAACAGTTACTACGTTTCTTTATCAAATTTATGTGGTAATATAGTATCAAACAGCTTAGAAAGACTGCAGTTAGTATTACTTTTATTTATGACAGTATTAGTATCGTGTCGTTAAATTAAAAAACAACGACAATCGACTCTGCCGATAACAAAAAAATAAACACTACGGTAATAGATAGCAAGTTAGGTTTGCTATGTTTTATTGATAAAGTAGCGGGCGGGATAACTCGTGTGTGGTTGTGGTATGATGGTATTCCCGGTGTGGTTCGTACTTTATTAGATAGTACTGTTTTTTAATAAATTCAATCAACATTACTTTTGTTGAAGTTATTAATTATAATTATTTTTTGTTAATGTTTTTTGCTTAGTTATATATTTACTAAAGTGGTTGTTTAAAAGTGACTAATGTTGTTTGATTTCAGTATTGCAGTTGTGTTATATGTGGTTAATAACCACTGCGCGACGCAAAGGTTGCATATTTTTCATGTAATATCAATTAAAAGTCGCTTAAGATTTATTGATTGAAAATCAGCTCAATAACATTCAAATTTGGCTCAGGAATCAGGTACTGCACTTTAGCATTATGATATTGCACTATTCGCTGCACAATACTCAGGCCAAGTCCGCTACCGGATTTCTGCCCTGCATTGCTACCTCTTGTAAATGAGTTGAACAGTTCGTTTGGGCTGCTAATATCGGGCGCTATACCTGTATTTGATATGTATAGATTGATGTGATTGTCATAGGGCTTTATCAGGCATTTTACCAAGCCATTATCTGAATATTTGAAGCCATTTTTAAACAGGTTGCCCAAAGCTATGCTCAATAAAGTTTCGTCGCCATAAATCTCCAGATTAAACTCGGCTTCGTTGCTTTCGATCTCAAATTGAAAACGGAAGTCGGGGTAGTGTTTACGAATAAGGTTTGCTGCGTTGAAGATGAGCTCATCGAGCCTTATAGGTCTGAAGCCGCTATTGCCAGCCTCTGTTTCTATTCTCGAAAGGATAAGTAACGAACTAATGATGTCGGAGAGCTGGTAACTGTCTTCTGAAATCTGCTTTAACGATTTATTTACATTATCTGGCGTGTTTTTATCAAGAATCAGGTTTTCAAGTTGGGTTACTATGCGCGCAATAGGCGTTCTAAGTTCGTGAGATGCATTTGCTTTAAATTCTTTTTGTTTGTTGTAAGCATTATCAATTCGTTCCATCATCTGGTTGAAGGAAGCGGCAACAACACTTATTTCATCTTTATTTTTATTTTCCGGCAGTCTGGTGTTTAGGTTCTTATCTGTAATGTCCAGAATTTGTTTTCTGAGTGTATCAAATGGTTGAAGCGCTTTTTTGCTTAAATAGTACGATAGTAGCCAAACAACAAAAATGCTAACGATAAAAGCGCTGATAAGTAAGTATTTAAGGTAGGTTAGTTTACTATAGCCATATTTGTCTGTAGCTGATATGAGTATGTAGTAATTTGAACCATCAAACATGAAATACAATCCATAGATCTCATATTGGTTGTTCCTGCGTTCTATACTTTTTTTGGTTTTTAGTTCACTAAGGTCTTTTTGGGTCCATGTTATTGTTGCGTCATCAATGCTGTTGTATATAAGTTGCAGACTGTCATTAAACACCAATACTTTTTCATCGTATAGTTTGTTTATTGTGTTTTTGTCTATAATTTTTTGTAATTTGTAGTCTATTTCCTTTACTTCTACAAGTAGCTTCACCGTAGTTTTTGCTTTTTCCTCCAGTCGGTCTCGAAATTCTTCGCTTCTGAACTTTGCAAATAACGAGTAAACTACAAGCAATACCGATGCCAGTACGACAGAAAATAGTGTGCTGAATAGTAAAGAAAATCGTTTTTTTAGGTTCATTTTATTTACTGTCTTTAAGGTAGTATCCGTAGCCGGGGCGTGTATGTATTAATTGAATTTCCTGTCCCTTATCTATTTTATTGCGCAAAAAATTGATATAAACCTCTATAGTGTTTGTTCCAGTCTCGAAATTTATATCCCAAACTTGCTCTGCAATTACTTGTTTTGAAACATATTTTCCTTTAGCTGACGCCAAAAGTTCGAGAAGTTTATATTCCTTAGGCGTTAGCGATATTTGCTTTTCGCCTCTGGCTACAGTAAGGTCGCTGGCATTAATAACCAAATCTGCTACCTGATATATGACCGAAGCATCTTTAATTGGTCGGGAGATTCTTCTCAGCAGCGCCTTAATGCGCGCAAGTAGTTCATCGAAATGAAATGGTTTTACTATATAGTCGTCTGCGCCATACTCAAAGGCTTGTACTTTATCTGCTACTTCGCTATAGGCTGTTAGGATCAGAATAGGCGCCTTGTTGCCGCTCTTTCTTATTTTCTTACATACTTGCATGCCATTCAGTCCTGGTACGTTTATGTCTAAAATAAAAAGCTCGAAATGTGCATTTTGCTCGAATTTAAAAAATAGCAACCCGTCCGATACTGTTTCGCAATTATGACCTTGATTATTTAAAAACAATTTTAACTCCGAAGCCATTTTAGCATCGTCTTCAAGTAATAATATGTTTGCCATGGCGGTTTCCTGTTTTATGCGAAATTACGCATTATGTTTGCCTAAAGATTGTTCTATTCAGTTTGTCGGTTGATTTAAGCATAGTTTAAGGCGAAGGTAATAAGCAGTGCAAATGCTACCCTCGGTAGATTGGTATTATTTTTTATAGTAATCGATAGTAAATTATATCGGAGTTAGGCATGATTTTGCTTACTTTTGTTGTTATTAACAGTTGAATAACGTAAGTTTGAGATAAGCAAAACATCTTTTTTAAGCAAAAACATTATTTTTACCCATACAAAACTGAGTGGCCATGAAAAAAATACTATCATTTGCGTTAATAGGTATGTGCTTTTTTGCCTTTACATCTTGCACAAAAGACTACACCTGCACCTGTACCTACAACACCAATGGGTTAAAACAGCAGGTAGTAACTACGATACCTCAAACAACCAAGAAGAAGGCAGAAGACGACTGCGCAGGTAAGCAAAGTATACACCACCCAATTGTGGGATATACAGTTATTACCTGTCATTTATAGGAAATTTGTAAGTACTTTTGTACCCGACTAAAGGACATCTTATTAGGTGTCCTTTTTTGTTTATGAGCTATTTTACACGAGCTATTTTAATATTGCTTTCTGTAGCCGTCGGCCTTACTTTTTTGTACTCGGCCTACACAAAAGTCGTGCCTATACAATCGTTTGAATACACGATGGTTGAATATGTAAGGTTGCCTGCATGGGTTGCTGCTATTGGTTCACGTTTTTTTGTGGGTATAGAGGCAGCATTGGGTGGATTATTGGTTTTGCATCTATTCGGGAGTAGAAAGTGGGCAGTAAAAGCCGCAATGGCTTTGTTGCTTTTTTTTAGCGGTTACTTGGTTTGGTTGTGGATAGTTGCCGGTAATGATGTGAATTGCGGATGTTTTGGCGATGCAATATGGATGAGCCCATCGACATCATTATTGAAAAACGGCATTTTACTGTTTTTTTTAGCGCTTATATACCGGTATCACTCAGGTTGGCACTTCAAATGGGTGGGACCTGCTACTGTAACTCTATTAGTTTGCACCCTTACGTTGCCTTTTATTTTATTCCCCATGTTCAGCCGCTACAGAATAGATTTTACTGCTTTGTATGCCAACGATATTTCATTTACGCCAGCAATAAATTTGAATAAGGGAAAGCACATTGTCGCATTTCTGAGCCCATCTTGTATTCATTGCCGGAAGGCTGGACTAAAAATGCATGAGATGCTCAAACAGAATCCTCAATTGCCGTTTTATATGGTTGTTGGCGGTACCATGAGCGACATTTCCGACTTCTGGCGCGAATCTCAGTCGGCAGATATACCCTATACTCGTCTTGCAGTAGAGCCATTTATGAAGTACACACACGGTGTTTTTCCAGCCATATTGTGGATAAACAATGGTATTGTAGAGGCCAATACCAACTACAAAGAATTAGACATCAAGGTTATTGAAAAGTGGATGAAATGAATGGTTGATAATACAAATTAAACCAAATGAAAAGGCCTGCATTTCGCGCAATTGCGACAAATGCAGGCCTTTAGTATATAATATATTGTAACTACCTCGCCGGTCCGCTGAACGTACCGGTAACACGTGAAGAGTCGGTGGTTGTAAACGAGAATGTGCCGGTAAGCGTGGGTGTGGTGGTGGTAATGGTAATGACGCCATGGTGTGCAAGTCCGGTTACCCCCGCAGATATTGATGCGCTTCCTTCAAAGCCGGTCATGTTTGTTTCGTTGAAATATACTGGGCCTGTATTATGTGCGTAGTGGTCTATATACAGCGTAATTGTTTGCAGCGGATCCCAATGCACGGCATGGATGCTGAGTAGTGAGCCGGTGAGGGTAGTGGTTACATCTGTTGCCCTGAATTCATCGGTTCCATTTATGGTTGCGGTAACCAAGCCTGTAGAGTCTGCGCCTGTAGATGTGGGCGTTGTAGTTATGGTCATGGTGTTGCCGCTGGTAAGAGGTGAAAGATAGCCCGACGCATTTTCAATTCCTGTTATTACCAATGTAGACGCGCCTTCGTTATCGAGTTTGATGGTGCTGAATGTGCCAACATTGTTGGCTATGTTGAGCACCGCAGTAAGCGCAGAGCCTACATTCAGTCCCGTAAGGTTGTAATGTACTTTAAAAGTTCCTGTGCCCAAACTCGAAGAGTTGATAGTGATGTTTGCGGCAAGGCCTGCTACCAGCGACAGATTTCCGGGTAGGTGAAAATCGGAAATGTTAGGTAACATACTCGCAGGATTTACGGTATCTGTTTTTTTGATGCAGCCGATGGGGGCGGCAAGCGCAAGCGCCGCGATTAGCGCCGAAAACTTGAATAGTTTTTTCATAAGAGTGTTTTTGCTAAGGTAATATAGATATTGTGAACGAGCAAATGATTAATATGTTTTTTTGTGTAACCGTCATAGGGTAGATCCGGGTCAAATAGAAGTGGCAATTTTGAGTGTTGTTCTAAACTTAACATGCCCCAAAGCAGTATTTGCGCTATATTACCCTCAATTTCGGTTGCAGAAGGAAGCGCCAACGTTGGTGAGTATTCTTATTTAATGTCAATTGTAGGGCAATTTTATAGTTCATTTCTTGTTTTAATAGATGACATTGGTTTTTCTTTTTTAAAATAAGTGGACTTACCTTCGCAAACACTACCCTGTAAGGATGAAGTTATCAGTAATCATCGTTAACTATAATGTGAAGTACTTCCTTGAAGTTTGCCTGCACTCTGTGTTGCGGGCGGCTAAGGGCGTAGATGCAGAGGTGATAGTGGTAGACAATAACTCGACCGACGATAGCTGCCAGATGCTTCGCGAGCATTTTCCGTCGGTTGTGCTGATAGAAAATAAAGACAATAAGGGCTTTTCAAAGGCAAATAATCAGGGTGTTGCTATCGCAAAAGGACAATACATATTGTTTCTGAACCCGGATACCGTAATGCCGGAAGATTTTTTTGCCAAGACCATAGCCTATATGGATGCGCATCCGGATGCTGGAGCGTTAGGGCCAAGGCTTATAGATGGTAAAGGTCAGTTTGCGCCAGATGCAAAAAAATCATTTCCTTCGCTATCTGTGGCAATATTCAAAACAACGGGCATCAATAAACTATTTAGCAAGTCGCCATACTTTAATAGATATTATGCGGTGCATGTAGGCGAGCGCGAGACAGCCGCAGTAGAGGTGTTGTCGGGCTGCTGTATGCTTGTGAGGCGCAAGGCAATGGATGAAGCCGGTGGGCCATTTGATGAAGACTACTTTATGTATTGCGAAGATGTGGACCTTTCCTACCGCATACACAAATCGGGTTATAAGAACATATACTATCCCGAAGCCGACCTGATACACTACAAGGGCGAGAGCACCCGCAAAATGACGCTATCGTATGTGCGCATTTTCAACGAAGCATTGGTAACGTTTGTAAAAAAGCATTATTCAGCTAAGGATGCCCGTCTGTTTGTTACATTCATCAATCTGGGTATCATACTCCGGGCCGTGTTGGGTACAGTGAAGCGTGGACTCAAAGCGCTGCACATGCCGCTGTTTGATGCGTTAATTTTGCTGATAACCCTTTGGGGCATTAAGAATTTTTGGGTGGTTGAGGTCAAAAATATTATGCCCATTCCGCCTACATCTGTATATGCTACATTCCCGGCTTATATTGCTATCTGGCTGTTATCGCTGTACCTGCATGGCGCCTACGATCCGCCATACCGTACGCTAAAGGTAACCAGCGGTATGTTGATAGGCACAGTGGCAACGCTTGCCTATTATGGTCTGCTGCCGCCAGAGTTGAGGTATTCGAGAGCAATTATCATATTCAGCGGTTTTGTGGGTACTGTGGCATTGTTGGGTCTGCACGAGATATTGTATCGCATGGGTATACTGAAGTTTATACCCTACGACAAACTGCCGCGCAAAGCCATAATTGTTGCGGAAGAAGCAGCCTATAAGCAAACTGCCATAATGCTGCAGCAGGTGCACTACGCTCCTGAGCTGGCAGGACGCATAAGCCCCAAGGAGGGTACGCACGGCGCGCTATCTACGCTTAAGGAAATGAAACAGTTGCTGTACATAACCGGCGTTAATGAAGTTATATTCTGCATCAACGGATTGTCGTATACCGATGTTTTTGAGCAAATGCAGCATTGCGGCGATGCGTATGAATACAAAATACACCTGCCGGGAAGCCAGAGTTTTGTAGGCAGTAATTCAAGCAGCACGTCGGGCGATTTGTATACCATAGACCGGCGTTACCACCTTGCCGATTTTGCACACCTTAGGAACAAACGAATTGTAGATATAGCCAGTTCTCTTTTGTTTATTTTGTTTTTCCCGTTTCATTTCTTTTTGTTGCGCAAGCCTGGAGCATTTTTTGTCAACTGTTTTAAAGTAATGTTTGGCCGGATGACATGGGTAGGGTATGCGGCAAATGTGCCGGTAAAGTACCTGCCCAAACTACGTAATGGTATTTTGCAACCCTTTAATATATTGGCAGGCTACGAGCCTTCAGTAGAAGTAAAAGTGAAAATAAATGTAGCTTATGCCCAGCATTACACCCCAATGACCGACGTATCGCTACTGATGAAAAACTTTAAATATTTGGGCGGCGAATAGCGGCAAACTAATTCGATGAACTCTCGACTTATTGCGCTGCGCTGGTGTCTGTAATCGTTTCCAGAAAGGCTATAAGCTGGTTGATTTCATTTTTTGATAGATGGAGTTTTTCATTTGGTAATGTTTGGGTTGGTAGGTCTATGCCGCGGCCGGTCCCGCCACCGTCGTTGTAGAATTCAATTGTTTCTTTAAGCGTAGCAAATACACCATTGTGCATATAAGGAGCTGTGAGCGCTATGTTGCGTAGCGAAGGTGTTTTAAATGCGTATTTATGTAAATTCACTTTGGTAAAAGCTGCTTTGCCGGGGTCTTTATCCAGTTCTGCAATCTTTCCATTAGTTGACGGAACAGCCAGAATTTCGGATTCTGTTTCCTGATAAAGCGGCGGCGTAAGCCCGTTAAATAGTGGGGCATAGTGGCAAGTACCGCATTTAGCTTTGCCCATAAACAGGTTAAAACCTGCGCGTTCCGCTATCGTAAAGCTGTCCGTTTGGCCGCGCATGTACCTATCGAAACGGGAATTGAAACTTATTAAAGACCGAACATAGCAAGATATAGCGTTGGCGATATTGTATTCTGTAATGGTCGGTTTTGAACTGGGATAGGCGCGCGCAAATTGGCTCGCATAGCCAGTATCTTTTTCCAGTTTCCCAACGCTCTCTCGCAACGAGCCCTTCATTTCATCGGTATTATGCACCACCGCGCTGAGCTGGTTTTCCAGTTTGTCTGTGCGCGAGTCGTAAAATTGTTTTGTCTGCCAGGCTGCATTCCAGAGGGTAGGGGTGTTGCGCAATAGCAATTTGGCTCCGGTAATATCCATTGGTTTGGGCAATCCATCAGCAAAGCCTTTTGAGGGAATATGGCACGACCCGCAACTCCGCGTACCATCGCCCGATAATATATTGTCATAAAATAGTTTTTTGCCCAGAGCAGTTCTTTCGGGAGTGGTCTTGTAGTTGCCATTGGGTTCAAAAAAGTCGCGGTTGATGATATCGGCTGCAAACAAATGTTTCGCCAACGGGTTAAGTGGAGCGCGTTCGTTTGTGTTAATAGCGCCTAATTGCAGGGCGCTTTGTGTCAACCAAGATGATATAGGGTTCACAAAGGTTTTGATAAAATATAGCCTGTCGAAGGCGTTGAATGCACTGTGTGTGATGAGGTATTGATCGGTCTTGTCAAATAGTAAACGTGCAGGTATCTGAGCGCTATCGGGAAGTTGTTGTTTATAAAAAAATGCCACTGTATTTATTGTCGCAAACACAGATCTTGTTTCGGGCAATGCGTGCAGCGAAATGGGCGCATCAAATCCGGTAATGCCCAACGATACTACACGGTAGGCGCCCAACCGCAATGCCGTCCATATTTTGTCGTCGGTGAAATAATATTTCCTATCGGCATCGGTTCGTAATTTTTGTATAGTGGCGGTAAGCAAAGTAAGTTCTGCCTCTACCTTTTTCAGGTCGGGTTTTGCAGCCCATAGCGCTGCCTCGATAACTTGAAAACCATGTGGTTTAATAGAGTCGCCCGGGTTTTCTTCGTCAATCCTCAGTAAGTCGGGGCCATTCAGCGTACGCGCCGTGAAGGGCGCAAAGGCATCTATAAAAAGTTCTACTCGTTTGTAATGATTGCGAGATTGGAAATACTGCTGTTTCAGCGCATCTATTGGCTGACCAGACTGCTGGGCTTGTGCAAACTGATGAATTGAGGTTAACAGTTTTGTAAGATGGAGATCGTAATAGGCAGCCGTTTTTTCTGCAGGCGTCTGCGACTTTCTGAATGCCGCGATTACTACGCCAAATGAGAAGAACAAAATAACCAGAATTTGTTTCGGGCGCATATCAAAATCCAGATAAACCGCTAACATACGACCCAAATAGTGAATGCAGCGCCAGAAACAATAAGATAATACAGACGTAAAGGAATGGCCATATTGCGGTAACGATGGCGTAAGATTGCCCACCTACTTTTGTAGATTATATAGTAAAAGTATAAGTATGAAGTCGAAAATTGTACAACTATTCTTATGTTTCGCGCTGTTTACCAACCTTGCTACAGCGCAGACAACGATCTTTAATTACGGAGATACCTGGAAGTATCTGGATAACGGAAGCAACCAGGGGACGGCCTGGACTGGAACTGGCTTCAGCGATGCCTCGTGGACATCCGGCACAGGCTATTTTGGGTATGGCGACACATGGATCAACACCTGTGTCAACGCCTGCGGAACGGTAAGCTGCAGCCCATCCTGCGGCACAAAGTATATAACCACCTATTTCAGAAAAGTAGTCAACATACCAAGCACAGCAATTTTCGATTCCATAAAACTGAATCTATACCGAGACGACGGAATTGTGGTGTATGTAAACGGAATAGAAGTATGGAGAGATAATATGCCTACAGGTACAGTTTCCTATACCACGGCAGCGCCAGTGGCGATAGGCGGCACAGATGAAACTACAGCGATTACCAAAACAATTCCAATATCTTATTTTACTAACGGCAACAATACTATAGCAGTAGAGTTGCACCAGCAATCGGGAACAAGCAGTGACCTTACCTTTAATATGGAAATGATCGGTATTCCGTCGCTCACATTGTTCGATTATGGCTCGACTTGGAAATACCTCGATAACGGTTCAAATCAGGGGACAGGATGGACGGCCACCGGCTTTGCCGATGCAAGCTGGGCCAGCGACACCGGCTACTTCGGTTATGGCGACCCATGGATCAACCGCTGTTTAAATGCCTGCGGTACGGTTAGCTGCAGCCCGTCGTGCACCAACAAATATGTAACTACTTATTTCCGTAAAACAGTATCTGTTCCCAATCCGTCGTTATACGACTCCATAAGATTTTATGCCAAGCGCGACGATGGAATAGTATTTTACGTGAACGGAACAGAAGTATGGCGCGACAATATGCCAACCGGTACCATAGCCTACAATACGCTGGCTCCGGTGGCTATAAATGCACCTGACGAAACCACTGCCGTCGTAAAGACTATCCCGATATCGTACTTCACCGTGGGTAGCAACACACTGGCTGTAGAGGTGCATCAGCAGGCGGGTACCAGCAGCGATGTAACCTTCAATATGAAAATGATGGCAGTGCCGCATGTGGTTGTTCCGGCGGTAACGCTATCGCAAGGTCCATACTTGCAAATGGGTAGTCAAACTGCGGTCAATGTTAGGTGGCGTACCAATATTGCTTCAAAATCGAGAGTGGCAGTTGGTACAACGCTGGGTACTTATCCTATAGTTGTAAATGATGCATCTACGCTCACCGAGCATGAATTACGCATAACAGGTTTATCGCCCGATACAAAATACTATTATCGTTTTGGTACGGATACCAACTATATTCAAGGCGATTCAACCAACTTTTTTGTTACTGCGCCATCCGATACATCAACACGTCAGGTAACTATTGCAGCTTTTGGCGACTGCGGACGTAACGATAATAGTTTTCAGACTGGCTCGCTTACCGCCTACCAGAACTATTTGTCCAGCCAAAATAAAAAGGCTGCTGATATGATGTTGTTAATAGGCGACAATGCCTACGACGCAGGTACCGATGCTGAGTTTTCGGCCAACTTCTTCGCCAGATACAGTAGTAATATACTCAAGAATCATATGCTATTTCCGGCGCCCGGCAACCACGATTATGCCAATACATCGGCGCGCCAGGCCGACCATAACGTGCCCTATTACAATTTATTCAGCTTGCCCTCGGCAGGCGAGTGTGGCGGCGTAGCGTCTGGTACGGAGGCCTATTATTCATACAACTGGGGTAATGTTCATATACTCTCGCTCGACTCGTATGGTCAGGAAAATGCAGGAACTACAAGGTTGTATGATACTGCCGGCGCACAGGTGACATGGATTAAGAACGATCTTGCCGCTAATACTAAGAAATGGACCATCGCCTACTGGCATCATCCACCCTATACTATGGGTAGTCATAATTCAGATGGCGAGGCAGAACTCATCAATATTCGTCAGAATTTCATCAGAATATTGGAACGCAATGGGGTAGACATGATTATATGCGGACATAGCCACGATTACGAGCGCTCTTATTTACTTAAAGGTCACTACGGAAATGAAGCATCTTTCAATAAAGCAGCGCACACAGCCGATTCATCGAGCGGTAAGTACAACGGTACTGCAAACTCCTGCCCTTATACAACACCATCAGGCAAAGTATCGCACGGTACTGTATATGTGGTTACCGGTTCGTCGGGCGCCGATGGCGGCGTTCAGGCGGGATATCCGCACAATGCTCTACCATTTTCTATCGACGACGGCGGTATGTTTTATATAGATATTAAAAACAACAGACTCGACGCTAAGTTTTTGAGAAGAGATAATAGCATAGGCGACCAGTTTACGATAATGAAAGATGTAAAGGTGAAAGATACGGTGACCGTATTTCCGGGCGCAGTAGTAAACCTGGATGCAACCTGGCTGGGCGGCTATGCGTGGAGCGGCGGCGCTACGACCCGCGCCATTTCGGTAACGGCTACTGTTGATACAACGATAACTGTAAAAGACAGTCTTACCCGCACCTGCCTTACCGATCAGCATTATATTGATGTGGTTTGCACAACGCCTGTATTTACTACCTGTCCGGGCAATAGGGTAGTTTCGGGTTGCAATAACGTGGTAACTTATGCCATTGCAGATACAGCTACACCCAATCCAACACTTACCTATACATTTACCGGCGCAACTACGGGAAGCGGCGCTGGTACGGGAAGCGGCGCAACATTTAATACAGGCGTTACAAATGTTACGGTTACTGCCACCAATGCCTGCGGCAGCGTAAACTGTAATTTTACCATTACTGTTAATCCATTACCGGCCACAGTATCGATAACCGGCAGCGGCGCTCATTGCGATAGCGCTACTATTGTAGCAAGCAATGGCGACGATGGAATTATTTATTATCAGGGTACAACTTCCTTAGGTACGTCCACCTTAGTTCCTACCTCAACTCAATTCATCACAACATCTGGCACATATTACTTCCGGGCGTTGGGTGCAGATGGTTGTTGGGGCGCAGAGGGTAGCGCAAATGTTACGATTAATACGTCGCCCATTGTATATACTGTTTCCGGCGGCGGCGCGTATTGCGCAGGCGGAGCTGGTGTGCATGTTGCGTTAAGCAATTCTGCTACGGGAATGTCTTATCAGTTATTGCGCGATGGTTCATCTGTGGCTGCAATTTACGGCGACAATTCTGCGCTCGATTTCGGGCTTCAGACGACAGCAGGTGTATATAAAGTACACGCAACCGATACTGCTACCGGATGCGTAAGCGCAATGAACGATAGCGCAACCGTTACGGTACTTGCCCTGCCAACGCAGCATACGGTAACAGGCGGCGGCAGTTATTGTACAGGCGGCATTGGGTTGCACGTTGGTATAGATAATGCAGATTTGGGTATCAAGTATCAATTGGTAAATGGCGCGCTATCTGTGGGTACGCCTGTAGATGGTGTAGGTGCGCCTATAGATTTTGGCCAATTTACGGCGCCGGGCTATTACAAGGTGATTGCAACAGATACGCTTACAGGCTGCAACGCTACAATGACAGATAGCGCAATTGTTATAGAAAATCCGTTGCCAGTAGTTTATAACGTTACCGGCGGAGGGGCATATTGTGCTGGCGACGCAGGGGTGCATGTTGGACTTGATGGTTCTGCAACTGGAATTGCTTATCAATTATACCATAATGGATCTATTTCTGGCGCCGCAATTAATGGTACTAATGCAGCCATTGATTTTGGCTTACAAACAGCTGCCGGAGTTTACAAATTAGTGGCAACCAATGCTACTACCGGATGCCAAAACGCAATGAACGATAGCGCAATAGTTATAGTAAATGCTTTACCTGCAGCGCATAATGTTACCGGCGGCGGTAGCTATTGTAGCGGCGGCGCAGGTTTGCACGTAGGGTTAGATAATACACATGTTGGCATTAACTATCAATTATACAACGGTATTTTGCCCGTAGGCGCAGCTATTGCAGGCACTGGCGCTGCAATAGATTATGGCGCGATTACAGTTCCCGGTGTTTACAAAGCGCTGGCTACCGATGCCCTCACAGGTTGTGTAGTCTCAATGAATGATAGCGCAATTATTATTGAAAACCCGTTGCCAGTTGCTTACAACGTTAGTGGCGGCGGAGCCTATTGCGCAGGCGGCGCGGGTTTGGAGATAGGATTGACTAACGGAGCTGCGGGTATTGCTTACCAATTACATTTGGGCGGCGCGCCTATTGGCGCAGCAGTAAATGGCGTAGGTGGGCCGCTAACTTTTGGCGCACAAACGGGCGCGGGACTATATACAGTAACAGCAGTAGATACAACAACAGGTTGTGTCAACAATATGTCGGGTAGCGCAACGATAATTATCAATCCATTGCCTGTTACTTACAATGTTACCGGCGGTGGCGCTTATTGCGCTGGGGGCGCAGGTGTTGTAGTCGGTCTTGCAAACTCAGAAACAGGCGTTAGCTATCAGTTGTACAACGGGGTTACGCCTGTTGGCGTCCCGCTGAATGGGACGGGTGCCGCGCTCGATTTTGGCTACCATACAGCAGCCGGAACCTACACCGTAATAGCAGCCAATGATACTACACATTGCCAATCGACAATGACAGGCGCGGCCACAGTTACCATCAATCCGCTGCCAACAGTGTATACTACTACTGGCGGTGGAGCCTATTGCGCCGGCGGCGCAGGTGTAGCTGTTACCCTAAGCAATAGCGCTACAGGCATTGCCTACCAGCTCAACTTAGGTGGTATGCCCGTTGGCAGTTCATTGCCAGGTTCAGGAGGCGCTTTAAGCTTTGGTTTGCAAACCGCTGCAGGCGTTTACACAGTATCGGCTGTAAATACCACAACCGGCTGTAGTAATATCATGGCAGGTAGTCCATCAATAAGCATAAATGCACTACCTGTGTTGTTCTCAGTTACCGGCGGAGGTAGTTTCTGCGCAGGCGGCTCTGGAGTTCGTGTGGGTTTAGGTGGTTCGGTTGTTGGTATTAATTATCAATTGTATAATGGTTTAGCGCCCGTTGGCGGGACAGTGTCGGGAATCGGCGCTCCGCTCAACTTTGGCTTACAAACGTTGGCAGGCAGATATACGGTTGTGGCTACCAACGCTACAACGGCCTGTGTCAGCCAGATGCCAGATACAACAACAATAACTGTAATTCCGGTTGTTACGCCTGCAGTTACCATCAATACATTGAGTAGCGTAATTTGTACAGGCGACACGCTCGCTCTAAGCGCTGCTGGAATTAACGGTGGAATAAGTCCGATATATGATTGGTTGGTCAATGGCGTTAATCGCGCTACTGGCGCAAATTATAGCTATGTGCCGGCCAATGGCGACAATATAAGAGTGCGCCTGACAAGTAATGCAAATTGCAGAACGGTAGATACAGCAATTGCAGCGCTGACACAAACAGTAACTACCCGTAAAATGCCAAGAGCCGACATCAATGTTGTGCCCGGTAATCTGGTATGCGATGGTAGCGTTGTGACCTTTGTTGTGGCGCCTACGAATGGCGGAACTGCCCCCACCTATACCTGGATAAAAAACACCCTCGTGGCAGGCGCTGGCGCAACATACAGATATGCGCCCGCCGACGGCGATGAGGTGATACTGTCTATGAACAGCAATCTGCCTTGCCGACTGGCAAACACGGTGTATAGCAACAACATAAAAATGGAAGTGAGTAAGCGTTATTTGCCGGTAGTGGAAATCGTTGCTAATCATCCGTCTATCATTGGTCCGGGCAAAACCGATACGTTGACAGCGGTGGTTACAGGCGGCGGTCCTGAGCCAACCTTCAAATGGGTGGTGAACGGTATTGTTGTGCCGGGCGCGACTACAGCATCGCTTGTGTACAGCAATTTTAGTAATGGCGATTCGGTGAGCTGCATTGTTACCGGCACAGGCTCATGCTCTTATACTACCTTCAATTCTGTGATTATCAGGGTGGGTAATGTGGGTGTGAATACAGTAAGCAATTCGGGTTCGTTTATGTTGTCGCCCAACCCAAACAATGGTTCGTTTAACTTAATAGGCACATTTGCAGCCGGTACAAACGAAATAGCGACTATAGAGGTGACAGACATGTTGGGCAGGAAAATATATAACCAGCAATTGCTATTGACTGGAGGTAGGATTAACGAACGGATAAATCTAAGTAACGATCTGGCCAACGGTATGTACCTGTTCAATTTGAAGTCAGCGACGGAGCATATTCAATTGCATTTTGTAGTTGGTAAGTAAGAGATAATAACCACACAGTTATTAACAAAGGGCTGGCAGCAATGCCGGCTCTTTGCAATTTGGCCTGTCGACCGAATCGCTAATAGTGCGAAGCATAGATAAACCCAATACCATTATTTCAATTCCATCGCCAACAGAATTGTAGTTTTCTCTGTTGAGATAATAATACGTAGTACCTTTGCACATTATTTTAACGGCCGTGGTGCGGAAGCCGGAGGCCTTATTGAACTTACAATATGCTGGATACAATTGAAGCAGCGCTGCAAGACCTTAGAAAAGGGAAGTTACTGATAGTCGTTGATGATGAAGACAGGGAAAACGAAGGTGATTTTGTTACCGCCGCCCACAATGTTACTCCCGAAATAATCAATTTCATGTCGAAGTACGGTAGAGGGCTTATTTGTGCGCCCCTTACCGAGTCGCGCTGCCGTGAGCTGAACCTCAACCTAATGGTGGAAAACAATACGGTATTGCACCAAACGCCGTTTACGGTGAGTGTAGACCTGATAGGCGATGGCTGCACAACCGGTATATCGGCACAAGACAGGGCTAAGACCGTGCAGGCGTTGATAGATAAAAATACCAAGCCAGAGGATTTGGGCAGACCCGGTCATATTTTTCCTTTAAGGGCAAAAGACGAGGGGGTTTTGCGCCGCGCTGGTCATACAGAGGCTACGGTCGATTTGGCTCGCCTTGCCGGGTTTGAACCTGCAGGTGTATTGGTAGAAATAATGAACGACGACGGCACCATGGCGCGCATGCCGGAGCTAATGGAGATAGCCGCAAAATTTGATCTGAAGATAATTTCTATAAAGGACCTTATCAGCTACCGCCTGCAAATGGAGACGCTGATAAAAGAGGAAGTGCGCGTAAAAATGCCCACCAAGCATGGCGACTTTGAATTGATAGCATTTAAACAAACCAATACCGGCGAAACTCATCTTGCCCTGATAAAAGGCGAATGGGAAAAAGACGAACCGGTGCTGGTACGTGTGCACAGTTCGTGCTTTACGGGCGATATATTGCACAGCCTGCGCTGCGATTGCGGCGACCAACTGGTAAAAGCCATGGAAATGGTAGAGGCAGAAGGCAAGGGTATAGTGCTCTATATGAACCAGGAAGGTAGAGGTATTGGCTTGTTCAATAAGCTGAAAGCCTACAAGCTGCAGGAAGAAGGCAAAGACACGGTGGAAGCCAATCTGGCGCTGGGTTTCAAAAACGACCAACGCGATTATGGCGTAGGCGCGCAGATATTGCGCCACCTTGGCGTTTCAAAAATGCGCCTCATGAGCAACAACCCGCGCAAGCGTGCAGGTATACTGGGCTATGGACTGGAGATAGTTGAAAACGTGGCGCTGGAAATTGCCCCGAATGCACACAACGAATTTTACCTGCAAACAAAACGCGATAAGCTGGGCCACGAAATACTGAAGTGAATAGGTAATGAACACTTTAGTACGCCCACGTAAACGAAATAACAAAACAGGCTTTTGAAACTTTTATTCCTTGCCAACCGCACTCCATACCCACCATATCGTGGAGATAAGTTGAAGATATACAATCTCGCTCGGCGGTTGAAAGACCGCCACGAATTGCATTTGCTCACATTTGCGCAAAACGAGGAAGACTTGAGTTATAAAGCCGAGTTGGAGAAGGTGTTTAAAACCGTCCATTTTATATATTTACCCAAGTGGTGTTCTGCGCTCAATTGTTTGGCTGGTTTGTGGAGCGCTACTCCGTTTCAGGTACTATACTTCAAGTCGGGGGCGCTGGCGCAAAAGTTGCAAGAGATGGTTGCCGCCGAGCATTTTGATGGCATACATGTGCAGCACCTGCGTATGTCGCCCTATCTGGCCGGCCAAAAAGAACTACCTAGAATACTCGATTTGCCCGATGCTTTTTCGTTGTATTGGGAGCGGCGCAAAATGGTGAAGCGCGGATTGCTGACCACTATTTTTGAAAATGAAGAGCAGAAGCGGGTACTGAAATATGAGCGGATACTCAAAGAATACAATCTGTCGTTGGTATGCTCGTCCGAAGATCTGGCTTATTTAGAGAAAACGCATCATACCAGCAATCTGCGTTTGTTGCCCAATGGCGTAGATCTAACCACCTTCGCTGCGCGCAATCACGACTACAGCCATAACCACACGCTGCTGTTTACCGGCAATATGGATTATGCGCCTAATGTAGATGCGGTCATTTATTTTGCGCAGAGCATTTTGCCGCTTATTCGCGCTCGCTTTCCCGATGTTAAATTTATAATTGGCGGTCAGCGCCCAGTACCCAAAGTACTGGAGTTGGCCAACGACCATATTACGGTTACCGGTTTTATTAAAGACCTGGCAGAAACCTACAACAGCGCTAGCGTAGTTGTAGCGCCGCTTCGTTTCGGCGCCGGCACTCAAAATAAAGTATTGGAGGCTATGGCTATGGGTGTGCCGGTTGTGTGCTCGCACATAGGTTTCGGTGGGCTGGGTATTGCCAGCGGGGAAGGCGCTATAATGCAAACCACACCCGACGGCTTCGCCAACAGCGTTATAGAACTCCTATCTTCGTCCGATAAACGGCGGGCGGTAGGCGAGGCGGGTATGCGCGTTATCAAAACAAAATTTGACTGGAATATTATAGCCCTACAACTTGAGCGGTATTTCCAGGAGATAAAGGCAGCAAAGTAAGTCTGTTTAGCTTGTTTTATTAGCTCCGCCTTGGGCGCCACCTTTATTGCCTCCGCTTCCACCTCCGGGTTTGCGTTTTAGTCCTTTGTGTTTTGTGCGTTTGGGTTTAGGTGCAGCTTCGCCGGGAGTAGGTGCGGGTCCAAATTGCTCTGGTACGGGCTGCTTGGTTACCGGTTTGCCCAGTAGTTTTTCAATCTTATCGAATTTGTACTGCTCCTTAACGCTCACAAATGTATAAGCGGTGCCTTTTGTAGCTGCGCGCGCTGTGCGGCCTATACGGTGTATATAGTCCTCTCCATCGTGTGGCACATCGTAATTGATTACCAGATCTATATCTTCAATGTCTATGCCGCGGCTCAGAATATCTGTTGCTACCAGTATTTTTAGTTTCTTGCTCTTAAAGTCCAGCAACACCTGCTCGCGCTTGTCCTGATCCAGATCGCTTTGGATCTGATCTACCGAAAACTTAGCCCTTTTCAGTTCTTCGCACAGTTGTTTTACATTCAGTTTGCTGCTGCAAAATATCAGTACACTGTCAAACTGTTTTTGCTGCAGCACATATTTCACCAGTGGTATTTTCTGTGCATCGTACACTATAAATGCCTCTTGTGTTATCTGTTCCGGCGGCTTCGATATGGCGATATTGATTTCTACAGGGTTTTGCAAAATATTATGCGCCAGCTTGCGTATGGCCGGCGGCATGGTTGCCGAAAACATAAGGTTTTGCCTGTTTTTGGGCATGTAAGACGATATTTTGATGATGTCTTCATAGAAGCCCATGTCCAGCATACGGTCTGCCTCATCCAGTATCAGGTAGCGCAGTTTATCCAGCTTCACATAGCCCATATTCAGGTGCGATATCATACGGCCCGGTGTGCATATCACAATATCTACGCCCGATGTAAGCGCTTTTTTCTCGGCGGCAAACAATGCGCCTCCTGTGCCGCCATACACTGCAATAAAGCTAATGGAGGTGTAGTAAGAAATGCCTTCCAGCGTTTGAGCTATTTGCACAGCCAGCTCGCGGGTGGGCACAATAATCATTGCATTTATCTTATTGGTTTCGTGGCTTTGGGTGATCAGCTTATGTATTACCGGCAGCAGAAAGGCTGCGGTTTTACCTGTTCCGGTTTGTGCTGCCGCTATAATATCCCGACCTGCAATTATGGGCGGTATTACCTGCTCTTGCACCGGTGTGGCAGTGTGGTAGCCCATGGCATCAATGCCGTCCAGCAAATCGTCGTCAAAACCAAAATCAATAAAATTCAAAACAAGTGGGTTTTCAAATTAAGTATTACACAGTAAAGATACTGCAATAAGCCATATAATTTGTTGCTTGCTATTTAGCGCCATAGCCTAGGTTTTGCAAATCCACTTTCGTAGGGTTCGTTTATTCTAGCGTGCGTTCTGTAATAGTTACCGGATCTTCGTTTTTGTAGGTGGTGCGCTTGGTCCAGTTGCCCTTTGCGTCATAGCTTTCGTAGGTAAAAGTTGTAGTGTATTTTAGTCCGTGGTGCGAATCGTATTCTTTCACTTCTATTTCATTCCCGTTTTTGTCAAATTTGTAGTTCGATTTCAGGAACAGTAGTCCAAACTCGTTGAAACAGTCTTTCACCTGTCGGTTTCCGTTCATGGCATATTTGTTCTTCGCTTTCATAAACAGTATGCCTCCGGCATCGTAATTGTATTCTTCAGTCTTGTTGCCCGATTCGTCGAACTTGAAAGTAGTTTTTACATTTAGGCTACCATCGGGTTTAAATCGTTTCACATCTGTAAGCCTGCCGGAGTCGTCGTAGTCGAATACCGATTTTGCGAGTAGTGCATTGTCGGGACCGTAGGAAACGAACTCCACTTCATTGCCATCGGCGTTGAACTTTGAAACCGTTTTTCCTTTCAGGCTATTGTCTTTGGCATCGTATTCTGTTTCGGTAATGTTAGTTATCGTCCCCTTAACTTTAAGGTGCGTTAGGTCGCTTTTTACCTGAGCAAATGATAGAGTAGCTATGAAAACAAGTAGCAGCGTAATTAGTTTCATTGTAAAGTTGCGGTTGTTTTATCAGTAATAAGTTATGTGTCTTTCTATAGTTTTTATGGGCTTGCCATTTACAAAAGTCGTTTTTCTTAGCCAGTTGTGCGCCTTGTCATACCCAGTATATATATAGTTCAGCCTATCCATCGATCCATTGTCTATACGGTACATTTCCTCGATAATTTTGTTGCCCAAACCATCGTTTTTGTAAACAAACTCTGTAATCAACCGGCCGTTTTTATCCAGTTCATCTCTTTGTATCAGGTGCCCGTGGTAGTCATATCTAAAGGTGGTTTTGTGGGTTATGGCGCCTTTGTTATCATATCCGGTTAGTTCGGTTACATTACCATTGCCGTCGCAGACCAGTTTGTTCTTCCACACAAAATTGTTGTGCCTGCGGGTAGATACTCCAGCTATAATGTTTCCGGCAGACGCGTGTTTAAACACTGTTTTATCAAGTACCGACCCTGATTCGTTTACTGCTACCGATTCTGTCTCAAAGCCTTTTTCGTCGAAATTGATGGTGGTTTTTGATATCAGTCCGCCTTTTTTGTACTTGGCGCCATAACGCAGCACATCATATGCGCTCTCGTTGAGCGTTTTTACCCGGCCATTGAGGCGTAATGCGCCAAGGTCGCTTTTGCATTGCGCTGTAGCCACTGCCGCTGTAGCCACAAGTAAGTATGCAAAAGCTAAAATTTTCATGGCGCCGAGATTATTGTTCTTTCTTAAACATGGCAAAATTCGAGCCACATTAACCGGGTGAGGCTATGTGCAAATTTATAAAACAAAACTTACTCTAAAGGTTTATAACCTTGCAGGCATACTAATAAATGCGCTAGATTTTGTTAATGATTGTTGCGTTCTCAGCACATAAATACCCTACCTGCATATAGGCGCCATACTTAGTAAATTCTTAACTATCGTTTAGCGACGCACGTGTTTTTATGTCGTAGTTATCGTTTATTATTGCGCCATTATACAACAATTTCAAACGTAACAATATGCAAGAATTTATCCAGCATCTTATAGAGAAAACGGGCATCAGCGATGAACAGGCAAACATGGTTGCCAATGCCATAAGAGAGTTTGTAAGCAAGAAAGCGCCTATGATGAGCGGGGCCGTAGACCAGATATTGGGCGCAGCGCTCAACAACGACAAGCCTGCAGGCGACAGCCAAGGCAGTAATGTAGCCGACGATCTACTTGGTGGGCTGAAAAGCAAAATGGGCGGCTTTTTTTAGCGCTATTTGTTTAATGGCTACGATCTAATATTAATTATAATTATGTAGCTTTTTTTACGGTCGATAGATGTTTTTCTGGCTGTTTTAATTTTATTCGTTAATAATTTTATGGCTTTCGCAGTTTTTTTTAAATAAAAACCCCTGTGAAAGCCATTTTTATGTACCTGCACATTGAATCTCCCTATTCTGTCATCATTAAACACAATGACCGAAATCAGCAAGAATTGGTCCATTTCGACCGATATTTGCAGTCGATTCATTCAAAATAAAAACAAAAACAAATGGCAAGTAATTTCGTTTCAATCGGTGACAGGTTCCCCGAGTTCAGCAAAAAATCAGTTGTATCCATTGAAAAAGGAAAGGAATTTAAAGACGTTAGCAGCAAGGACATAGAAGGGAAATGGACAGTTATGTTTTGGTGGCCTAAGGATTTTACCTTCGTTTGTCCTACTGAAATTGCGGAATTTAATAAGAGCTACACAAACTTTACCGACCGTGATACTTTGCTCTTGGGTGCATCTACAGATACAGAATATGTGCACCTGGCATGGCGCAAAGATCATAACGATTTGAGAGATCTTCAGTTTCCTATGATAGCCGACACGTCGCGCAGTCTTGCCGAAGAGTTGGGAATTCTGTCAGCCGATGAAAAAATAGCCTATCGCGCCACCTATATCGTTGATCCGGAAGGAATTGTACGTTGGGTTTGCATCAACGACCTTAGCGTTGGCCGTAATGTAGACGAAGTTTTGCGTGTATTGGATGCATTGCAAACAGACGAACTATGTCCTTGCAACTGGGTGAAAGGCGAAGCGACACTATAGTTAAGTAATATTTTTAGCAAGGTGGCATGTGGTTGTAAACAACTACTGCCACCTTTTCTGTTTTTTGCACTTAGTAGCTGCTGCAAAATGGGTTGTATCAAGGTTTTTCGACAACAAACCAGAATATAACCTATTCCCTTTGCCCTGAAAAATCAAAAGTGTGTACCTTTGCGCGCTGTTTGTAAATAGATAATTTTTCAAATGTTTTTTGGTTGGTCTTTGTTGTTCGCCAAAAGGGAGTTGAAGAGCATTTGCAAAATATTATGGGCAATACAAAAAGTTTGCTGCAATACGTGTGCGAGTAAACTGCCTGAACAACTACAACTTAACAATGAAATACGATAAAGAAATAGCGCAACGGCGCACATTTGCGATCATATCGCACCCCGATGCCGGTAAAACCACCCTCACCGAAAAACTGCTGCTGTTTGGTGGCGCTATACAGGTGGCTGGAGCGGTAAAGAGCAACAAGATAAAAAAGCATGCTACCAGCGACTTTATGGAGATAGAGCGCCAAAGGGGTATATCGGTTGCCACTTCGGTAATGAGTTTTGAGTACAACAATACGCTCATCAATCTGCTAGATACTCCAGGTCACAAAGACTTTGCTGAAGATACCTACCGCACGCTTACCGCAGTAGACAGTGTAATACTGGTAATAGACAGCGTGAACGGCGTGGAAGACCAAACCCGAAAACTGGTAGAGGTGTGCCGTATGCGCGACACACCGGTGATAGTTTTTGTAAACAAACTGGATCGCGATGGCAAGTTTCCCTTCGATCTTATGGATGAAATAGAAAAGGAACTAAAGTTGTCGTTGCATCCGTTGTCGTGGCCTATAAACATGGGTAAGGAATTTAAGGGGGTGTACAATTTGCACAACAGTAGCCTGAACTTGTTTACAGCGAGTCAGAAATCGACAGAAGAAAATACTATACCTATCAACGACCTGAGCGACGCACTTCTCGATGATAAAGTAGGGGAGCGCGATGCCAGCCAACTGCGCGAGGATGTAGAATTGCTGCAGGGCGTGTATGGCGAACTGGATACAGACAGCTACCTGAAAGGTAAAATAGCTCCGGTGTTTTTTGGTAGCGCCGTTAATAACTTCGGGGTAAAAGAACTGCTCGATACGTTTATCACTATAGCTCCGCATCCGCAAGGCCGTAATACAGATACGCGCTATGTAGCCCCCGATGAAGATAAGTTCACAGGCTTCATATTTAAGATTCACGCCAACCTCGACCCTCGCCATCGCGACCGTATAGCGTTTCTTAGGGTATGTTCGGGTAGGTTTGCACGCAACACCTACTACAAGCACACACGTCTGGAAAAGGAGATGCGCTTTAGCAACCCGTATTCGTTTATGGCCCGCGAAAAAGATGTGATTGAAGAGGCCTATCCCGGCGACGTGGTGGGGCTGTTCGACACAGGTTCTTTTAAAATAGGCGATACGCTTACCGAGGGCGAAATAATGCAGTTTACCGGCATACCAACATTCTCGCCCGAGATATTCAAGGAACTGATCAACAAAGACCCAATGAAAACCAAGCAGTTAGAAAAGGGTGTACGCCAGCTTACCGATGAGGGTGTGGCGCAGTTGTTTACTCAGCATGGCGGCAACCGCAAAATAATAGGTTGCGTAGGCGAACTGCAGTTTGAGGTAATACAATATCGTTTATTACAAGAGTATGGCGCGGCTTGTGCGTTTGTGCCGTTGTCGTTTTACAAAGCTTGCTGGATAACCGGTGAAAAGAAAGCAGTAGAAGATTTTGCACGCTTTAAGCAAAACAATATAATGGAAGATAAAGACGGCAATCTGGTATATCTGGCACAAAGCGAATGGTTCTTGAATACCGAAAGACAGAACAACCCCAAAATAGAATTCCATTTCACGTCTGAATTCAAAACAAGGATGAACAGTTAATTGATTAGTTAATGAATATTATAAGCGAGAGGTCCATGTATATGCATGTGGCCTCTTGCTGTTTTAATAGCTTTAAAGGCATAAAAAGTTGATGGATGACAGACAGAGCGAAACAACGGGATACACTAATAGTGTTTGATATAGATGGCACGCTTACAGATACTGTGCCGCTGCACAAGCAGGCTTTTAGTAGCGCCATATATGCATTGGGTATTACTGAATTTGACGACGACTATGGCGGCTACTTGCACCATACTGATAGTTATATTTTCAAAACAATTTTCGATAAGCATATTGGGTTGCCGGTAACTCAGCCCATTATGCAGACCTTCGAAAATTATTTGACAGCGCATTTTAAATTGGCTACAGTAAGTAAACCTATCGAGGAGATAGCGGGCGCTGCTCTGGCCGTAGCGCAGTTGCAACAAAACGGAAATTATGCAGTAGCTTTTGCGACAGGGTCGCTGGCAGGGCCGGCAGTACTGAAGCTAGTGCGCACAGGTATACAATACGTGCCTGAACTCCTGGTTGCCGCTAATGAATTGCTGACGAGAGATGAAATTGTGCTTACCGCCATTCGTAATGCTGAAGCGTACTATAGTCGGTCTTTCAGGCGCATAATATCTGTGGGCGATGGTATTTGGGATATGAAAACTGCGTTTGCCAACGGAATGGAGTTTGTGGGCATTGGTCGGTCGCGATTTGCAGCGTTGCCGGGAGTGGGGCTGAGTATCGATGATTTTTCGGGGACATCATTTTTCAATTATTTATAAAAACGGCTACGTTTTTTGCCGCGCCGCTAAAAATTGTATATTAGTGTTCAAATGTCTGGCACAAAATGGCTGGTTGCGTAATTATTCCAATGAGAAATAGAATTTGCTCTGCACTAGGCATGGCTTGCGTTGTGTTTATTTATTTCGCTACTTCGTCGTGCGGCAGCAATAGCGGCACAGGCATTGCACACAAACCGGTAGATACAACACACAAAACCGAACTGGCAAAACCAACCGGCAAAAAGTGGAAAATGCTGGAAACGAATATTTTCGATCGTCCGGCTACACTTTTCAAGCGCCACCTTACTGGTAATGTAAAATCGGTAACAAGGCTTGTATACAGATTGCCCAACAAAAAGGGAGCCGAAAGTCTATTATTGTTTTCAAAGAGTTACGATGTATTTAATAAAGAAGGTTACTTGGTAGAAGCCAGCAATTTTAAAGCAGATGGCTCGCCCGACGCTAAATTTATAGGGGTGTATGATAGTACTGGCGACGAAAAAGAGTTTACGCTCTTTAAAGCCAACGGTATGATAGAATACAAGACCATAAGTATACGCGATGTGATGGGCCGTAAAATAGAGGAACTAGATTACGATTCGAGCGGCACAATGGCAGATAAGTCGATATACAAATACGATAAACGCGGTAATGTAGCAGAATATGGTGTGTACACAGCCGAGGGCGACCTTTACACCAAGTATGTGTATAGCTACGATGAAAAAGGAAACCGGACAGAAGGCCTGAACTACGACGAGAATGGCGAATTGGTAGACCACATTATTTCGAAGTTTGACAGCAAAGGCAATGAAATTGAAAAGTATAAATACAACAGTCACGATAGCCTGCTGAATATATACACTACCAAATATGATAGCCTCGGTAATGTATCCGAATTCTGCACTTACCTATCAGATAGTAGTTTGGAACTGAAGCAAATGTTTAAGTACGACAAGAAAGGAAATATTACAGAAAATAACTGGTACGAGCCAGATGGTACATTTTACGAAAAGGAAAGTTACTATATAGAGTACGAATACGACAAAGAAGGCAATGCCACAAAAGAAACCAAGTATATGATGCGCGACGGCATACAGACGGTGGTAGAAGTGGTAGAGACTACTATAGTGTATTATTGATTGTCAGTAAATCCACAGTTAGCGGGCTACTGTTATTTCGCCTACCATGTACGTAACCGCATTGCCGCTAATGGCAACCCTATTACCCAAGTGCACGCACTTCAAATATCCTTTGCGCGCCGATACTTGTATGGCGTTGAGCTCAGTTTTGCCCAGTCGCGCGGACCAATAGGGTGTAAGGGTAGTATGTGCCGACCCGGTTACCGGATCTTCATTTATGCCGCTTTGCGGACCAAAGAAACGCGAAACAAAATCGCCTGACAAGCCCGGGGCGGTGACAATTACGCCTCTGCAGGCCAATGCATTGAGTAATTCAAAATCGGGTTTTATATCCAGTATTTCCTGTTCGGTGGCATATACCGCCATGAAGTCGGTTTTCCCTTTGTAGGTTTCGGTAGGTGTGCAGCCCAGCGCTTGCACCAAAATTGCTGGTGTTTCTACGGCCTCGTAGGTATCTGTCGGGAAATCCAGAATTAGTTCGGCTCCTTTGCGCCCTACTTCAAGCGGTCCGCTACGGTGCGAGAAGAACAAAATAGCATCGCCGGTGTAGTTGCAATGATTGAACAGCACATGTGCTGCCGCCAGAGTAGCATGCCCGCAAAGGTCAACCTCAACCGTAGGCGTAAACCACCTTATATGATACGAATCAACGGCCTTTACCACAAAAGCAGTTTCAGCAAGGTTGTTTTCCATGGCTATTTGCTGCATCAGTTCGTCGTTCAGCCAACTGTTGAGTATGCAAACGGCGGCAGGATTGCCGCCAAACAGCTTATCGGTAAAAGCATCTACCTGATACATGGTCAGTTTCATAGTCTGTGATTTGTGCAGGCAATTTAAATAAACAAACTGACAAGCATAGCCGACAGCAACATCATCGTTAACACTCTACGGACTATTTTAGCATATAAGGACGTTTTTTTAACAGAATAGACGGTCACAAACAATAAAATGGATCGTCGCGGCTGGTTATTTTTTCCTGTTTGCTACACCCGAAAACCGATCGTCGGTAAGTGTTAGCAGGAAGTTTTCTATGTCTATCTTTTCCGTTTCAGTAAGACCAAGCGCCTTTGTCAGCAATGAGTCTGTATTTATCGGGCGTTTTACTGTTTTATAGGGGTCGTTGTAGTAATCTATCACCTCGCGCAGCGTCCGGAACATTCCATTGTGCATATACGGAGCAGTGGCGGCCACATTGCGTAGGCCGGGCACTTTAAACTTGCCAATGTCCTTTATATCTTTCGAGATACTATACCTGCCAGAGTCGTTGAATTTTTTACCGTCAAAAAGCCCAATGTTTTTGAATTCATCGCCAGTGAAGTCTGGAGAAAAATGACATTCAAAGCATTTTGCTTTAGGCCCCATAAATAGTTCGCGACCTCTTATGGCTGATGCGCTGATTGCGCTGTCGTTGCCAGCCATATAACGGTCGAAGGGTGTTTTTGAGGTTTCGAGTGTGCGTTCAAAAGCTGCTATCGCCTCTTTTAGCGTAGTCTCGGTGGGCTTGCTATTGAATATGGCTGCAAACAGGCGAACATACTGTTCTTTTTTATTCAGACGGCTCACTGCTTCCGCAATGGGCAGGTTCATTTCGTTATGGTCTTCGATAGGGAATCTTACCTGATCTTCGAGCGATGCGGCTCTGCCGTCGTAAAACAACAAATCGCGGCCTGCGATATTCATACACGATGGCGCATTGCGTTTGCCCAATCTGCCGCCAACCCCCTTACTAAACGCAACTGTATCGGCAAATGCAAATGCAGGAAGATGGCACGACCCGCAGCTAATACTGCTATCGGCCGATAATAGCTTTTCAAAAAACAAGGCCTCGCCAAGTTGCTCCTTGTTTTTGGGCGCTCCAGTAAAGGAGAGCTCTGTATTGTGTGAGGATGAAGTGAAAAAGGAACTCAAAAAAAGGATGGAGCCAGCTATTGTAAGTAAAAATATCGCCTTTTTCATGTTGCAAAATTAGTAAATCGATTTCATAAACCGGTTGTTATCAACCCTATGTAAATGCTGTCGTCTCTTATTTCGCAAGGGTAAGTATATAGTTTGTAGCCCTCGCCGCTGGTATTGCGGCCATTGGTAGGATCGAAACGGTATTTGTGTAGCGGACAAACAATCCGCCCCATTGCATCTACCCAGCCATCGCACATAGGTGCGCCCGCATGTGGGCAGAGCGCTGCAAATGCATGTAGTTTACCTTGGCGCTGTAGCAAGCCAATACGCTTTCCGGCCACGATTATCTCGGTAGGTTTGTTTTCTTCCAGAGCGCTTGCAGTTAGTTGTTCTGCTTTATGCCAAGTGTACACTTTGAGCTAATTATTGAATCATTAATCTTGGTTGCATAATAGGTTTATTACCGGCGCGCCGCAAAAAAGTCTTTCATTAGTTGCGCACATTCGCCGGCCAGCACACCTCCTTTTAGCGCTGTTTTAGGATGGAATGGCGAGTTGTCGCCGGTCGTTTTGCGGTAGCCGTTTTTTACATCTTCTGCGCCATATACCACGCGGCCTATCTTTGACCAGTAGAGCGCGCCGCTGCACATAAGGCAGGGTTCTACCGTTACAAACAGCGTGCCCTCGGGCAGGTATTTGCCGCCTGTAGCATTAAAAGCCGATGTTAGCGCTATCATTTCGGCATGGGCTGTACAGTCGTTCAGTTGTTCGGTTTGGTTGTGGCCGCGGGCTATTATTTTATTGTTCCACACCACTACAGCGCCTACCGGCACCTCGCCGGCATCGTATGCCAGCCTTGCCTGGCGCAGCGCCTCGCGCATAAAGTATTCGTCGTCAAACATCATTGGGGTGTGAAAATAACAAAAGAAAGGCGCTCACAGGGTTAAATCCTTGAAAACGAGGAAATGCCCTGCAGTTTTTAGTGGCAACAGCGGCGGTAAAGGCTATCTCCCACAATTCGTTCTACTCAGCAGCTTTTCCAAGGCGTTATTTGGTTTAGTGAACAAGAGCTTACTCTTTATTCTTTGTATCCATAATAATAGTTACCGGACCGTCGTTTAACAGCGCCACCTGCATATCGGCCCCAAACTTACCTGTGGCTACCTTTTTACCTATTGTGGCAGCTAATGAAGTAGTGAAATGCTCATAAAGCGGAATGGCCTGCTCTGGGCGCGCTGCTTTAATAAATGACGGTCGGTTGCCCTTCTTGTACGCGGCATGTAGCGTAAACTGACTAACCACCAGTATATTGCCGTCGGCGGTTATAATATCGTTATTCATCAATCCGTTTTCATCAGCAAACACCCTTAGCTTGGCTATTTTGGCGCAAAGCCAGTCGGCATCTTCTTGGGTATCGTCGCCCTCAATGCCCAGCAACACCATGAATCCCCTTTCTATTGCTCCATGCACCGTTCCGCCAATACTGACGCTTGCCGATGAAACTCTTTGTATAACTGCCCGCATAAATTGTATCGTTTTTGTTTGCTGGAATAATCGCCGTCCGCAAAGTTGCAAATAATGGAACTTCTATGCAACGCGCCAACCTATGATACGGTTTTATGCAAATAACTGACTAATTTTGAAAAACATGCTCCTCCTCAACGATACCATAATTGCCATTGCTACCCCTCCCGGCGAGGGCGCCATAGGCGTCATTCGCCTTAGCGGTCCGGCGGCTATAGCTATTGTCAATGCCTTGTTTGCAGGTAAAGATCTTGCCGCGCAGCCTACCCATACTTTGCATTTTGGCCGTATAATGGATGGAGCGACAGCGGTAGACGAGGTAGTGGCCAGCCTGTATAAAGGCCCCAAAAGCTACACTGGCGAAGACGTGGTAGAGGTGAGTTGCCATGGCTCGGCCTATGTGCTGGAGCGGGTAATGAAGCTGTGCATGGCGCAAGGGGCGCGCATGGCTAAGCCGGGAGAATTTACCCTAAGGGCTTTTTTGAAAGGCAAACTGGATCTTACCCAGGCCGAGGCCGTTGCCGACCTGATAGCCAGCCAAAGCAGCGCAGCCCACAAGGCCGCTATGCATAATTTGCGGGGTGGCTTTAGCCACGACCTGAAAGATATGCGCGAACAACTAATCATGTTTAGCGCACTTATAGAACTGGAACTCGACTTTAGCCAGGAAGATGTAGAGTTTGCCGACCGTGAGCGGCTTTATTCACTTATTGCCGAATTGACCACTGCCACCACTGCGCTGTTGAACACCTTTAGCCTGGGTAATGCCATAAAAAACGGGGTGCGTATAGCCATTATTGGCCGCCCCAATGCAGGCAAAAGCACGCTGCTCAATGCACTGCTCAACGAAGACCGCGCCATAGTAAGCGAAATAGCCGGCACCACCCGCGACACCATAGAAGAAACACTGAACATAAATGGCATCCTTTTCCGGCTGATAGACACCGCCGGTATACGTGAACACAGCATAGACGTGATAGAGCTGCAAGGAATGGAGCGCAGCATTACCGCCATGAACAATGCCGATGTAGTGGTGTACCTCTTTGATGTAACCGACGACCAGCAACATGCCCTGCTCGCCAACAAGAAAGCTGAACTGGAAGCCGCCGGACTAAAATACCTGCTGGTAGGCAACAAAGCCGACCAACTAACCCATCCGCTGCCCAACCTCGCTGCTATAGCAGACAACATTCTCTATATATCGGCCAAGAACAAAGAGAACATACAACAACTAAAAGATGCCCTCTACACCCTTGTAGCTGGCGGACAAATAAAACAGGAAGGCAGCATAGTAACCAATGCCCGCCACTATAGCGCCCTGCAGGAAACCTTGCTATCGCTGCACGACATAAAAGCCGGCATGGACAACAACCTGCCCGGCGACCTCATCTCCCTCGACATCCGCCGCTGCCTGCACTACCTCGGCGAAATAACAGGCGCTGTTACGACGGAAGATAAGTTGGATTATATATTTAGTAAGTTTTGCATCGGAAAGTAACCCAATTCTCCCCCCCCCAAATACTCCTAAAAGCCCTCATTGAAGGGCTTTTAGTTTTTTTGCATTGTAGCACATAAGCATACCCGGCAGCTACCCTAAAAGCTAAAAACCGATACCCTATTGCAAACCAAACAAATATCAGCACTAAATTTATTCCAAATAAAAAACAGTATTAATAAAGCTATATTTACGAAAAATACCGTGTAAATTGTGCGCGAAGAAATGGAGAGGTAGGGGCATAAAAAAAGCGACTTGCGCCGCTTTGGATGTTTTCACAACGGAATAATCCTTTTTGTGATTTGCTTCGACACAAAGATAACAATAAATATTTACTAACAAAATTCAGCTGTAACGAAACAATAAAATAATCAATAAAAATGAATAAACGTATTTTAGGACTTGACTTGGGCATAACAAGCATAGGGTGGACTATGATTGAGGAAGACGGAGAATTAAGAAAAATAATTGATATGGGATGCCGTATCGTTCCACTTAGTAAAGATGATAACGACGAATTCACAAAAGGTAACGCAATTTCAAAAAACCAAAATAGAACTGCTAAACGCACCCAAAGAAAAGGATACGACAGGTATCAATTACGCCGCACATTATTAAAAAATATATTGGCAGAAAATACCATGATGCCCGGCGATGACCTTTTTAAATTATCAGCGACTGACTTATTTGGATTACGAGATAAAGCGCTTTCTGAAAGAGTTACGCCACAGGAATTGGGCAGAATTTTATACCACCTGAACCAAAAAAGAGGTTTCAAAAGCAGCAGATTAGATGCTGGCGCAAATAAAAATGAAACTGACTATGTAGCAGAGGTAAAAAGTAGGTATGCTAAAATACAGGATGCCGGGCAGACAGTAGGTCAATGGCTTCACAACGAATTGAAATCGGAAGCCCACTTCAGAGTAAAAGACAATATTTTCCCAAGAGATGCTTACACCTCAGAATTCGATGCCATTATTAATGCACAAAAAAAATACCATACTGAAATACTAAACGATGAACTGGTTGAAAAAGTAAGAAACAAGATAATTTTTTATCAAAGAAGACTTAAATCGCAGAAAAATCTGGTAAGTGTTTGCGAATTCGCAGGCTTTAAAACTACTGTAAGAGGCGCAGAAAAATTAGTTGGGCCAAAGGTTGCGCCAAGAAGCTCGCCACTTGCGCAAGTATGCAAAATATGGGAAACAATAAATAACATCCGTTTGAAAAACAAACGGGGTGAAATACTTAACATATCACCCGAATTCAAACAAGAAATATACGCCTACTTAGATGATAATGAGAAAATGACGCAAACCAAATTGTTCGAAATCTTAAAACTGAAAAAAAATGATGGTTGGTCGGGCAATAAACAAATTGAAAAGGGCATTTCCGGAAACCAAACAAAAGCTCCATTAACACAAATCCTAAAAGGATTTGAACATCTTCTCGAATTTGAACTTGAAATAAACAAAACGGACGATAAAGTATTTTTGGTTGATAAAAAAACAGGCGAACAAAAGGGCGAGCATACAAAGCAAGAACTTACAGCAAACATTGAACACCAACCATTGTATAAACTTTGGCATGTAATTTACTCAATAGACGATGTTGCGGATTGTAGGAACGCACTACAAACAAAATTCGATTTACCGCCCGATATTGCAGAAAAGTTAGCAAATATTGATTTTAAAAAGGGTGGGTTTGGCAATAAATCTGTAAAGGCTATGCGACGCATTTTGCCATACTTAATGGATGGGTATGGATACAGTGAGGCTTGCGAGTTTGCAGGTTACAGTCATTCTGACTCTTTGACAAGTGACGAAAAAAGCAAGGTAACTACTAAAGATAAGCTAGAATTGCTACCCAAAAATAGCCTTAGACAACCTGTTGTTGAAAAAATCCTCAACCAACTTATTAATCTCATTAATGCGCTAATTGATAAATACGGAGCTTTTGAACCCGATGATGAAATTAGAGTTGAACTGGCACGAGAATTAAAACAAAGCATTGATGAAAGAAACCAAACCTATAACGCTATTTCTAAAAAAGAGCGGGAAAATAATGCCATAACAAAAAGAATAGAAGAGGAATATGCCTCGCTAGGCATCAGGGCAACAAGAAATACAATAACGAAATGGCGTTTGTTTCACGAAATAAATAACGATGAAAGCAAAGCAAATGCAACGTGCATATACTGCGGCCAGCCTTTTGGTATTACAGACTCGCTTAGAGGTAGCAATGTAGAAATTGAACATATTATCCCAAAATCACTATTATTCGATGATTCTCAATCAAACAAAACTCTTGTACACTCCAAATGCAATTCAGACAAAGGCAATCGCACTGCTTACGACTTTATGACAAGCAAAGGCGAGGACACGCTAAATGAATACATAGAACGAGTAGACAATTTGTACAGAAATCAGATAATTAGAAAAAGTAAGCGCGACAAACTCCTCATGCCTGCCGACAAAATACCAACTGATTTTATTGACAGACAATTGAGAGCGACTCAATACATAACTCGAAAAGCAACGGAACTACTTGCAGACATTTGTAAAAATGTATGGTGTACCAGTGGTAGCATAACAAGCTACCTGCGTAAAATATGGGGATGGGATGATGTACTAATGAATCTGCAACTTCCAAAATACCAAGATCTAAACCTGACTGAAATTGTAGAGTGGAAAACCAACGACGGACAAATACACCGAAAATTAGTAATTAAAGACTGGACAAAAAGAAAAGACCACCGGCACCACGCTATAGATGCGCTAACAATTGCTTGCACACAGCAAAGGTTTATTCAAAAAATAAACACTCTTAGTGCAAAAAAAACAAGGGATGAAATGTATGCTTCTGTAGAAGACCAAAATAACGCGTCGCGAGACCGCCTATCGTTGTTGGATAGGTATTTTATCAAACAACGTCCGTTCGTAACAGCCGAAGTTGAAAACGCAGCAGCAAAAATTATAGTGTCGTACAAAGCCGGCAAGCGTGTGGCCAAACGCGACTTTTATAAGGCCACTGGAATAAATAAAGAAAAAGGTGTGCTAGTGCCGCGTGGGCCGCTTAGCGAAAAATCGGTTTACGGCAAAATAAACACCATTGAAAAAAACAAACCGATAAAGTACCTTTTTGAAAACCCAGAACTAATATACAAAAAAAGAATTAAACTACTGATTAAAGAAAGATTGTCAGTACACGATAGCGATGTTAAAAAGGCTATGGCGAGCATAAAAAAAGAACCTATATACTTTGATGCCAACAAAACCGTGGCACTTGAATATGGTAGCTGTTACGCAGAAAAATATGTAATTAAATACCCAATAGAATCATTAAAACCGGCAGATGCCCAATACATAGTAGATGAGAAAATAAAAGCAATTGTAGAAGAACGATTTAAACAGTTTGAAAATAAACCCAAAGAGGCTTTTAAAGAAAAACTGTGGCTAAATAGAGAAAGAAATATTGAAATAAAAAGTGTAAGGTGCTATACTGGGCTATCTGCGGTAGAACCAGTAAAACGAAATGAAACTGGTGAACCAATTGGCTTTGTGAAACCTGGCAGCAATCATCACATAGCATTCTATACCGACGAAAATGGAATGATGCAAGAGCATATTTGTACCTTCTGGCATGCGGTAGAACGAAAAAAATACAATATTCCAGTATTGGTAAAAAAACCTAAAGAAATATGGAATAAAATACTAACAGACGGCACCAACTACTTACCTGAATTTATAGAAAAACTGCCTAAAGACAATTGGTGCTTCTGTTTTTCAATGGAACAAAATGAGATGTTTTTACTTGGCCTTTCAAATGAACGTGTAAATGATTTAATAATAAGTAACAATACTGAAATAATAAGCCAACACTTGTATCGAGTACAAAAAATTGCAGCTACTTACTACGTTTTCAGACATCATTTAGAAACTGAACTTGATGATAGTAAAGATGCAGCAGCAGCATTAAGATACTATTCAGTAAGAAGTATAAAGAGTTTACTCTCGCTTCAACCTCAAAAAGTAATTATTTCAAACATAGGCACAATACAAAAAAGTACCCATTAACCCTATGATAAAACGCACACTATACTTCGGCAATCCGGCATATCTCAGCACCCACCTCGACCAGTTGGTGATAAAGCTGCCCGATACCGGCGAAACCAAAACCGCACCCATAGAAGATATAGGGGTGCTGATACTGGATAGCCAGCAGCTTACTATTAGTCAGGCGCTGATGGCCCGGCTGCTGGCCAACAATATCGCGGTGATAGTGTGCGATGCTGCCCGCCACCCCACCGGCCTGCTGCTAAATCTGGACGGCAACACCCTGCAAAGCCGCATATTTGCAGTCCAACTGGATGCCAGCGAACCACTAAAAAAACAACTGTGGCAACAAACTATAGTAGCCAAAATACAAAATCAGGCCGCATGGCTTAGTCAATATACCGCACGGGGGGCACTGTGGCCTGTGCCCGACAAAACCCTGACTAACATGGCGCGCGATGTAAAAAGCGGAGACAGCGACAATACCGAGGCTATGGCAGCAGGCTACTACTGGAAAAACCTGTGGGGCAAGGAATTTGATTTTGCCCGAGACCGCTATGGCGAGCCGCCAAACAATATGCTGAACTATGGCTACGCACTGCTGCGGGCAGTAGTGGCCCGCAGTCTGGTGGGTAGCGGCTTGCTACCCACACTGGGCATACACCACCGAAACCAATATAACGCCTACTGCCTTGCCGACGACATAATGGAGCCCTACCGCCCCTATGTAGACAAAGTAGTATGCGGCATAGTAACCGACACCCCGGCTGCCGAATGGCAGGAGCTGACACCGGCGCTAAAAAAACGACTGCTGGGCATACCTGCAATGGATGTGCGGATAGATGGGCAGCGAAGCCCACTGATGAATGCAGCCCAGCGCACTACAGCCAGCCTGGCACGCTGCTACGAGGGCAAAGTGAGGCGGCTGCTGTACCCGGATATGGCAGCCGAATGACGGGCTGTGAACAATAAATGCTATTATATGTTCGATCGATTAAACGCTTACCGTATTATGTGGGTACTGGTATTTTTCGATTTGCCTACCGAAACCAAGGAAGACCGTAAGCGGTACACCACATTTCGCAAAAAAATGATGGCCGATGGTTTTATGATGTTTCAGTTTAGTATATACATGCGGCACTGTAGTAGCCGCGAAAATGCGGATGTGCACATAAAGCGCACCAAGGCCAACCTGCCGCCCAAAGGCCATGTGGGTATAATATGCATTACCGATAAGCAATTTGGGATGATGGAGATTTTCAGAGGGCACGCCAGTGTGCCGCTGGAGCCGCCGCCGCAGCAACTGGAATTGTTTTGAAACAGGAATAAAAAAACTGGCAAATCCCCGCATTTTTATTCCTGCAAAACAGCTACAAGCCTTGCTGGTAGACAATCTTAGCCATTGCTGTTGTTTAAGAACTCAAAGCTAAGAAAAATTGAAAGCAAATCACAACCACCATCGCACATGGTGCAGG
>CAIRYK010000014.1 GCA_903882805.1 uncultured Bacteroidota bacterium | reverse complement strand
CCGAATTATCAACCTTATCATTACCTTTGCGCTCCCTGAAACACAAATCATAACTGCCCAGGTGGCGAAATTGGTAGACGCACTGTGTTCAGGTCGCAGCGTTCGCAAGGATGTGCTGGTTCGAATCCAGTCCTGGGCACAAAAATGGGAAAGGGAGAGGTGAGCGAGAGCGAACCCTCCCTTTCCCATTTTTCCCTCGCTCCCGCTCCCTTTCTCGCTCCAAAAAGAATATTTTCACCTAATGTTTCCATATGAAAATCTCGACGTTTATAAAAAAGCGTACTCGGTGAATCAAGTAATTTATCGATTATTAAAGGGCAACAAGTCTATTCCTGGTTATGCCAGAGACCAATTAGGACGGGCCAGCCTGAGCATAATGCTGAATATTGCAGAAGGAAGCGCTAAGTTCAGCAAAAAAGACAGGCGGAATTTCTACGTAACAGCTCGGGGTTCGACGTTCGAGTGTGCAGCTCTTATTAGTTTTCTGATAGAGGAAAATGAAATGACAACTGAAATATTTGAAGAGCTTAAAAAGGAGTATGATTCGCTCTCCAGAATGTTATTTACAATGATTAAAAATTTGGAGGAGTAGGGATTGGTCAAAGTGTGTTTTTGGATTTATACCCTTAACGTTATATCGTACCATTTTGCCATAGAAAGAGCTTTTATTGAACACTTTTCGCAATTTCGGGTATTAAATGAACCAGATATTCAGGTAGATTTCTTTTTATTATTATCACCCCATCCTCTATTGAAAGGATGTATTTTGGTTCTTTAGAATAAGCAGAGGAGTCAAATATATCAATGAGGTCGAAGTAGCTAAAATAAGTGTTTAAATTTGCAAATCCGTCAAAGTATCTTTTTTTTACTTCAATATCAGATACAAAGTGCCCTCCATTCTGCACACGAATAGCTACTCGCCGCTTTGCTTCTTCAATTGTATCAAGACAAAGGTAAATAAGATGAAGCTTGTATCCATTTTCCTTAAAATGTTGCGGCCAATAAAGAGGAGTAGAATTAAAATTCGTTTCGTAACAAAAATTATCTTTATTGGTTATTGCCTGGCTAATTTGATTTTCAAGTTCGGCAAAAGCCATATTGTGGGCCATTTCCTCCCGGAAATCTGAATCAAATAAAGACGCATAAAATTTCAGGAAATGAATATCATAATCGAAAGGCAGAAACTCAGCAGGTACTAATGATTTGGAAAAAGAGGATTGTCCGGAACCATTGCAGCCAGCGACTACTAAAAGGGTTTGTTCAGACATTTCCAGATTGCACTGTTACTTTCGTTGATTTAATCAGATTGCCAGACTGGATACTTTTTTCATAAACTTCAATCTGGCGCTTTATTTCCGGCATAGCTTTTCGCATTCTCTCCAGAATATGCGCTACACGTTGTTCTGTATTTGAAGATTTCTTCATAAGGCAAAATTACAAAAAATGATTGATTCCAATTACAAGCAAATCGCGTTTACCATAACTTGCCTGCATCGCAACTAAGGAAGTACCGGCAACATTAAAGCAGGAAGTGGATATTTTGCCCAAGATCGTATCTATCTTCACATCCCTAACATCTAAACAATGAAAGAGATAGATTTTTTGAATTTAATAGATTGTAAGTTCCCTTATAATAACAAGCAGCGATGTCTTGATTTGATTGACCAAAGTTTGTCAATATCTCCTAACGCTGTTTTCGCCGTAATAGAGGAAATTTGCCGCATTCCACCATCTGAAAGACAATACGTATCTGAAATGTTATTATTAGAATTATTGAATGTCATAGACAACAAATTCGAGCATCCAATAAAAGATATAGCATTCGAAGCTGCGCGCTCCCTCATTAGAAAAAGTAAAATCTCTGTCGATGATGCAATTTTGATAATGAAAGAAATTATCAAGTTCCCAGACGTATTTTCAGCACGCAGTATTGTTTATTTCTCATACGATGATACAGAAGGAAAGCTTGAAAAATATTTTGAGTAAATACCCTTCGTTCCTACTTACGACGAAATATGTAATTAGTATTTTTCTCAAAAAAAATCCTCTATTCGGTTCGAAGTTTTGTCCGTAAGGGCACGAAAATGAGAGCGGTCAGAGCGAAGAGCAATGGTTGGTTCCGCACTTAATTCATTAAGGTTGTCTTACCAACTTTAGTACATTTAATGCAAAAAAATGACTAAATGGGTTTATTTGATTTTTTGAAAAGAAGGAAAGGAATAGCGAAGCAAATAATAAATTAGAAATCTTGTTAAAAAAAGCAGCATCTGACCCGACAATAAGAGCAGATTTTTATAAGAAATTACTTTCGGAAGAATTACTCATTCTATCAGATCAGGTTGGCTTGTCTGCAGGAAAACAGGTTTTACAAAAAGATACTACAGTAAAAATAGTTTCATTCGGAGATGGCAAAATTCCAGTATTCACGTCAACAGATAGAATATTTGATAAGGGAGTAATAAAAGAGCAAGTAAACTACTTGGCGGCAAAAGGCGAAGATTTATTTAATTTCGCTAAGGGTGCCACATTTCTGTTAAATCCCTATTCTGACTATGGCAAGGAACTGCTACCCAATGAAATAGAAGAGTTATTATCTGGTAGACTATTTCATAGTCTTACCCGAACTATTAATATTCAGAAAGAAACACAGGCGCTGATAGATCAACCGGTAAATTATCCTACCAACATCATACATGCTTTAAATCAGCTATTCCAAAGCACACCAGCAGTTAAAGCTGCTTACTTAGGATGGATGCAGTTCCCGAATACAGACGAACCGCCACATTATGTTTTTTGCATTGATGCAGATGGGGATACCCAACTTTTGTACAATACCGCCGGACAGTTGGTGCAACAATTTTTAAAAAGTGGCGAATTTGTTGATTTTGTAAGCAAAGGTACTTTCGGTTATTTTGATACTATTGCTCCATTCTACAAAAAATAAATTCTATCTCTTTTTCCAATCTTCACCGTCAATAGAAAAAAATTTTATCTAACTGTAGCCAATAATTAAACTCACCTAACCAAATACATTTACACCATTTCGACAATCATAATGCATCGAAATCCTTTGCAATTAGCTCAATTCTGGTGTATAAAAACCTTTTTCTTATCCTTGTCAGGTAAATTGAGCCAATTAGTAGTATTGCAAAAATAAAAAGCAAGGCAGGAAGACACAAGTAGACGACAACAGGAAGGATGATGAATATTGATGCAAACAGTATTTTATGGCTGAGCGCAGCTTTCTTTGAAGTCAAAATTTCAACGATCACGAGTACAAAAAATAGCAACTCCAAAATAATGCCAAAAGACTGACTCAATGCGCCATATTGCCAATGCTGAATTTTGAACAAGGTACCAATTGTAATAAACAACAGTCCTATATAAAATAACGGATTGAGTACGTTGTGTTTCATAATCTAAATCTAAATCAAAACTAAAAAAAATCGTTACAATACCCTATCCAATATGTACGATTGCAGTTGTACTGACATTGTATGTTGCCCCCTTGGTCCTTCCAACTACTTGCTAAAACACAATTGAAGGTAACGAAGAATATATATCCCCCCACCCTTACCCCACAACAAACTTCCTGTACGTAGGCTCCGTATGTTTATTGAAGCCTAACTTTAGGTAGGCAGGTTCGCCATCTTTGGTGGCGTGTTGCTCAAAGGCTGTATAGCCAAGACCTACTGCATGGTCTATTATTTTGTTGAGTAGCATAGATGATATTCCCTGTCTTCTGTACTCCGGGAGTGTAAAAACATTCATTACATATCCCCACTTGCCAGTTGGGTTCACTATGCTACCTGGTTGTTTTCGCAATATCATTGTTACAATTGATACTGGAATATTATCGGCTATTGCGTACCAGCATAGGCATGTTTTGTTGAGCTCTTCAGCATAATAGCGCAGCAAACTTTGCCTAAGGCTATTTTCTGCGGTGGCGTCTTGTTTCCCAACAAGTTCGTCAGAAAACAACATCCGCATATCAACAATCATGTTGATATCTGCGTTTGTAGCCAGATGTGTTTCGATCTTGCCATTGCTTTTTGCCATATATGCTGATATTGCTCTTGCCATCAAAAATAATGCTTCGAGTATAAAATACCTGCTTACAAGCTCTTTTTTCGCTCGGGCATGTAATACCAATGTAATTTTTCGGTCGCCAAAATCCAAACAATTTATGTGTACGTACATTAGCTAAAACACAAACTTTTGAAAGCTGCGCCATTTACAAAAGACGAATTGGGCCGCCTGATGACCCTGGCGGACCTAAACGTTGATTGTTCCAATATTCAGGAGTCGTTTCGCGACTTAGCTAAGCTGGCTGCCAAGGTGTCCGGCAGCCCCATATCCATGATCAATCTCGTTGACAGCTACACCACCTGGACGATTTCGAATTATGGGTTTGATGTAGATAAAACACCGCGTGACGAGAGTATATGCCAATACACAATACATGAAAACGAATTCTATCAGGTCAGCGATCTATCGGTAGACCCCATGTTTAAAGATGAAGGCTTTGTAACCGACGGACCGAAATTTCGCTTCTATTTCGGGGTGCCGTTGAGCGCTCAAAATCACAATCTGGGCGCATTGTGCGTATTAGACAAGAAAGCAAAAGAACTGCCCGCCGAAAAAATAGAACTGCTGAAAATAATAGCCGATGAAATAATGAACCGGCTGAAAACAATGCAATATGTAGAGTCGTTGCAAAACAAGGTAACAGAAGTAAGGCAAACGCAAAACAGAGTTATACACGATATAAGGGGCCCTATAGCCGGCATAATAGGACTGGCCGATATTATGAAAATGCAGGGTCGCGACAACAACATAGAAGAGGTTCTGGAATTTATTGGTCTCATATACAAGGGTGGAAAATCGGTGCTGGAACTGGCCGATGAAATACTTGGCGAAGAAAAAAGGCTGAAAAATAAAGTGAAACGCGACGACATGTTGCTGCAAACTTTTAAACAACGCCTGGAGCAACTGTATACACCGCAGGCGCGCAGCAAAAACATACAGCTTGCTGTAAACGTTCTCAACGCAGGCGAGGATATTTCGTTTCCGCAAAATAAACTGATGCAAATAGCGGGCAACCTGATATCGAACGCCATAAAATTTACACCCAAATGGGGCGATGTAGTAGCTACATTGGATGTAGTGCAAACCGAAACAAATAACACGCTTTACATAACTGTACGCGATACAGGCGCAGGTATTAGCGCAGAGCAGATTGCTGCCTTACTCAGCTACAATACTGCATCGAGCGACGGCACTGATGGAGAAAAGGGCTATGGGTTCGGGCTGGCGCTGGTAAAGCATTTACTTAAAGGGCTAAACGGTACACTCAACATAACGTCAAAACTAAATGAAGGCACAATCTTCGAAGTAACCATAACAGAATCGAAATAGCGGCTACTCCGCCAATCACTTACCGCCTACAGACTATTTGTATTTGTCTGTAGGCGGTATTGTTTTCGCAAATTAGCATCATAGCCGTGTTTTATTCTCGGCCGTCAACACCTATGAGTTTTTTTTAAAAATTCGATAGCGACTCACAATTCAGACAACCGTTTTTGTTAAAACTAACGGTGTGTAACATTTGTTCCGCTGGAGTTTTTTTTGCAACTGCACCTTTGCACTGTTCATTATTTAGTAGCAAATGTATATAGCGGGATATCTGGCGTCTGTGCTCATCGGGTTGTCATTAGGGTTAATTGGGGGCGGGGGTAGCATACTTACGGTGCCGGTATTGGTTTATCTTTTTGGGGTAGATGCCACCATAGCCACTGTATATTCGCTTTTTGTAGTGGGTAGTACCAGTGTAGCGGGTTCGCTCTCCTATTTCCGGCAGGGATTAGTGAATGTAAAAATGGCCTTGCTCTTTGGCATACCTTCTATTGCTACAGTGTTTCTTACCCGCACCTACATCGTGCCGGCTATACCGGCGCGCATAGCATCTATCGGAGGTTTTAGCATTACCAAAAGCATGCTGCTGATGGCGCTGTTTGCTACGCTTATGATATTTGCCTCGTATAGCATGATAAAAAAAACCAGTAATGTTGATGAATCGCTACCCCAGCCTCCCGCGTCGCCATTGCTTGTTGCGGCGCAGGGTTTGTTGGTAGGCCTTGTTACCGGCATGATAGGCGCGGGCGGCGGCTTCCTTATTATACCAGCGCTTGTAAACCTGCTCAAGGCGCCTATGAAAACCGCGATTGGCACATCATTGGTTATTATTTCTATCAATTCTCTTTTGGGTTTCCTCTTTTCTATATCGCATATAGCAGTGCAATGGCAGCTGATACTCACTATCACGGGCATAGCCATAGCAGGTATACTCGCTGGAAGCTACCTCGCCACCAAAATAGATGGTAAAAAACTAAAAACTTCTTTTGGATGGTTTGTATTAGCCATGGGAATTTACATACTTGCAAAAGAAACTATACTGAAATAAATAGCTTTAGAAACAATTGTACCCGTAACATTCAACATAACTACTGAACTTTACATAAAAACTACAAAACATACCAACCAACAAAACAGATATAACATGACTATTGAACAAATTTATACCGGATGTCTGGCGCAAGGCGCATACTACATCACATCTAATGGCGAAGCTGCCATAATCGATCCGCTTCGCGAAACGCAGCCTTACATGGCGCGACTGGCTAAAGACGGCGTAAAACTGAAGTACATTTTCGAGACCCACTTTCATGCCGATTTTGTGAGCGGACACCTCGACCTAAGTCGCCAAACAGGAGCCGCTATTGTGTATGGCCCTAATGCCACCTGCGAATTCGACTGTATTTCGGCTGCCGACAATCAGTTATTCGAGGTAGGCAACATAAAGATTAAAGTATTGCACACTCCCGGCCACACCATGGAAAGCTCTTGCTTTTTGCTGATAGACGAAAATGGCAAAGATACAGCGTTGTTTAGCGGCGACACCCTGTTCTTGGGCGATGTTGGTCGCCCCGACCTTGCCCAAAAAGCTGCGCACCTTACGCAAGATCAGTTGGCCGGTATGCTATACGACAGCCTTTACACCAAAATACTCCCCTTGGCCGATGATATCACTGTTTATCCGGCTCATGGAGCAGGATCGGCTTGCGGCAAAAACATGATGAAGGAAACCGTAGACAGTCTGGGTAATCAGAAACACATGAACTATGCACTCAACCAGCCCAACAAGGAATCATTCATAAAGGCGGTTACCGAAGGTCTGTTGCCACCGCCTGCTTATTTTGGTATGAATGTAGCTATGAACAAAAAAGGCTACGACAGCTTTGACGATGTGTTGAAAAGAGGTATGAAAGCGCTGAATGCAGCAGAATTTGAAGTAGCCGCCGAAACTACTGGCGCGCTGATACTGGACACCAGAGCTCCCGGCGTATTTACCAACGGCTTCATTCCACAATCGGTCAACATAGGTCTCTCTGGCGATTTTGCACCTTGGGTAGGCGCGCTTATTGTAGACGTAAAGCAACCCCTGCTGCTGGTAACAGATGAAAACAAACAAGAAGAAGCAGTTACCCGCCTTAGCCGCGTTGGGTTCGACAATGTGATTGGTTATCTGGATGGCGGATTTAATACCTGGGTAAACGCAGGTAAAGAAACCGACAAAGTAAACCGCATTACTGCCAGCGAATTTGCCGCCGAAGTAAACATAGGCGAAGACAAAGTGATAGATGTGCGCAAAGAAACCGAATATGCAGCCGAGCATGTACAGGATGCCTACAGCAAGCCGCTAGCATACATAAACGACTGGGTAAATTCGATAGATACCAACGAGCATTTTTTCCTCCATTGTGCAGGCGGCTACAGAAGTATGATAGCAGCCAGCATTTTGCAAGCAAGAGGTATTCGCAACTTCTCTGAAGTAGAAGGCGGCTTTGGCGCAATAGCTAAAACCGATGTGCCGCGTACCAATTTTGTTTGTCAAAGCAAAGTATTGCCACAAAACGCATAATCAAGTTGTTGCATTAATAACCAATCTCACTGTTACCGGCGCTGCGCTTAGCGCGGCGCCGGTAACAGTGATTTACCGCACGGGCGCTTATAAGGCTGCTACACTTTTAACACAATACACTCACTTCAGTTACCCCACAATTAAAATGTTAGAAATACTTAAACAACCCTGGCCATGGTATGTGGCTGGTCCGCTTATTGGCCTCACGGTACCCGCTTTATTAATACTGGGCAACAAAACTTTTGGCGTCAGCTCCTCATTGCGACATATATGCGCAGCATGCATTCCGGCTAACATATCCTTTTTCAAGTACGACTGGAAGAAAGAAATATGGAATTTACTTTTTGTTGCTGGCATTTTTCTTGGCGGAACTATTGGCATTTATCTACTTGCCAACCCTAACCCAATGATTATTAATCCCAAGCTGGCTAACGAATTGGCCGGTTATGGTATTACCGATTTCAACAGTCTCGTGCCCATCGACATTATGAACTGGCAGGCGATTGCAACGCCAAGAGGTTTTTTGCTCATGGTGGTTGGCGGCTTTATGGTAGGCTTTGGCACCCGGTATGCGGGCGGCTGCACCAGCGGGCACTTGGGTTTATGGCTACATACGCGAAAAACTACCCCATTAATACCTGTGTATTATGCACCTGAAGAAAACAATACTCACTTTTTTGTGGATAGTTGCCGCGGGCTCGCTGAGTGCGCAAACACACAACAATGCGTGGTTTAGAGGCGCTGCCAGCGCAACTGTTCACAACAAATACAAATTTGATGTTGAAGTGCAGCACCGGCGGCAAAACGGCGCTGCCAATACAGACATGCTCGCCAACAACCTTATGCTTTCGGCAAGAGTTTGGGCGCACTATCAGCCAACCGACCATATAAAATTCTCTATTTCACCCATCGGCGTTTTTGCTAATTATGTACCCATCCAAAAACGAACAGATGAGTATAAAACGCCTACCCGCGAATTGCGCTGCTCGGCCGCAACCGAATTGACCCAACCTATTTGGGGGCAGCTACAGGCTATGCAACGCACCGCCGCCGAACTGCGCTCCTTCAATACCGCCCAACCCAATATTATCCGCCTACGGGAACGAATTGGCATACGCTACAACATCAAAACTACCATCTCCGTTACAGCGTTCGACGAACTGTTACTGAATGTAGCCGGTGTTTCATTTGCGCACCTTTACGACCACAACAGAGTAGGGCTCGATTTAGAATACCGGGGACTAACCAACATAAAACTGAATATTGGCTATATGCGTATCAACAGACTACCTTTATCGGGCGCGACTCAAATTCAAGAAAACAACGCTTTTCTTAATTTTACGTACCTATTCACCCACCCACACGCAAAAACTGCATAATACCTTTTTATAGCTACCACCACTGCGCCAGCCTATCTGCCTAAAAAAATACACTGCCTTCAAATTGCATTGCACATCTCTGTAAGCTACAGTACTACTCGCCGCTCACAGGTTTCAGATTCAGTTCCTGCGCCTTGGTAAGGAGTAGTTGGTAGGCAGCATTATAGTCGTTCGGAATAATGCCATCGAGTATAGCCTCGCGCACAGCAGTCTTCAGTACGCCCACCTCCCTCGACGGCGTCAGCCCAAACAATACCATTATTTCGTCGCCGCTTATCGGCGGTTGCCAGTTGCGAATCTTGTCTTTCTCCTCTACTTCTTTTAGGCGCTGCTTTACCAGTTCAAAATTTTCGAGATACCGTTTTACTTTGGCTTTGTTTTTAGATGTTATATCGCTCTCGCAAAGTATCATCAAGTCGTCTATTTCCTCACCTGCATCAAATAGCAGACGGCGCATAGCCGAGTCGGTAATATCCTCCTTGGTCAGGCTAATAGGGCGCAAGTGCAGCGCGACCAGCTTAGCCACATATTTCATCTTCTCGTTTTGAGGCAGTTTCAGTTGCTTAAATATGCGCGGCGTCATGCGCTCGCCCACTACCTCATGTCCATGAAACGTCCAGCCATGGCCCTCTTCAAACTTTTTTGTTGCCGGCTTGCCTATGTCGTGCAACAACGCCGCCCAGCGCAGCCATAGATCTTCACTTTTTGCGGCGGTGTTATCCACCACCTGTAGCGTATGGTAAAAGTTATCTTTATGGCCCTTACCCTCTATTATCTCCACCCCCGACAACTCCACAGCCTGCGGAAAAAACTCTTTCAGCAAGCCGCTTCTAAACAGCAGATCGAGCCCTACTGATGGTTTGGCCGCCGCCATTATTTTGTTGAGTTCGTCGGTAATGCGTTCCTGCGAAACTATTTTTATGCGTTCATTATTACGTGCAATGGCTTCATAAACGTCAGGGTCGATGGTAAAGCCCAGTTGAGTGGCAAACCTAATGCCGCGCATCATACGCAGCGGATCGTCGGAAAACGTAATATCCGGCCCAAGCGGCGTGCGCAATATTTTATTTTTCAGGTCGGTAATACCGCCAAACGGATCTATAAGCTGCCCGTAGTCGGGCTTATTCAGGCTAATCGCCATTGCATTAACGGTGAAGTCGCGGCGAAGCTGGTCGTCTTGTATCGTTCCCGGCGTTACTTGCGGTTTACGGCTGTCGGTGGTGTATGACTCCTTGCGCGCGCCAACAAACTCTACATCAAAGCCATTCAGTTTGAACTGAGCCGTACCAAAAGTTTTAAAGAAATTTACCTGCGGACGTCCCGGTAGGGCTGCAGCCACTGCATGCGCAAGAGCAATGCCATCGCCAGTGCACACGATATCGGCATCTTTGGTGGGCCTGCCCAGTATTTTGTCGCGCACAAAGCCGCCAACAAGGTAGCAGCTTACGTTCATAGCATGTGCGGTGGCGCCTATCAGTTCAAAAAGCTTATTTTCTCTGGGCGAGCATTCAATATCCATAATATGCCACAAAGCTAAAACAGTAGGCTGTATTTATTGGGGCAATCATGGAAAAACTTGGGGAAGGGCAGATAGTCCATTTTGTCGGGGCGTCAATAAGTTAGGGACCTACCATAAAAGTCGCCTTGCAAGTAAAACTACTTGGCCAAATAGCCTTGAAATTGCATGCCAATCAGCTATAAAAATCCTTTACAAAAAAGCGCAAGCAAAAAATCAATAATGCCCAATACACTTAATAATCTCTATATAATCGTTGTTAACTCTATAAATCAACCTATGTTCTTGAGTTATGCGCCGACTCCAATATCCTGAATAATCCCTCTTCAAAGGCTCCGGCTTACCTATCCCTTTTAACGGATCATTTTGAATATCTCTAAGTAAAGCAATTATTTTCTGAACTATTTCAGTATCCTCAGTTATCCAATGGTTGTACTCTTTGAAAGTATCCGGCGTAAACGAAATTTTCCTCATTTCGTATTATTTGCAGTGTATTCTTCCAGTTGTTCCATTGTAAACGTTACGATACCATTATGTTCTTCCATATCTTTCCTCGACCTTTCTAAAGTGACCAAATAGTCGTTTGCCTTGCTATGGTAGGTTATGGTAAGTTCAGTATCTTCTTTTCCCTGAAACAGGGTTCTTAGCCGCTCCAGCAACGATGCATTCAGCTCGGATACTTTTACTTTTATCACTGCGTCCATAAAAGAGGTTTTTACAAATTTAGGCGTATTCCTGCTCAGTTAGCTTTACAAAACTGAAGTTTAACCTAACTCACGCCCGTAACACCTCCATTTCTCCTTCATCCGAAAGGCGCACAATACGAGATGGAGGGCTAACCGTATCATCGTTTTGCCGATATTGCGCTACATAGTCGCAGCCGTTGGCGATTATAGTGTCAACATCCGCGTAAATAGCAGGGGCAGGCTCCCCGCTCAAGTTGGCCGATGTAGAAATTATTGGCCCTCTGAAGCGCTTTATCAACGCCTTGCAAAACGGATCGTCAGTTACTCTTATGCCTATACTCCCATCCTGATTCACCACATTGTCAGGGAAGCCCAATGCGCCGTCGTAAATGACCGTTGTAGGCCTGTCGAATGCTTCGAGCATGGCGATTATGTCGGGCGGCGGGGCAGCCACATACTGCAGCACATCCTTAGCATCGGCCAGCAACACTATCATACTTTTATTTTTGGGACGGTTCTTCAAGGCTGCAATCTTCTCCACCGCTGCAGCATTCATGGCATCACATCCTAGTCCCCAAACCGTATCGGTTGGGTATAGTATTACACCGCCTGCCGTCAAAGCAGCCATGCAATTTTTTACATCGTTTTCAAAGTCCACCATAGCAATTGCTCATTTTTAATTTTCAAAGCACAATTAAAATGACCTTCAGGGCACTTTTTATGACCGTGCAATCCACAAGGTCTACAAGGTAGTTTTTCCTCAATTTCTACAATTCTACCATTAGCGCGCAGCGGACCAAACCCAAAAGCCGGCACCGTGCTGCAAAACACGGCAGTTACAGGCGCATTTATGGCCGATGCAAAATGTAGTGGTCCCGAATCGTTTGTATAGTTCATGGCAGCCCCCTCCATTAGCGCCGCCGACTGTAAAAAACTCAGATTGCCGCAAAGCGACAACACTCCTTTGTGCGTTGTTTGCGCAGCAATAGCGTCGCAAACACCCTTGTCGCCGGGTCCGCCTAAGATATACACCTTGCACGCCTGAGGTAATGCATTGATCAGGTCTATCCAGCGGTCGGCCGGATACTGCTTGGTAAACCATACCGATGTAGGGGCCACACATGCATACTGCCCTTGCCTATACTGCTTAACCCTTTCGTAGTCGGCAACTGTTGGGTACATTTTCGGCATTTCGGGCTGACTATCTGTCAGCGGCTCAATCAGTTTTTGATTGCGCTGCGTTTCATGCACAATCGTGGTTGAGTAAGGCTCGGAAATGATGTGCTTAACTTTGTGGGTATAACAAAAAGAGAATGGATTTTTATCGAAACCTGCTTTAAACGGCGCTCCCGATAAAAAGGTAAACAACCCCGAAGATGCAAAACGATGAGCGTTGATAACATGCGAATACCGGTTACTGCGCACTTTCATCGCCATTTTTAGCAAGTTTCTCTGCTTATTTGTACTTTTATCCCATATAAGCAGTTCATTAATATGGGGATGCCCGATCAATAACGCCTCATTACCTTTTCGCAGCAAAAAATCAATTTTCGCATCCGGATAATATGCATGCAACTTCTCTACCAAAGCGGTTGCCAACGCCACATCGCCTATAAAAGCAGTCTGTATAACCAATAATTTATGCATTGCAAATGCAAAACTACGATTGTATTCCTTTTTAAAGGTTTTAACATTTAAAAACAAGTTTTTTTGAATTTTTGGTACTAAATTTGTTTCTACAATTACATTCACGAGTAAAATTTCATAAAAATGAAAAAATTGATTCTTTCTTTTGGTTTTCTGCTGCTAACCGTTGGCGTTACATTTGCCCAAAACAAAAAGCATAAAGAAAAACAAGACGGCGGAGAGAAAAAGACTGTAATTACGACCAACGCAGCCACTGCCACTCCGCCCCCGGCAGCCGCCACAACCCTTACAGCCGATAACATGGCTTTTGTAGATGGCGGCCACGACTTTGGCGTTATACCTGAAGGCCCAGATGCGAGTTATGAATTTGTTTTTAAAAATACTGGTAAAGAGCCAATAATCATTGAAAAAGCACAACCATCGTGCGGATGTACAGTTCCTTCTTTTTCTAAGGAGCCAGTGCCGCCGGGAGCTACAGGCACGATAAACGTGTCTTACCATACTAAAGGTCGCCCAAATGCATTCACCAAAACAATCTCGGTTGTATCTAATGCCGGTACAAAAGTGCTGACTATAAAGGGTAATGTAGAGAAAGCGCCAGCAGGATCTGTTCCAGAGAATACTTCTTTAATGAAAACAAATTAATACTTTGCGCTTACCAATATCTTCAAACAAAAACAAACAATAACCACACAACAAAAATTATGAAAAAAGTATTTTTATCGCTTTTCTGCCTTTCATTAAGCGCAGCTGTAGTAAAAGCCCAAGATAAGAAAGCTACGCAATCAACTCCTGCACAGCAGCAGGCTACGCCAATGCCTCAGCCAACCCCTCCGCCTACACCGGCGCAAGGACGCGTTGTTGGCGGAGCTCCAACTCCACCGCCTCCTACTGTTGATGTAAACGCAGGCAAATTCAAATTCGACGAAGAAATTCACTTCTTCAAAGATGTTCCGGAAGGACCGTTGGCTGAGTTCGATTTCGAATTTAAAAACACCGGTAAAAGCCCAATCGTTATCACAGACGCTCATGGCTCTTGCGGTTGCACAGTACCAACTTGGCCTCACGAACCAATTTTGCCAAAACAAAAAGGTAAAATACACGTAGCATATACTACTAACGGTCGCGCGGGTATGATTGATAAAGCAATCACCATCAACTCTAATGCGCAACAACAACCAATGATGTTGTACATAAAAGGTAACGTTATACCAAAACCAGCCGATCCAAACCCACCGGCTCCAGGCAATCCTTCTAAATAATTTTAAGGACTCCATAACATATTTTTCTTTGAAAATAGTTGGCTCAGGCCAACTATTTTCAAAATATAAAACGAGTAAAATTCCCAAACCATTTTTTTATGAGAAAACTATTCATTCCGCTTTTCTGCATGCTTTTGGGCATGTACACTCAAGCTGGCGCACAGGGCAAAGCTTCGACAGCTGCACAAACCAAATTCACAGATGGTCCGCACTTCAAGTTCGACGGCGGCGATACACACGATTTTGGGGTTGTAAAACGCGGCCCAATCGCAATGCATACATTCGAATTTACCAATGTGGGTAATGCGCCAATCATCGTGCAGAACGTTACGCCATCATGTGGTTGCACAAATGTAGAATGGATAAAAACGCCCGTACTACCCGGTCAAAGAGGCTATATACAGCTTGGACTTAAGACAGCCGAGCAGCATGGCATTTTCAACAAGGAAGTATACATACAAAGCAACGCAGTTGTGCCGAGCGGAGAAAAACGCTACACACTATACATAAAAGGCGATGCGAAAGGCGAAGAAGTTAAAGAATAATCAGTTGCTGTAGAGCAACATTAATTATATAAAGCAATAGTGGCGAAACTCTGTAAGTTTCGCCACTATTGCTTTATATAGTTTCATTATGCAAGTCCCGACTGGGTATTTTTACCTTCCAGCATGGGTACAAATGAATAAACACCTATGTATTCTTCGTTTATACTACCATCTTTTTCTTTCGTTATTCGCGTCATACGCTGCGTCTCGCCTTCACCCAACGGTATCACCATTATACCGCCCGGTTTTAGCTGCTCTATCAGCTTTGGCGGAACAAAGGGCGCTCCACAGGTTATCAGTATTTTATCGAAAGGCCCATACGATGGCAAGCCAGCAAAACCATCTCCGTAAAAACGCTTTATGTTACAGTACTTTTTCAGAAAGAAAAACTGCCCTACATGATCGTATAAAGCCTTCTGGCGTTCAATTGTATAGAGTGTAACCCCCATTTCGGCGATGACACATGCCTGATAAGCGCTACCCGTGCCTATCTCCAATACCTTGTCGAACTTTTTAAGATCGAGCAAATGGGTTTGCATGGCCACTGTAAACGGATGAGAAATGGTTTGGCCGGCAGTGATAGGAAACGCCCTGTCTTCGTATGCCTGCCGCTCAAAAGCCGGATCAAGAAAGAAATGCCGGGGCACAGCATCTATTGCCGCAAGTACCCGCTCATCAGTAATACCCTTATTGCGCAGCAATTGAACAAGCTGTTTCCTCAATCCCTTCTGTAAATAAGTATCTTCTCTCTCCAATGTGTGCAACATACCGTAAAGATAAACCACTACACGCTAAAATAAAAAAGCAATAGACCACGTAAAAGTTGATTTTTTACCTTAGCAGCGAAAGTTAAAATACCGTATTTGCCCCAGTCAGCATGGCAAATACGGTATTAGTGTCGCAGTTATATAGTTAAATCACCGTTAAACCGTATATTGCAAAAGTTGTCGGGGATATTTGCCTCGGTATATTTGTAACCAATGAAGAAAGTATTCCCCTTAATCGTTGTTCTCATAACGTTGTCGGTAATTGGCATTTTATTTATTCAAATGTCCTGGATAAATAACGCGCTAAAACTGAAAAGGGAAGAATTTCAGCACGAAATAGAAAATGCGCTGATTCAGATCAAAGACGACCTCCAAAGCAAATTTATCGACAACAAGACGCTCATTATGCTCACCAAGGGAGCAAGAGAAAGTTTTTTGCGCGATAACTTCACAACACAAAAACTGAGCGAAGAAGAGGTGCGCCAGATAATAGATAAAGATCTTCGCCGCAATAATATCAAACTACCCTATGAATACACAATCCTGAATATTTTCCAGACTCCATTGTTTATATCGCCAGGTTTCAAACTGCAGGAGTCGGCAAGCGCTTACCAAAAAGACCTGAACAATCCTGATTCCGATATGAATCAGGAGAAATTATACATCTCGATAAATGAGGACAAAAACCTCATTTTCCGCGAAATGGGCTGGATGATTGCTGCTTCTATTGTGTTTACCTGCATAATCATCATGGCGTTTGCCGTTACTGTACGAACGCTGTTTAACCAGAAAAAACTATCAGAAATTAAGTCGGATTTCATAAATAATATGACGCACGAGCTCAAAACACCACTTGCAACCATATCGCTGGCTATTGATGCGCTAACCAATGAAAAAGTCATTCACGATGCTGATAAAATAAAAATATATAGCAGCATGATTAAGGAAGAGAATAAGCGCATGAACAAGCAGGTAGAAAAAATACTACAGGCAGCAAGACTGGAAAAGGAAGAAATAAAACTCAATCTGCAGAAGCTCGACGTTCATCAAATAATAGCTAAAGTAACCGACAATATATCGCTACAGGTACAGGAAAAAAATGGAGGACTAAGCCTGAAACTAAATGCAACAAATCCGATTATTGAAGCCGACGAGGTACACTTCTCCAACATCATATTCAACCTGCTCGATAATGCAATGAAGTACTCAACAGCAGCTCCTCAGATTATTGTAGAAACGCTCAATACCGGCAACGGCATGCTGTCCATTAAAATAAAAGATAACGGAATAGGCATGGACAAAGAGACTTTGTCGCGCATATTTGAGAAATTTTACCGTGCCCATACAGGCAACCTGCACAATGTAAAGGGCTTTGGTCTTGGCCTTAGCTACGTAAAGGCCATTGTAGAGGCTCATGAAGGTAAGATAAGAGTAGAGAGTACGCCGGGCAAGGGTAGCATCTTTACCGTTATCTTACCAACTGTAGAAAAAGCCTAATTGATCTATTAAAGGGTAATACAAAGGCTCTTGATTACTGAGCCAAGGCGAATAGAATCAAAAATCTGAATTTCGGTTACATTGTGTTGCTTTACTGAATGCTCGTGAGCGCCCACGCAACGTTCGCAGCCATTCACTGCCGACAATACAAGACTGATCAGTTCGAACGCAGCCTTTCCCATTGTAGGCAGCATCATAGCGCTCATACGTAGTCCGGCTGGTTGTTTGTTATACAACTCTACATCGTGCATATAGTGCTTAAACCTGTAGAAAATATTGTTCAAACCCATTATAGACGCACACATATGCGCCTCCCCAATTTCTTCGGGAGTTGCTCCTTCCTTGGCAGCCATACGTTCAAAGGCTGCAATCAATGCGCCATGCTTTTCATTTACTGCAACAGCCAGCGCTATCAGCATAGCCTCCTTACGCACCAGATTTCTACTGTTGAGCGAGCCAGATACATTGAGCTTAAGGTCTTTCAGGTATTTACTCGTTACAGCGTCCAGTGCCGTCAGGCTAGGACTTGAGTAAGTTGCGTCCAGTCCCAGATCCTGTAACAATCCGAGAATGGTTTCATTTGTATTAACGGTATCCATTAAAAATATATTTAGACCTGAGGCGCTGAGGTTTATTCAGCAACGCCATCGAGGTTAGTTGAAACATTGTTGATTAGTAAACTGAAGGGCACAAAAACGATAAAAGTTAAAACCAAAACGGCTTGACAACTGCCAGCAATTCGGGTTTTAACTTTTATCTATTTATTCAGTATATAGCAATCTAAAAAATGGTAGTATTTATACCAGTTCTATAACCACAGCGCTTGCGCCGCCGCCGCCATTGCATATTGCCGCCAAACCGTATTTAGCGCCCTTTTGCTGCAACACACTGATAAGTGTAGTAACGATACGCGCGCCGCTGCTACCCAATGGATGCCCGAGCGCTACAGCGCCGCCGTTTACATTCACCTGTTCAGGCTTCAGATTCAGTATCTGTGCATTTACCAATGCTACTACGCTAAATGCTTCGTTGAACTCGAAATACTCGATGTCTTCCATTTTCAAACCTGCCTTTGCAACTGCCTTAGGCGCTGCAAGCGATGGAGCCGTTGTAAACCACTCCGGAGCCTGTTCGGCATCGGCATAGCCTCTCAGTTTAGCTATTGGCTTAATACCCAGCGCATCTGCTTTTTCCTTGCTCATCAATACAAGCGCAGTAGCGCCGTCGTTGAGCGTGCTTGCGTTTGCAGCTGTTACAGTACCGTCTTTTGTAAATGCTGGACGAAGACCGGCGATTTTATCAAACTTTACGTTCCATGGTTCTTCATCCTTGGTTATTTTTATTGGGTCGCCTTTGCGCTGCGGTACTTCTACCGGCACAATCTCGTTATCAAACAAGCCAGCTTCCCATGCGGCCTGGCTACGTTTGTAGCTCATTATTGCATATTCGTCCTGCGCCTCGCGGCTTATATTGTATTCTTTAGCGCAAAGGTCTCCGCAATTACCCATTGGGTAGTTGTGGTACACATCTATCAAGCCGTCTTTCGACAGACCATCGATAACTGTGACATTGCCAAACTTGTTACCCCATCTTAAATTCTCGTTGTAGAACGGCACGTTGCTCATGCTTTCCATACCGCCGGCTACTACTACCTCGGCATCGCCCAGCATGATAGATTGCGCGCCTTGCATAATTGCTTTCATGCCGCTGGCGCATACTTTGTTTACTGTAGTACAGCAAACGCTATCTGGTAAACCAGCAAACTTTGCAGCCTGACGCGCTGGCGCCTGACCCAGATTGGCCTGCATAACACAGCCCATCAATACATCGTCTACATCTGTTGGTTTCACTCCAGCCCTTTCCAATGCCCCTTTGATAGCTATAGCTCCAAGCTTTGTGGCTGAAAAATCTTTTAGCGATCCACCCCAAGAGCCCACAGGCGTACGAACGGCGGAAACTATATATACTTCTTTCATGAAAAAATTTTAGAACCGCAAAATTATGAAAAACGCCTGACATAACCCCTGATTAAAGTTAGCCAACAAAGCAATACCAACATTAACAATAACAATGGCGACTGCAAGCGATACCGCACCTTGCGATAAAATGTCTGCGCACGAGCTTCCTACAGTAAAGAAACACTCATAGAATACCAAGATAACCCTAACAAATTTTGATTATTAACATTACTTATTCGTACCTTTGCAGCCCGAAATTTGAGGAGATACCTGTCATTTGCTCAAAACGGTCTTTGATACACAACAAGAGAACTTTACATAATGATATCGATTAATAATTTATCGCTTCGCTACGGCAAGCGTGTGCTGTTTGAAGATGTGAATACAAAATTCACTGAAGGTAATTGCTATGGCATTATCGGCGCAAACGGCGCAGGAAAATCAACGTTCCTGAAAATAATAAGTGGAGAAATAGACCCCACAACCGGCCGGGTAGATATCTCTAAGGGCTCGCGTATGAGCGTATTGAAACAGAACCATTACGAATATGACGAAGTGCCCGTATTGGAAACCGTAATTCGCGGCAATACCGTGCTTTACGACATAATGAAAGCTAAAGACGCTATTTATGCTAAAGAAGACTTTACAGAAGAAGACGGCATAAAAGCCGGAGAACTGGAAGGCTTGTTTGCAGAAATGGATGGCTGGAACGCCGAAAGCGACGCCGCTACACTACTCAGCAACCTGGGTATTAAAGAAGACATACATAATAAGCTGGTAAAGGATATAGACGGCAACCAAAAAGTGAGGGTGCTTCTGGCACAAGCGCTGTTTGGTAATCCAGATATCCTGCTGCTCGATGAGCCTACCAACGATCTGGATCTCGAAACCATTATGTGGCTCGAGAACTTTCTGGCCGACTACGACAAAATAGTATTGGTTGTATCGCACGATCGTCACTTCCTGGATACGGTGTGTACGCACGTTGCGGATATCGACTTCGGAAAAATTAATGTGTACACTGGTAACTATTCTTTCTGGTATGAAAGTAGCCAGCTTTTGCTGAAACAACGCGGCGACCAAAACAAGAAAGCTGAAGATAAAATAGCTGAGTTGAAAGAGTTCATCGCTCGTTTCTCGGCCAACGCATCTAAGTCTAAGCAAGCAACCAGCCGTAAGAAAGCGCTGGATAAGATAAAGCTGGATGAAATGCGCCCATCGAATAGAAAATACCCGGCTATATTGTTCAACAATCAGGTGCGCGAAGCAGGCGATCAGATTCTGGAAGTAAAGGGATTGAGCAAATCGCTTAACGGCGAGGTATTGTTTAAAGACATATCTTTCGACCTGAAGCGCGGTCAAAAAATTGCCATTATGAGCGCTAACTCATTGGCAACGCGTGCTTTCTATGCCATCCTTTCGGGCGAGGATAAAGATTATAAAGGTTTATACAAATGGGGCGTTACAGTAACTCCTACTTACTTGCCTGCAGACAACACCAGTTATTTTGCCGACGACAACAACAACCTGATCGACTGGCTAAGACAATATTCTGAAGAAAAAGACGAAACGTTTATTCGCGGCTTCTTGGGCCGAATGTTGTTTACCGGTGAAGAAACCCTCAAAAAATCGAGTGTATTGAGCGGAGGCGAAAAAATGCGCTGCATGATGAGCCGTATGATGATGATGAAGGGCAATGTGCTGATGATGGACGAGCCTACCAACCACCTTGATCTGGAAAGCATCACAGCCCTGAACAATGGAATGAAAGATTTCAGAGGCACTATCCTATTCACATCTCGCGACCATGAGCTGGCAAATACGGTTGCCAACCGTATTCTGGAAATCACTCCCGGTGGACTCATAGACCGCGAAATGTCGTTTGACGAATACATGACCAACAACAGAGTAAAAGAAGTGCGCGCTGAGATGTATGGCGGCGTACCTGCATAAAATTTCTTGAAACTATACTTACAATAAAGGCTGCCTCATCAAATGGGCAGCCTTTATTGTAAGTATGTAAAAGCGTTTCTATTATAACAGTATTTTTCTTACCTCACCACCGGCAATACCACACTCGAAGGATGCTCCTTGCTACTATACAAAGTTATGTCGCAGGGCACAAAGTCTTTTTCAGCGCAGTGGTATATATCTACAAACTGCTGGGGATTGCGGTCGGCAAGGGGAAACCAGGTACTCTGCACCTGCACCATTATGCGATGGCCCTTTTTAAATGCATGCGCTACATCGGGTAGCGTGTACTTCACTTCGGTAATTCTGCCGGGCACAAATGCTTCTGGGCGTTCAAAACTATTGCGGTAGCGCCCTCTCATTATTTCGCCGCGCACCAGCATCTGGTAGCCGCCCATGGTGTACTCTTTACCGTTCCCCTTACCATCTACCGAATCGGCGTAGGTAAAATTATCGGGAAACTCATCTATTAGCTTCACCACAAAATCTACATCGGTAGTAGAAATAGCAGCGAAAAGATCGGCAACTACCGGACCGGCAAGTTTCACATCGTCGGTCAATACATCGGTTGAGAATGTAAGTACATCTGTTCGGCGGGCTGCAAAGCGCTGGTCGTCGGTCATATACTCGTTGGTGCGCCTAAAGTGCACTCCCTCGGCATAAGGCACAGGCCTTGCCGGGTCGCTGGTGTACTTGCTCTGGCTGGCATTGTCGCCCGAAGCTGGGCGTTCCCAGCTCATAGCGCCGTTAGCGCTCAGGTATAATGGCTTGGCCTGCATTTCCTTTGGCGGCCATACATCGAATGTCGCCCATTTATTAGCGCCCGAGAAGAAAATATTAGCTTCCTTAATCTTACTTAAGCTACCCTCGCCTTTCAGGTAGTAATTAAAAAATGGCAACTCAATATTTTGCTGGTACCACTCAGAATTGAGCTTACCGAAACGCACATTGCCCAAGTAGTCGCCCGAGCCGCGCGACCAGCCGCCATGGCTCCAGGGGCCCATCACCAACTTATTATTGTTATCGGCTTTTCGTTCTATTGCCTTGTATAGGTTCCATGCGCCATAGCAATCTTCGGCATCAAACAAGCCGCCTACCACCAGCGTAGCCACATTATTAGGTATGTGCTGCACATGGTTGCGCACATTGCGTTGCTGCCACCATTTGTCGTAATTGGGGTGATTATAGAGGTCTGTCCAGAATTTTATGCTGTCGCCCATAAGCGCCGCCAGATTTTTGAGCGGACCGGCTTCGAGATAAAACTTGTAACTATCCCTCGTAGGGAAGGTAAAGCCACCCGAGCCTGTTTTAGTGGGCGCTGGGCGCGGCTTACCAAATGAGCTGTAAAACCCAAAAGCATCCATTTCCATAAAAGCGCCATTATGGTGAAAATCGTCGCCCAAAAACCACTCTGTAACTGGAGCCTGCGGACTCGACGCCTTGAGCGCTGGGTGACCGCACATTGCCCCCATGGCTGCATAATAGCCGGGATAGGATATGCCATAAATACCCACCCGACCATTGTTATTCTTTACATTTTTTACCAGCCAGTCTATGGCATCGTAGGTATCGCTGACTTCGTCTGTTTCTTTACCTTTTTTATTTTCGTTGTAGGGGCGCACATCCATAAACTCGCCTTCGCTCATGTACCTGCCGCGCACATCCTGCAACACCATAATGTAGTTCTCCCGGCAATAGGCCATATACGGACCATTCCAAAAAGCACGGAACACGTTTTCGCCATAGGGCCCTATGGAGTAGGGGGTACGGTTCATTAATATTGGGTGGCTTCCGGGCGCCTTAGGTGCGTAAATGATGGTAAACAGTTTTTTACCGTCGCGCATGGGTATATACACCTCTTTTTTGGTATAATGCGTAACCAACCATAGCGAATCTGGTACGGTGGCAAACAGGGATATTGGTAGTATGCACACAAGTAATAAGAAAAACAGACGCCTCATTGTGGATATTTTAGTTGGCATAAAAATATAAAATAAGTAGGTAAAGCCATTTTTTGTTTGAACATAACTGCGGGCAGTAATAAAAAACAGAGCGACCATGTGGCCGCTCTGCAGTAGTAATATCGAATACAACTTTAGCTTGATTATTGATTAGCGCCATCCAGATAGTCGCCATTATCGGCAGGCACTGGTTCTGCAACCGGAGCGCGGTTATCGTCGGCGCTTGGCCCATACATACCCGGCACCGGAATATCGAGCAGGCGGAGGAATACGCTCAGCTGTCCGCGATGATGATACTGATGGCTGAATGCCCAAGTGCGCAACACCACTTTTTTAGGAAGGGTAAAATATATATGTTCGCCATTGCGCATTGTCCACATTTTTTCAAAATCGGCGTCCGTTGCATTTTCAAGGCAGACAACCGCTTCTTTTACATTTTGGTCGTGAATGGCCACCAGTTCTTCGGCAGTTGTAGCCACCGCTGGCTTGTAGTCCCAATTAGCAAAATCGAGCGCTTCGGTGTTCATCGTCATAGTAATCCACGATGGCAATTCAGCTACGTGGTTAGCCAGTCGACCCATTTTCATAGATTTTTCATGAGGAGCCCAACCAAATTTGTCGGTGGGCACGCGCGCAAGCATTTTGGCAGTTGATGCCGCTTCCATCTGCAATTCTGCAATGAGGGGTATGTTGTAAGACATAGTATGAGTGTATTTTTGTGAAAAGTAGCTATTTTTTCCGACTCCAAAACCTGATTAACCTAAAATTAAGAATCATGAAGACCAGCAAAATATTTCAAGCTGTGGCTTTAATATGTACAGCCTGTTACTATGGTTGCGCACAGCCCACAGCCAATATAAAAAGTGAGCTAAAAGAACCGACGCTAACCGGCAATGAGCAAACAATTGCCTTCTATAACTGCGAGAACTTCTTTGATCCTAACGACGACCCCGATACAGACGATCAGGATTTTACTCCGGCAGGCAAATACCATTACACCCAAAAACTATTTGAACAAAAAGCGCACAACCTCGCTGTTGCGTTGCAAAATATGCCCGGCAAGGATGGTCCTGCATTCATTGGGCTTGCAGAGGTGGAAAACACCGCTGCGCTTGATGAAATGGTAAAGCAACCTGAAATAGCGCGCCGCACCTACAAATATATACTGCACAAAGGCCCCGACCCAAGAGGAATAAACGTTGCTTTTCTATAAAATCCAGGTCAATTCACCGTATTATTTACTGAATCGATACCGGTACACCTCGCAGGAATGGGCGGCAAGGCAACAACAAGAGACATTCTGCATGTGTCTGGCAAAATGGGGGCAGACACCATTGACGTGTTCGTCAACCATTGGCCCTCGCGCAGAGAGGGCGCGACTGAATCGGCGCCCAAAAGAGCCACGGCAGCAAGGACTAATCGAAATGCGGTAGATAAAATAATGCAAAATCGACCGCATGCCAAAGCTATAGTAATGGGCGACCTGAACGACAACCCGACCGATGAAAGTATTATGACTGTGTTGGGAGCCAAGGGCAATGCGAACGAAGTAAACCAAACCGCGCAACTGTATAATCCATGGGCAGCTATATACCAGCGAGGCGAAGGCACTGAAGCCTACAAACACCAGTGGAACCTGTTTGACCAGATAATCGTATCAGGAGCAATGATCAACCAAGGAGCAGGTAACCTACACTATGTAAAGGCAGAAATATTTAAGCCGCAGTTGCTTGTAGATCATTACAAAGGCCATGAAGGCGAACCACACCGGTCGTTTGCAGGTACGCGATGGATAAACGGGTACAGTGACCATTTTCCCGTAGTAGTTTATCTATCACACTAAATACACTTAGCGGGTGATTTATATAGCCCAACGATATAGCCGCACTGCGATCGTTTTCGATAAAATAATGCAAAAACCAACCGACAACCTAAATTGAATTTATGAAAATTACTTACCTTTATGCCTAATTTCGAGAACTTGCTTTCAAAAACCAGACATATCGTAGTTGGAATAATTGATTTTTTCCATCGGCCTTTTGCTCGTATTATCCCTACGCAAACATTCCGTTATCTTGCTTGCGGTGGGTCTAACACAGTGTTGAACATTATAGTTTACGACCTTGCCTACAATGTACTTTTTCACAAACAGGATTTTCACGTATTCGGCAACATCAACATTGCGGTAAGCGTAGCTGCCTGGTTAATTGCATTTTCTATAAGTTTCCCTGCGGGTTTTATTATGTCGAGGCATATTGTATTTCCCGAATCTAACCTCCACGGTCGCATTCAGTTATTCCGGTATGCGCTCACCACAGTTACTTTTATAATTGTCACCTACTTACTCATCAAGTTTTTCGACACTTACTTACCTATGATTCACCCTACTATATCTTACACCTTCATCTGCTTATTCACAGCAGTATTGAGTTACATTTCTCAGCGCAAGTTTACTTTCAAAACAACGGCTACTCCCGAAGCTTTGACGGATTAGTATTTACCTAATTATTATAAAACTGCAAATGGTATTGGCATCCCCAATACCATTTTTTTATGAAATAATGTAAAATCCATTCAACTCAATTCCCTTTTCGAGGCAAATCTATTATGTTTACGGTTCAATCATTAACTGGCTATGTACAAGAAGTTAACTACTGCCGTTTTTCTGTTTTGTTTGCTGGGCGGATCCGTGCCTAATGTGTATGGCTGGGGCGTTTGGGGGCACAATCACATAAACAAAGCGGCAATACTTACGCTGCCTAAAGAAATGGGTATGTTTTTTTACAATCATGCCGATTTCATTGTTGAAGAGTCGACAGTACCCGATCTCAGAAAATATACGCTTAATGATAAAGCAGAGGTTCCAAGACACTACATTGATCTGGAAAAATACAATTATCAAACCTGGAATGCGATGCCCAAAACAATTGCTGAGGCATCGGCAAAGTTTGGCAAAGACACAATAGAAAAATATGGCATTCTACCCTGGTACATTCAGGATATGATGACAAAACTGACTACTGCTTTCAAAAATAAAAGTAAAACCGAGATACTATTGCTTGCCGCCGACCTTGGCCACTATGTAGCCGACGGACACATGCCACTGCACACAACACTCAACCACAACGGTCAATATACAGGTCAGGAGGGGATACATGCTTTTTGGGAATCTCAGTTGCCGGAGCTTTTTGGTAAAAACTACAACCTCAATCCTGGTACTGCTCAATACATTAAGGATGTAGAAAAAACTACGTGGGAAACCATTGATTCCAGTTTCTTGCTTGCTCCCAAGCTGCTGCGCATAGAACTGAAAATGAAAAAAGACAATCCTGAAGATAAACAATATGCGATAGGATTGGGAGGCAAGCCTGCCAAAAATAAGTATGGACAGCTGATGCACGCCTACGAATATGCGCATGTATATCACGAACTGATGGACGGCATGGTAGAACGCCAAATGAGGTCTGCGATAAGAGTAACAGCGGGGCTTTGGTATACGGCATGGGTAAATGCCGGAAAGCCCGACCTCAGCGGCCTTGACCCAGATTACACCACCGAAAAAAACAAAGTGACCTACAAAACCGATATGAAGGCCTTTGAAAAAGGTAAAGTAAAAGGCTGCAAGTCCGACAAAGAATTTTAGTTCTACCATGCCACTAAGCCTTTAATATTAGCCCGATGCTGCTTCGATTTATATATGCCGTCGTTGTTTTCCTTACGCTGTCGCTAAATAGTGCGATAACTGTGCACGCGCAAACGCCAGCAATCAATCTTGCTCAACGAAAAGAGGAAATACTGAAGTATGTAAATCTGCACCGCACCAGCATGGGGCTAAAACCGCTCGCGCTAAACGAGACTATAGCACAGGCTGCCGAAAAACACAGCAAGAACATGGCGACGAAGGTAATACCTTTTAGTCACGATGGATTTGACGAGCGTATGGCGCGCCTCGGGAAACAGCTAAAACAGGTATATGGCTGGTCGGAAAACGTAGCCTACAGCGAAAAGCCAGCCAAAGAAGTAGTAGCCATGTGGTTGAACAGCCCTGGTCATAAAAAAAACATTGAAGGCAATTATAACCTCACTGGCATTGGCATAGTCCGCGGCGCCAATGGCGAGCTATACTATACGCAGATATTTTTGCGCAAACAGTAGTCGTCTACTAATACCCATACTTCTCCTTCCAGCAATTGCGCAGGTACTCGCGCTGGCGGGCTTCGGCGGCATTGGCTCCCGGGTCGTATAGTTTTACCCCGGCTATTTGCTCGGGCATAAACTCCTGATCTGCAAAATTACCGGGGTAGTCGTGGGCATACTTATAGCCGGCTCCGTAGTCCATTTTCTTCATCAACCCTGTTGGTGCGTTACGTATAGGTAGCGGCACAGAAAGATCGCCAGTACGACCAACCAGGGCCTGAGCATTATTTATAGCCATGTATGCCGCATTGCTTTTGGGCGATGAGGCCAGATAGGTGGCTGCCTGAGAGAGTATAATCCTGCACTCTGGATACCCTATCAGCTCTACTGCCTGAAAACAACTTGTAGCCAGCAATAGCGCGTTAGGATTAGCATTACCTATATCTTCGCTGGCCATTACCAACATTCGGCGCGCTATAAACTTGGGGTCTTCCCCACCCTCTATCATTCGCGCCAGCCAATATACTGCGGCATTAGGGTCGCTGCCGCGTAGCGACTTAATAAAAGCCGATATTATATCGTAGTGCTGCTCTCCGGTTTTGTCGTATAGCGCCATTTTCTTTTGCACTATATCCTGTGTTATAGCATTGGTCAGTACCTTTTTCTCACCTGGTATCGACGCTGCAAGCAACTCAACCAGATTCAGTAGCCTTCGGGCATCGCCGCCGCTTAGTTGTAGCAGAGCTTCCCATTCCGTTATCTCCAATCCTTGCTCGCTCAGCCATTTATCTTTTTCTATTGCCTGATGCACCAGCGCCATTAGATGATCTTCGGTAAGCGCGCGCAACACATATACCTGACACCGGCTAAGCAACGCGCTAATTACCTCAAACGACGGATTTTCGGTAGTGGCGCCTATGAGTGTAATTATTCCTTTCTCTACAGCGCCGAGTAAGCTGTCTTGCTGCGCCTTGTTAAACCGGTGAATCTCATCAATAAACAGCAGGGCATGACCGCTTCGGTTGGCCAACTCAATTACTGCTCTCACATCTTTTACACCGCTGTCTATAGCGCTTAGCGTAAAAAAGGGCATATCGAGCGAGTGCGCCAGTATCTGTGCCAGCGTGGTTTTGCCCACCCCGGGCGGCCCCCAGAAAATAATAGAATGACCCTTTCGGTTATGTATCATCTGCTCCAGTACCTTGCCGGGGCCTACCAGATGCTCCTGACCAATAAATTCTGCGAGGGTCTTGGGCCGCACACGTTCGGCAAGCGGCATATTAGTAGCCATAATAATAGATTTGTGTTTTTGTTTTCAAGTTATTGCCTAAATTAGCCACATGTTACGCATTTTACTTCTGGCGCTCTGTATTATCGGCTCTACTCAACTGAGCGCCCAGAATACAAAGACGGCCGTTAAAACTACGGAAAATCAAGCCGAAAACGCTATCGACTATAAGCAGATGGGCGCGCCTATGCCACCGCTTGGGTTAATAACCTTTCACGACACAACAAGCGCCACCGAGCTCATAGACGGCGTAGCTCCGCCCAAACCAGCGCCAAAAAAGAAAAAGAAAAGGAGAGCCGACGAGGTAGACCTTGGCGAAATGAAGTACATAAGCAGCAAACAACTCGATAATGGCTACAACCTGTTTGTTATGATGTTTAACCCAACTTGCTCGCATTGCGAGGACGAAACCCAGTTGTTGGAAAAAAATATGGATTTGTTTAAAAACACTAATGTAGTGTTGCTGGCCAACAAGGTAATGAAGCCCTACCTGCCCAATTTTACAAAAACGTTCAAAATAGACGATTACCCAAAAATGCACATAGGCGCCGATAGCCTTGGGTTTATAGACAAGGTATTTCTATACCAAGCGCTGCCGCAAATCAACATATATAGCGGCGACCGCAAACTGCTGAAAACATTTACCGGCGAGGTGTCTATCGATAGTTTGAAACAGTATATTCAATAGGCGTTTGCCACTAGGCGCATAAAAAAAGGGAACAGAGCGTTGGCTTTGGTCCCTTTTTTTATGTCAGCGCTGAGCGCTTACCACACATATTGCTTCTTATTCAACAACAATGCTTCGCCGGCAATAGTTTGTTCGCCGGTAGCTGCATCGTATACAGCGCATTCGTACAATACACGGTTTTTCTCTTTTACAATTTCCTTTACTTTTATCACTGCTTCATACTCGGTATCTACAAACATTGGGCGCAGCCACTTCATGCTCTGGCTCATGTATACATGTCCATCGGCATACCAAAGCGCGCCAAATATTTTAGTAAACACGCTGGCGCCCAAAAAGCCATGCATAATACAACGACCAAAAATGCTTTCTTTCCCTGCCGCCTGATCGGTATGCAAAGGATTGGTATCGCCGCTAACGCGCGCGTATGTGTCTACATCGTCTTGAGTATAACTGTATTTGTGGCGGAATTCATCACCTACCTGCAACATAAAATTGATTTTTTGCAGGCGAAAGTAATAGTTTTTAATTACTTGTTAGTACAATACCCGATATAATAACGAACGAAACACAGGCAAAAAGACAGAAACAGACAATACTAACCAGATGTGTGCGCCAAGAAATGTTTAAATAATTGTTATCGGTTGCACAAATGCACAATTTTACATTTGTTTAACGAAAATTTACATACCTTTGCACCGCCTTTAGCAGGAGCAATCAAAGAGGGAACTTCACGAAAACTTGTGCTAAAATAGGTAAAATTTTCTTTTGCACAATTTCTGTCAAACATATTTTTTAACACAATAATCAATCACGATGGCTTTTCAAGACAACAATGTTGTAGAAACCATTATCGACACTCAGAAAAAAGTGTTAGATAACATAGTGGAAACCACTAAAAAATTCACCACTGGCGCCAATCCGATCAGTGAGACCATTGAAAAAAGCAGCGATTGGTATAAGAACTGGCTCGAAGACCAGAAAAACTTATTTGCCAAAGCGACAGCTCATGCTGCGCCTGCCGCCGAAAATGCAACAGCAAATACCGCTACAGATAATAAAGAACAGCAGACTGCTAAAGAAACAGCAACACCACTGAACGAGTTTTACGAAAACTGGATGAACACCCAAATCAAGTGGGCAAAACAGATTTGGGAAAAAGGACAGGAAGCTGCAAAAAACTTTACAGCGCCTACTTCATCTAATCACAATCCGTTTCAACCATGGACTGGCGGTCAGCACAACAACCCGTTTGCTAACTGGCAGAACGCTAATCCGTTTGCTAACTGGAACAATGGCGGCAACAACCCTTTTGCCACCTGGCAGAATGCATGGAGCAACAACCAGAACCCAATGAACGCATGGATGAATAACGCCAATGCAACTAACTGGATGAACCAGATGCAGCACATGAATCCTTTCAATCAGGAAGCGTTTAAGAAAGCTACCGATACTATGACGGGTACTTTCTCACAGTTTTACAACAACCTGACCAATTCTTTTGGCGAGTGGCAGAAAAACTTCCAGAACGGCACTGTTCAGGACGCTTTCAAAAACATGGCAGGCAGTGGCGAAGGCTTTACAAAATTCACCGAAATGTGGATGCCAATGGTAAAGTCTATGCAGGATAAAACCTTCAACATGGATACTTACAAACAATTCATGAATCCTGAATTGTACAAAGATTTCATGGACAAATTCTTTGGTTTTATGCCAGAAGGCGCCCGCACCCAAATGCAGAACATGACCAACATGATGAATGACGGCATGAAGCAAATGAGCGAAAGCGGCATGAACGGCTACCACCAAATGCGCGATATGATGAACAAAATGACCGGCAACAGCGGCCAGATGTTCGGTAATATGCACAATGGTTATGCTAACTGGTATGGTCAGATGAACGAAGCATTCGCTCCGTTTACCAAGCTGGTTACACCTACGCAGCAAACCAAAAACATGCAGGAGTGGGCCGAAATAGGTAATCGCGTTATGGTGTACAACATCAAAAATGCTGAACTGCAAAATATGATTTACACCCAGGGAGCTAAAGTAATGGACAAACTTGCGGAAAACGTTGCCAAGAAAATTCAGGAAGGCGGCGAAGTTACCAGCATGATAGCCTTATACCAGGAGTGGCTGAACATAAGCGACAAAGTATATGTTAACCTGTTTGAAAGTAGCGACTACAGTGCGCTTATGGCAGAAGTGGGCAGCATGCAAATGAAACTCCGTAAAGACATAGAGCTGCAAACAGAAAAAATGTTGAAAGACATTCCGGTAGCTACCCGTAGCGAACTGGATGAAGTATATAAAACTATCTACGACCTGAAAAAGCAGGTTCGCGAACTGGAAAAGAAAGTTGCAGATGCTAACGAAGCAAAAGAAGCGGCTGCAGCTACAGAAGAAAAAACAACAAAAGCGGCTAAAAAAGCCTAACACACTATGATTTTATCACAAAGCCGGGTGCAGAAATGCATCCGGCTTTTTTACGGCCATACCCACGACCGAACAACAATATAATTACTATCATAATATACATCAAATTGAAAATCAGGCGCGAATTAAAAAATTGACCATGATTTTTACTATCTGCCAAGTAAAATTTACTTTTGCGCCCAAAATAGATTTCCAAATACACAATTACCGTTCATTGCTATGAAGAAGATGTTTATTGCCGTAAGCGTTTGCCTGCTTTCTATGTTTCAGTCTTTGGGTCAGATAGACAAGGTTGAAGACATAAAAAAACTACTGCAAACCTCTAATAAAGACACGGTAGCATGGATACATGCGGGCTTTCTGAACATTGGCATGAACGAAGGGTTTCTGCACAACTGGGCCGCGGGGGGCGAAGTTGCCTCGTTTGCTGTAAATGGTATTTTCAACGGCCGACTCGATCGCCTTTACCACCGAGATATATGGAGTAATAACCTCGACCTTAGTTATGGCCTCACCTATAACTACTCAACAAGTTTCATACCGCGCAAAACGGATGATCGAATAGACTTTACCAGCAAATACGGACATCGTATAGACTCGAGCAAATTCCTGTTCTTCACTACCCTGTTCAACTTTAAATCGCAGTTTACCAAGGGTTATGACTATTCGCTACCCAAATGGGATAGCACGCCAACTTCTAAATTTTTCTCACCAGCCTACTTCACTATCGCACTGGGATTAGAATACCGCAAGGGAAGCGACATATCTTTCTTCTTGTCGCCAATTGCAGGCAGACTTACTGTGGTAGACAAATATTACACTTCAAAAAGCGCCGAGGGCGCTTATGGCGTACCCTACAACAAGAACGCCTTTGGACAGTTTGGCGCCTACTTTTCGGGTAGGTATGTGTACAATATCAACAAAAACATGATGTACAAAACGCGTCTAGACCTCTATTCAAACTATCTGGCCAAGGATACCAAAGACTCAGTAGGCAATGTAGTAAAGCGCGACAATCCCGGAAACATAAGCGTACTTTTCGACAATCTGCTGGCATGGAAAATATCCCGTTTTGTTAGCCTCGCTTTTGGCGCCACCTTTATGTACGACAATAACGTACCCTACAGCAAAACCTATATAGATAAAGCCGGCAAAACTGTAGATAAAAACGAACCAGCCTCAGGTCTTGGTTGGCTACAGGTAAAGCAAATGTTCACGCTGGGCGTTGCTTACAAGTTCTGATAACATTGCTTTTTTTGCACAGCGCTTACCAGTTGTACGCATAAAAGGCTATTTTTGACAATAGATGTCTGCAACTTACCAAATCAAGTTACCGCAGTTTGAGGGTCCGTTCGATCTGCTCCTGTTTTTTATAGAGCGCGACGAACTGGATATATACAACATACCCATAGCCAAGATTACTAATGAGTTCCTTAGCTATGTACATTCACTCGAGTCGCTGAATATTGAGCTTGCCAGCGAGTTTATCCTCTTTGTATCTACATTAATGCGCATCAAGGCGCGCATGTTGCTACCTCGCAAGGAAGTAGATGCACAAGGTAAGGAAGTGGACCCAAGACAGGAGCTGGTAGATAAAATACTGGAATACAAACGCTTCAAAGAAGCGTCGGAAATGATGGCGGCGCTGGAAGCCGACCGCATGACACAGCAAAAAAGAGGCAACATAAAGCTGGAAATGGATAGCCTTGGCGAAACCTATTCTGAAGGCACCGAGATACAGCAGGTAACTATGTATAAGTTGCTACAGGCTTATGAAAAGGTAATAAAGCGTTTTAACGAACGCATGAACAAGCCTCAGCACGTAGTAGTAAAGTATAACTACAGCATGGAAGGGCAACGTACATTTCTAATGGGCTACCTTAAGGAACAGCAAAAGGTGTCGTTCGAAACGCTTTTTGCTAATTGCGAAACCCGCATTCATGCCATTTTTACCTTTCTGGCCATGCTGGAGCTGATACAGCAAAAATTTATGGTAATTCTTATTGGTCCAGGCAGAAACAATTTTATTGTAGAATGGGTGCCGCAACCCGATGAAATAGCCCAAACGCCCACTGCACCCACACTCGATTTCACGCCACAGGACGAGCCATAAAACATGGCACGCAAATTGTACATTATCTAGTGCAGCATTGCTGCTTCGAAATTCCCCTTTAGCCGCTGTCGGACAGTGAAGCAGAGGGGATTTTTATTGTGCAACAATAGCCTATTTTTTAGGTGGAACGCCACCGGACTGCAATACACCCATGGCCGCTTGCAAACCCTGCTGCGCCTGCGTATAGTCGGGCTTAATCTTCAACGCCATTCTCCACGACGATATCGCCTCGTTGAACTGCATACTTGAGTAATAAGCGCCGCCCATGTTGTACCACAATTCAGCATTGGTAGAATCTATAGCCAATCCTTTTTTAAACTCAGCTATTGCTTCGGGATAGCGGCCAAAACGGCCATACTTATCCCAGCCGCGCTTACTGTAAAAGTCGGCGGCTATGCGGTACAATCCCGGTAAGGTAGGATAGGTGGGATACAAACTTTTTACTTTATTGAAGTTGGCGAGCGCTGTATCTATTTCGCCCAATTTATACCATGCAATGCCCCTGTTCAGGTAGCCGGCCACAAATGTGGGGTGGAAACTCAACGCATGATTCAGCATACCTATGGCATCTGTCAGGTATTTTTTACGCGAAGCTTCGTCTTTCTGGTAATCGGCAATGGTGATGTAAGATGCTGCCACATTACCATTTACAAGTACGCTATTAGGCACTGTTTTAATATCAGCGCCAAACAATGTGCCATCGTTTTTCCAGTCAGCGTTTCTTGAAATGGTTTTGATGCCGCACAGTACAATAATGACGCCCATTATAGCGGCCAGCGCCTTCTGGCTGGCGGCAGCAGGTTGTATCTTCTCCACACCCCTCACCAGCAAATATGCTACGGCAATGGCAAACCCAACAGATGAGTGATAGATCAAACGTTCGCCCATGGTAGCGCCTATATCGAATATAATATTGCACACCAACAGCAGGTGAATCAGGTAAAAAGCTATTGCAAAACTCATGATACCAGCTACCATGCGCTTACCTGAATTATCCATTTTCACACCAACCACCTCCGTTTTTGGCGCTTTTTTAAGTACCACACTAATGAAGTAACCCAAAGCGACCACTAACCCCGCATGAACGGTAATGGATAACCATACGCCCAGATTGCTGAAGTCGCTGTAAGGAATGGAGCTGAACGAATAATCGGCAGAAAGCGGGTGCGGGAAAATAAGCAGCTTCAGATAGTTGAGTGAAGTAGATATTTCTGTGGCCAGTTTCTGTACAGGCGTAGCAAACAAATAAGGGTTGTTCAGCACTTCGTTTGTAGAGTTTGCGCCCATTTCAGTTACAATGCTAAAGCGCATCATCAGGTAGGCGGTTATTACTGCCGTAAAGGGGAGGAAGGTAAGAATGCTGGTTTTTATAGAGTCTTTATTGAAAACAACCAGCGACATAGGCAACAATACCACCAACGTAATAGCATATTCCTTAGATAAGAATGCAAAAAAGTAACTGACCATTGACAGCAACAGCATACTAATTTTCTTGTGCTCCCGGTATTTAAAGGTATAAATAAAGGTACCGCACATAAACAATAGCGACATGATCTCATCCCGGCTCTTCACATTGGCTACAACCTCTGTATGTATGGGATGAATGGCAAAAAGTATAGTGGCAATAAACGCCATAATAGGCTCTGTTTTGAACACTATGTACCGTAAAAAATACAGTAAGGCGACCAGAGAAAAAATATACCACAGCACATTGAATACATGCCGGACATGCATATTAAATATGAGCTTTTCTTCCTGTGGGCCGCGTACTCCGTATGATATATTTTGCTTCAGCACACTATCCACTTTATCTTCCGACACTGCCCCCAAAAACTGCTGCTCTATGGCAAAAGTGACGATAGATAACGGACGAAAACGACCGCCCTCCAGTTGGTTGGTGGTATTTAGCTGCCGGTAATAACTGTCGTATGCATCCTTGGTAAGAATGTTGGGGATACCCGCAAACCCTTCCTGCACATATTCGTTTTTAACGATCACAATGCCATCGTCGTGGGCATACTCATTAAAAAAACTATTGAAATAGAATATGAATGCGAGTAGAGACACGACAATAGCCTGCACCTTAAAATCGTATATCGATAAAGGCTTCTTGGGGCCCTTTTCCGTAGGGGCAGGCCCCGCTGCAGGCTTTATAGATTGCTGTTGCGCCTGTACGTTTTTTTGATTAGTTGCTTTGGCCATGATACGGTTATTGTACCCAAAAATAATTATTTATCGTTGCAAAAGAAGTTGTTTACTTACTTGCCGATTTAGCAGCCGGTAAAACGGGTAACTACGGCTATCAATTCTGCTGTTGCTTTTTCCAGATCGTCGTTTACGAGCACAGTATCGAATCTGGGCGCAAATGCCAGCTCGTGCTCGGCTTTATTGATGCGTTCCTCAAGGCTTTGCGGCGTTTCTGTTCCACGGTTTATAAGTCGCTTGCGCAACTCTTCCATCGATGGGGCCTCAATAAATATGGTGTGGCAAATAGCCTTATATTTATCCATGACCGCCAGCGCGCCTTGCACATCAATGTCTACCAACGGAGATTTTCCTGCATCCCAAATACGCTGCAGTTCGCTTTTCAACGTGCCATAGTACTTGCCGGCATACACCATCTCCCACTCTACAAATGCGTCTTCGGCTATAAGACGTTTAAACTCTTCTTCCTCAAAGAAATAATAGTCTTTGCTGTGCACTTCGCCATTGCGCGGCTTGCGTGTGCAGGCAGAAATAGAGAATTCGAGATGCGGACAGGCCTCCAGTAAGCGTTTTACCAATGTAGTTTTACCCGAACCGGAGGGCGCTGTAATGACAATAATTTTTCCTGTAGACAAACGGATAGTGTATTTATCTGCGAATAAAGCAAAAAAAAACGGCTTTTTATAATTGCACTATCCCGTAAAACCCGAAATTGACTGCAATAACCGTAACCAGTCAGAAATAAAAAAGCGCAAAAAGCAGCGATCAACTGCTTTTTGCGCCCTATTTTATTTTGAAAACCTAATTAGCAATAAGTCTCGAAAGCCTGCATCAGGTTGGCGGCAATCATTTGCGCCGGACGGCCTTCTATATTGTGACGCTCGATCATATGCACAACCTTACCATCTTTCAGCAATACTATTGCTGGAGACGATGGAGGATAAGGCAATAAATAAGTACGCGCCTGCTTAACAGCATCAACATCAAAGCCAGCAAAGCTGGTAGTCAATCTGTCGGGTCTTTTATTGGCATTGTGCACCGCCATCAACACACCCGGACGGGCAGTGCCTGCAGAACAACCACATACGCTATTGATCACCAACAGCGTGGTGCCGTTTTGCTTCAGAGTATTGTCTACGTCGGTAGGTGTAAGTAATTCTGTGAACCCATGACCTGTTAATTCGGCTTTCATGGGGGCAACTATTTGTTCGGGATACATTTGTTTTGCTTTTTATTGATGCAAAGTTACGCCTTGTATCCATACTTAAGCACGATGCTTTAATAATTAAAAGCTATGAGTATGTATTGGTTTTTAGCATCAGCTGGCAGTTATGTGCAATAAATTGTTCAAAAAAGCAGATTTCATAAAACTTAACATTAATTCTGTGTTAAGTTTGCGTAACTTTATTGTGAAATCTTAATAAAAGTGAAGGCTGTTTGGATAATATTATTATTGTGGGTAGTTTCATTGGGTCTGACAGCCAAGCCCAATGAACAAAATACGTATAAGCATACACAAATCTGTTTTTACGGCGACACGCTGAATCTGAATATAGACCCAGCATCGGTTGTGGGTTTTAACGATTGCCTGAACGATGAATCGATAGAGACATTTTACCAACAACTTGAGCGGTCTGATTATCAGTCAATTGTTGGCAGTATGAAACGCTACAAGGAGATTCATCAGCCAGATGACTGGCTGTATTACCAACTGGTGCGTAAGGTGGCGCAGCACATAAGTCCCAAAGCCGAGAACTATCAGCGATATACATTATATAAGTGGTTCTTGTTATCAAAATCGGGCTACGACGCCACCCTATGCGTGGCCGGCGACCAGATATTGTTTTACGTACGCTGTGAGGAAAACATCTACGACATACCCTTCTTTCACAAGGATGACCGCAAATATGTATGCCTCAACTACCATGACTATGGTAAAGTTGATTTTGCCAAGGTCAGGTTTTCACAAATAGGCGTTCATGCGCCAGAAGCTACCAGCCCGTTTTCCTATCGCCTCACACACCTTCCGGCCTTTTCGCCTAAGGATTATCAGGAAAAGGAACTGGCATTCAACTATTACGACGTAGAATGTAGGCTAAAGGTGAAGGTTAACGAGCAAGTCAAAAAGATATTCAATAACTATCCTGTTACCGACTACGGACAATATTTTGATGCGCCGCTTAGCGCCGAAACCTACCAGTCGCTCATACCGCAGCTAAAGAAGAACATGAAGGATATGGATGTGCGCACCGGCGTAGACTATTTGATGCGTTTTACGCGATATGCGTTCAACTACCAGCCAGATATGGAAGTATATGGCAAACAAAAACGGATGACCCCTGAACAAACGTTGCTATATGACCAGAGCGATTGTAAAGACCGCGCAGCTTTGTTTTACTGTTTGGTAAAAGAGATATACCATCTGCCCATGATAGCCATGGAGTTCCCCAACCACCTCACCATAGCCGTAAAATTCGATAAACCCATTGGTACGCCCATACTGTATAATGGCAATATGTATTCGGTTTGCGAGCCAACGCCGCAATCGGAAGATTTAGCTATCGGCGACCTTTCGCGCGAATACCAGCAACAGAAATTTGAGGTGGCGTATGTGTACAATCCCTAAGTAGCTAAGCGTATAGATTATTTGTTTATTTTGGCGGCAACTCTTTTCTATGAAGCGATGGCCGCTCAATACGGCATATGTATGGGAATATGCGCCCTTTGTGCGAGCGCTGGCGCCGTTGATGTGTGGCATAGCAGCTTACGATGCTACAACCCGACTGCAAATACCAGCCATCATTCCAACCATTGTTACCGCAATATGTTTTGTAGCATTTGTAGCTGTTGCGGCGCGCAATAAGCGATCGCAAAACACCGCATTGGCTGCACTAATAGCTATACTTCTGCTTGCAGGAGGCTATGGCATTGCACATCATCACGATGTGCAGAACGACAAATATTGGTTCGGTAAATCAATCAATACAAGCAACATATACCTGGCAAAACTGTGTGCTGACCCCATCGAAAAAGAACATACTTGGAAGCTGACCGTAGAAACCATTAAGGCTCTGAAAGAAAACGGTGAGCAACAGGTGGCGACCGGGGCAGCATTTGTGTATGTCTACAAAGACGTAGTACCGATGCGCCTGCACAAAGGCGACACGGTGTTGCTGCCCGGCAACTGGCAAACTATTACAAATGCAGGTAACCCGCACGAATTTGATTATGCAGCCTATTGCCACCGCAACAATATCTGGCACAGACAAACCTGCAGGCCATCGGCATTAAGACTTTACAGCGCAGTAGACCCAACGGCGCTACCCATTACCGACAAAGCCCATAATTGGTGCATGGCCCAACTGAATAAATACCTGACAGACCCTAAAACAAAAGGGCTGCTGCAAGCCATGTTGCTGGGCGATGAGGTAAACCTTGACGAAGATTTACGCCAGTCGTATGCCGAAACTGGCATTGTGCATATCATAGCCATTTCCGGCGGCAATGTGGGTATGTTCTTCATTGCCATTGGCTGGCTGTTTTTTTGGTTGCGCGGACCCCGTTATCAATGGATAAAGTATGCTATAGCTTTGCCGCTTGTATTGTTTTATGTAGCTATGGCAGGCGCGCCGCCATCGGCTGTTCGCGCTGCTATCATGTTTACAATATTGGCTATAGGCGTAGTTTTCCACCAGCCGCGCAATTCGCTCAATCAGCTTTTGGCGGCTTCAACCTTGTTGCTTGTGTACAATCCCGCATGGTTGTTTTCGCTGGGCTTCCAGTTGTCGTTTGTGGCGGTGCTTTCTTTGGTATTTTTCTACAGCCCTCTTTCTGGCTGGTTGGCGCCAACTACGTGGATTACCAAAAAGCTATGGGGCGCTGTTGCAGGGAGCCTCGCCGCCGAGGCGCTAACTGCGCCGGTTGTTATTTATTACTTCCACATATTCCCTTTGTTCTTTGTTGTTGCTAATGTTATCGCATTTCTGTTTATGGGCCTCGTGCTCATTATGGGCATTGCCATAATTGCGCTGTCTTGGGCGCCTGTAGCGGCGGAGGGTATTTCCTTTCTTGCCACATGGCTTACACGTATTTTCAACTACTTAGTCGCTATTTTGCAGAGCGTCAATCCGCGCTCGTTTAGTTTTCTAATGCTCAGCGGATTCCAGTTGTTGTTGCTACTGGCCGTTATTTGCGGTTTAGGTTACTACTTACTTAGGGGCAAAAAACAAGCATTATTTACTGCTGGCGCCGGCGCAGCGCTGTTACTGCTTTCGCTGTGCACCGCAAAATACCAAAGCCTCCGGCAAAACAAGCTGATTGTATACAATACAGGCAAAACGCCCACCATAGAGCGCATTATTGGCAACCGCTACCAAACGCTCACTGAAGCGACCGCTAAAACACAATACACAACCACAGCAGCGCACATAGGCATGCGCGCATGGCATCCTGCAGAAACTCCATCAGATAATCTATTTACCATTGGAGGTAAAACTATACTCGTGCTGCAAGAACCGATAACGGGTAGCCAGCCATTTCCGGTAGATGTAGTGGTAATTACTACTACGGCCGGTATCGATGCCAGACAAATAATGAAGGCGTACTCGCCCAAAGAGGTGGTCTTAGCGCAAGCCAAGAACTTTGACAGTACTGGTAATCTCTTATCGGGTTTTGTTGCAGCAGGAATAAAAATACATTCGGTTACTGCAAATGGCGCGTGGATAGCGGAATAACAGCCCTGAATGGTGGTACTGTATTGCAAGCGCCAAAGTATTCCTAAATATGAAAATACATTTAGCGGCCCAACAGGGTTTTAGTATTTTTACATCATAAAATCCCCGCAATTGAAAACAATAATTACACTGGTATCGTTATTGCTGGCAAGTACAGTAGCCTTTTGCCAAATTCAAAGAGGCGTAGTAATAGATGGCGACTCATCTAAGCCGCTGTACCCGGCCACCATTGCCAACGTCACTACAGGACTGTCGTACCTTACTGACGAGCAGGGCGCATTTGCTGTACCTGCAAACAATGGAGATATACTGGCATTTTCGGCAATTGGTTTTCAGAGTGCGCGCAAATCGGCAGCCACCGGCAAGTTTATGACCGTAGAAATGGCATCACTGAGCGTAAAAATGAAGGAGTTTGTTTTGCATTCGGGCTATACGCAGTTTCAGCAAGACTCGCTAACGCTTACGGCACTGTATGAAAAGGAACTTAAAACAAAACCAATCAAAACTGGCTTCAGCAACGCAAATGGCGGCGGAATAACTGGGCTGATAGGCGGACCAGTGCAAAAAATATCGAAAAGCTACAGGCAGAACAAGCGCTTCAAAGAAAATTTCGAGCGCGATATGGAGCAGCGATTCATAGAAACGCGCTATACTAAAACACTGGTAACTAACCTGACCGGACTAAAAGGAGAAGCCGCAACTGAATTTATGAACGCCCACCCTATGGATTATCCGTTTGCACGCGCCGCCAGCGAGCTGGAATTGAAGATGTGGATACGCAACAGCTATAAGGAATATACAAAAGGGAAACCTGTAAAAAAGTAGTTCGCCCGCAGGCATCGTCGGCTCAAGCTAACGGTTGCACGCCGGTGATATATAGTTATTCTTAAAAGGTCGTTTATACTGTAGGTAATTTGTAATTTTACGGTTTTTAAACCACAATTTTCTCGCTTCATGTGGCACAATATAGCCGCGTTTATCATTAAGTACAGGATCGCATTGCTGATATTCCTATTGGCCGATACTTGTATTATGGGGTATTATGCCTCTAAAATACAGATCAGCTACGAGTTTACCAGCGCTGTCCCTACCGATAATCCTAAACTCGTAGAGTATCAGGCATTCAGAAAGCAGTTTGGCGAAGACGGCAATCTCATGGTGATAGGCGTAAAGACGCACGACTTTTTCAAACCCGATTTTTTTAATGATTATGCTGCGCTTACGCGCAAAATAGCCCATGTAGACTCTGTAGAAAACGTACTGAGCATACCCGGAGCCATAACGCTTGTAAAAGACACCCTTACCCAAAAACTGAAAGTAGCGTCGGTAGCCGGCAATCCGCCATACGATAATGTAGACAGTTTCCGTAAAACCTTTATGGCGTTGCCATTTTACAAAGGTTTTTTATATAACAATACCGGCGACACGCCTGCCTACACAATGGCGGTACGCATCAATAAAAATGTACTCAACTCAAAGTTGCGCGCGGGCGTTATCAATCATATACTTGCCCTGTCCGATTCGTTTGGTAAGGCGCACAATGTAGAGTTGCACTACTCCGGCCTTCCGCTCATACGCACGCAAATGGCTATGAAGGTGCAAACCGAGATGCGGATGTTCCTCATCATGTCTTTTGTGCTTACGGCCGTTATCCTTGTCCTGTTTTTCCGTTCGTTTACAGCAGTGTTGTCGTCTATGCTGGTAGTGGCTATCGGGGTGGTATGGTCTATGGGTACTATTGTGTTGCTGGGCTACAAAATAACGCTGCTTACGGCGCTCATCCCCCCGCTGGTAGTAGTGATAGGCATACCCAATTGCGTGTACCTGCTGAACCGTTACCACTACGAATACCACAAGAACCCCAATAAAATGAAGTCGCTGCTGCGCATGGTAGACCGCATGGGCATTGTGACCTTCTTTACCAACCTCACCGCTGCTATCGGCTTCGGCGTATTCTTTTTTACCAAAAGCCAACTGCTGAAAGAGTTCGGATTGGTAGCCGGTATCAATATTTTAGCGTTGTTCTTTATCTCGCTTATTTTCATCCCTGCATTTTTCAGTTTCCTGCCGCCGCCCAACGTAAAGCACACCAGCTATCTGGAAAGCCGCTGGATAAACTCTATCCTTACCCGCATCACCAACTGGGTGTTTAGTCACAGCAAGGCTATATACGCATTCACTACTATCGTTTGTATTTTCTCGGTTGTAGGGCTTACCCGCCTTACCAACGACTCGCACATTGTTGACGACCTACCGCAATCGGATAAGGTATTTATGGACCTCAAGTTTTTTGAGCAAAACTTTAAGGGCGTAATGCCGCTGGAGATAGTGGTAGACACCAAGAAAAAACGCGGCGTAGTATCTACGCTCGAGGTCATTCGCAAGATGGATGAGCTGAGCATTCTGTTGCAAAAACATCCTGAAGTTGGCCATCCATTATCTATTGCCGACGGTATTAAGTTTGCCAGTCAGCAGTTCTTTGGCGGCGACACGGTTTACTATGCCGTACCGGGCGATTTTGGCGCTGCCTTCCTGCAACCCTACCTGTCGGCTAAAAGCGCCGATAAGAACAATATGTTTAATAAACTGCTTAATTCGTTTATAGACAGCAACAAGCAAAAAGCGCGCATCAGCGTAGTAATGGCCGACGTGGGCAGCCTGAAACTGCCAGGACTGCTCGACAAGATGCGCCCCGAAGTGTACAGTATTTTCGATAGCAGTAAATACGATGTGACTTTTACAGGCACCACCATCACCTTTCTCGAGGGCAGCAAATTTATAGTACATAGCCTGCGCGACAGCCTGATACTGGCATTCCTCATCATATTTGGTTGCATGGTAGCCCTGTTCCGCTCGTGGCGCATATTGCTCATCTCTATTATTGTAAACATTGTGCCGCTGCTCATTACCGCCGGCCTTATGGGTTGGGTAGGTATCCGCATCAAGCCGAGCACCGTGCTGGTATTCAGCGTAGCATTGGGTATTACTATTGATGTTACCATCAGGTTTCTGGTCAACTTTAAGCAAGAGCTGGCCCGCCACGACGACAGCATTGCCGATACCGTGCACCGCACTATACACGATACCGGACTAAGTATTATTTACACCTCGCTGATACTCATTGCTGGTTTTTCGGTGTTTATCTTATCTCAGTTCGACGGCACAAAATCGTTGGGATACCTCACCTCCATGACGCTGTTTCTGGCAATGGTTACCAACCTCACTTTGTTGCCAGCATTGCTGTTGTGGATGGATAAAGTAATAGAGAAAAAGAACAAAGCCGCCGAATTCCTGATGGGCGAGGACGATAATGATGTAATAAAACTGAGCGACTAAAATTCCTATTTCCGTTTTACATATGGAGTTTGATAAAATCAAAAACAAAGGTCAGGCGAGATTATTCAAAAACGACTATCTGGAGATGATGACAAAAACGCATCCCATAGTAGTGTATTGCATGTACTTTCCTGTTATCGCGTTTATGCTTTATCATGGCGCTGCGCACAAGGGTATAGGCGCGGGTACCGAGGCGCTGCTGTTTTTTGCCGGCGTACTGTTCTGGACGTTTTTTGAATACATGATGCACCGCTACCTGTTTCATATGATAGTGAGCAGCCCACGGGCGGTGCGTTTTATATATACGCTGCACGGCGTGCACCACGAATACCCTCGCGATAAAGAACGCCTGTTTATGCCGCCGGTGCCCAGCCTTATACTGGCCTGCATTATTTTCGGGTCTATGAAGCTGATGATGGGCTGGTTTGCGCTATCATTTTTCCCGGGTTTTCTGTTTGGTTATATATTGTATGGTTCTATGCACTTTGCCATACATGCTTTTGCGCCTCCGCGCTTCCTGAAGGCGCTGTGGCGCAACCACCACCTGCACCACTACAAGGCGCCCAATAAGGGCTTTGGGGTGAGCTCTGTGCTGTGGGATATTGTTTTTGGCACTGTGCCCAAGCGTGAGCAGGCCTGATAAAAGCGGGGCGATATAACGCCATTAGTTATGTCATTCATTACCATTTAGAGTTTCTTAACAAGTAAATGGGCAAACTTTATTACCTTTGCCGAAAATATTATATAAAATGAATTTTAACTCTTCAAAAATTGCTGAAGAACTGGTATCTACAAGCGAAAAGATAGCAAAAGGATACAAAACACTACAGGATATACATGTTGTAGATGTAGCCACCACGCCAAAAGAACTGGTATGGTCTTGCGATAAGGTTAAAATGTATCACTACACCAGAGAAACTCCGGCAAAATGCGCCACTCCAGTGCTGGTATCGTTTGCTATGCTGAACAGGCATGATGTGCTGGACATACAGCCCGACCGCAGCCTGATGAAGAAACTGATAGACGAAGGACTGGATGTATATATTATGGACTGGGGCTACCCTACCCGCGCCGACCGCTACCTGACTATGGAAGACTACATAGACGTGTATATGAACGGCGCTGTAGACTTTTTGCGTAAAACGCACAAGGTGGCTAAAATTCATAAAATGGGTATTTGCCAGGGCGGCACTTTCTCTATGATATATGCAGCGCTTTATCCCGAAAAATTGAAGTCTATAACTACTTATGTTGCGCCATTCGACTTTAGCACTACGCGCTGCATGCTGTATAAATGGACTAAATATATAGATGTAGACACTATGGTAGACACTCTGGGCACCATACCCGGCGAAACCATAGACAGCGCATTTGGTATGCTGAAACCAAGCATGAATGTGAGCAAATATCTTGGCCTCATAGACTCGCTGGAAGACAAAACAAAGATGATGAGCTTCTTGCGCATGGAAAAATGGAAGGCAGACCTGCCCGCTATGCCCGGCGAAATGTACCGCAAATACATAAAAGACCTGTTTAGAGACAACAAACTGATAAAAGGCGAATTTGAACTGGGCGGCAGAAAGGTAGACCTTAAAAACGTAACCATGCCTTTCCTGAATGTATATGCTACCGAAGACAACATTATACCCAACGAAAGCACCAAGAACATAATGGATATGATAGGCAGTACCGATAAGAAAGATTATCCTTTCCCCGGCGGCCACATAGGCGTTTTTGTAGGCGGTAAATCTCAGAAAGAACTGGCGCCCACTGTTGCCAAATGGGTAATAGAACGTTGCTAAACTGGTAATAAAATAACTTATATAGAATAGGCGCGCCCGTGTGGCGCGCCTATTCTATTGGGAGAATGGCTTGAAAAAGAATAACAACTCGATTTAAGCAATTATACCAATTGTATTTCATAAATCGGCAAGCTATAGTCGAAAATTAGTCACTCAATATGATTGTAATTCGTACTTAGCCCGATAGGGCTAAAATGTGCGTAGCCGGAGGTGAAGCCTCCGGTATTAAGGAAAATAAGGTCCAACTCTGAAAGAGTTGAATGTGCTATTGTATACTACAAATCCATATTGTCTATTCACATTCAACCCATTCTG